>JAUIIX010000004.1 GCA_030431515.1 bacterium
CACAACAGGCATGTTTTCATCAATTAAAGCAATAGGTCCATGTTTCATTTCAGCAGCAGGATAACCTTCTGCATGTATGTAAGAAATCTCTTTCAATTTTAAGGCACCTTCTAATGCAAGCGGGAAATTATACCCTCTACCTAAATATAAGAAATTAGTAGATTGATAATATTCATCAGCAATACTCATAATTTCTTCTTGAAGAGTTAAAACTTTTCTAACTTTATCAGGTAAAGCTAATAACTCATTTGCTATTCTTTTACCATCAATTTGAGATAAATGTCTTTGTCTTCCTAAGTAAATTGCAATTAGAGCTAGAACTGTTAACTGAGAAGTAAATGCTTTTGTAGATGCTACACCGATTTCAGGACCTGCGTGTAGATAAATACCTGCTTCTGTGTCTCTTGCAATAGTAGAACCTACAACGTTAACTATTCCTAAAACTGTTGCTCCTTTTTGTTTTGCTTCTCTAATTGCAGCAATTGTATCTAAAGTTTCACCAGATTGAGAAATAGCAAATACTATATCATCAGGTCCAATAATAGGATTTCTATATCTGAATTCAGATGCATATTCTACTTCTACAGGAATTTGAGCTAATTGCTCTATCATATATTCTGCTGTTAATGCTGCATGCCATGAAGTCCCACAAGCTGTTATGATAATTCTTTTAGCATTAAGTAATTTATCTTTTACAGAATTTAAACCACCTAATCTAACATTGCCCTTATCTGCTATTAATCTTCCTCTAAATGAATTAATAATTGTTTCAGGTTGTTCGAATATTTCTTTTAACATAAAATGTTCAAATCCGCCTTTTTCTATTTGCTCAATGTCAAATTCAATTTGGTTGATTATTGAATCAGTTTCTTCATTATCTATATTTTTAGTAACAAAACCATCTTTAGTTACAATTACCATTTCTCCATCTTCAATATAAACAACTTGTTTAGTATGTTGAATAATTGCTGCTGCATCTGAAGCTAAAATATATTCTCCATCACCTATACCTAAAATCATAGGAGAACCTAATCTCGCACCAATAATTTTGTCAGGTTCATAAGAAGAAACAACTGCAATACCATAAGTTCCGTCTATTTCTCTCAAAGCTAATCTAACAGCACTTTCTAAGTCTTGAGTTTTTTTGTATAAATGACCAATAAAAACAGCAAGAACTTCAGTATCTGTATCAGATTCAAAAGTATAACCTTCACTCATTAATTTCTTTTTAATAGAAGAATAATTTTCAATAATTCCATTGTGAACTATTGCAATTTCTTTTGAATTATCTGTATGAGGATGTGCATTTTCGTAATTTGGAAAACCGTGAGTAGCCCAACGAGTGTGTGCAATTCCTAAATTAGAATTTAACATAGCATGAGGAACCATTCTATCTAAATTTTCAACTTTACCTTTTTGCTTTAGAATATTAATTTTACCATTTTCGTAAAGGGCAATACCAGAGCTATCATAACCTCTATATTCAAGCCGTTTCAAGCCATTAATTAATAAATTAGATGCTCTTTTGTTACCAATATAACCAACAATTCCACACATATTTTCAACCTATTATATAAAATTATAAATTTACATAAATGTAAATCATTTTTTGCAAAAATTAAAAAGTAATTTAACAAGTTTGCCTTAAAAAAACGAATTTTTTATAAGATTGTTTAAAATTAAAAGAAAATATTTTTATTTGAATTGTAATATTTTCAAAGATTTCCAATTATTTTTGTAAATTATTTAATAATAAAATCTAATTTTATGAAAAAAATCGTTTATATAGATATGGATAATGTTTTAGTTGATTTTAAAACTGGAATAGACAAGTTAGATGATAAAACTTTAATCGAATTTGAAGGTAAATAAGATGAGGTTCCAAATATATTCAGCAAAATGGATGCATATCCAAATGCAATTAATTCTGTCCATAAATTAAGTTCAAAATTTGATTTGTATATATTATCAACTGCACCTTGGCTAAATCCAAGTGCTTGGATAGATAAAATTAACTGGGTTCATAAACATTTTGGCAAAGATGAAAATAGTATTTTTTATAAAAGATTAATAATTTCACACCATAAGAACTTAAATAATGGAGATTATCTAATTGATGATAGACCTAATAATGGTGCAAAATATTTTACTGGTAAATGGATACATTTTGGAAGTTCTGATTTTCCAAATTGGGATGTAGTTAGCGAATATTTGTTAAACAAATAAAGAGTTATTACTCTTTAATATTAAATATACTCCACATTGTTTTTTAAAAAATAAAAAATTGACTAAATTGAAATATATTTTTTACAAAAAATAATAAAGTAAATCTATTTAAAAATTATAGGGGTTAGTTTCTATGAGTGATAAATATTCTTCCATACATTATACCAATTATCTTCAATTAGATAAAGTAATTGATGCACAGAAACTTAGAAGTGCTGAGTTAGGTGAGCCAGCTCATGATGAAATGCTATTTATTATAATTCACCAAGTCTATGAACTATGGTTCAAACAAATAATTCACGAAGTTGGGGCAGTTTTAGAAATGTTCAAAGGAGACCATTTTGAAGAGAAGATGGTTAGCGAAGCAGAACATAAATTAGTCAGAGTTATCGAAATTCAGAAAATTCTAATTGACCAGATTAAAGTATTAGAAACGATGACACCTCTTGATTTCTTAGAATTTAGAAATTATTTAATTCCAGCATCAGGATTTCAAAGTTTTCAATTCAGAGTATGTGAAATTAGAATGGGATTAAAAGCTGATGCTAGAATAACTTATAACAAAACTGTATATTCAAGTGTTTTTTCAGAAGAGCAACAAAAAACATTAGAACAAATTCAAAAAGAAGATTCAATGTTTGATGCTGTTCAAAAATGGTTAGAAAGAATTCCTTTTTTAAATTTTGGCGATTTTGATTTCACAACAGAATATCTTAAGTCTGTTAAAAATATGACAGAAAGAGAAAGAGAAGCAATCTTAGGTACTACACATATAAGCCAAGAAAATAAAGATATGAGAATTAGAATGCTTGACGAAACTCAAAAGTATATTTTTAATTCTTTAGATGAAGAGGCACATAATAAGTCTGTGGCAGAAGGTACAACAAGATTGTCGTATAGGGCAACTGTTGCTGCACTATTAATTCATTTATATAGAGATGAGCCAATACTAAGAGCACCTTATAACTTATTAAATAAGATTACTGAAGTAGATGAGTTATTTACTTTGTATAGATATAGACACATGCAAATGGTACTTAGAATGCTTGGTAAAAAAATGGGAACAGGCGGTTCGAGTGGAGCTGAATACTTGAAAAAAACTGTGGAACAACATCATATTTTTCAAGATTTTCAGAAAATTGCAACTTTACTTATACCTCGTTCTGATTTACCTAAATTACCTGATGAACTTAAAAAACAATTAAATTTTGTTTATAATCATTAATATTCTTAAATAATGGGCTTCTCTAAAAGCTTATTATTCTTGAGAATTAGTTTAATAAAGTAGTGGCAATACATGAATTGCCACTACAATTATTTTACAGATGTAAGATGTTTATTTTTAAATATACTGAACAATAATTAAACATAAATACCTATTTTTAAAAAACCTTTTTTATTATTTAAGACAAAATTGATTCAATTAATATTAAAAAGAAAAAAAAAGTCATTTTGGGATATTGTTTCAACTAAAGCAAAATTCAAATCTGATATAAATACAAAGACAGCGATTCAGAAGTCTTTAAAATATATTACTAATGAAGATAATGTATTGGATTTTGCTTGTGGTAATGGTATTGTTTCATTTTTAATAGCAGACAAAATTAAGCATATTATTGCGATAGATACATCAGATAATGTGATAAAATATGCTAAAGAAAGTGCTTTAGAATTAAATATTAATAATGTTGATTTTTATAAGATTGAAATATCAGAAAATATTTTAAATAATTATAAATTTGATGTAATATTAGCATTTAATATTTTACCTTATATTAATGACTTAGATTCTTTATTTAAAAGGATAAATCAATTATTATTAGAAAATGGAATATTTATTTCTTCTACTGCTTGTTTAGGAAATAGGAAAAGTTTTCTTAGTAGATTAGTATCTTTTGTATCTAAACTTGGAGTTATTCCTAATTTTAACTTTTTGAAGAATACTGAATTAGAAAGTAAAATTAAAGAATATGGTTTTGAGTTTGTTGAATCTGTACAAATTTTAGATTCAGATGAATATTTAATTGTAATGAAAAAATCAACTAATATCTAATAACTCACTATACTCTTTTATATCATAAACTTTATTATTCTTTTTAATATATTTTAGTAAATCATTAAATATATTTGATTGGGATAATATTCTGCTATTACCAACTAAAATTAATTGTTGCTTGGCTCTTGTGATTGCAACATTTAACTTCCTATCTACTATAAGTCCATCAAATTCATAAAGTGATGATATTTGCTTTAGTAGATATTCTTTATTTGTAGCAAAACTAATGATTATAAACTCTTTTTCGCTTCCTTGAAATCTCTCAACTGTATCAACTACAATCTTTTCTTTATATTCCTCATCTAATTGTGTTTTAATATTATGACATTGAAGTCTAAATGGACTAATAATTCCAATTTCTTTCTTCGATATACCATTATTAACTAAATATCTTGTAATATTAGAAATTAGCTTTGCTTCATTGTCATCCATTTTAGTTGTATGCGAAACATTGTTATCAATGAATATAATTGGATTATCGAATATTTCATTAGTTATATTTTTATCGAATAGAAGTTTTAAATGATTTTCATAGAACATTGAATTAGCCAGAGCCATAATTTCTTTGTTCATTCTACCCTGCTCTTCTAATAATATATAGTTATCATATTTATTAACTTTGCATATTTTAAGTAATCGAGAGAATAAAGATTCTCCTAAATCATTTAAGTAAATGTTCCTAAGCAATTTTGAGTCAACTTTTCTAAATTCATAGTCTTGCGAGCAAACGGCTGGTAATTGCTTCTCATCTCCTATCATTATGAATTTCTTAAAGTACGATAATATTCCTGCTATTTGAACTTCTAATATTTGAGATGCTTCGTCTATAATTCCTAAATCAAATTTATATAATTCAAATAATTCTGGGTTTGTAATCAAACTACTTACAGTTGATATGAATATCTTACAATTATCAAGTTTATCAATTAGTTCACGAAATTCAAGTTCATCTGCATAATCTGCTAATAAGTTTTTTGATTTATTATTCTTACTTCCTACTCTAACAAAATCAGTGATTCCATTTTCTAACAGAACGCTGGAAATTTGGTCAACTGCTCTATTAGTATATGCAGTTATTAATATTTTGTTCTTTGTTTTATCTTTATAATAATCAATGATATTGAATAATATTTTTGATGTTTTTCCTGTTCCAGGAGGACCTTGAATAAGAAAATAATCTTTCGCAGAAATTGCTTCTTTAACTACTTTATTTTGTAATTCTGTTAGTCCATTTGTGCTAAATCTAACATTAACTCTATCTCTTGCTTTTTCAACGCCTAATATTATATTTTTCTTTTTACTTTTAAAAACATTGAGTAAAAGTGGAAATAACTTTTTGCTTAAACTATCTGAATTTTCTACTACTAACTTCCATTTTGTTTTCCTTTTAAAAAACTCTTCGATTGTTAGTTTATTTCTTAGAGAAACTATAATTTCATTATTTTTAAACTCACGTATATATGCTTTATGAATTAGACCACTTTCTATATTTTCAGGTAATACAAGCACTTGGTCGCCAATTCGTAATGATGTAATTATATCTTTATCTAATTTAAAAACTAAATACATTTTTTCTAAATTAGTTTTTTCCAAGTCTAATTCTAATTCATTCAGACTTTCATTATCATTATTATTTAATCGGTTTTTATTTTTAAAAGCACCTGTTTTTTCAGAAAATGATTCACGAAGAATAAATGAAAACATTTCATTAAAATAAGTCTTTTCAAGTTCGTTTAAAGTTGAATAAACTTCATAGAATTGATTGATTTTTTTATCATAATATGTTGGTCTTCTACCAAAGTCATTAGGGTTAAGCTTATCTAATACATTATAGTTGCCTAGCATTAATGATTTCTGTACAGCCACCAATGAGTTTCTTAGTTTGATGATCTCTTTTTTGGATTCAATACTTTCTTCAATATATCGGAATGGGAAATCTTTATCAATAGAATACAATAGTTGAAGATAACCTTTATCAATTTTAATCGTTCCTTCGATAAGCATATTGTAACAAAGGATTTGAATTAGATTATTAAGCCATACTCCTTTACTTTGGTTTTTTTCAGGGTAAGGAATATAATCTATTTTCGGTGAACTACTCGACTTTAACTCTATTATTTCAAATTGGTTTTGCTCACCATCTTTGTTTAATAACAAAGCGTCGAGTCTTCCTTGAATACCATATTTGACAGAACTGAAACTTGGTTCGATTATTACTTTATTGTATTGCAATTCTGAAACAGCAGATTTTAAATTATGGAAATGGGTTTCTACTTTGTGCTTTATTTTCTTCCATAATTTTGATTTAACTACATATATTCCTGAGAGTATTCGATTCTTGAATGCTTGTTCTAAAAATGTATTATATTCTGAGTTATCTTCTTCTAATAATTTATCAAATATATAATTAACAAGATTTCCAAGAAATAGATTTTCATTTGTTGTTACTTGTTCAAATAGATTGACAAAGTATGTTTTGTAGTTTGCTTCTTCATATTGGAAACAATTAGCAATATCTGTGACGTCAAACTTATAATCTGGTTCAAGTATAATCAAAGATTCATTTTTTGCAATTAGAGTTGTTTCATAATTTACTAAAACATCAAAATCTATTAGATTAATTAGTGACCCTTTTGAAAATAATAATATGTCTTCTTTAAGTGATTTATTTAACTTTACTTTAAAACTACCAATTTCAGAAGAATTACAAATTAAAATACTCTTTTCTTTATCACTTTTAACAATTAATGCTTTTAAGTTTCTTATTTCCTTTTTACGAAATTCAAAATTAAAATCAATTTTATTTTGATTATCAATTAAAAAATCTAAAAGTTGGATGATTAAATTACTTGCAAGTTCTCTATTGTTAGAGTTGATTTCTTCTTCTATCTTGTTATAATAGATATGGAAATTAAATTTTTCAGAATTTATTTTAAATATAAATTTAAAAAGATAAACAAATCTTGAATAATTATCTCTATAAATTGCATCTTTTTTAATTAAATCTTTAGAACTTAAAGCACTATCATTCGCCGTGAAAAGAATATCAATCCAATTATAAAAAAGTGAAGCGATATCAAGCATTGAATTTTCTTCATTTGATACCGCTAATTTTAATTTATTAATTTCAATATTTATATTATCTGATTGTATATGCTACCCCAAATGTCGCAATATTAAATTGTGATACACTATAACCAGCAAAAATAGCAAAATCTCCAATTTCTTTGTTTAAGCCAATAGAAAATTTAAAATTATCTTGTGAAAGATTTAAACTTGTAAATTGAGGTTTCGTGTCTCCTTGAAAACCATTTTCTGGGTCAGGTGGTAATACTATTGTCATTCCGTTTTCATCAGTACCATAATCTAATAAACCAAGCTGTGCTTGAGTTTCAACAGATAAATAATATTTGAAGTTATTTTCCATTGCAATTGTTTCATAAGAAAAACCAGCATAAACTTCAAACCAATCTTTAACCATTTTACTTGTTCTAACATTCACATTAAAGAAACTTGCATTAGATTCAAATTCAGATTGAGTAACACCAACTTCATTAGTTAAGCTTGACCCTTGGAATGCAATTTGTGCTGCAACTTGCCAATTATTTCTATCCTCTACATCATAAAAATGTTGTGATATATTATGAGTAATACCTACTCCCCAAAATGAGAATTTCCCAAATTCTTCACCATAATCTAATGCAGGAACAAATCTTAAAGTCATTTCTGTTCCATACAATGAACCTATTGTAAATTGTGGAACACCAACCAAAAGATTATTAATATCTCCACCTTGAGAAAGTGCAAAATATGTTGGGAATGAGTTTAATAAATTAACTACCTCATCTTCCATTTCTTCAGGTAATGTAAACCCTATGTTTTGATTAATTGAATCAAATCTAGCTCGAGCTAATCTTTCAAGACCACCTTGAGGAATACTAATTGCATCATTTCGTTTTTTACCTAATAGAGTAGATGCTTTTGCAGGAATTAAAATTTTATTTTCACTTCCATTTGATTGATTAACACCATCATATAATAAAGTTTTAAAAATATATGAGACTAATTGAGCAGTATCTTTAATACCATAAGTTACTTGTCCATTTTCATATCCAATATTAATATGTTTTACCAAATTAGAATCTTGATATTTTTCTTGAGGAATATTCGGAGTAAATGATTTCATACTGTTTGGAACTGAACCATACATTCCATTTAATTCAACTCTGACATAGAATTTGTCTTTTCCTCTTGGTACATAAGCCGATTGGTAGAATCTATCATTTGAAACTGAATTGATTACAGTAACACTTGGCTCCATAATACTTACACCATTCAAGTCAAATATATCTTTTGTGAATGATCTTGCTAATTCAATAGCGATTGGATTTTGTTCAATTCTTTCTTGTGCAGAAGAATATCCAAAACATATTAAAATAATTACAAAAACAAATTTCATAAATCCTCTTATTTTATTATTTTCTTTTTAACATATATAAATATAGGAATAGCAATAACTACTGTAATTAGTATAAATACTAATTTGAAAGCAATTGCAAAAATCCAAAAAATTGATTTTAAAATTACATAAGCAACAATTAAAGCAATAGAAGCACTGATAATATCTTTCATTTTTTCCTTATTGATTATCTTGATTATTCAAAGTAGTAACGCTTGCTATTACAACAGATAACTCTGTAACTATATCATTCAAATAATTAGACATTTTCTCATTATCTAATATCATTTTAATATTTTTCTTAGCTGTTTTTCTATGTTCAGCAGGGAAAACTTCTTTGACCAATCCGCAAAAATACATAAATGAGATTAAAGCACTTAACTTTTCATCTGGTGGAATTCCCATAAGAACTGCTTTATGAATTTTATCTCTTGTTTCTAATTCTGGTACAGGATTTAATGTTGGATATCTAAAAAAATCTACCAAAAATAGAAAGTTATGAGTTTCTCTTTTAAGAATACCAGCAAGTACCAAATGATTAAATATCATTTTACGAACATTACCATAGTTGTTAGATAATTTTCTTATCCACCATCTGATTTTATGTGTTTTCTCTTCATTTTTTATAATTATGAGCATATCATCTAAAAAATCAATGCCAGTTGGAGAAAAAGAAAGTAAAATTAATTTTTCATCAACAAACTCAATTTTATTTAGATACATTAAATCAAGTAATATAGTAGAAGCAATCCCATAAGGTAAAAGTGCAGTAGTAGAAAGTATCACTGAACCTTTTTCATCATGGACTGCTAATAGCAATAATTCTTCTGTTAAACTTAACATTATTTACTCACAATAAACTTTTTGTAAATTTTTTCATTATTATTTTCTAAAATTAAAAAATAAACTCCATTATTCAAATTACTTATGTTTATTTTTTCTTTAAATTTAGATTTAAAAATAATATTTTTCCCCGATACATTATTAATAGTATAATAATTGAAGTTCTTATTATTAATAATATCTAAATTAATATAGTCTTTCGAAGGATTAGGATATATTTTTAATTCATTTGACTTTGCTTCTCGAACAGAAGCTTGAGTTCCAGTTTTGAATTTGAAAATATCGCTAAAAATACCATATTTATCATCTTTAATTGCTTGCACTCTCCATCTAAATGTTCTATTTTGAGATAAATTTACATAAATTGAATTTTGATTAACAACAGTATCAATAATTGAATTTTCAAATTTATTGAAATAGTTTAATTGAAAATGATAAGCAGTTGCAGTTTCAATTTTATCCCAAGTAACTGCTAAGCCATAAGGTAAATCTTCTTGATTATCTGGAGGAAAAATTGCATTTGGAGCATTTAAAAATGTAGTAATATCAATAGTTTCAGAATGTTCGCCAATACCACCAGCATTAACTGCTGATATTCTAACATAATATTTTTTATAACCTTGTTCTAAATTAGATAGTCTTGTTGATGTTCCTTTTTCAAAAAGAGTTTCAATAATATTAGAAAAATCTTGAGAATCAGAAACTTCTAATTGATAAAAAGCAGTATTAGTTCCTTTTTCCCAACTGATAGTCAAAGTATCGAAAGCATCAACATAAGTTTGAGTAAGAATTGTTGGAGGAGATGCCTTAGTTGGTTTAGAACTTATAAATGCATCATAAACACCCTGAGAATAAGTTCCAACAGCAACATAATTATCAGATGCTCTCGATTTAATACTTGAAACCCATGCAGTACCTATGGTTTCTATTGCTTCAAGTTGCCAAGGAGTACTATTTCCATTGATATAACTTGTAACAAAAAGTCCGTCACTTGTACCAGCAAGATAAATAAACTCATCTTCTAAAGGCATAATTTCAACCCATTGAACTGCAGGTCCACCACCTGATCCATCTGCATATTCTTCAAGTGAGCCAGAAATATCTTCCCAATTATCCCCACCATCTGTTGTTCTAAAAATCGATTTTGTATTATAAGATGAATAAACACAAATTATTTCATCAGCATCTTTTGGATTCACAGCAATACAATTAATGTTCGAACCTTTTGACATACCTGGCTTAGTAATTTCTATAGGAGTAGGATCGCCAATATTAGCATTTTCTATTTTATAAATTTTACCTTTTGTAGTACCATAAAAAACAATATTAGCAGGTACTGTAGAAACAGAAACAGCAGAAATTATTTCTCCACTTCTAGGAACATCCCAATTATACTCATCGACAAATGTATGAGTTAGAGAATCCCAACCTTGACTAATTGAATCTTTGCTATCTGTAAGTTCAATTTCAGTTAATTGACTTTGTCTCCATAAAATTCCACCACCAGCAACATATAATAAGTCATTTGAATTTGGGTCAAGTGCAAAAGGCGTGTTCCACGAAAAATCTCTACCACCAATCGGATCTATTCTTCGTGTTTTGACTGCATTTCCATGAGCATCTAATTCAGTTTTCCAAATATTTATTTTTGGTTGTGGAGTTGAATTTTTTGATGTAACTATAAAAGATCCATCATTAGCATATTCACAATTAAAACCATCACCTCTTAATACATCAGTCCAAATATGATTAGATTCATTAACATTAGTAACTAATGTACCATTATCTTGCATACCACCTACAATATTGAAATTTCCATTTGATGATGTTGGAATTCCAATATCGTAAAATTGAGTAGTGTAAAAACCATTGTTTAGAGAAATCCATTCAACGTAATCAGCAAATAAATCTAAAGTTTTATGAACACCACCATCTGTTCCTGTAAGCATAACATTTGGATCGCTTTTTAAGAAAATTAATTCATGAACGTCTGAGTGATGATTAGGGTAGCGATAATGATAATCACAAGAATTATCATCACCTTTACATGTTCCACCAATCAAGTTTAATTTATCAGAACTAGTAAATCCATCTCGAGATAGCCAAACATTAACATCACCTATTATAACAGTATTAGGATCAGTAGGATGAACTTTTATCACCATATTATATCCACCTTGTGAATTAGTTTGCTGTCTATTTAATTCTGGTTTTGGTAAATTTTCTGATAGGTCTTCCCAAGTACCTCCATCGGCACTTCCATTTCCAGATACATAAGTATATTTAAAAAGTGAATGCCATAATTCATCACCAGCGTGATTAAAAGTTTGCTTTCCACTTTTATCTGTATCTGCAAAGAAATAAACTTCGTTTTCATTTGATGGATTAATTCCGAGAACTATTCTGCTATAATTTTCAGCATAATTTGAAGGGTTTATTCTTGTCCAATCTGTACCATTTTCTGATCTATAAATTCCATGAATAGTTGAGTTATAAGCTCCACTATTTGTATATTTGCTTAAAGTAGCATAATAAACCCCAGTAATTGTAACGCTCACTTCATTGAAAGCTGAAGAATTATTTCCAAAAGGAGTTCCTAAAACTTGTGTCCAAGTATCACCTCCATCTGCAGATCTTTGGATACCTCCTATAGCACAAGCAGCTAATAAAATGTCTTCTTCATTATTAGCAGAAGGTTCTATTACTATCCTAAATACGAAATCAAATGGATTATCCCAACTACCTTTTTTATTTGAGTTTACAGTACCTTCTAATACTTTCCAAGTATTTCCATTATCAGTAGATTTATAAATACCATAGCCATATCTAAATTTTGATGCAATTCTTTCACCTGTACCATAATACCAAGTATCTTCTTTTCCTTCTCGAGTATCTTGCACTATACAAGATACTGAATGATTATCAGTAGGAGAAGTAACTTTTTTCCAATTTGCTCCAGCATCAGTAGATAGCCATAAGCCACCAGATGCACCTGCAGCTAAAATTCTATTTTCATTTCTTACATCATAAGCTAATGCTCTAACTCTACCACCAATTTGGTAAGGTCCTCTTACTTTCCAAGAATAGTCAGATAATAAACCAGTTTTATTCTTGCTTCTATTTTGCAAAAATGATTCTTTTATAAATCTTTTAGATGCAATTATTGATTCAATTGGTATTTCACCTGTTTTAGGATCTGCAAGTAATCTTGAAAAATACTCATCACGCTCTTTAGGAGAAATATCACCATCACCTGAAGGTATTTTAAAAGGATTAAATTCGATATAGTTATCTTTAGGAAGACTTAAAAAAGTAATAACAAGTAATGATATAACTAAAGTAAATGACTTAATCATAATTGACCTTTATTTAATATTCATAAATTTTTATTTCAGAATCATCTTTACAATCTTTAAGTAATTGACTAATATCAACATTAAAAATTGGATGAATCATTTGACTTTCAATTTCATTTGCTGGAAATAAAACAAATTTTCTTTCGTGCATTCTTGGATGAGGTAGTTCTAATTTTTCTTCTTTTAACTCAATATCTTCATACATTAATATGTCGATATCAATTTCCCTTTCCATCCACTTACCTCTATCAATTCTACCTAATTCTACTTCTAAATTCTTTAAAGTATTAATTAAATTTAAAGCAGACATATTTGTAAAACCAGAAAGGCACATATTTAAAAACTGACCTTGATTTTTTTCACCAACTGGTTCAGTTTCATAAATATTAGATAATTGAATATCTTGCAAAATATTATAATTCACAAGATATTTAATTACATTTAATAAATTTTGTTGTCTATCCCCAAGATTTGAGCCAAGTGAAAGTAAAACTTTGTTATTATTCACTTCTTTCTAAGCTCTGCTCTATTTCTACAAATTTAACAACTCTTCTCATAGGAACATTCATTTTTCTAATTCTAACAGTAGCAACAACTACTAATTCAAACTTATCAAATATTGTATTTAAAATTTCATTTGCTAAAGTCTCAATTAAGTCATAGCTTTCATTAAGCATTAGTTCTGAAACTATATAAACAATTTCTTCATAGTTTACTGCATAATTAATATCATCATTTATTGCAGCATTTTTAGAGTCATAATGCACATCAATATCTAATTGGTATTTACCACCAAGTTTTTTTTCTTCTTTTTTAACACCATGATAAGCATAATATTCTAAATTGCTTATAGTTAATTTAGCTAATGATTCTGATTTCATTTTAATTCCTAATTATTAATTTCTAAATATTTTTTAACTAACTTTAAATCGTTAGTTGGATTTTCACAAGTAAAATTCTTGCATACATATATCGTAACTTTATCATTAATTGAATACATCATTTTAGAGTATTCAGCATATTTTTCAATTTCAGTATTTTCTTTATCTTCTTTAACTACAATTACTTTATTTGGTATAAAATTAGTTTGTATTTCTTTTAAAGCACTTTGCATTTCTTTGCTTTTAATATCACCTACTAATACTATTTCATAGCTTTGATTGTAAGCAAAATCACAAGCAATTAAATATTGAGTGAAAGATGTAGGAGATTTTCTTGCCAAATTAGCGAAATAATCAATCATATCATTTGAAATATCTGAGTATTGTTCCTTTGCAGTAATCTTATTTAATCTTAATAAATTCAATATCATAACAGAATTACCTGAGACAACAGCTCCATCATATATTTCAATTTTACGAACCAATAATTCTTCTGCAGAATTTGATGTAAAATAAAATGCTTTATCTTTTTCAGAATAAAATTCTTTAATTGCTAAATCGGTAAATTTAATAGCATTCTTTAAGTAGTTAATATCAAATGTAGATTGGTATAAATCAATTAATGCTTGAATGTAAAAGGCATAATCATCAATATGACCTTTAATAGAAGCACCATTTTTACCATATATATGATATAAGTCATCATTTATAATTAAATTAGATGAGATAAATTTTTCACAATCTATCGCATTTTTTAATATTGATTTATCTGAAGTACTTTCAGATAATTTTACAATAGAAGAAATTAATAAGCTATTCCAATCAGTTAAAATTTTATCATCTTTAAATGGATGAACTCTTTTTTCTCTAACATCATATAACTTCTTTCTTAACTTCTCAATCTTACTTTCTAATTCTGATACACTTATAGATTTCGTTTTTGCTATTTCCATAAGTGAATTTTTTAAATGAGGTATATTTCCACCTGCTCCATGTCCTTCTGCTTCTTCTTTATAATTTCCATTTGAATAGATATTAAAAACATTACAAAAGAAATCAGCATCTTTGCCTAATATTTCTTCAATTTCACTTTTTTCCCAAACATAAAATTTACCTTCAACACCTTCTGAATCAGCATCTTCAGCAGAATAATAAGCACCTTCATTTGATTTTAAATCTCTATTAACATAATTTAAAACTTCTTTTGCTGTGTTCAAGTAAAATTCGCTTTTAGTGATTAGATAAGTTTCTGTGTAAGCAGAAATTAAATTCGCTTGGTCATATAACATTTTCTCAAAATGAGGAAGCAACCACTGTCTATCTGTGGAATATCTATGAAATCCAAAGCCAACATGATCAAAAATTCCGCCAATTCTCATATTAAATAAGGAATTTTCTACCATTTCAAGAGCTTGCTCTTTTTTAGTGTTTTTATAATATCTAAGCAAAAAGTTTAATTGATGAGGTGTAGGGAATTTTGGACTTTGCCCAAATCCACCAAATTGGTCATCATATATATTTAAGAACTCATCGTAAGCCATTGATAATATTGTAGTATCAAACTTTCCTTCAGAAGTAGGTGAACTTGCATTTTTAAGTGCTGTTGCAATTTCATCTGAATTAGTTAAAATTGCTTCTCTATCATTTTTCCAAACACTATCTATTTTTGGGATTAAATCTTTCATTCCCACTCTACCATATTTAGTAGTAGGAGGAAAATAAGTACCAGCAAAAAATGCTTTTTTATCAGGGGTCATTATAATTGTTAAAGGCCAACCTCCACTGCCAGTAAGCATCTGACAAATAGTCATATAAACATTATCAATATCTGGTCTTTCTTCTCTATCAACTTTTATATTAATAAAAGTTTCATTCATCATTTTAGCAATTTCTTCATTTTCAAAAGATTCATGTTCCATAACGTGACACCAATGACAAGTAGAATAGCCGATTGATAAAAATATTGGCTTGTCTTCTTTTTTTGCTTTTTCAAATGCCTCTTCCGACCATGGATACCAGTCAACTGGATTATGTGCGTGCTGAAGTAAATAAGGACTTGTCTCTCTTATTAAAGAATTAGTATGCTTATGTTCCAATGAAGAACCCTCTTTGCAATGTGAATAATTTAATGCTATTAAAATAAAAATAATTGTTTTCATATTTCAAATTTAATGAAAAATATTCAAATAGGAATATAAACTTTTTAACTTGACTTTAAAATATCAAGTAAAACTTATATTCCTATTCTTAATAATATGTTAGAGATTTTTAAAACTAAATACTTTTGATAATTAATCTTGCAACTCTCTAAGTAATGCTTGTTTTTCAATTTCTAATTGTCTAATTTTCCGCTGAATTGTGTCAAGTTCTTCAGGCATAGAATCCATTTGAAGTCGTAATTTACTTGCTGCTTCGTCGATTAAATCAATTGCTTTATCAGGTAAAAATCTATCACTAATATATCTGTCAGATAATTCAGCTGCAGTTACAATAGCCGAGTCTAATATTTTCACCCCGTGATGAACTTCATATCGTTCTTTTAATCCACGTAAAATTGAAATAGTATCTTCTACACTTGGTTGACTTACATAAACTTGTTGAAATCTTCTTTCAAGAGCAGCATCTTTTTCAATATGCTTTTGATATTCGTCAAGAGTAGTTGCTCCTATACAATGTAGATTTCCTCTTGCTAATTCTGGTTTAAGGATATTTGCAGCATCCATTGAGCCAGAAGTCGCTCCAGCACCAATTAATTGGTGTATTTCATCTATAAATAAAACTATTTTCCCATCACTTTCAACTACTTCTTTAATTATCTCTTTTAGACGTTCTTCAAACTGCCCTCTATAACTTGTACCTGCTACCAATGTTGCAACATCTAAACTAACTATCTGCTTATCTTTCAACATTTCAGGAACATCACCTGATACTATTCTTTGTGCGATTCCTTCTACAATTGCAGTTTTTCCAACACCTGGTTCACCGACTAACATTGGGTTATTTTTAGTTCTTCTAGATAATACTTGAAGCACTCTTCTAATTTCTTCTTCTCTACCAATTACAGGATCTATCTTTCCTTTTTTTGCTTCCTCAGTAAGCATTCTTCCAAATTTATGAAGTACTTGATATTTATCTTCAGCCGATTGACTATCTACTTTTTTAGTCCCTCTAATCTCTTTAATAGTATTTTCAATATTTGCTTTATTAAGTCCTAATTCTACTAATAATTTATTAGCTGTACTTTTATTTTCTAAGATAGAGATTAAAAAATGTTCAACTGAAATAAAACTATCACCCATTGATTCAGATAATTTCAAAGATTTATCATAAATTGCTGTGAATGCAGAAGAAGCATAAAAGTTATCTGCTCCCATTACTTTAGGTAATTTACTCAATTCCTCGTTAATTTTTATTTTTAACTTTCTTATATCAATGTTGTTTTTTGAGAGTATTTCATAAATTAAGCTATTGCTATCTTGAATAAGAGCAGCAAGTAAGTGTATTGGCTCAATTGATTGATTATTATAACTTGAAGCTATTTCACGTGCAGTTTGAACTGCCTGTTGAGCTTTTAATGTCATTTTATTAAAATTCATTAACTGTTATTTCCAATTAGTATCAAAAATCTATAACAATTAACGAAAATTCTACAAATTTATTTTTTTATAAAAATCAATTAGAATTATTAAAATTTTTATTAATTTTGTAATAGAAACAAAAAACATTGTTTTTAAATTAAAAATTTGTAATTTAGAAAAATAAAAAAGAATAATATTATGGATGATTCATTAATATGGTTTATAGTTTGCGTGGCATTAATAGCATTAGAAATGTTTATGCCAGGTGTAATTGTTATATTTTTTGCCTTTGGTGCCTTAATTATTTCAATATTAGAGTTGTTTGTTGATTTACCATTTGTTTGGGAAGCAAGCGTCTTTGCAATAAGTTCTATTTTGTCTTTAGGTGTATTACGCAACAAATTCAAAGAAGCTCTCCAATCTAAGAAGAATAATTTACTTAGACATGATGACTATGTAGGTAAAAAAGTAATTGTAGTTGAAGATTTAATAGATAGTAATATAGGAAAAGTGGAGTTACATGGTACAAATTGGAAAGCTATTTCAGAGGACGAATTGAAAGTTGGCGATGAAGCAATAGTTATCGAAAGAGATAACATCACTTTAAAAGTAGCAAAAATAGATTTTAATTAATAATTAAGGAGTTTTTACAGATGGAATATTTCATAGTTGTACTAGTATTGTTTTTAGTCTTTCTATTTAGTAAGACAATTAGAATAGTACCTCAAAGAACCGCATTTATTGTCGAAAGATTAGGGAAATATCATGCTACTCTTAATGCAGGTATGCACATATTAATTCCTATTGTAGATAAAGTTGCTTACAAGCAAAATCTAAAAGAAATTGCTATTGACGTACCTCCTCAAACTTGTGTTACACGTGATAACGTCTCTGTTGAAGTAGATGGTATCCTTTATGTTCAGGTAACAGACCCTCATAAAGCATCTTACGGTATTCAAGATTTTACTTTTGCTGTTATTCAGTTATCTCAAACTACTATGCGTTCAGTAGTTGGTAAACTTGATTTGGATAAAACTTTTGAAGAACGTGAATCTATGAATGGAGTTATTGTTGCATCAGTAGATAAAGCATCTGACCCTTGGGGAGTTAAAGTTACAAGATATGAAGTTAAAAATATTCACCCTCCTCAATCTGTAAAAGATGCGATGGAAAAACAGATGAGAGCAGAAAGAGAAAAACGTGCTCAAATTGCTGAATCTGAAGGGGATAAACAATCAAGAATTAATAGAGCTCAAGGTGAGAAACAACAAATGATTGAACTTTCAGAAGGTGAACAATTAAAAAGAATAAACGAAGCAGAAGGTAGAGCTCAAGAAATCGAGAGAATTGCTACTGCGACTGCTGAAGGTATCAGAAGAATAGCTGCATCAATTAATATGGAAGGTGGTAAAGAAGCAGTTCAACTGCAAGTTGCACAAGACTATATCAAAGAATTTGGTAAGTTAGCTCAAACAAACAATACTATGATAGTACCTGCTAATGTTTCTGATATTAGTACTATGATTGCTACTGCGACTAAGATATTTGATAATGTAAGAGATTAAATTTTTCTTTTATAATGTTTTAATAAAGGGGCTTATGCCCCTTTTTTATTATAAACTTGAATATATTGATTTAATTCTTCTTTTGAATAATTTTCTGGGATAATTATTGGCTCAGAAAAAGTAAGTGTTATCTTACTAAAAGGATAAGGGAATTTGAATTTATCCCATGCTTTTTCAAAGATATATTTCTTGCTAAATTGCACTTCTACGAAACTAAAAGCTTTTTGACTTCTTTGTGAGGCAATAAACATTCCTGCTTTACATTCTTCTTTTGGTCCTCTTGGTCCATCAGGGGTTATTAGAAGTAAGTTATCATTGTTTAGTATATCAATCATCGAATTTAGTACTTCCTTGCCATCAGTGGAAGAAGAGCCACGAATTAACTTGTAATTCCAACATTCTAATAAATTAGATAATACTTGTCCATCTTTTGATTTACTTACTACACCATAGGGATTTTTATTTCTAAAATAATACCAAACTGGTAGCATACTTCCATGCCAAAATGCAATAATTGAATTAGAATCTGGTGTCTGCCCTATTACTTTAATCCTCCAAGTAGAAGCAATTAATGTAACAATTATATTAAATAGTTTATATTTCATTTATCTAATTGTTCGGTGATTATTTTAGCAGACATTTTTGAAGCTGAATATTTACCTAACTTCTCTCTAATTTTAGAATATTCAGATAATATATTTGTGATTTTTTCTTCATCATTGTATAGTGAAAGCAATTCATTTGTTAAATTCTTATAATTTGCATCTGATTGAATTAACTCTGGTATTATTGGCTTATTCTGAAGAATATTGATTAAAGAAATATAATCTAAGTTAATTAGATATTTACCTAAGTTATAAGTAATAAAAGATGTTTGGTAAATCATAATAAAAGGTAAGTTGCATAATGCAGCTTCTAAGTTAGATGTTCCGGTTTTAATAATTCCTACCTTTGCTTTTTGCATTAATTCTTTTGAATTATCCCATAATTCAACTCCATCAATTTTAAGTATTTCATCAAAACATTCTATTGGAACATTAGAACTTTTGGCTATTCCAAATTTAAGATTAGTAGTTTTTCTGCTTTCTTTTATAACTTTTATAAATAATTCTAAATGAGTTTTAACTTCTTGTACTCTTGAGCCAGGTAAAAGTGCAATAAGCTTAGTATCTCTTTCATATTCTTTTTCTTTAAATACTGGGTCATCTAATAAAGGATGTCCAACAAATGTTGCATTAATATTATCATTATTAAAAAATTCTTCTTCAAATGGAAATGCTACTAATAGTTTATCAACACTATTTTTTAATTTTTCAGTTCTTGTTTTGCCCCATGCCCATAACTGAGGTGCTATATAATATATAACTGGTATTTTAATCGACTTTACATAATTAGCTAATCTTAGGTTAAAACCTGGGTAATCAACAGGTAAAAACAAATCTACTTTTTCATTTTTTATAAACGTTTTAGAATCTTCAAGTAATTTTTTAAAATATGAATATCTTTTTGCTACTTCCCAAAAACCAACAACAGATATTTTTTCAAGTGGAACTAAAGATTTAAAGTTTAATTTTTCCATCTCTTTTCCTCCAATACCAACAAATTTTACATCAGGGTTAATGTTCAAAATTTCTTTCATTAAACGAGATGCGTGAATATCACCAGATGGATCGCCGACAGATATAAATATTTTCTTTTCCACAATATATTTCATTTAGTATTACGTCAAAAATAAGTTAGATTAATGTCTTAAATTGCTTTTGTAATTTTGACAAAAACAAAAATAAGAAAAATGAACGATTTTGTACACTTAAATATACATTCTCATTATTCAGTATTAGAATCAAGTATTGAAATAAAGCCATTACTAGCTAAAGCAGAAAAGGATAATCAAAAAGCTATAGCACTCACTGATAGTGGTGTTATGTATGGTGTTTTAGAACAATATACTTCTTCTTCAAAAATAAAACCAATAATTGGATTTAGAGCAAATATATGTAGTGGTTCTAGATTTGAGAAAGGTACAAGTAGTACAGGAAAACGTTTTTATCATATTATCTTAATTGCAAAAAACTTAACAGGTTACCATAATTTAATTAATCTTACTTCTTTAGGGTTTACTGAAGGGTTTTATTACAGACCAAGAATTGATTTTGAATTATTAGAAAAATATAGTGAGGGATTAATAGCACTTTCAGGTGGTATAGGTGCAGTTGGATCAGGTGGTGAAATAGAATCTCATCTAAGAAACCAAGATTACATTAGTGCAAATGAATCAGCGAAAAAATATAAAAACTTGTTTGGTAGTGATTTTTATATGGAGTTGCAAAGAACCGGCTTACCTGAAACTGATGAATTAATTGAAGAGCAATTAAAATTAGCAAGAGAACTTGAAATTCCAATTGTTGCTACAAATAATGTGCATTATTTGGAAAAAGAGCATGCCGTACCCCATAATGTATTATTAATGATTCAACAGTTAACTGGGAATTCTAATGAAATAGATATAACTAATTTAAGATTTCAAACAGATGAGTTTTACTTTAAAACAAAAAGTGAAATGATTGAATTGTTCAAAGATTTACCTGAAGCAATTGAAAATACTGTTAAAATAGCAGATCAATGTAATATTGAACTCGACTTGAAGTCAAATCACATGCCTCAATTCCCTATTCCTGAAACATCTAAATCTACTAACCTTGATGAATATCTAACTGAATTAGTTGAAATTGGATTAAATGAAAGATACAATGAAATAACTGATGAGATTAGAGAAAGAGCAAATTACGAATTAGGAATTATAACTAAAATGGGTTTCCCTGGTTACTTCCTAATAGTATGGGATTTTATTAAAGTAGCAAGAGAAAGAGGAGTTAGAGTAGGACCCGGACGTGGTTCTGCAGCAGGTTCAATAGTTGCATTTGCATTAGAAATTACAAATGTTGACCCATTAAAATATGACTTACTTTTTGAAAGATTTTTAAATCCAGAAAGAGTATCAATGCCCGATATTGATATTGACTTCAGTGATGATAAAAGAGATATGGTTATCAACTATGTGAAAGAATTTTATGGAGAAGAAGCAGTTTCTCAAATTATTACTTTTGGTAAACTAACTTCCAAAGCAGTCTTAACTGATGTCGGTAGAGTATTAAAAATTGAATTATCAAAGATAAAAGAGATAACTAAAAAAATACCTGTTACTTTTGGTAAAGTTTTATCTGTTGAAAAAACATTAAAATTACCAGAATTTACATATTTGAATGGAATATATAACAATTATAAATCTAATAACTTAAATGACACTAAAGTTGCTGAAAAGTTAGTTAAATCAGGTAAAATATCTGAAGATGATTATTTGATGGGAAAATTAATTGATATTTCTTTAGTATTAGAAAATAAGGTTAGGAATACAGGGATTCATGCGGCTGGAATTGTGATTGCTCCAGGTGACTTAACTAAGTATGTTCCTATTATGAAAGTGAACAAAGACAAAGGTCAATCTGTAAGTATTGCAACACAATACTCTATGAAATACTTAGAGATGGGTGGATTACTTAAGATGGATTTCCTTGGTCTAAAAACTTTAAGTATTATTGATAATATCTTAAAATTAATAAAGAGAAATCATAATGTTGATATTGATATTGATGCAATTTCATTGGAAGATAAAAAAACTTATGAATTATTTGGGAACGGTGATACTTTATCTGTATTTCAATTTGAATCTTCTGGAATGCAAGAAAGTTTAAGAAAATTAAAAGCCGATAGTTTGGAAGAAATCTCTGCTATGAATGCACTCTATAGACCTGGTCCAATGAGTAATATTCCAGATTTTATTGATAGGAAATTTGGCAGGAGTGAGATTACATACCTTCATTCTTCAATGGAAGGTTCTCTAAATTCTACCTATGGGATTATAGTTTATCAAGAGCAAGTAATGAGATTAGTTCAAGATATTGCTGGATTTTCTCTTGGTGAAGCCGATATACTTCGTAGAGCAATGGGTAAAAAAGATACCGAAGCTATGAAATCCTTGCAACCGAGATTTATGGAAGGAGCTAAAGAGAAAAATAATATTGATGAAAAATTAGGTAATCAAATATTTGATTTAATTCAAAAATTTGCTGACTATGGTTTTAATAAATCTCACGCAGTTGCATATAGTTTTTTAGCATTTCAAACTGCTTATTTAAAAGCTCACTATCCTGCAGAATTTATAGCAGCAAATATGACTGCTGAAATCAATGACCAAACTAAAATTGTACAATTAAGAGAGAATGCTAAACAATATGGATTAAAACTATTACCTCCAGATATTAATAATTCTGATACAGATTTCAATGCAAAAGAAGGAACTATTTACTTTGGATTATCAGCTATTAGAAATGTAGGTATTCCAGCGGCTAATAATATTATTGAAGCAAGAAAAAATGGAGAATTTACCTCTTTGTTTGACTTTATTACTAGAGTTGACAATCATTTAATAAACAAGAGGACTCTTGAGGCTCTTATTTGTAGTGGTGCATTTGATTCTTTGAATATTGGTCATCGAAATAATATGTTCCAAAGTGTTGAACTAATATTAGAATATGCAAAAAGTAAACAATTGGAAAGTGAGTTACAAATAAATAGTATGTTTGGCGATATTGAATCAGAAAGTACTGAACCAAAATTATTAAATGCTGAGCAGTGGTCAGAGAAAGAAAGATTAGAACGTGAAAAAGAATATTTGAATTTTTATGTATCAGGTCATCCTTTATTTTATTATGAAGCACATATAAATTCTTTTACAAATTATAACTTAGGAAATATTAATAAAATACCTGCAAAACAAGAAGTCGGTTTAATTGTAATGTTGTCTGTTGTAAGAACTCGATTAGATAAAGAAAAGAATCCACTTGCTTTTATTGAAATCGAAGATTTACACGGTAAAACTGAGGTATTTTTAAATAGTAAAATTTATTCTGAAAATAGTGAATTATTAAAAAATGACAATATCGTATTATTAAAAGGAATGAATAAAACTAAATTTGGGTATAATAATTCTGAAGATGAAACAATGTTATTTAATGTTAGTTCTGTAGAAGATATTAGTTCTGTAATCAAGAATCAAGCAATCGGTTATAGAATATGGATTGATGAAGAGAATACACATTCTATTGAACATCTAAAAAATTTAAAGACTATTTCAGATAAAGAGATTCTAATTGAAAATAATGCTAGCAAATCTAAAAATCCTTCTTTTATCCAATTTGTTAGTATTAATAAAAAATTAGATGAAAAGAAATCATACTTAACACATGATTTGAATATTCCAGTTAGTGAAGAAGGAGTTAGAAAATTAATAGAAATTTTTGGACATAGAAATATAAGGTTTATACTTAATGGTGAGTTAGATCAAATTACATAATTATTCACCAAAATATTCTAAAAGCGAATCTATTTGTTTAGTATTCAAATATTTAGATAAAGTTTCTCTATTTGAATTTTTAACATTTTCTGTTGAACCAAGTTCAATAAGTAGCTTTTTAGCAGTTTGTTCACCTATTCCTTTAATTTTAGTTAACTCAGTTTGAAGTGTTCTTTTATCTCTTAAACTTCTATGATAAGTTATTGCAAATCGGTGAGCTTCATCTCTTATTTGTTGTAATATTCTCAATGAAGATGATGTTTTTGGTAAAATTAATGAGTCTTTTTCATTAGGGAAAAAGAGTTCCTCAAGTCGTTTCGCCATACCAACAATAGTGAATTTACCAATTAAATTTAATTCCTCAAGTGCATCTAAAGCAGCACTTAATTGCCCTTTACCACCATCTATAATTACCATATCAGGCAATTTAATTTTATCACTTGGTTCTGCTAATTTCTTATTCTCTTCAATATCCAAAAGTAGTTTTGAATATCTACGTTTTATTACTTCTCTCATCGAAGCATAATCATCATTTGCTAAAACAGTTCTATTTTTAAATTTTCTATATCCTGATTTATATGGCTTGCCGTCTATGAACATAACCATAGAAGAAACTAAATCTGTTCCTTGTAAATGTGAGTTATCAAAACACTCTAATATCCGTGGAGGATGTTTTAACTTCAAATCTCTTTGTAAAGACAAAACTGGTCTTGGTATCACTTGCTCTCTATTAAATTGAGCAACTTGATACTCTCTTAAAATATATTTTGCATTAGTTTCTGCTAATTCTAATATTTCTTTTTTATCTCCAATTTTAGGAAATAAAAACTTGATTGATTTCTCTTTCATTTCTCCTAACCAAGATGAAATATATTCAAAATCATCTGGCTCAGTTGGAAGTAATATCTCATCAGGTACATAGTTAGATTCTATATACCATTTTTCCATAGTTCTTCTTAGCAGTTCTTCATCACTACTTTGAACGGATTTATTTAAAATATAACTTCTCTTCCCTATCAATTTACCTTCTCTAATTTTCAGTACTAAGGAACAAGCATCATCGTCAATTCTTGAAATTGCAAAAACATCTTTATCAAGAGTATCATTACTTACTATTTTCTGTTTAGAAGAAAACTCTCTTAATAATGTTATATTATTTCTTAATTTAGCAGCTTTTTCAAAATTTAATTTTTCAGCAGCTTTTTCCATTTCCTCAATAAATTGCTTTTCAACTTCTTTAGTTTTTCCAAGTATTATTTTATGTGCTTTTTTAATATTTTCATTGTATTCAATTGCACTTACTAAGCCCTCACAAGGACCTTCACATTTATTTATCTGAAAATCTAAACACACTTTATGCTTTTTTTCGGCAATACTTTTTTCTGAAATATCAAGAGTACAAGACCTAATTTTGAATAAACTCTTTAGCGTTTTCATTAAACTTTTTAAGTTATACACTTCCGTAATCGGACCAATATACTTACTTCCATCTTTAATTCTTGCTCTTGTTATGATAACTTGAGGATAAAGTTCATTTGTGATTTTAACATAAGGATATGTTTTATCATCTTTTAATAATACATTATATTTTGGCTTGTGCTTTTTAATTAAAGTATCTTCTAAAATTAAAGCTTCTGCTTCATTATCAGTTACTATAGTTTCTAAATCAACAATATTTAAAATTAGAGCTTTGGTTTTAGCATCTCTGGGTCTATTTTCTTGAAAATATGATTTTACTCTATTTTTTAATTTAATTGCCTTACCTACATAGATTATTTTATCTAATTTATTTTTATATAAATAGACTCCTGGTTTTTGTGGTAATTGAGCAATTTTCTCTGCTAAAGTCATTAATTTTGTAACAATACTTTAAAAAAAATGTTATGACGTTTATAATTGATACTAATTTAAAATTTATCGATATAAAATAAATTCTAAATTAGTTCGTATTTACAACTAATTTTACACTTACTTATTCTATCATAATGAAAAAATATATAGTTTTAGCTCTTATTACTGTTACTGTTTTTTTTACTTCCTGTGAAGATAATATTAAATATAAAGTAGATATTGAAGAAGCATCAGAAGTTACTTTTACAGATGTAAAAGAGATATTTACAAATAATAATACCTGTATTTCTTGTCACAATACTCAATCGAAAGATTATTACGCTGGTTTAGATTTATCCGCATCTGTATATGAAAACATAGTAGGTGTAAACTCTACTCAGAGAACAAATGAAGTGCTTATTAAAGCAAATTCTCCTGAAGAAAGTTATTTGTATAGAAAAATGACTGGAGAAAATATAGATGGAACAATAATGCCTCCTGGAGGAAAATTAAATCAAATTCAATTAGATAAGATTAAGTCTTGGATTGAAAATGGTGCTTTAAATAATTAATTATAAGGATATAAATGATAAAATTTATACTAATAACAATCTTCCTATTAAATTCAACTTTTGCAGATGAATTTCACGTAGATAAAGATAAAAAAAATATGGTTAAATTCATTTCAGATGCTCCTATCGAGGATTTTGAAGGTGTAACAAGTAATATTGATGGTTATTTAATCGGTAACCCTTCTAATATTAAAGAAGATAGTGAACTATATTTTGAAGTACAATTAAATACTTTAGAAACTGGAATCGGGCTTAGAGATAGACACATGAGAGAAAATTACCTTCATACAGATAAATATCCTTTGACTCATTTTACAGGCAAAATTATTGAAGCTAAAAAAACACCAGAAGGATGGGATGTCAAAGTCAGTGGAGAAATGTTTGTGCATGGAGTAAAAAAGAAACAAACAATAAAAGGTGAAATGATTAAAACAAGTAAAGGATACAGAGTTAAATCATCTTTCATCGTTGCTTTGACTGATCACAAAATAGAAGTTCCTTCTTTGATGTTTCAAAAAATTGATGAAAATATGCAACTTGAACTTGATTTTTATTTAATGAAAGTGGATTAAAAATATATGAAAATTTATCTATTTATTATTTTAGTAAGCTTTTCTCTAAATTCTATATTTGCACAATCAAAGTGGAAAAGAAGTGAAGAAATCGTAGAAGCCCCATTTACAATATTCAAATCACCTCAAACATTGAACTTACATACTGCAGAAGTTTTACCAAAAGGCGATTTATTCTATGGTATTTCTCATAGATTTAATGGTCCAGTTTCTGATGGTTATTCAACTTTCTTTGGTTTAGATAATGGTGCTGCAATGAGAACTGAACTTGCTTATGGTATAAATGACAAAATGATGATTACATTAGCAAGAGCAAATAGAGAAGCAAATCATGATTTACAATTCAAATATAAGTTTTATCAAACTAAATCATTAGGTCTTCCTTTAATGTTTGCAGTAAATTTAGGTGCTGCTTATATATCAAATCCTCAAATTGAAAGAAGCGATAAATCCGAACAATTCCAGTATTTTGGGACTGTGATTATTAATGCTATGTTGTTCGATAAATTAGCAATTGGAGTAACTCCAACATTTTTACATAATACAATTGCTTTTGCTGATTGTAAAACATATTCACTAAATATTGGCTCTTATATTCAATATTATCTTGGTGATGATATGACAAGTTTTATTTTAGAAGGTGCAAATACTGTATCTGGTTGGAGAGGAAATGGAACTACTCCTTTTTATGATACATATTCTTTCGGAGTTGAATTTGAAACAGGTGGACACTTTTTTAAATTATTGCTATCAAATAGTAATTTTTTGAATCAATCGCAAATATTAGGTGGTTCTCCTAATGTTTTTAAATTAGATAATTTAGTTTTTGGATTTCAAATCACAAGAAATTTTGGTTTATAATATAAATTCTAAATTATGATTTACTTTAAAATTTAAAGAATTTGCTATAAAACACATTTTGTCTGCTTGATTTAATAGTTTTATAGCAATTTCTTTTTTATTCATATCTGTTATTTTTAACTTAATATTCAAATCAACTCTTTCAAATTTACCAATTCCATTTGAATCTATTTTCATTTCAGCACTTGCTTTATCTCTATAAGATTCAATTATTATTCCACTATCTGCACATAAATGTAAATACCATAGCATAAAACAAGATGAAATTGAAATTAAGAATAATTCTTCAGGATTGTACTTGCTACTATCTCCCAAAAAATGTGGGTCTGAAGATAATTTTAGAGTTACTTTTCCTTCAGAATTAACTTCATAAGATCTGTCATACTCTTTATAAGATTTAGTCCCAACTCCCCTATTCCCTTTCCAAGCTAAGTCAATATAATAATTATGTAATTCTTGTTTCATATTATTTAAATTTTCCTAAATTAAAAGTTAATAATGTCCCATAACTATTTCTATCTTTATTAAAATTTGCAAATAAACTAATACCAAACTTAGAATAAGAAGCATTGGTTGGTAATAACTGAATCTCTAAAGGAATGCAATAGCCATTTTTGAACTCACTTTCATATTTACTATAAAGTAGGAAGAATGGAATTCTTACTTCACTACCTTTTATAATCTCACCTCTTTCTAAGTAATAATATACTCCAATTCCACTTGAAAATGTTATTGAAATTTCTTTATATCTTGTTTTATAACCAAGTAATAATAAATATTCTGAAATTGATTCATTTGGTTTTTTTCCAAGTATATGAATTTCTTGACTTTTGATATTTCTGATTCCAATTGATATATCTTTTATTGAATAATATAGAATTAATGAACCACTTACACCAAAATTACTAAATCCAGCACCTACTCCTGCATAAATCTCGTAATTGCTTTTATTCTTAATTTCTTCAGAATATAGTTTGAAATTTAATATTATAATACAAAATACTATTAGTATTTTTAACATAATCTAATGATTAATTGTAAATAGTTTTACAAAAATAATAAAATACAGCCACTAAATTATTATTTTAGTGGCTATAATTAATTTTTTGACTTTTTTTATTAGTTTTTAATAAACTTACCACTATATTTCTGACCATCAAGTTCAATCATGTATATATAAGAACCATTTATTAACTTATCTACATTCACATCTTTTTTGATGTTAAGATTTTGATTTAAGATTGATTTTCCAGTAATATCAAGAATTTCAATATTAGCACTATTATAAACTTTATCTAAGTTAATATTTAATATATCAACTGCAGGATTTGGATATATATTAATTAGAGATTTAGATATTGGTTTTATATCTACACCTAATTGAATTTGTTTAGTTGAATAATACATCTTACTAGGTGCCTCCAAATTTAGCCAGTCATTTATCATTCCAAACCAAATATAGTAATCCATAGATAATGGTTTATTAAAAAATTCTCTATTTAATAACTCATTTTCATTTGTTGATGGAATCAAAAGTTCATCTCTACCTACTGAGTAATCATAATTTAGAACAGACTTAAATGTTTTTTCATATTCTTCTGTTTCTTCATTCAAGTCATACTCAATACTTTCTAATATATTTCCTTTATCATCATACACATACTCTTCTTGACTTTCAATTGAGATTTCACCATCATAAATTTTGTATGATTTGTACATTTTCACACTTCCATCTTCATAATATTCATAAGTTTCTGAATAATTCTCCTCATAAATATCATCGTAAAAATAACTTGTAGTTTTCTCAATTAAATTTCCATTCAAATAAACATAATCTGTTTTTTCTGTTTCTACCCATTCATCATCTTGTAAGTAATAAGATTTTGTTAGTTTAATTTGATTATTTGAGTTATATGTATATTCTTTTTTACCTGACAAATACCAGTCAGATGCAAAATTAAAAGTTTGTTCTTCAAATACATCGCCATTAGAATTGTAAAGAAAAACTATTCTTTCTGAAAATTGCCAATCATCTCCATTTATATATTGGATTATTTTTTCAGATAACTGCCCATCATTATTATATGAAAATTCATGTAAATAATTTTCATACCATAGTTTATACTCTTGGTCATAATATGAATTAGTTTCTTCAACTTTTCTATTTTGATTGTCATATTTATAAGTTGTTACATCAGTTAATACAAAATCATTTTTTTCAACATCAAACAATTGATAATTATTCTCCAAAATATTATTTCCTTTTGAGTCGTACTCAAAAACAATTTTAGTTTTGTATTCTGGTCCTAATACTTCTGATAAATCCATTATAACTGAATCTAAAGCAAATTTTTCAACTGTAGAATTAGCAGAATTTAATCTAATTCTATTATGTTTACTTACATCAAAACTATTTCTTTTATCATTGTTAGTATTTTTAAAAGATTTGTTTAATAAATATTTATAAAGTTCTTTTTTATAAACTTTATCAATTGAAATATTTTCACTTCTCAAGCTATTGAAAGTAAAAATTATTAAAAAAATGCATAAAAATTTTCTCATATATCACCTATATATTTGTTTATAAAATTAAAAGATTAACGAACAGAAGTTAAAAAAGTTTTATAAAACATTAATTTTATATTTTTTATTTTATTTCTTAATTTTGTAATAATATTAATACATTTATTTTTAGGACATTATGCAATTTATAGATTTAAAAACTCAATATAACAAAATTAAAGATCAAGTAGATAAAAGCATTATTAAAGTGTTAGAATCTGGTGCTTACATTGGCGGACCAGAAATCACTCAATTAGAAGAACAACTTGCCGAATTTGCAGGTGTAAAACATTGTCTTGCTTGCTCAAATGGAACTGATGCATTACTTATACCTTTAATGGCTTGGGATGTTAAACCAGGTGATGCTGTATTTACTACTTCATTTACTTTTATAGCAAGTGGCGAAGTTATTGCACTTCGTGGCGCAACTCCTGTTTTTGTTGATATTGACCCAGATACTTATAATATGTGTCCTGATTCTTTAGAAAACGCAATTCAAAAAGTAATAAATACTACTAACCTAAACCCAAAAGCAATTATTCCAGTTGACTTATTTGGTTTGGCTGCTGACTATACTAAACTAAATGCTATTGCTAAAAAATATAATATGAAAGTCTTAGAAGATGGTGCACAATCTTTTGGTGGAACTTTCAAAGGTCAAAGAACTGCTTCATTTGGTGATGCTGCTTCTACATCATTTTATCCTGCTAAACCATTAGGAGCTTATGGTGATGCAGGTGCTAGTTTTACAAATGACGATTCTATGATTGAAATATTCCGTTCAATTAGAGTTCATGGAATGGGAACAGATAAATATGACAATATCAGAATAGGCATCAATGGTAGAATGTCAACTATTCAAGCGGCTGTTTTACTTGCTAAATTAACTATTTTTGAAGATGAATTAGTAACAAGAGAACGAATTGCTCGTAACTATCACCAATTACTTGATGGAAAAGTGAAAATCCCAACAACTCCAGAAAACTATACTTCTGCTTGGGCTCAATATACAATTCAAGTAGAAAGTCCAGAAAAAAGGAATGAAATCTTTAATAGATTTAAAGAAAATGGTATTCCATATTCAGTTTTCTACCCTCTTCCATTACACATGCAAACAGCTTATAAAGATATTTGTATAAATGCAGACGATATGAGTAAGTCAGAATTTGCTGCAGAAAGAGTTTTTTCAATTCCTATGCACCCTTACTTAGAAGAAAAAGATCAAGAAAAAATTACAAATCTTATTTATTAATAATATTTTGATTTATATAATTTTAGCAGGAGTTTGAATACTATACTCCTGCTTTTTATTTATACTATATTTATATTTTATTTTTTTTATAATTTATAATTATCTAATTTTGAATTATTATTTACGTTTTTTTTGGATTTATATAAATGAAAAACACACAATTACTCTATAATGTGCCAAAAGCACCCGATCTATTAGTTACAGATTCTGTATCTACATTTTCTTTATCTGCTTCACTTTCAATTCAAAATATCCAAATTATTTCAATTCATAGGCACATGTCTATTATTCGAATGCTTAAGCATTAATACTCGTTTTTAAAATACCCTTTTTTACTATTTAAAATTAATTATCAATTTAATCTTTAAGGATTAGAATGTTTCTGTTAGAAATATTTAATCTTATTGCAATATTTGTATTTGCAATAAGTGCATCACTTTCTGCAATTAAGCGAAAGTTTGATTTGTTCGGTATTGCCTTCGTTGCGTTTATAACTAGCGTTGGAGGAGGAACCGTTAGAGATGTTTTATTAGGCAAATTCCCAGTTGGCTGGATGCAAGATTCAACTTTTTCTTACATCATTATTGCTGGTATTATTGTTTCCTTCTTATTTACCAAATACTTATCAAAACTAAAGAAAACTTTCTTTTGGTTTGACACTATTGGTATTGGTGTCGCAGCTGTATTAGGTACACATAAAGCATTAGAAGCTGGACTGAGTGAACCACTTTGTATTCTATTCGGAGTGATTAGTGCAATATTTGGTGGAGTTATCCGAGATACTTTATGCAATGATATACCACTTATTTTTAGAAAAGAAATTTATGCAACTGCTTGTTTAGTAGGTAGTATCCTTTATTTATTACTATACAAATTAGGATTAAATTTCTATTGGACTATGCCTATTACTATGCTTACTACTATCTCAATAAGAATATTATCAATCAAATATAAAGTTAGATTACCAGATTTGACTTATAAATTAAAAGGAAATCCAAATGTATAAGAAAATTATAATTTCAGAAGAAGAATTTAATTTAAAAATTCCAAAAGATCTACAAGGAAAAGCAATAGAAATCTATATATTTCCTGTTGAAGATTCTAAAAGAAATTCTAAAAAAAATATAAAGAAGATTAGTAATAATTATTACTAATCTCCTTTTCCAGTATAGTTTTTAGGGTAATCAAATACTTCAAGTTTGCCATTATTATCATTTATCTGATTCCAATAGTCAACATCAAATTTGATAACAGCAATACCGCAAGTTGGTAAATTACCAATTATTTCACCAGTATAGTAAGTAATTAATGAAGTAAAATCAGGATTATGCCCAAAATACATTACGCAATCAATATTGTCAGATAGATTTTGGGTATTAGTTCTGATAAATGAAGTACCACTTCCGTAAATTTCTCTTTCAAAAGAATAATTATTTTGATTTAGATTTAGTTCTTTTATAAAATACTCTGCAGTAGTTTTTGCTCTAACTGCCGATGATGAATATAAATAATCAACTTTAATATTTCTTTCTGCAAACTTTTTAGCCATCAAAGGAGCATCATGTAATCCCCTTTTACTTAATACTCTATCATAATCAGATAACTCAGGGTTATCCCAATCAGATTTTGCGTGTCTATTTAAAATTATTCTTTTCATATCTTTACCTAATTATAATCTATATTAATTACTTTTTGTGCATCTTTGAATTTACCCATATCAGTATATGCTTGTGATAAAATATCTTTAAATCTTGATTTTATCGCATTTCTGATTCTTAAATCACTAATCTGAAGCCATGCTCTTTGTTCAAAGTATCTTTTTAATTTATTTACTTTTAATTGATTATTGTTTTTTAAATCTGCTTCATCTAATATTTCTAATAATTTGCCAGCAACATATTCAGATTTATTTTCAAAAACATTAATTTCATTTTTAGCAATCAAAGAATCATATTGACTTGTATCAAATAAATCAATTTCTTCATAAGTTGTATTAATAGTAGGCTTAACATGATTATCAATATTACTATCTCTCAAATTATTCAAATCTAATTGTGCCATAATACTATTAATATCTTCAATATTAATATTCGTACTCACTAAATTAAGAAAGAAATTTAACATATAATCATTAGTTTCAGAAAATATATCTTTAGTCTTAATTATAGATTTCTTAATAAACTTACCTTGATTATAAGTCCTTTGATAATCACCAGTTCTGTAGCTTTTCCTATCTCTTAGCATTTGAAGAGCTACACTTGGGTTTTTGAATCCAAGTTTTTCGAGTAAGCCAATTGCCTGCGAGAATCCAATTTCAACATAGAAATGAATTTTGTCAAGTTCAGCAATTTTAGCAAGTTCTTCTAAATAAGCACTTCTACCTTTTCTACCAAGTACATTAGTTAGTAAATTAAATTTGTCAAGTGAATCCTCTTCAAAGCCAGCATTAGCATAAGTATCTCTTGGAATTGAGAATATTTCTATTGAGTTCTTTTCAGGAATAATAGAAATAATATGATTTGCATCTGCATGTCTGTATCTCTCCCCAATCCGGCTATCAACACCAGTTAATGCAATATTAATTCTATTTCCGGAAAATACTTTTTTGTATATCTTCTTTTCATCTTCATCAATAATAAAAGGCACTTTTAATTCATTTGAATCTGAAATATTAATAATGTAAGTTGTTGTGTCATAAGAAGTGAAAGATGCTTCACTGTAAACTGAATTATAATTAGAATCTAAAATCACTCCTTCATTTGCTTTAAGAAATGGAGTAAAAGTCATATTTTTACTGTCTTGTATTTCAAAGGTCTTTTCTTTTCGATTAGTCGCTACTAAAACTATAAAAGATATAGAGATAACAAGACCCAAAATAATGAGTGCAAAAGCTAAAATGAATATGGATTTTTTTAAACTAATTACTTGTTCCTATTTTTAACATATTTAACATTGGTCGTCCCAATTCTGAAATCAAAACACCACTAAATAAAACAATGGCTCCAATAAATTCAACTCTTGATAAATATTCACCAAGAAATATTAAAGCAAACCCAGCTGCAAATATTGGTTCTAATGAAAATATTAGCGCAGCTTTAACTGGTGTAGTATATTTTTGAAAATTAGTATGAATAAACATCAATACAAAAGATGCTAATATTCCATTAAATAACACAGAGATTATTAAGTTTGAATCCCAAATAATGAAAGCACTATTATATTCAAAAATAAAAAATCCAAGTGTAACTACAAATAACATCGACACCAATTGCAAAAATACTAAATTTATTGTTAAGTTTTTAGTCTTATTTTCATTTGTAAATTTATCAAGCAATGGAATAAAGATAGCCCAGCAAAATGTAGAAAGAAATGTATAAACATCTCCTTTGTTAATATCATTGAAATCAGGGTCAGTAAAAATATATAAACCAACGAATGCAATTACAACTCCAATTTTCGAGAACAACAATATATCTCTTTTTGATAATAGTTTAAAAGTAAAAGGAGTTATAACAACTGTTAGTCCAGTTATAAAAGCAGATTTTTGAATAGTAGTATGCTCCAAACCAATAGTTTGAAGTATGAATCCAATTCCGAAAATAGCCCCTAATAATAAACCATTTTTAATCAAAACAGGGTCATTAAAATTAAGTTTTTTCCAAAAAACAACGACAGTTAAAACAATAGCAATTAAAAACCTCATTATCAAATAAAGAAATGGACCTGTGAAATCTAAACCTAATTTGATAAAAAGAAATGTAGCACCCCATATTACTGTCATTAATAACAGCATAGATTCGGCTTTCCAAGACGGCAAATTAACCTCGATTTTTGTAATAAAAAGATTACAAAATTACGATATTTTTTACAAATAGGATTAAGAAGCTTAGTTCAACAAAAACTAATATTTAATTTTCAAAAAAAACACGTATTTTTAAAAATAAATTACAAATATTTTAAAATAAAAAACTTTATAAAAACTATTTTATAATTAATTTTGCCCTTATCATTCTGAACTTGTTTCAGAATCTTATTGTATAGTCATTCAGAGCGAAGCGTGGAATCCATTTCTTAAAATCTCAATGTTTTTGTAGAGCCATCAATCTATCGTGGCTTACCTAAAACTTCGGAGAAGTTTAATATTAATAGTTAATATAAATCTATAGTATATCACAACTTCAGAGAAGTTGAACCCTGTTCTTTGAAAAATGAAAAACAAATAATCACTACAAAACAGCAAAAACTCTAAGTCATTCTGAGGCGCAGCCGAAGAATCTCCCAGAAATTACTTAGGTAATTCTGAGAGAAATGAAAATTGCGTCTTTAGATGCAAAATCTTTGTAAACTAAGAAACACTATCAAGCAAAAAGCTCCTTTAGGTGCGAAAAGTTTCTTACAAACATAAACCCAGTTCTTACAAAAAATAAAAAAACACTGATTTTACTGCAAAAACTGCAGAAATCGTATAAAGTAATAAAAACTAATAATTTACAAACGAATAATATGCTAAAAATAACCAAAAACACAAAAATATCACTGCAAAAAACTGCAATTTTCTGCAAAAACTGCAAAAATAGGTCATTCAGAGCGAAGCTTGGAATCCATTGTTTTCTGTGCTTCCTTGAGGAAGCTGTCAGAACGACTGAAGGTGACTCCCATCATTCTGAACTTGTTTCAGAATAGCACAGCCAAAAAAAAAGGATTGAATAAAATATTCAACCCTTTTTAAAATTATAATAAGATAAATCTTATGCTTCTGTTTCTGGTGCTTCTTCTGCAGCTGCAGGAGCTTCTTCTACTGCAGGAGCATTTTTAGCATCTTGTTCAGCTTTGATTTTAGCAGCTTTTCTTTCAACTCTTAGTTTAGCTCTTCTTTCATATCTTGCTTTAGCAATTTGCTTGTGCTTTTCTACATCTGATAAAATTTCTTCTTCAGATTTACCTTTGAATTGTAAAGCTCTTCTTAGTAAAACACCTTCGTAAGATAATAAAAGTTTTACTCTTTCAGTAGGTTGAGCACCATTATTTAACCAATAGATAGCTCTATCTGCTTCGAAATTCACTTTACTTGGAGTTGTGTTAGGATCGTAAAAACCAACTCTCTCTATATATCCACCATCTCTTTTAACACGAACGTCAACAGCTACGATATCATAAACTGGGTTGTGAATTCTACCTTTTCTTCTTAATCTTAATTTTACCATTTTAAAAAAAACCTTAATAAATATTTAAAAAATTTGTTATTCTATTATAATCCCATACCTTTAGGGAGTCCAAGACCTCTCATAAATCTTGATTTTTTACCTGAGTTCATTCCTTTCATCATTTTCTTCATGTCTTCAAATTGTTTTAATAATCTGTTTACATCTTGAATTTGAGTTCCAGAACCTAATGCAATTCTTCTTCTACGAGATCCATTTATTAGTTTTGGATTTTCTCTTTCTGCTTTTGTCATTGAAGTTATTATTGCTTCAACTTTAGAAAATGCTTTATCATCTAAATTTACATTTTTCAATTGTTTGTCCATACCAGGTATCATTCCAATAAGTTCTTTTAGAGATCCCATTTTCTTGATTGTATTCAATTGATCTAAGAAATCATCAAATGTAAATTGATTTTTCTTAATTTTTTCTTCTAATTTTTGAGCTTCTTCTTTGTCTATTTGAGATTCAGCTTTTTCAACTAAAGTAAGGATATCCCCCATTCCTAAGATTCTAGAAGCAATTCTTTCTGGGTGGAATGGTTCTAAGTTTTCAGGTTTTTCACCAGTACCAACAAATTTGATTGGTTTTCCGATTACAGATAAAACAGATAATGCTGCTCCACCTCTTGTATCACCATCTAATTTTGTTAGAACTACACCAGTCAATTCAAGCTTTTCGTGGAATGCTTTTGCTGTAGTTACTGCATCTTGACCAATCATGGCATCACAAACGAATAGTGTTTCAGTTGGTTTTACTGCATCACTAATATTTTTAGCTTCTTCCATCATCATTTCATCAACAGTAGTTCTACCTGCTGTATCGATTATAACAATATCTCTACCGAATTTTTTTGCATAAGAAATAGCATTTTTAGCAATTTCTACAGGGTTTTTGTTATCTTCTTCAGAGAATACAGGAACACCTACGACTTTGGCTACTTGTTTTAATTGCTCGATTGCGGCAGGACGATAAACATCGGCAGCAACTACAATTGGTTGTCTTCCTTTTTTTCTTAGGTTTCTGGCAAGTTTACCACAAAAAGTAGTTTTACCTGAACCTTGTAAACCAGCTACTAAAATAACAGTAGGTGGATTCGGTGAAAAAGTTAAATCGGCTTTTTTACTACCCATCAATTCAACTAATTCATCATTAACAACTTTAACAATTACTTGATGAGGTTGTAGTTTACCTTTTACATCTGTACCAATAGCTTTAGTTTTAACATCTTCAATAAATTTTTTAACTACATTGAGATTAACATCGGCTTCAATTAGAGCTTTTCTAATTTCAACTAATGCTTCTGCAATATTTTCTTCAGTAATTTTACTTTGCCCTTTAAATTTCTTTAGAGCAAGTTCTAATTTTTCTTGTAAACTTTCAAACATATATTATTTTTCGAATTAAATTTCAAAGATTACAAAATTATGCAAAAAGTTATTTAAAACAAAATTATTTTTTATTAACTTTAATTATTTTATTCATTTATAGCAAAAAAAAGGCGTCTAGGAATTTAATATATTCTTTGAAATCTTGTTTTTTTATTTAATTTTATTCGCTTAGTCTTTATTTTTCAAACATAATATTAATTTCTGATTGGATTTTTAAATAAAAAAAAGCCGGAAAGATTTCTCTTTCCGACTTTCAGTTAAGGGTATGGGTATGAGATTTATTTTGTAACTGTAAAAGGTACTACTGAATTATTTTTATCATTTAGTAGTTTTACAAAGTATTTACCAGGTGATAAAGTGTTAATACTAATTTTTTGATTATTATATTCACCAGAAATAATTTTAATTCCTTTTAAGTTATATACTTCATAAGCATTATAAATGTTAGAAGTATTGTTTTTCAATTCAATGTACTCGCTTGATGGATTAGGATATACTTCTAAGTTCATAAACTTAGTATTAAATTCTTCAACACTTGAAACTATTTCTGCTTCTAATGTAATATCTAAATTTATTGGCTCTTGTGCATCTAATGTTAAGTTCGTTTCATATTTAGAGTAACCAACTTTATTAACAACTAAAGTATAATCTCCGTCAGCGATGTTAGAAATATCAAATTCACCATTGTAATTAGATGAAGTATATTCAACTGCTTTATCAGCAGATAATAATAAAATGTTTGCATTCTCTACTTCAGCATTTGTATGCTTTAATTTAATTGAACCATTAACTCTTGCAATACCAGGTTTTCTTTCAATTTCTTGAAGAACTATATCTATACTTTTATTTGAATTTGCATCAACTAATACTATTGTTGCATCTTCCCAAGTAAATTCAGCTACTCCATTTTCATTATAGAATCCAGGTATGTAATTGCGAGATTGAGGGATTGCTAAGAAAATATAATTACCAGATTCTAAATTGAATTCAAAACTTCCATCTGTAGAAAGGTAAGTAGTACCAACATTATTTTTTGGTTTTGTAGTTTCATCAGCATCTAAAACTACTACAAAACAATCTTTTATTGATATATCTGTAGTTGATTTGACTGTTCCTTTTACAGTAATTTTGTTAGCGTGTTGTTCATCAGTTTTGAAGACAAAGTTTATATTGTCGTATTTTTCTTTTTCTGTTATAATTGGAATAGCATCGAACCTATTGTAAGTATTATTCCAATATAATGGTCTTTTTGAATCTTTGCTTATAGCATAAGCAATGTAAGTATAATCACGTGGTAATTCTATGCTATAATATCCATTATCATTGTTAGATACAGATTTTCTGAAATGCATATTCATACCATTTGAATTAGATCTTGTTCCTTCAAATACAATTTCTGAATGGATTACTTTTCCAGCTTCATCTAAACAATATCCTGAAACTATAGATTTTAAATTAGATTCTACTTCTACATCTAATACCATTTCTAACATTAGTGTGTCATTACATTCAACTTTTATAGGAGTTGCATTTTTTACATCACTTGCATTTTTGTACCAAATATTTTTATTTTGACTATTAATCATTAATAAATATTGACCTTCATCAACAGCAAAGTATGCTCTACTTCCAAATACAGTTGAAGTACTTGCTATCATTAACTTATAATATTCTCTGTGAGTTGTATCAGAATTATTGTCTATTCCTTGGTAGAAATATAGATTAGCAATTAATTTAGCAAATCCAGCATTATTTGGCGAAATAGGATTACCTTCTTTGTCAAATAGACTAAGCTCAATAGTAGATTTCATTGCGCATTTTGAAACATTAAATATTAAAAATATACTAGTATTAACATAATGGTTGTTTGCTAAACGAGCATATAAATTAACTTTATAGTTACCAGCAGCTTTAGGTGTCCAAGAAATAAGTCCAGTTTCTGAATTTATTTCCATACCTTCAGGAGCATTTTCTAATAAATATTCAATGATTGCATCAGGGTCTTTTTTGTGTATTGCTTTAGTTTCAAATGTATATTTTTGATTAATTGATAATCTAGATTCCTTAGGAAATTTTGTGAATACTAAATCGAAAATATTATTAGAATCCAAATTAGTTCTTACTTCAAATTTAACAGTATATTGGTAGCCACATTCATTTAATTCAATAATTGCTGGTTTACCAGAGCCAGAGTTTGCTCCATAATACTGTACAATTCCAAAATTGCTATTTCCATTATATACTAAATGGTATTTACCTTTAGATGCATTTATTAATGCCATTCCGTGATCATCAGTTTCAGCAGAAAACATTCTGTTATTGTTGTCATTTTGTTCCACAGGAACTAAAAATAATGATTCATTTCTTAGTGGTTTACCATCAATATTAGTAAGAGAAACAGTTAAAGAAGGAAGGGCTTCGCACTCATCAACTATAATTATGATGTTTTGTACTGCTTTAATTTCATTATTTTCACTTTTGCTACTTGCTTCGATTGAAAATAAATATGCTCCTGCCTCCGTTCCTTTAAACTCAAAGACTCCTGTTTCAGCATTAACTGTAGCTTTATCTGACCATTTGAAAGTAGTATTTGATTGTCTTGGAAGTATCTTGTAAGTAATAATATCATTAGGATAGTTAGTCTTTGCTTTTGCTTCATATCTAAATGAAGAATTTAAAGCAATTAAGTTTTCTTTCTTTATTTCTGAAATAAAATAGATACTTCTTTGATTTGTTATAATTCGCTCTATTTGTCTTGGAGTAGAAATAATTTTGTTTCCACTTTTACTAGTAGCAACTACAATAATAACTTCTTTTTTCTCTTTCATTTCATATTCAATCGAAGCAAGATACTGCTTAAATTGAATATCCTTATGATTTCTAAAGGTCGTATCAAATATATCGCTTGTAATATCAATTACAGTTTTGAATTGAGTAATATCTTCGATTGTATTTTTAAGAGTTCCTGGTCTAATTAGTAATTCAAATTTATCATAAGTTACATTAGAACTTTGTTGAATTGTAAATAGAAGATCTACCTTAGAAATTTGGCTGTCATACTCTGCATTTAATTCAAAATCATATAGTAGATTTTGAGATTTGGTAATACTAAGCGATGCTAAAATTAGCATTGAAATCAAAATCAAATTGCGTTTAAGATTTTTCATTTTATTATTCCTCTTGTGATTATTAAAATTTATTTTGTTGCAACATTTAAAACAAAATACACATAAGTTTGTAATCTGTTACAAATATTTTTAAAAAGTTTTAGAATTTAAGAAATCTACCGATAATTAAGATTATGGAGAACATCATAAATCAAATATTTTACTACTCTAAATTTATCAATTGGATAAATTTGGTTTTACTATATATGGTATTGCTAACCTTTTGGAATTGGGTTACATTACTTACTAATTTTCATAAAAGAGCAAATGGAATAATTGAGCATTATTTAAGATTATTATTACCAATCCCTTTCTGGGTGATTTTTTTAATTTATTCAATAAACTTTCTATCTCCAATTAATTTTTATCCTTCGGATAATAATGTTAAAAAAGAGATAATAATTGATAATAACACTAATAGTGAACTAAATGTAAAATTCATTGGTGTAAAATATAAGACTGGCTATTATCTTACTAACTCATTTGATAATTATTTAAGTGAGATTTTTACTTTGTCTAAAAATGAGAAGAGAACAATATTATTTGATATTGATACTTCAATTATTAAAACAATAATGGTTACTAAAGTTGATAATTCAGATCTAATTTTTCAATATGGTAAAGGTTTTAAAGTAAATAATACGAAATTATTATTATTTGGCGATGAATTTGAAAAAAGTCCTGTTAAAGCTATTAAAATAAGAACAGGATATTATTATAAATTAATATTAATATATACTCTTGCTATTTTTGCTTCTTGGTATTATTATTTTTGGGCATTTATGAAAAAAAATAAAAAGATATTTCTAATATTATCAATTATAACAAGTACAATATCTATTGCTGGCTTATTCTTTTCAATTAGATTTTTATTATAACTAATCTAATTTAATAGTTAAGTTGATACCTACTTGATTTCTTTTTGTAATTCCAATATTAAAGGAAGTATCCTCATTAATATCAAAATTGTACAAATAAGCTCCTGTGTAAGCATCTAACAAAGATACCACATAGATGGCACCTAAATATAAATAAAACTGGTCTCGGTAATCTCTATAGTATTCTTTTCTTCTTTTTAATTGACTTACATAGTTAGATGTTTTGTCAGTTTCATTTTCAATTAGTTTTTCCGAATCTTTGAATAATCCATCATAATATAATGCTGAAGTAAGAACAACTCCAGCAGCTCCGAACATAATTGGTGCTTTCCAATAGTCTTCATTATAAACCTGTCCCCCACCTGGAATTATGCTAAAAAGCATTGCTTTAGTAGGAGATTTTGAATTATCTTGTCCAAACATGTATGTATTGGAAGATAAGATTAATATTACAATTAATATTTTAATCATTATATAACAGCTATTGCTTCGATTTCAATAAGTGCATCTTTTGGTAGTCTGCTTACTTCATAAGCTGCTCTTGCTGGTTTAGAATTACCAAAAAACTCTGCATAAATTGTATTCATTTCAGTGAAATGCGATAAATCTTTCATAAGAACAGTAGTTTTCACAATACTTTCAATACTCCCACCTGCATTTTCAACTACTAATTTTAGATTAGATAGTGCTTTCTCTGTTTGTTCTTTTACAGTATCACCTTTCATATTCCCGTCAATATCTAAGGCAATTTGACCTGATATAAATATAAATTTACCTTCTGCAAGAACTGAATGTGAGTAAGGTCCTATTGCTTTCGCAATTTTATCTGAGTTAATTTCTTTTTTCATTTTCTTTCCTTTTTATAATTAATCTATTTTTTGATATAATAAGTAATCTTGTGTCCAAGAGTCAGAATGTGATTTTGGAAAAATTGAATCACCATTCTGCATAAATGCTTTTACGAATTTATAGTTTTTTAGTTCATTTTCTAATTTAATAAAATTGTCTTTTGTATTATTAATAAATAGAAAGTCTGGATTGTATAATTTTATAATATCTTCTTTTCTATCTAAATTAATAGCAATGTCATGAATTAAAGATTCTGAATCATAGATATACTGCTTTGAATAATAGCCAATTGCTCCGATATCATTTGCATAAATTGTATATTTATTTTCTTCAAAGTCTTCGAAATAGGTCTCTAATTTTGAGTAAATATTGTTTTTTATATTGTTAGGAACTTTATATCTGATTAATATTGAAAATATAATTGGAAAAATCACTAAGTAAACTATGCAATTTGAATATTTTATTTTTTGAATTAAATGATAAATATAAACTATTCCAAGTATTGATATTGCCATCCATATTGGATAAGAATACCATGTCCAAACTAATGGTTTAGTAATCAAATAAAATGCAACTAAGGATAGCATCCAATAAAACAAAATACTGATAAAAGGATTTTTCTTAAATTTTAAATATCCAAATATTGAAGGAATTAGTAATAATAAGGATACTTTGTCTTTCCAAAATATAGCAGTCAAAACTTGAATTGATGTTATATTTTTTAATCCTGCTTTAGCACTTACAGATTGAGGTATAAGTGTATTATAATATTGATATATAATTCCTAAACCAATTGACGCAACAAGCACTCCAATTCCAATTAATTGAAATAAAAGTTTATATTCCTTTTCTATAATAAGTAATATTAGTAATATTAGAATTAGAATCATTCCTTCTGGTCTTATAAAACAATTAATACTTGCTATTAAAGACATTAAATGATATTTCTTTTTAATAAATAAAACTATAGAAGTAATGCTCACTAAAAAGAATAGGTTTGACTCCATTCCACCTAAAGTAATTCTGAATAGATATGGCGATATTGATATTAATATGATTAATAAGGAATTAAATACATTATTTTTAAAATTCAAATATTTAATTATTAAAATCAAGGATATTAATTCAAATAGAATATTGATATAAGAAATTGATTTTGTTAGTTTAATATTTATAAAATCTAAAAATGCACAAAACAAAGCATAAATTGGAGTTGAAACACCAAGAAAGTTTTCGTTTAAATTATAAATTAATGTATTAGAGTTAGCTAAATTTTCAGCAAATCTAAAAGTTATAAAGGTATCATCAAATAAATAAATTGAATCAATTAATAGTATTCGACTAATTAAGTATGAAGCAAGTATCAGATAGTAAATATATTTATTTTCCATTAAGAACTTATTAATGTATGATTTTGAATTTGATTAATCTTCTTCACCTTTGATTAATCTATTATCAGCCGATAGCATATCGTAATGTGGGATTACTTTGTTAAATTCAATTTTACGTAATTTGCTTTTTGAAAGAGCTTTTTTAAGTGGAGTTATTTTATCAAAAAATAGTATTCCATTTAAATGATCAACTTCGTGTTGGATAACTCTTGCAAAAAGATCACCAGTAGAAATTTTATTTAATTTTCCATTAATATCTAAATATTCAATTTCAATTTCAGATGGTCTTGAAACTATTTCATAATATTTTGGAATACTTAAGCAACCTTCTTTGTAATCTGATTCTTCTTGAGAAAAAGAAAGAATTTTAGGGTTTATCATAACAATAGGTTTTGCTTTTGATTCTTCGTCATTTGTATTATCAACAATAATGATTGAACGACTATCCCCTACTTGATTAGCAGCTAAACCAATACCGTCAGCATTATACATCGTTTCTATCATATTGTTAATAAAATCGACAGTTGATTTGTCAATATCTTTAATATCAGTTGCTTTTTGGCGAAGTATAGGATTAAAACAGTTATAAATAGGTAATATCATTTTGTCTCGATTAATTTTATTGATTTTCTAAATTCATTCGCATAGTTTATATAGTTTAAAGGCGTTTTTCTAATCATTTCAATTTCATTTTCTTTTAAGTCTCTTATTATTTTAGCTGGAACTCCAGCAACAAGTACGCCTTCAGGGACTACAAATTGCTCTTTTACGAGAGAGCCAGCAGCAACAAGTGAGTTTGAATTTACTGTTGCGTTATCCAAAACTTTTGCTCCAATACCAACTAAAACATTATCTTTGATAGTGCAACCATGTAACATCACTGAATGTGCAATTGAAACATTTTCTCCAATGTTTAGAGCATATTTATTATTAGTAACATGAAACATACACATATCTTGAACATTTGTATTTTTTCCAATTTTAATATAATGAACATCACCTCTAATTACAGAGTTAAACCAAACAGAACAGTTCTCCCCGATTTCAACATCACCTATAATTTTAACACCATCACATAAAAAAACACTTTCGTGAATTTTCGGTGCTATATCTTTATATTTATAAAGTTTAGCACTAGTTCCATTTTCTAAATAATTCATTTATTATATTTTTTTAATGAAAAAAATTGTTTTATCCAATTTTTAAACTTATTTTTCGTTAATTTTTAAAGCAAAAAAATAAAATTCTAAATTTTAAAAATGGAAATTAACAAAAATTATGGATAATGAAAAATTAGAGGATTCAGAATTAACAGAAAATAGTGAAAGTTCTTCTGAAACTAATGAAGAAAAAGAAGTTGATTCTGTTGAAAATGAAAAAGAAATATCTAAAGAAAATGTAGAAGATATTGCTCCAAATTCAGAGAATCCAGAAAATAGCAGTTCTGATGATAATTCTGATATGAGCGAAGCTTTAGATAAATATCCTATAGTAGTTATTGATGATGATAGATGGATTCAAAGAATATTTAATCAATACCTCAAAAACTGGGGATTTGAGTATATTGCAGCGTCTAATTCATTTGAAGGTTTAGATTTATCAATAAAGAACAAACCACTTATTATATTTTTAGATATAATAATGCCTGATGTTACAGGTGATATAACTTTAAAATTTATAAGAGGAATTGAAGAGCTTGCTCAAACACCTGTTGTAATAATTTCTGGAAATTTGAATAAAGATGTGCTAAAGTCCACTTACAAAGATGGGGCTACTGGATTTATATCAAAACCATTTACAAAAGAAATATTATATCAAAAAATTAAAGATGTCCTTGATCCAAAAATCTATAATAGAATGGTTCATGATGGACTAATCGATCCAAAAGCAATTAAAAGTACGACACTAAATGTTTAAAAGAACTGGGGAAAAATGATAAAAAGTATGACTGGCTTTTCTAAAGTAGAAAAAGCTGCTGGGAATGTTAATGTTTCTGTTGAATTAAAGTCTTTAAATGGAAAAAATTTAGAATTAAATTTTAGAATGCCTAAATACTTGAATGAAAAAGAAATTGAATTTAGAGAAATCTTTAGAAAGAAAGTTTTTAGAGGTACTCTTACAGTTTATATAAACATTGAAGATACATTAGGAGGCGAAAAATTCGCTTTCAATATTGATGAAGCATTCAATATACAGAATGAATTAACAAGACTACGTAAAGAATTAAAAATTAAAGAAACTGTTAAATTAGAACATTTACTTTCATATTCTGAGCAATTTGTTGAAAAATCTAATAATTCATCTTTAACTCCTGAAATTTGGGAGCTAACATTAGCTTGTATAAATGAAGCAATTGCTGGTATGGATTCTATGCGAATTAAGGAAGGTGGAAATATTGCTCGTGATTTGGGTAGAAGAATTGGTATGTTTAGAAATCAAGTGAAAGAAATTGAGAAACTTGGCATAGAAAGAATACCTGAAGAGCAAGAAAGATATAAAGAAAAAATAGCTAAACTTTTTGAAAATGACGAGATTGATGAGCAAAGACTTCAAACTGAAATAGTGTTACTTGCTGATAAATTAGATATAACAGAAGAATGCGTTAGATTACTTTCTCACTTGAAGTTATTTGATGAGTATATGAAAGATAAGTTACCATCTGGTCGTAAATTAAACTTCTTAATGCAAGAAATTCATCGTGAAGTTAATACTATCGGTTCAAAATCATCTTATACTAAAATATCTCACAAAGTAGTTAATCTTAAAGAAGATATTGAAAGAATACGAGAACAAGTTCAAAATATTGAATAAATATTGAAGTAAATAAAGAAAAAAGAAATGGCTAACAGATTTGTTAGCCATTTTAATATCAAATTCTTTTAACAGTGTATATATCTTTTCGTCTGTCTTTGAGGTTTTTTACACTTCCAAAGTTATGTAAATCTCTTAGTAAATCTAAATCAACATCAGAGATTAATATCATTTCAGCATTTGGTGTTGCTTCTGTGTTCACACCATTATTTGGAAATTGGAAATCACAAGGAGTAAAAACTGCAGATTGTGCATATTGTATATCCATATTGTGTACTTTAGGAAGATTACCAACGCTACCTGCTATTGCTACGTAACATTCATTCTCTATTGCTCTTGCTTGAGCACAATGTCTAACTCTTGAGTATCCATTTTGAGTATCTGTTAAAAATGGTACGAATAAAATATCAATACCATCTTCAGCTAATAACCTACTTAATTCTGGAAATTCAACATCATAACAAATAAGTATTCCTATTTTACCACAATCAGTATCATAACTAACTAATTTCTTTCCGCCTACCATTCCCCAGACTTTATTTTCGTCAGGTGTTACATGGATTTTTTCGTATTGTTGAATATCACCATTTCTTTGACATAAATATCCAACATTATATAAGGTATCACTAACCATCTCAGGCATACTACCAGTGATTATATTGATATTATAAGAAATAGCAAGTTTAGCAAATTCTTGAACTAAGGGTGCTGTATATTCAGCAAGTTTTCTGATTGCTTCTGCTTCACTAAGGTCATTGTATTTAGCCATAAGTGGTGCATTGAAAAATTCTGGAAATAAAGCGAAATCACTTTTGTAAGTACTAAGAGTATCAACAAAATATTCGGCTTGTTGCATTAATTCTTCAATATCTTTGTAATTTCTCATTTGCCATTGAACTAATCCAAGACGTACAATTCTTTTTATGTCTTTTATACGCTTTGTAGGTTTTTCATAATAAATATTATCCCATTTTAATAGGATAGCAAATTCTTTTGAATTTGCATCACCTTGTAGATAGTTTTTTAATACTCTTAATGGGTGAAAATCATTTGAAATTTGAAAACTTAATACAGGGTCATAGATTAATTTCATTTTAACTTTTTCTAAATACTCTTTTGGAGACATTTCATTCTCATATTTATGATAGTTTGGAATTCTACCACCAAATATAATTGCTTTTAAGTTTAATTTTTCACATAGTTCTTTTCTATATTCATATAATCTTCTACCTAATCTTAATCCTCTATATTCTGGTTTGATAAATAATTCAATACCATATAGAGTTTCACCATTTTCAGAGTGAGTATTAAAAGTATAATTTCCCGTAATTTGCTTATATGTATGAAAGTCTTCAAATTTATCATAATCTATAATAATAGATAAAGCACAACCAGCGATAGCTCCATTAACTTTAACAATTACTTGACCTTCTGGAAATTTTTTTAGTAAAGTTTGTATTTGAAACTCTTTCCAATAACTATCAGGCATTGTGTTGTATGAAGTCTGCATTGCTAATTTTAACTCTTCATAATCGTGTTCAGTTAAAAATGCAAGTTCAATATTTTGAATTTCTTCTTCCATTGTATTTTTTATTGTAATTTTAAAAAAACAAAAATAACTAAATTAGTATTCACATTATTATTATTTATTTTTTAACCAAAAAACAATTTATAAATAACTAACAAGTTTTATGTTTTATCGTATATAGTTTATAAAATATGGAGAAAATTATGCTTTTATTATTACTTTTTAATGTTATTTTTGCTGGGCAAGTTAAGATAAGTCCCGAAGTCGTTAATGTTCAGAGTCAGTTTAATATAGAATATGAAGCTGAAGATTATTTTATTGAACAAATAACAAACTCAACTCCATTTTTAACTTTATATCTATTTGATAATAATCATTCTTTACCAAAAGCTATTGATATTCAAGGAGAAAAGATAGGTGATATATACAAGTATTATTTAAATATAGATACTCTTTATAATTTTGCAATGTTTAAATTTTCAGATGGAATTTCTGATGATAACAATCATCAGGAATATTGGGATATTGTATTACATAAATATGATAAAGTGATTGAAGGTGGATATTTAAAAAAAGCATTGTCATATTTAGGGAGTTTCCCTCAAAATATTGATAGACTTCCTGATTTAAAAGTGGCAGAAACTTTTATTAAAAAAGAATTAGAATTATATCCTGACAATATTGTTGCTCAAATTGCTTTAGTTCAAGTTCGCTTTGACCAAGGTTTTTTAAAAGAAGATGCTTACAAAGATGAATTAAAAGATATTTTAAATAAAAAAATTGATTTATCTTCAGAGCAGAATGTTAGGGCTGTTGCAAGAGGATTGAAAACAATTGGTGTTAATGAAAAAGCTGAAGAAATTGAATTAGAATTTGGCAAGAAATACCCTAAAACTGAACTTGCTCACGAATTAATTATGGCTAAGTTAAGTGAAGCAGAAAATCTAAAATCTTTTGTTGATATTTGCGAGTTTCTAATTAAAAATTATGAAGATTCTCCACAAAAAGAGAAGTTAATGTTAGCTTTAGTTAATGCTTACCTTCAAAATGGAAATTATTTTGCTTTAAAAAAGAAACTTGAGGAGTTTGAATTTATTTATCCTTCTGTTTATTCTAAAATTGGTATGGAATTATCTGAATTAAATCAAACTCGCAATGGCTTATCAGGAATGGATTTAAAAAGAGAGGTTATTGCTAACTATAGAAAATCTATTACTTTGATTGACTCAATGGTTTCAGCAGAATCAACTTTAGGTCAGCCACGATATTTCTCACGTTCAGAACAATTAAATTATAACACTTTACTATCCGGAACTTTAAGACAAGGTTTGGGAGAATTTTATTTAGAAATGAGAGATTTAGATAGTGCAGATTTCTTTTTAAGAAATGCAAAGATTATATTAAAAAATAATGCAGAAACTTCACTTTATTTGTCTTTAATTGAATTAAATAAATTGAATACTAATACCAAGGAAGTCATAAATATTGCAGAAGAAGCAATATTAAATTCAAGTTATAATGATACTATTGTAAATTTATATAAATCTTTGAAAGATGAAAATACTTTAGATTCATTATTTAAAGTTGGACAAGATTTACGAATTTCAAAATTAAAGCAATATGAATTGAATTATAAAACTTTTTCAGGCTTATTCAAAACTACTCAAGATTTATATAAAGATATAGAATCTGACACAACTTATAAGATTGTTACTTTTTTCTCAACTTGGTGTGCTCCTTGTCAAGCAATGGTTCCTGCTTTAGAAAATATAGAAGGAGTTATTTCGGATAGTAGTAAGTCAAAAGAAGTATCATTATATTCGATAAATGCTTGGGAAAATCCTGAACAAAGAAATCAATTAATTGCAGAATTTTTAGATGAATATAAACCTAAATATGATATTCTGATTGATGAGACATCAATAATACCACAAAAGTATGGCGTAACAGGACTTCCGGTTACATTGATATTAGACAAGGATAGTAAAATCAAGTTTAAAATAGATGGATTTGACAATGAAGCAGATTATATAAAGAAATGTTTAGATAGAATAGAATATTTAAAAATAAATAACAAATAGTAGCGTCAATATCATAGTTCTTAAAATTGGGGATGATTTGGATTCGACTGAAAGTGGATGGTTGACGGTTGCATGCAGTGCTACGAACCGTTTCGGCACTTAAATACACACGGTCTCAATAATAATCGCAAACGATAATTACGCTTTAGCTGCCTAATAACATTACGTAGCTCGTTGGTATAAAGGAAGCCGTCTCTCATTTCTTATATCGACGTCGCAAAAGGGAGACTTAGGAGTTAAGTAGCGATGGGCTTAAATCCGAAAATTACATTGCTGGCTTTGGATCGCTTGTTTTTTGGCTAAATTCAAAGTAAGATTTAAAAAATCAACTAAGCATGTAGTAGCTGCTTCTTGAGACTTTTAGGACGCGGGTTCGACCCCCGCCATCTCCACTAAATACAGAATTTGCAAGCAGTTAAATAATATTTAACTGCTTTTTTTATAACACTCTAATTTTAGACTTTAGTTTAATCAACTAATAATGATAATATTCCATATATTGTATAAAATAAAAAATATAACTTAACAAAATCCTACCGTCTTTCTCGTCATTCTAAAAAACTAACCAGTCAGATTGAGCGAAGCGAAATATCCAAAAAACAAAAAATTAATTAACATAAATTTGCCTTTACTTCATTTACAAGCTCATCTTGTTACAATAAAAAATTATTTATCCATAAAATCCAACATAATTACAACTATTTCGTAGATACAACATATTTTAAAAATAATTAATATGTGAGATATAATGAAATTAATTTTGACTCTACTTATGGTTTCAACTTTGTTTGCATGCACTAAAGAAGCAAGTAATGCTGAAGATCCAAAAATTGACAATTCTTCTTCAATCGCAAGTTTTGAATCAATCACTTCAATGCCTAAACCTACAGTTGGTGAAGATAAATATAGTTATTTAATGGGTTATAATTATGTAAGTGAAGCAAAAAGAGATACTCTCTTTAATTTTAATTCTAAGTATTTTATTTTAGGGGCTTTACAAGCTTTAGATGAGAACAAAGCTTACTTTACTGACAAAGAATTAGAGGATATTACTATGGAGATGCGAAAATTTATGGAAGTAATAACTCAACAACTCCAACAAAAAGAAATTGATGCTTTTAATAGACGTGGTGAAAAGTTTAAAAATATGCACGATCAATTTGTTAAAGATTACTTGAAGGACAATCCGAATGCTAAAAAAACTCCATCTGGTGTTATTTATGAAAAATTGAATGACGGTATAGGACCTTTCCCAAGTGAAAAAGACTTTGTAAATATTTTAAGTAATGGATACTTTATGGATGGTGAGCAATTCGACAATTCGCTTACTACTAAACAACCAAAACAATTTATGATGACTCAAGTTTTTCCTGGTCTAAGAGAAATTATTGAAATGATGAATAAAGGATCAAGATATAAAGTTCTTATACCTTATGACAAGGCTTTCGGAGAAGAAGGAATCTCTCCTCAGTTCCCTCCTTATTCAACTTTAATTATGGAAGTTGAGTTACAGAGTATTGATAAACTTCCTTCATCTGCTGGTGGTGTTAACATCCCTAAAGGTGTAAAAATTAAAGATGTTAGACAAAAACGAGTAGCTGGTCCACCAAAAAGATGATTTTAATATTTTTAATATTATTTAATTTTAACTTACAAGCCAAGTCGAATAATCAACTTGGCTTAAGTTTTTCTACTGTTTCGGGCACTGGAATAAACTTTAACCATAGTATAAACTCTAAGGTAAATCTCGAACTATCTACTTTCTATATGTATTTAGGTGAAAATCCACCAAGTGTTTACGACACTTACTTTAATATAGGCGGTGAATTTCAATATAATGTTTATAAAAATAATGGAAAAAGATTGTATCTCACTTTGGCAAGTTCATATTGGGATGTAAACCAACATTATGTAAAAGAAATACCATCAGTTAATGGTTCGCCAAATGAAAAAGATACTGTAAATAATTTCAATATTGTAAATTATGGACTTGGAATAGGAAATGAATTTGAAATTAATAGAGAATTTTCCTTTTCAATTTCTTTGCTTTATCAATTTCAAAGTTCTCAAATAAGTAATTTAAGCGAATTTATAGATAGAAAGCCAAAATCCAATTCCTTTTCTGGAATTGGATTTGGTCTTTCTTTCAGATATAGATTTAGATAGGTGTAAAAATTTAGTTAATAAACTAAATAAGGTCCAAGCCATCTTTCAATTACTTCAATACTCATTCCCTTACGTTCTGCATAATCTACAACTTGGTCTTTGTTAATATGACCAATTGTAAAATATCTAGCATCTGGATGTGAGAAATATAATCCAGAAACCGAAGCAGGTGGGTTCATCATAAATGATTCAGTTAATTCGCAACCAGTATTATTAGCAGCATCAAGCATTTTAAATAAACTTTCTTTTTCAGTATGGTCAGTCAAAGATGGATATCCATGTGCAGGTCTAATTCCTTGATATTGCTCTGAGATCATTTCTCTTACAGTTAGATTCTCATCAGGAGAATATCCCCAAATTTCTTTTCTAACTTTTTCGTGAAGTATCTCAGCAAATGCTTCTGCTAATCTATCTGTAACTATTTTCAGCATTATTGCATTATAATCATCATTATTCTTTTTGTAATTATCTTCAATTTCTTTAGCACCAATACCAGAAGTAACTGCAAATCCACCAATATAATCATGTCCAAATTCTTTAGGTGCAACATAATCAGCTATAGCTAAATTAGGCAACTCCCCTTTTCGTTTAATTTGTTGTCTTAAAGTATGGAATTTATATGTTTCATTCCCTTCTTCATCATACACTTGAATAGAATCGCCAACAGAATTTGCAGGAAATATTCCAACTACACCATTAGAAATCACTTTATTTTCTTTTATTATCCAATCAATGACATCATTTGCATCATTGAATAATTTTGTGGCTTCTTCGCCAAAATCTTTATGAGTTAATATTTCTGGGTATCTACCCTTCAATTCCCAAGTTAAGAAGAATTGAGTCCAATCAATATATTCTCTCAATTCACTCACAGAAAAATTCTTAAATACTTTTAAACCAATGAAATTTGGTTTTTTAATATTAAAATCTAAATTAGGTTTGTTCTTTCTCGCATCTTCTAAACTTAATAATTCTTTTTCTTGCATTTTTCTTAAATGAGCATCTTTAATACGATTGTATTCTTCTTTTATCTCATTAGCTAATTTAGCTCTATCACCTGATAGCAAGGTCTGAACTATTGGAACAGATTTACTAGCATCTAAAACGTGAATAACTTCTTTGCTATAATTTTGAGAAATCTTAACTGCAGTATGAATCTTAGAAGTAGTTGCTCCTCCAATCAGTAAAGGAACTTCAAATCCAAAATGCTCCATTTCTTTAGCTACGTGAACCATCTCATCTAAAGAAGGAGTAATTAGCCCACTAAGTCCTATAATATCAACATTCTCTTTTTTAGCAGTTTCAAGTATTTTATTTGATGGAACCATTACACCTAAGTCAATAACTTCAAAGTTATTACATTGCAATACAACTCCAACTATATTCTTTCCAATATCATGAACATCACCTTTTACAGTTGCAAGCAAGACTTTACCTTTTGGTTTAGATACTTTACCTTTTTTAGCTTCTTCAATAAAAGGAATAAGGTATGCAACAGATTTTTTCATTACCCTTGCAGATTTAACTACTTGAGGTAAAAACATTTTGCCCGAACCGAACAAATCCCCTACTATATTCATTCCGTCCATCAAAGGACCTTCAATAACTTCAATTGGTTCAGGATATTTTTGACGTGCTTCTTCAGTATCTTCAATTATGTAATCAACAATTCCTTTAACTAAAGCGTGTTCTAATCTTTTCTCAACTGGCAATTTTCTCCATTCTTCAGTTTTTTCTTGAATTTTGCCAGATGATTTATAAGTTTCAGCAAAATCAACTAATTTTTCAGTTGCATCCTCATGTCGATTAAAAATTACATCTTCAACAATATCAAGTAAATCTTTGGGAATATCTTCATAAACATCTAATTGCCCAGCATTTACTATCCCCATATCTAAGCCATCTTTAATAGCATGATATAGAAATACAGTGTGCATTGCTTTTCTTATTGGTTCATTACCTCTAAATGAGAAAGAAATATTAGAAACACCACCCGATACTTTAGCGTGTGGTAAATTTTCTTTTATCCACTTACATGCTTTAATAAAATCAATAGCATAATTATTATGTTCTTCAATTCCAGTTGCAATAGTTAATATGTTCGGGTCAAAAATAATATCATAAGGATTGAAATGAACTTTATTAACTAAAATATCATACGCTCTTTTGCAAATTTCAATTTTTCTTTCAAAACTATCTGCTTGCCCAGTTTCATCAAAAGCCATTACAACAACAGCAGCACCATATTCTTTAATTTTTTTAGCTTGATAAACAAAAGATTCTTCACCTTCTTTCAAAGATATTGAATTAACAATTCCTTTACCTTGAATACATTTTAAGCCAGCTTCAAGTACTTCCCATTTTGAAGAATCAATCATAATTGGAACTTTAGAAATATCTGGTTCAGAAGCAATTAAGTTTAAAAACTTAACCATAGCTTTTTTACCATCAAGCATTCCCTCATCCATATTAATATCAATTATTTGAGCACCATTTTCTACTTGCTGTTTTGCAACAGCGAGAGCTTCTTCATATTTATCTTCCATTATTAGATTTTTAAATGCTTTCGACCCTGCAACATTAGTTCTTTCACCAATATTTACAAAATTAGTGTTTTCATTAATAATCAAGGGTTCTAAACCCGACAAATACATAAATGACATAAGATTTCTTTCTAATTAATAAATTTTACAAATTTAAGAAAATAAAGGGGATTTTACTAAAAAATTAGAGCAAATATGATTTTTCATTACTTGTATAAAAATGATAATTTTTAAAAATAATTTAAACTTAATGAAACTATTTAATAGTCTTATGCGTTTACTAATTAAAGAACAAATTATTGGAGAACACAATGAAAAAATATTTATACTTACTTTTGCCTTTATTGGCAATGGCTTGTTCTACTACAAGTACTAATAACTCATACTATGGTTATGACAATAATCCATCTGTAAGAGATGATGATGATTTTGAAGATGCTAACTGGAGTAATCCAATGGCAACTAATAATAATACATCAAATGTAGATAGAAATAATAATATTGATAATTCACAATATAGTGGTCCAGTTTATGTTCCAGTAATTGTTCCTTGGTGGAATAGTTACCATGGGTGGGGTTCTGATTACAGAAGAAGAAGAGGAGTCTATGTTCATTATTCAAATTATTGGGGACCAGAATGGTATTCACCTTGGTATTCTTACCATCCTTATCATGGTGTAACTTGGTATGACTACTGGTATGTTAGACCTCATTACAGACATTGGCATAGTCAACCAGTTTATTCTTATAGTGATAGACCGATAAGAAGAACTCAAGGTCGTACTTATGGTAGCTCTCGTGGAACTTACTCTGTTTATAATCCTCGAGGAACTAATAGTAGTAGCAGAAGTAGCAACAGGACTTATAATCCTCGTTCTGAGAGATATACTTCAAGTGGTACTAATATATATCGTAGAGGTGAAGAAAATAATTCAAGATCAACTAATGTAAGAAGAACATCTGGTAGTAGTCGTTCTAACTCTTATTCTACTCCATCAAATTCATCAAGATCTAGAAGTACAACTAATTCTTCTGGCTCTTCAAGAGGGAACACGAATACAAGGCAGACACCTTCTAAATCATCTGGACCAAGTGCTCAGCCAAGTAATAGTGGTAATTCTAAAAGCAGTGGAACAAGAAGTAGTGGTAGTTCAAGAGGTGGTTCATCTCGTTCATCAGGTAGTTCAAGAGGTAAATAATGAAAAAAAGTATTTTAATTTTAATAGTATTAACTTCAGCAATGTCATTGTATTCTCAGACATTAGAAGACGGACTAAGATTAACTCGTAAAGAAAATGGTGCTTCTGCCCGAAGTAATGCATTAGGTTTATCTTATCAAGGTATAAACGACGATGGAGCAGCATTGTATTTTAATCCGGCTGGTTTATTTTTAATTCCTACTTCTGAAATACAAATGGGAGTAAATGTAAAATACATTAAATCTTACATTGACTATCTTGGTAATGATTTCACAAATGATAGGTCAAATCAAAATTTATCAAATTTTACATTCGTTGCTCCACTTGGAGATGATGAAAATAGAATGACTTTTGCTATTGGCTATTTTAGAGATTTTAATTACGATGATCAATTAAACTTTTCTGCATTTAATCAGAATGGTTCATTTATTAGAAATCAATCAGATAATGGTAATTATCTTGTCTCGGACTTAGGTTTAGCACCTTATGATTCACCTGGACTAAGCCCAATTACTAATTCTTTAAAACAAAACTATTCTTTAAAATTAGAAGGAGCAAATTCTAAATTTTCAATGGGCTTAGCATTATCATTAGGGAAAAAAGCTGCATTAGGTTTTAGTTATAGTTTGCATACTGCAGATTACTCTAATTATAGAAAATTAGACGAAATTGATGTACATAATAAGTATAATTTTAACGATAGTGAAAACTTTACAGATGTTGATTTCAATTATTTGAATAGTGATGTAAAATTTTCACAAAATATTACAGGACATACTGGAACTGTTGGTTTTATGTTAACACCAACTGAAAATTCTAGAGCATTTATATCTGTTGATTTACCAACTTTCTATATGTTTGAAGATACATATAAAGAAGAATATTATGTTAATTTTGATAATAATGAAAATTCTTCATTGACTAATAATGGTAAAATATCTTATAATGTCGCTACACCTTTCAGATTTAATTTCGGTGCTTCTTACAATATAATTGGAATTACAGTTTCAGGAGCGATGTCATATATGGATATGACAAATCTAAAGTTTTCTGAACCAAGAAATAGTCAAGTAGTAACTGGAGATAGAGATTTCTTTGATAATATAAATCAGACAATAGATGAAAGGTTAGCTTCTGCAAAAATTGATTGGGGAATCGGAGCTGAGTATAAATTCCCACTTTATCCTGTGTTTTTACGTGCTTCATATTCTTCTAAAAATACACCTTATAGAGAAGGTTTTAGAGATTTATCAACAATAAAAACATTAGCAGTTGGAGCAGGATTTTTAGTTTCTGATAAAATTATGCTTGATGCTTCATTATCAAACAGCAAATTTGATGAAACTTATTTCGCTTATTCTAATCAAGCATATTTCATAGATAGAAATAATACGAATGTATTTATTGGTTTTTCTTATAGATTTAATTAATTTTGTTAAAATCTAAGGGCAAAAATGAAATTAATTATACTAATTCTCGTGTTATTTTCTAGTATTAATTTGTTTGCTGGTGATGGACTTGATTTCGGAATCGAGCTGGGTCTTTCAACTCCAAATGAAGAAATAAATAATGTTTACAATAGAGATTATCAACAAATAATTACTCAAGTTACTTCAAATCGTAATGATACAATAGCTGGTCGTATGCTAAGAGATGGAGCTTCATTAGGTTATCATTTAGGAATTAGAATAAAAATTCCTATTGAGAAATGGTTAAAGTTACAAGCAAGTATTGGGTATCATAAATTTAGTCAAAGTGAAATACAAGTTAGAGATCCAAATTCTAATGATTTACTTGCAACACTTTTTACTTTCCAAAATATAATACCAATAACAGCAGGTGCGGATTTATATTATATTAATACAAAACTATTAAATCTATATATCTCTGGTGAACTTGCCTTTAACCAGTTTTCATTCACAACAGAAGTAAAAAATAGATTATCAGATGTTGTTAGTATTCCTATTCAGAATACAGGTGCTTACAATAATTTAGGAGTAGCAGCCGGTGCAGGATTTGATATAAATTTAAAATTGATAAAGTTAAATTTAGATTTTAGATACCATATCTTAAATGTAATCAATACTATAGACGATGATAAATTTAAAAATTACTTATCCGTCTCTACAGCAATATATTTTTAATAATAAACAGGAATTATCAATGGAAAATATTTATCCTCAAGGTCAAGTATATAGAAGTAGTGATCAAATTGCAAAACTACAACAAGCATTTTTAAATAAAGTTTATTCTTGGATGGTGGCTGGATTAGCAATTACTGCTGGTGTGGCATATTATCTATTTGACACAGAATTGTATATAGAGTTTGCTCCATATATGTGGATAATAATGATAGCAAACTTAGGACTTGTATTTGCATTAGCAGGAGCTATCAATAAAATGTCTTCTAATGTTGCAGCAGGATTATTTCTTCTATATTCAGCACTTACTGGTGTTACATTTTCATTACTTGCTGCTGTTTATTCTGGAGAATCAATCGCAAATGTTTTCTTTATTACTGCTGGTTCATTTGCAGCACTAAGTTTTTATGGTTATACTACTAAAAAAGATTTATCTGGAATGGGTAGATTTATGTTTATGGGCTTAGTAGGTATTATACTTGCAATGATTGTCAACTTTTTTATGGCAAGTTCGATACTAAACATGATGATTTCGATAATTGGAGTTATTGTTTTTGCAGGATTAACTGCTTACGATACTCAGAAACTAAAAGATATGTATGAAGTATCATTGCAAGGTGATGAAATTGCTACAAAATCAGCAATCTTAGGAGCATTAACATTATACTTAGATTTTATTAATTTATTTATTATGTTGCTAAGATTATTAGGAAATAGAGATTAAACTCTATTTTTTCCTTCAGCTAAAGTTAGGATTTTCTTAGTGATAATATTGCTAGAACCTATCTTATCTTTAATAAAATTGCCAGATATTAAGCCCATTCTTTGGGCTTTATTTTTATCTAAAATAGTATTAAGAAATATTATACAATCATTTAATTCTTTTAAAACTACTAAGCCTCCTTTATCAATAAGTTCTGCAGCTTCTGGCGACCTATCAATATTTGGCCCACAAGCTAATGGTATTGAATAGCCAGCTGGCTCAGAGAGTGAATGTACACTTTTGCCAAATCCACCTCCTACAATAGCTACATCGGCAAAAGAATACAATGCCAATAGCTTCCCTATACTATCAACTATTAATACCTCCGTTTCATAATCATTTTCCTGATTATAATCACTTAATAATAAATGATTTGGAAATAGAGTTTTAGTTTTATTAATGTGCTCTTTTGTTGGTTCGTGTGGAACAATAATTAAAAAAATTTTATCTTTAAATTGATTAAAACACTTAGATATTAATTCTTCTTCTTCTCGCCAAGAACTCCCAAGTACTAATACTCTTTTTCCATTAAATAGTTCGTTATCTAAAATATCAGAATTTATGTTTTCACTTACTTTTTCCATTATTCTATCATAGCGAGTATCAGCAGAATTAAATATTTTTGTTCTGATATTTAATTTGTTAAAATATTCAGTGTGTGATTGTCCTAAAGTATAAATTTCATCAAATAAAGAATAAATATCTTTAAAAAATGATTTTATAATTGGGAATTTTGCGAAAATACTACTTGGTTTACTTGCATTTATTAATATTAATGGTTTACGGTAATATTTAAAAAATGCAATATGATTTCTCCAAATATCGTATCTAATAAATACAGCAATATCTGGATTTGTTTTTTTAGTATATATTTTTGCTTTTTTGAATGAATCAAAAGGCATATATATTATATAATCTATAAATTTATAATTCTTTTGATTGTCAAATCCTGAAGGAGAATAAAATGATGCAATTATCTCAATATTAGGGCTTTTTCTTTTCAATCGTTCAATAAGAGGTTTTGCTTGTTCAAATTCACCCATAGATGAAGAATGAAATAAAATTCTTAACTTATCTTTACTCTTAGGAGGAATTTTATTAAGATATTGCTTGTAATTTCTTTCACGTGTTTTAATTTTTTTGTTAAAGAGATATAATATATTGTAAATTAATCCAATAATAGGAATTATCAAAATATTATAAATTATAGCCCAAATATTCATATTTACTTCTTCTTAAAATCAAAAAGGGTTAATTTTTTAAATTAACCCTTTATAATATTTAATTATTTATTAATTAATATCTGATAGGTCTTTAAATTATAGGTCGTTTGGTAATTAATAAAGTAAACACCATTGCTTAAATTATTAATATCCAAATAGAATTGATGATATCCAGCATTTTTATTCTCATTTACTGGAATAGAAACTACATTCCCCATAAGATTAGTAATCTCAATTTTGACCGGGCCTTCGAATGCAGTTGAATAAGCTACATAAGTACTATTCTCTAATGGACTTGGATTAGGAGTATTTAATTGATCATCAGTACCATTTGTAGTAAATATTCTAAACTCTCTAATACAGAAGTCTGATAATTTAACAAGAGTCGGTGGTGGAGTTGAAGTAACACAATTTTCCACTGATATTTTATAATTTATATCTGATTCAAATTGATCTGATAATTCCATATAGAATTCAATTGAAACTAAATTACCATTAAATGCAGTTGATAAATCTCCAGTACCTATAAGATTAAACTCACTAAATGAAACAAACTCATAAGTCCAATTTAATTTTCCGCCAGTCAAATCAGTTAGTTTGTCTTCTAAGAAATGAACAACCAAATGGTTATATTTTACATTAATTTTCACAGAAGTTAAATTCCATGCAGGGTTCCCTTTTGCTAATTCATCTATCTGTGCAGAGAATGTAAATTTATCTGTATTTTCTTTACCAGGCATTAAATCAGGTTTAGATTGTTTTCCTAATAAATTAATATAAACACCAGTTCCTGTTAAATTTAGTACATAATCTATACCTAAATTATTTACAAAATTAATTGAAGTATTATACACTTTCTCTTGAGTAGGTGTAAATATTATTTGAATATTGACTTTATCTCCAGATGCTAAATTAACTTGATTTGGCATAAGAACTTCAAAAGCAGTTTCCGCTGGAGTCATAATGATATCATTTTTATCGATTATCATTTCATTAGCGGAAGTATTTGTAATCTCATAATTATAAATACCAGCTTTATCACAAATTAAGATATTACCAAAATCAACATCGTTTGTATTTAAGCCACTTTTTGCTGTACAATTGCCTTCTAAATTAGGTAAAGTTGAATCTGCTTTGTATGTTTCATCTACTAACCAACCAATTGCGACATCAGCATTAATTGAAAAGTCGTAGTTAATTACACCTGCCGTTGAAGGAGTATATTCTAAATAAATTTCTTTAGTATTGTTTTTAGTTATTGTAATGTTTGAAGATGTATTTAAGCCACCAGTAAATTTATAATCATTTATTAAAGAAGTTAAATCATTAATTTCAACATCAACTAAATTTGAGTTATTTGTTATCTTAAGTGTTGCAGTTGAAGTTTGCCCTTGAACTGCTTCATCTGTAGGACATTCTAATTCTAAAGTAATATTAGGGAATGTTCCTCTTCCAACTAATTCAGTTGTAGCATCAGTTTTTCCAGAAGCTAACATAAATTCTAAATTAGCAGTAAAATCACCTTCTGTTAATGGAGTAAATTCATAATCAATATCAATAGATTGTAATCCATCTATATTATATTCATTTTGAATACCAATTAATTTAAAGTATCCTTCATTATCATTTACTATTTTCAAATCAGTAATTTTTGTATTCAAATCAGATAAGTTTTCTAAAGTTATTTTCCCTTTATTTACTGTTCTAATTCTATTTACTACTGGAGGAACTGTCCCAATGATTGAAGAATTAATTCCTTCTCCTTCAATAATAGAATATGTATTTTCACAAATTACATCAACTCCATAATCTATTCTTGCTGTTCTTTTACCTTCAGCACTTGGATTAAAAGTAATTAGAAAAGTTGCAGATGAAAAAGGAGGAACATTTAATGTACCAACTTCAGCACCATTATTTAGACCTGTTATTTGAAATTCACTATAATCACCATAAGCTTGATCAATTTTAGGAGATATTCTAATTGTCTGCGATGTAGGGTTAGTAAATATATTTTCTACTATTATTTTAGAATTTAGTCCTATTGTTTTCTTTCCAACTAAAACTAAAGGATCAGAATCTCCCCTACAAGTTCCATTTCCAATTAATTCTACTTTAATTGGGTTTGCACATTCACTGTTTAATGTAAAAGTAGATGTTCTAGTACCTAACTGAGTAGGAGCAAATGAAAACTCTAAAGCAAGATTTTCTTTACTTTTTAATACATCTGGTAATCCAGTAGTTAATGAAAACTCATCTGGTGATTTAGTAAATGAAAATGATTTCAATTCAACATTAATATCACTTGGATTATTTAATAAAGCATTAAATACTTTTAATCCAGATTCACCAACAGTAACATCTCCTAAGTCTATTTGAACTTTAGAGAATTCTAAATTAGGTCTTTGAACTTCAAATGTTTTCTTAGAACTATCAGTTGTACCTTTTACATTACCATATTTAGCAATTGCAATATCTTTTCCTTCTTGAGAAGTTAAAGTTAAATTATCAAAAGAAATATTGTTTTCAAATGTATGAGTTGAATAGATATTATCATCAGAATCAGTATGAATATATTTTTTATAATCTTCAATTTTATAATTTACTCTAGTTGCATTTATAAAATCTAAATCAAGTGTATAATATGCGATGAAGTTACCAGAGTTACTTAATTGAAATGTAGGAGTAAACTCTGCATTTTTAAAATACTGCCCGACTACAACAATTCTATTTTGAGACTCTTCATAAACAATACCCCTTACCCATACTTTATTTTCAGCACTTGCTTTAGCACCGAAAACAATTGTTCTAATAACATCTCCATCTGGAGAAATTTTAGATATTAATCCATAAGGAGTATTTGGATGTTGCATAAAAGGGAATGAAGTTCCAAATTGAAGACCTTGATAAGTAGTACCAGCTACATAAATATTCTCATCAGCAACAACAACACCTGCTAATGAATCATTCTGAGCTGTTCCAGCATTTAGCATCCAAATTGGGAAACCATCTTTGTCTAATTTTGCAATCATCATATCAGTACCACCTAAAGAGACTTTAGTATTACCTAAAAAGTCAATAGTATTTTGGAAGTATCCTGAAATATAAATAAATGTTTCACTTTTATCCATATCTATACCAGATAAATAGGCATCTAAAGTATTTTTACCTTGATGAACCCATCTATAAGATTGAGTAGATTCTCTTTCAACTTTGATTTTTATATTTTTGTTAGTAAATGAAGGATTCCATTTATATTTCCCACCACTTACATTTTTAACAATTTGAACCCAAGTTTTACCATCGTCTGTACTATAATATAAATTAACAGGTACAGTTTCTTCTACACCAGCCCATTGGATTTCTACACCATCACAAGCAGATATAATTCCTTGATGAGGGCCTACAAGAACTACACGAGAAAAACCTCCTACTAAGTTTATATAACCTGGACAAAAAGTACCATTCAAACTAAACAATGCTTGTCTAAATTCTTTAGCATCTTTTTGAGTAAATGCTAATTCTACTTCAATTTCATCTCCAACAGCAGCAATATCTCCAACTTTTGCATCAACACCATTGATCATTATTTTTTCTAAAGCAAAAAATGTAGCAGGAGTAAAACTTACACCTTGATAAGTAAATGGTCCATTTTCAACAATAAAAGTAGCAGAGCTCAATGTTTTAACATCTACATTCGGATTACCAAAACTCATTAAATCTCCATCTTTAGGAGTTAATCTAGCAATACTATATTCTGGTGCAATATATGACCTATCCTTTGTATCAGGATCTAAATCTCGAGTAAAATCAATTGTAACAAATCTTTCACGAGATAATTCATCACATCCAAAGTCTGAAATCCAAGTTAATTCACAAATTTGTCTTTGTTGTGCTTCAATTGCAATTAGTTCATATATTTCAGTTAATTCTTCTCTTCTTTCAACTTGGAATGATTTCCCACCAGTATCTTGACAAATTTTAGACAAAAAAGTTGGTACAGGCATCAACATTGTAATAGCATAAAGTTGAATATTCTCAGAAGAAAATTGAGCTATTATCTCAGTGGGCTTTCTTTCTTCTTTAACTTCTGGCAAACCATCAGTTAAAAATATACAAATCCTATTCATATCAGGAGGTTGATTAGATAATAGTTTTACTGCATTATTTTCAGGATGATCAATAAGAGGAGGATTATAAAAAGTAGGACCCATTGGAATAACATTCATGATAGAGTCGATTAACTCTTGTTTATTATTAGTAAAATCAACAAGCAAGTTTACACTATTTATACCTGAAAAAGTAGAAACAGCCACCTTGGTTCTACCATTAAACTCTAATGTTTCTATAAATTTTCTTGCACCATCTACAACCCAGTCCCATCTTCTGACTCCATCATCAGGATTGGTATCCATAGATCCACTTTTATCTAAAATTAAAAGTATGCTTAATTCTGCAGGTTCATCAGAGTCAATACAACTTACTTGCAGTTTCCCTTTCATATCTTTTCCATTTTCTTTAACAACAAAATCATTAATAGTAAGATTTTGGTAAGGAAATCCTGCTGGAGTTGTAGCAGTAAAATTAACTTTAACTAATGGAAATTCATCAGATATTATATTAGTTACAGAAAATGCACCATACATATTGTTAGCACTAATTAAAACAAATATAATAAACGTAAATATTCTAAACATACTTTTTCCTTTTTTGTACAATTATATAATCAAATAACTAAAACAAGCCGATTTTGTTACATTTTCGACCCATTTATTTTTCAATACATCTCTTTATTTACTCTTAAATCGATTGCTTTTATTATATTATTAGGCAATTTAATAACTTCTTCACCTTTTGTGTTAATAAAAGCTGACATTTTTACATTGTCAATTCTATAAGAAATCCATGCAATAGGATTTTTACCACTAAAATATCCGCAATAAGTATAGTCATTTCTTAAAACAGTTTTTCCAGTTTTATCAATAAAATACCATTCTTCATTTTCTTTAACTCCACAAAAACCTCCAGAAAAATACTGAACATCTTTAAAAATATTTTGAGTTAATTTTTGACCAGTACTATCAATTAATGCCCAGTTATATTTCATTCCTGCACCTAAAATACCAACAAAAGAACATCCCTCTGAAAACTTGTTTAACTCTGAATATTGTGGATTAATAACAATCTTTCCAGTAATATCCATTAACCCAACTACACCATCAATATTAGCTTTAGCTAAGCCACCAACGAAATAAGCAGGTTCTTGATAATCAAATGGTAGAATTTGTTTTCCTAACTTGTTTATAAACGATACTTTATATTCTTTATTTGAAATTGCTGCAATTCCTTCAGAAAAAGGATAACCAACTATGCCATCTTCTAAACTTATTTTCATAAGTCCATTAGTATCGATATATCCACGTCTATTTTCATCATAGATATAAGCAAGCCCTTCTGTAAAATATGTTGCATCTATTAAACTTGGCTTTATAAATACTTTACCATCTTTGTTGATAAAACCATACCTTTTATCTATTAACTCTTCAGGGTAATTATTAATCACTAATGCTTTCCCAAAATTAAAATCTTTTATTTCATCATAATTGGTAATAATGACTAATTCGCCCTTAGTATTCATAAAACAATTTTTGATTTCCCCTTTTACATCAGCAACTACATTATATAAACCTTCATTATATCCATTAACATCTAGAATCCTATTGTTTTCAAACATAGTTTTTCCATCACTATCGAGAAAATGCCATTTTTCACCTTGATAGAAAGCTACTAATGGTTCAGCAGATTTAGATATAACTAAACTAAAAAATAATAATATTAATAACTTTAACATATTTTAAAAACCGTATAATTATAGAATACTAAATTAACGAATAAAATATAATTTTGTTTGAAGTGTTTATATTTTTTTTAAACAAACAAAAAAAATAATTATGATTTATATAGTAGTATCTATTTTATTAAATTTTACTTTATCAAGTGAGTTGGACGATCAAAATCATAGTTTTAAATTAGGAATGGCTAATTGCGTTGAATCTTTTAATGGAAATGTCTATTGTGCAAGTGGCAATGGTTACTTTGGTGGATTGTATTATAAAGAAAATAATTACTGGAAAATAGTTCAACAAAAGGAACTTTTCAATAACAGTATAAGAGACTTAATTCCTTTAGATGAATTCTTATTAATTGCAAGTGACAAGGGAGTATTTTCACTTGATAAGTTTGATAATATTTCTGAATTGAATAAAGGTTTGCCAGAAAATATAAATGATGTTAATACAAGTAGAGTGTTAAAAATGATAAAATATAATGATAAAGTTTATATAAGTGTCGATTCTAAAGAAATCTATTACTCTGATATTAATAAAATTGAATGGAATAAATTAAGCTTAAACTATAATAAACATATTTTTGATTTTACTTTTTTTAAAGACTATATGTTTATTAGTTTATTAGATATTGGTTTAGTTAAAATAAATTTAGAGAATAATAATACTGAAATAGTAAATGAACTCGATAATGAGATATTCTACTTTTTAAATGCTTCAAATAGTTTTCTAATAGCAAGTACAGGTTTTGAGAATTTTGTTACTGAGAATACTACTTTATGGGAAAACTTTAATTTAAAATATGGTTTAAATACAAATCAAATTTTTAAACTTTATTTTCAAGGTGATTCAATATACTTTGCAGATAATTCTAACCTTTACTTTACTTATGATAATGGAACTGAATGGTTAACATATAATTTATATTCTCAATTAAAAACGAATGCTTTTGTTCATGATATTAATTCAATAGATAATAATATATTTATTAGTTTAGATGATTTTGGGATATTAAGTATTAATCAAGAAACATTAGAGTTAGCAGAAGAAAATATCTCAAATTACAAAGTAAATCAAATAAAGAGCTTTAGTTCAACTAATTATTACAATATTTCAAATTTGAATTTTACTTATCTCTATAAGATTGTAAATAATAAGCCAGAAATAGTTTTTTCAATTATAAATGATATTATTATGGATTTTTCAATCCTAAATAGTAAAATAGCTATATTAACTCAGTATAATGGGCTTCAAATAAGTGAAAATGGAACATTCTGGGAATATTACCCATTACCAAGTAATCTTAACTATAACTATGATAAGCAGAAAGTTATATTATCACAACAAGGAGTAAGTATTACTAACATCAATAATGAAATGTTTTCATTCTTTTCAAGTGATAAGGGTATATCTTGGAATAAAATAGAAGTTTTTAATGGTGATACTATTTTAGATTTTATCAATTATAATGATCTTGTATATGCCTATTCAAACTCAAAAATATTTAGATTTAATGAAAATTTAATTGATTGGGAAACAATCTATATTACAGATAATATTTCAGATATAATAGTGAAAGACGGTATCTATACCGTTGAGAATAGTAACATTTATAGATTAAATGATTTTATACCTATTCTATTACAAAATTCAAATGGTGCTGAAAAATTAATTTCAAGTTCGTTAGCATTATTTGATGACAATACTATCAGATACAATTATAAGGATAATTGGATTATTCTTTATAAATTTCAGTATCTATCAAATGAAGATATTACTGATATACAATATATTGATGATTCACATATCCAATTTGGAACAAAATACTTAGGACTATTTGACTTTTACTTAAATTATCTAAGTATAGAAAGTAATATTGATAAGTCACTAATTTTTGAAAATTCAATCTATAAATCGGAAGAAATATTTAACTTGAGAATTATTGATATTAATGGATTTGAACTATTAAATAAAAACAATTTAACTCAATATGATATTAGAAGCATAGAAAACACTAAATGCTTATTAATATTTGAATTCAATAAGAAAGTAATTGTTAAAAAACATTTAATTGATTAAGCTTCATTTCTCTCAAATTGCTCTAATTCTTCATTAAACTCTAACCAAGATAACTCAAGTTCTTCTAAGTTATCTTTCAAAGAGTTATATTCAGAATTTAGAGATTTCAATTTGTCAATATCTTTATGTAAATCAGGTTGGCTTAATTCCAACTCTACTTCTTTTTGTCGAGATTTATTTCTTTCAATTTCTTCATCAATTTTGAATATTTGATTGTTTAATCGTCTTAAATCTCTTTGATATTCTTTATTACTTTTTAAATGTTTTTTAGATTGAGTTTCAACTTTCACTTCTACAATACTATCTTTAACTTCTATATCTTGAATACTTTGTATCTTTCTCTGTTCTAAGAAATAATTTATATCACCTAAATATTCATTTATTTTTTTACTTCTAAATTCATAAGTTTTTGTAGTAAGTCCTTCCAAAAACTCCCTATCGTGAGATACTACAATAAGAGAACCAGTATAATTAAGCAGTGCATTTTTCAAAACATCTTTAGAAACCATATCTAAGTGATTTGTCGGCTCATCGAGAATTAATAAATTATATGGTTCAAGTAACAACTTTGCAATTGCTAATCTTGAACGCTCGCCACCAGATAATATTCCGATTTTTTTATAAACATCATCACCACTGAATAGAAATGCACCGAGAATACTACGAATTTGATTTCTCATTTCACCTTGAGCAGCTCTATCAATTAATTCAAAAGGAGTTAGGTTCTCATCCATTACTTGAGCTTCATGCTGTCCAAAGCATCCAGTTATCACATTTGAGCCAACTTTCATATAACCCTCGTAGTCAGTTAGTCCTTGGATTATCTTGGTCAAAGTTGATTTCCCTTCCCCATTTCTACCTACAAAGGCAACTCTTTCGCCTCTTTCAAGCACAAAGTCAATATTATCTAAAACTAATTTTTCACCATATCTCTTGGTTAGATTCTCACAATTAACTACAACTCTTGCACTTCTTGGAGTAGAAGGAAATCTAAAGTGAATTTGTGAGTTATCCTCTTCATCTAATTCAATTCTATCTATTTTATCAATTTGTTTTAATTTTGATTGAGCTCTTGATGCCTGTCTTGCTTTAGCTCTAAATCTTGTTACGAAATCTTCAATCTCTTTAATTTGTTTATCTTGATTGACCTTAGCAGCAGCTTGTATTTTCTTTTGCTCTTCTCTTTGAATTACAAATTTTGAATAATTAACATTCAAATCATAGATACCACCCAGAGAAATCTCAATAGTTCTATTAGTAACATTATCCAAAAATCTTCTATCGTGAGATACTAATATTACAGCACCTTCATAATTAATAAGAAACTCTTCCATCCATAAAATTGATTCAATATCAAGGTGATTTGTCGGCTCATCTAAAAGTAGGCAATCTGGTTTACGAAGTAGAATTTTAGCAAGTTCTACTCTCATCTGCCAGCCACCTGAAAATTCATTTAATCTTTTATGAAAATCATTTTGTTCAAACCCTAATCCATCTAAAGTCTTTTCAATTTCTGATTCTATTTTACTCCCACCTAATAAATTAATCTGATCATTATAAATATTCAAATCTTCAATTAATTGCATATAAGCATCTGAAGTATAGTCAGTTCTTTCAGTTAATTTTTTATTAATTTCATTTATTTTTCTTTGCAAATCATTTATTTCATCGAATGCTTTTTGAGTTTCATTCCAAACAGTCAATTCACTATCAGTATTCACTTCTTGAGCTAAATACCCAATTTTATACTTCTTTGGAATTGAAATTGCACCTTGGTCTAATTGCAATCTCCCTGAAATTGCTTTCAACATCGTCGATTTACCTGCACCATTCTTCCCTATTAAGCCAACTCTTTCTTTTGGTCTTACATTAAATGAAATATTTTTGAAAATATCTCTACCACCAAAAGACAAAAATACTTTTTGAACTGCTAACATTCTTCCTTTATGAAAATATTATTTTAAATGAATATTCTAAGACTTAATATCTTGTTTTAGATTGTAAATTATTTTCCTTGCTTTATATAATTTCACTATGAAAATTACCAAAGCTAAAATAAGTAGTATTATAAGTATTGAAAATGTCCAAATAATAAAATTTGCTTTCATTTTCTCTATTTCTAATTCCATAGTTAAATTATGGATAATACTCTCTTCTTTTAATTTTTCTTTTTTTGCTTCTTCTATTTCTATTTTAAAATCAAATAAAGCAACTTGAGGGTCAAACAATGATAAATAATAATCTGCACTATCTTTATTATATTTATAATAATTCTCATTCAATTTAAAATAAACATTATGAATATTTTTATTCAATAATTTTTCTCTATCTTTAAGTGATTTTTTTAAAACTGATACTGCTTCTTCATACCTGCCTAATGAGTACATTAAATCTGCTAAAATTAAATTTGTATGAGCTTTATCATTAAAATACTTAATATCTCCAAAAGCTCTTGCAGATAATTCCAAGTAATCACTTGCTCTTATCAATGAATCATTTGCTAAATGGTATAATCCCATAGATTGGTAAGTATAAGCCAACCAATAATGTGATGTATGTTTATAAGAATACTCAAATGCTGAATCTAATAATTCTTTAGACTTTTCATTGTCTTTTGTAATTAACTCTCTTCCTATCTTATTCAAATTACTTATATAATTTGAATCAAGTTTTTCTTCTTCTTCAGAAGATAATGCTAAAGTAAATATAAAAAGTAATAATAATATTTTCATTATTTAGTTTCGTTTAAAAATTTAACAATACTATCTACTAAACCATCATACAATGGTAATTCTGGATTTGAGTAAGTAGCTAATTGACCAAGAAAATCTTTAGGAGATTTCTTTAGGACATGATTCATTTCATCAAAAATCAAATATTTTGAGCCAATTTCTTTTGCTATCTTTGTAACATCTTCTCCTTTTACTTGCATATCATATCCACCACCAATAAATATTTTATTTGATTTAATATCACTATAAACCTTTGATGGTTTATATTTCAGCATATTGATTAGAAAGCCCTGAATTGATGGTCTAAACAATGAAGCTAACATTGGATTTACAGAATCTAATTTTTTACCAGCATTTAATTGATTAAAATATCCTTTTACTTCTTCAAGAAAAGCAGGTGCCCTATCAGTTATTTGCTTAATAACAGTTGTGTCCATCTGCTCTATCAAACCACATAAAGATACAAAATTATCAATTTTAATTTCAGTACAAACTATACCACCAATTAAAGATCCTTCAGAATGTCCGATAATTGAAATTTTATCATATTTTTTATCTTGTCTAAAATGTTCAATTATTAGTTTTGTATCACTTACAAAATCATAAAAAACAGTTGAATCTTCACTTTTAAAATTTTTACTTTTTCCTACCATTCTTTTATCATATCGAAAAGTGTCGAACCCTTTTAGTGCAATTTCCTCTGCTAAAAATTTTAAAGAATTATTATTTCCTTCTGAAATACTAGAATTTCCATTTCTATCTGTTGGTCCAGAACCACTTATTAAAACTACTAAATGTTTAGAATTACTTTCCTCTAAAGTTCCATAAATATATGAATTTTCTACAGGAATATTTATTTCCTTTGCATCTAATCCAGCACTAAATATTAAACAAATTATCCACAAAAGCATAAAATTACCTCTTTTTAAAAATTAAAATAGTTGAATAATGAAATATTTTTTTTAAATTCAAAAATTATTTAACACGAATTTAAGAAAAATTATTATTTGGAGCGACATTTATGGCAAATGAAGAACAAATTCCGAAAGGACATCCGTCAGGATTATACGTCCTATTCTTTACTGAGATGTGGGAAAGGTTCTCTTATTATGGAATGAGAGCAATCTTTATTCTTTATATGGCAAAGGCATTACTTTTTGATAAAGCACTTGCCTCAACAATATATGGAAGTTATACAGGGCTTGTATATCTAACACCTTTATTAGGTGGTTATATAGCCGATAGGTATTGGGGGAATAGAAAATCTATCTTCTGGGGTGGATTAATGATGGCATTGGGGCAATTTTTAATGTTCCTTTCTGCTTATTTTTATACTGAGGTCGGATTTGCGACCACTCTTATGTATGCTGGTCTTGGTGCCTTAATTTTCGGTAATGGTTTCTTCAAACCAAATATCTCTACAATGGTGGGTCAATTATATCCTGAAGGTGATAGAAGAATTGACGGTGCTTATACAATATTCTATATGGGTATCAACTTAGGTGCAATGTTCTCTCCACTTATTGCTGGTGGATTAGGTGATACTGGAAATCCTGCCGACTTTAAATGGGGATTCTTAGCTGCCTGTATAGGAATGATAATAGGTACAATTATATTTGAAGTATTTAAAAATAAACATGTTGTCGATGCAAAAGGGAATTTACTTGGTGTTAAGCCACTTAAAAAAGAAGACGATGATCCTACAAAAGCAGTATTTAACATGGCTGATTTCATTAAATTAATTTTAGTTTTTGTTGCGGCCTTTGCTTTCTTCTTCTATTATGTAGAATTTGATTTCATTGGCTCTATGATTTTTGGTGCAATTATAGCTGCGCCTATTAACTTCCTAACTGATAAGACAATTAATAAAGAAGAAAAAGAAAGAATTATGGCAATATTTATTATGGCATTCTTTGTAATTTTCTTCTGGGCATCCTTTGAGCAAGCAGGTGCTTCGCTCACATTCTTTGCTGACGAACAAACAGATAGATTCCTATTTGGTTGGGAAGTACCAGCATCATATTTCCAAGTTGTTAATGCAGCCTTTATTGTAATTTTTGCACCTATTTTTGTTGCTTTATGGTCATTCTTAGGAAGCAAAAACTTAGAACCAAACTCTCCTTTAAAAATGTCAATTGGTTTAGTTTTATTAGCAATTGGATATTTAATAATCGCTCTTGGAGTTCAAGGAGTTGAACCAGGAGTAAAAGTAAGTATGATGTGGCTAATCACAATGTATTTGATGCACACTTGGGGTGAATTAGCATTATCTCCAATTGGTCTGTCGATGGTTAACAAACTATCTCCAGTTCACTTATCATCACTTTTAATGGGTGTATGGTTCTTAGCAATATCAGCGGCTAATAAATTTGCAGGTACATTATCTGCTTTCTACCCAGAAGGTGGATTAGCTAAATCATTTATGGGCTTTGAAATTGCTACATTATATGACTTCTTTATGTTATTCTTCTTCTTATCACTTGCATCAGGTATATTGTTATTTGTAATCAATAGTTACCTACTTAAATTAATGCACGGTAAGAGATAAAAATTGAAATGATATTTTCATAAATTCAAGAGCCACAATTAGTGGCTCTTTTTTTTGTGTAATTAAATCTTGACAACTACTAAAGTCTGATTCTGAATTTTAATAAAATAAGTGCCAGGACTTAAATGACCTATGTTTAATTTAGTATTATAATCTTCTAATAATTTATTTCCAAATAAATCAAATAATTCTATTTTAATTCCTTCGTTTGTGTTTATGTTTACCATATCACTTGTTGGATTCGGATAAATTAATACTTCATCAGAGTTAGTTGAATTATTTACATCTAATGAAAACCTTGATATAATAAAATTAGCATCACTGATGTCATAAGTTCCATCATTAATATCATTTCTTAATAAAATATCAGCATTTGTTCCATTAGTATCTAATTGTCTAATTCTTAGTCTAGCATTTTCTGTTTCGTGAGGAAACGTTACATCTTCATCCCAAATTACTCTTAATATTCCTCCATATCCATCACCTGAACTTACTGATAATTGCTCACCATTACCTTGAGTTATATAGTAACCAGAACTCATTCCATTAGAAGTAGTAATTTCTCCACTACTATAATTGTCAATATTACCACCTAATAAAATAGTACTTTCTCTATGCTCAGCAATTCTTAAAAATTCAACCCACTCTTGTTTACCATCTGATAAGCTTTCTTCATAATTGACAACATAATCAAATGCATAAGCTAATTTATTAGAAGTTCCATATCTACTAGGTGCCGATGGAGTGAATATACCTGATCGTTCAAAATAAATAGGATAACCTGCTGTAATCATAAAAGAATATTCTTTCTCACGATTTACAATCTCATTAGGTCTAATTGGATTTAAAATAGTTATTCCTTTAATTTTCATATTCTCAGATTCTACAAGTTTAGAATTTGAAGTTAGGTCATTTGCATTAACATCTTTTAATGTAAACTTTCCAATATTTTGTAATTTATTAAATGAAATGTTTGTCATATCATCAATTGTCAAATTATTGTGGTTAATAATATCAAATACTATTTTTCCAACAAATGAACCTATCCCAAAAGTATCTGCAACAAATCCATCATTTGACGGTAAGTTTGGTATTGATACTTGAAGACTATGAACATAATTAGTTCCATCATCTTCAGAAATAGTAGTTAGAGCAGAATATCCATTCATATTGTGGAAGTTAGAATTAAATGTTCTATATGGAAAAGGTGCATATTGGTCAACATTAAAATCAACTTCATCAGTATTACGAATATTATAAGTTTCGGGATTTGCTGGAGATAAATGATCTGAGTTATAAGTTACACCTAAATTCATATTTGCAATTTTTGGTAATGATGAACTAACACCTTTTATCCAAAACTCTACCCCAATTTGGTCACCCATTCTTCTTTGTTTTATAGTAATTGTATAATCTTGAGAGAATAACTCAGGTGAGTATGAAAATAGAATAAGTGATAAGATAAATGCTTTTATTTGTATTATTTGTAATATTTTGTGTTTATAATTTAATTTCATTTTTATTTTAACCCCTATTAATTGATTTTTTTTTATTTAATAACAATTATTATTCCATAAAAGTTATTTTTTATTGTTCTACATCATTTTTGTAGTTTTTTGCAGTAAAAAGTGTTTTTTTTAAAAGAACATTTTTTAGTGATTTTAACAAACATTTCGCACCTACGGAGCTTTTTGTTGGTGGTGTTTATCTATTTACAAACATTTTGCACCTAAAGGCGCAAGTTTTGATTAATTCAGAATTACCTTTGTAATTTCTGGGAGATTCTTCGGCTACGCCTCAGAATGACATAGAGTTTTTTGTGGATTCTTCGCTTCGCTATGAATGACAATACAAAAGATTCTGAAACAAGTTTAGAATGACAAGGGCAAATTTAAGAGTTAAATTGTTTTTATCAAGATTTTTATTTTAGAATATTTGTAATTTATTTTTAAATATACGTTGTTTTGATGTTAAGGATATTCTGTACCCATTAATCTACAATTCAAGATTTGTTAAGATGGATTCTTCGCTTCGCTCTGAATGACATTGTGATTAAATGCAATAACAATTTCTAATTATTTAAAGCACCTTGTTCTATCCAACGTTTGATGCCTTCTACTTGGTTAGTTCTTACTTTGATTAATTGGAGGTTTGAGAGATGAGGATTTTGACCATTTACTACTTGCAAAAATAATGATGATTCGACGTTAGCAGTATTTACAAAGCCACCAATCGAGATTAAAGAAAACCAATTAGTTAAGTCCATTCCACCAGCTTTGTGTGCAGTTGAATGACATCCAGCATAAGCACATCTTACTCTTAAAAATGGCTCTACATTTTTGAAATAGCTTACCTCACCTTCTTCTGGAAAATCTAAGTCAACAAAATTAGGGTCAGTAGAACTATTACATGAAAATAATACAGCCACTAAAACAAATAATGCGATTATATTTAGTCTAATAGGATTCATCATCATTTGGAAAATCTTTAATTTTAATATCATTTATGTATTGTGATACGGAATCATGGATGTTTTTGTTCAAATCAGCGTATTTTCTTACAAATCGAGGGTTAAAATCAATTGTAAGTCCAAGCATATCAGTATATACTAATATCTGACCGTCACAATGTGGTCCAGCACCAATTCCTATTGTCGGAATTTCTAATGATTCTGTGATTTCTTGTCCAAGTTCAGCCGGGATTTTTTCGAAAACAATTGCAAATGCTCCTGCATCTTGTAATCTTAAAGCATCTTCTTTTATATTATCTGCTTCATCTTTATCGGTTCCTCTTGCTCTATATGATCCAAAGTGATTGATTTTTTGTGGTGTCAAGCCAAGATGCCCCATTACTGGAATACCAGCATCTGTCATCCGAGCTACTGCTTCGCAAACTACTCCTCCACCTTCTAATTTTACTGCAGAACAATTTGTTTCTTTCATTATTCTACCAGCATTTCTAAATGCCTGATTACCTGACACTTGATAAGACATAAATGGCATATCTGCAACAACTAAAGCTCTTTCTGATGCTTTTACAACTGCTTTAGTATGATAAATAATATCTTCAATTGTAACTGAAATTGTAGTCTCATTCCCTTGAATTACATTTCCTAAGGAATCGCCAACTAAAATTAAGTCAATTCCAGAAGAATCAATGATTTTTGCAATAGTATAATCATAAGCAGTCAAACAAGATATTCTTACTCCTGCCTTTTTCATTTCCTTTAATCTAAGAGTAGTTACTTTTTTATCATTAAATTTAGATGACCTGCTTACACTCATTTCGTCCTTATACTTTATTTTTTAAATTATTAATCATAGTTGCAGTAAGTTTTGCTAAATCATAAGAATGGTTCCAATTCCATTCTTTTCGAGCAGATGAATCATCAATTGATTTAGGCCAAGAATCAGCAATTTTTTGTCTATAATCTGGATTATAAGTTATTTCAAATTCTGGGATATGTTTTTTGATTTCTTCTGCTAATGTTTTTGGAGTAAAACTAATTGCAGCAACGTTAAAATCAGCGTGATGAACTAAGTTCTCAACTGGTGCATCCATCAAATCTAATGTTGCTTTTATACAATCTTCCATATACATCATTGGTAGCATAGTATCTTCCGATAAGAAACATTCATATTTTTTGTGTTTTAATGCTTCATAGAATATTTCAACTGCGTAATCTGTAGTTCCACCACCTGGAAGAGTTTCTGAAGAAATAATACCTGGGTATCTAATTCCTCTGATGTCAAGTTGATATTTGTCAAAGTAATAATTAGCTAAAACTTCTCCAGCAACTTTTGTAACTCCATACATTGTAGTAGGTTTTAAAACTGAATCTTGTTCGGTGTTATCTCTATTTATTCCTTGACCCCATACTGCTATTGAAGATGGCATAAATATTCTAAATAATTTATGTTTGACACTTAAATCAAGAATATTTAATGTTCCATTCATATTTATATCCCAACATAATATTGGATTTTTTTCTCCAGTAGCTGAAAGCAGAGCTGCAAGGTGATAAATTATTGTTATTTTCTCTTCTATTATTATTCTTTCTAATTCAGTTTTGTCAAGAATATTTAATTTGTAGTATTTGTTATCACTTTTAAAGTCTTCTTTAATATCTGATATGATGACGTTTTGAACGCCATACTTATTATTTAATGCAGTTGTTAGTGCAGTTCCAATTTGACCTAATGCACCTGTTATTAAAATTTTAGTCATTGATTTTTAAAATTTGAATTATAAAAAATGCAAATTAAGTATTTATTTGTAGATTTCAATTTTAGGAAGACTATATCTAAAAATTTTTTAAAATACATCTATTTTAATTGTTCATATATATTATAGTCAAAGCCCTTGTTTATCATAGTTTTTTCTTAATTTTGCTTAATGAAAATAAATTATTTTGAGATTTTAAATAATATTCAAGTTCCAATTAAATTGGATTTAAGATTATTAGACTATAAAGAAAAAAAGCCCTTAAATATTATTTTACACGGTTTTAAAGCGTATAGAAATTGGGGCTTCATTCCTTATTTTGCTGAAAGATTCACAAAAGATATTGGACCAACTATTAACTTTGACTTTTCATTGAATGGAATTGATAATGAAAAGGAAATGTTATATAATGTTGATTTATTTAGAACTAATACTGTTAGCCAGCAATTAAAAGATATTGAAATACTTTTAAATGAAATAAATGATTCTAATTCTGAAATTAATAAACTTTTAAGCCCTATTTGGAATGGAAAAGTCAATTTAATTGGTCATTCTCTTGGTGGTGCTTGCTCATTGATTAGTGCTGAAAGCTTTAGTCAAATATCAAGCGTTGTTCTCCTTGGGTCAATCTCGAAAACAGATAGAAATACTGAAAGACAAAAAAGAGAATGGCGAGAAAAAGGATTCATAGAGTTTAAAGAATCTTATTCTGGTCAAATACTTTACTTAGATGTTGAATATCTCGAAGATAAAGAAAGAAATAAAGATAAAATTGATTTAAGAAGAATAATTTCAAAATTAGAAGTAGCTATTTGCGTCATACACGGGAAATTAGATTTCACTGTACCACTAAAGGAAGCGGAAATTCTAATTGAAAGAGCAAAAAACTCAAAAATACTTGAATATCTTTTTATAGATAAATGTAATCACACTTTTGGAGTTAGTCATCAATTTAATGAAACTAATACTTCATTAGAATTAACTATCGACAAAATTAAATCATTTTTAAATTAATGTTAAAATATTTTCTAATTATTTTACTACTTGCTAATTCCTGCGAATTAATTGTCATAGGTAAGAAACCTATTGAAGTTAAAACAGTTATTGTTTCTCGTGATAATCCAACGGGAACGGTTTTACTTTTTAAAGCTGAGATAAATGCTAATAATATAAAAGCAGCTACTGACTTTATTGCTTCGCCTAATGGTCATCGACTTAGAGCTATTGATAAGTTAGATATTTATGATGATTTACCTCGTTACCATAATATTTTAAAGAAAGCAAATACAATCACTAATATCTATGAAGAAAAATTAGCTAATGATATTATTAGAATAAATGTCGAACTTGACTATATCCGTAATCTTACCTGCGACACTAAAAAAATCAATGATATTTATTATATTGTTAACTTTGGATATACTAAAACTCTCTATTAATATTTAATTTGGATATTTTCAATTAGTTATATCACTTTGTTCAATTCACAGTAATCAACACTTATCCACAAGTTATTAACATTCTTTAATATGCCGATGTGTATAACTTTTATTAAAATTTAAAACTTTAAATCTCCTTTTTTTGTTTTTTAAAGAAAAATTCCGTTAATTTGTGTTAAGTAATTCTGACACTTTAAAAAAAGTATGAATTATTATTGTTAACAATTTAAAGGTAGCTTTTGTTAAGTGCTATACTAATTGGAACATTAGCGGGTTTTGTATTAGCTCTCCCACCGGGTCCGGTAGGAGTAACTGCTATTAAATTTGGTCTGACTACAGGATTAAAGTCAGGAAATAAATATGCTTTGGCTAATTTATTAATGGATTCAATTTATTGCTTCATTGCTATTTTTGCGACCTCTGCTGTTGCGAATCAAATAATCTCAGTAACTCAAAATCATCCCTTTATTATACTAATGGTTCAGTTTACAATTATAGCTGCACTTATAATATTTGGTATTATCAATATTCGTTCTTCAAAAGAGAGTAATTTTTCGAGTAAAGTTCAAACTAAAAAATTCAATTTTATAAATAAATTTGAAAATAAAGGGCCATTTCTAATTGGTATTGCTATTGCACTTACTAATTTAGCAAACCCATCATTTTTTGGAACTCTTACTTGGTTATCTGTTAATATATTTGCTTTAAACCTAATTGAAAATGTATTTATCCAAAAAACATTATTTGCACTTGGCTTTGGTATAGGTAACTTCCTTTGGCTTATGCTAATTATGCGAGTAGTATTCAAATACAAACATAGATTATCGGAGCAAATGCTTACTCGTATTAAGCAATTTGCTGGTATTTCTTTTATTGGTTTTGGTACAATCTTAGGTGCAAGATTAGTAATGTTTACTAAATGGGGCGAACTATTAAAATACGTTTTTGCCTTATAGTTTTAACTTCTTAAAAATTCCTTCAGGAATCGATTTAATTATTGCCATAATTAATTTCCAATAAGTTGGCGTATAAAGCACATCTTTTTTACTAACTAATGCATTATAAATATCTTTTCCTACTTTTTCTGGTTTAGCAAATAGAGGAGAATCAGGCATTCCCGTAGTCATTGGCGTTTTAACAATACCTGGCTTAATTGTAATTACATTTACACCAAATTCATTCATTCTATTTCTAAGACCTTGCAAATAAGCAGAAACTCCAGCTTTCGCTGAACCATAAATGTAATTGCTTTGTCTTCCTCTTTCACCTGCAACTGAACTTATTACAGCTATAGTTCCATTTTTTTTACTTTCAAAGTAGTTTGCTGCAATTGTACATAAGGATATAACTGACAAGCAATTAATATTAAATTCTTTTATAGTTAATTCTTGGCTTTTTCTTACGACTTCATTATCAGGTAAAGTGCCATGAGCTATAAGCACAGTATCTAAATCACCAAGTATCTTTATTGTTTCATCAAATAATTGTTGATGTCTATCATATTCTAAAGCATTAATTTGATAAACAAAGAACTCGACATCGGAGTTCCAAGTCTTCAAATCATTCATAACTGTATTCAACTTTTGTAAATTAGACCCAGCAAGCATTACTTTTGTGTTAGGTCCTTTTACATTTTTAATTGTTTCTTCGGCTAACTTTGATGATCCACCAAATACTAGAATATTTTTCATAACTAAAATAATAATTTGACTAAAAAGAAATAAAGGGCAATTTGCCCTTTATTATTAACTACTTTTTCTACTTCTAAAATTACTTCCAGATGACCTTCTTCCACCACCTGAACTATCTCTGTCTCTTCCGCCGCCACCGTCACGACCTCTGTATCCGCCGCCATCACGACTTCCACCACCGTCTCGGCTTCCTCTGTATCCACCGCCATCGCGGCTTCCACCACTATCTCGGCCTCTGTATCCGCCACTATCTCTTGAGCCGCCTTCACGTCTTCCATATCCACCTTCACTCGAGCCACCGTCTCTACCACGGTATCCTCCACCACCATCACGACTTCTTCCGCCACCACGGTATCCACCGCTGCCACGTCTATCATCTCCACCACGACCTCTTCCGCCGCCATATCCGCCTCTTCCGCCACCACCAGAATTTCTTCTTGGTTTTGAAATTTCAACTGATACTTTAGTTCCAGCAAATCTAATATCTCCTTCAAAAGCTTCCAAGATTGTGTCTTCAAATTGTTTATCAACTTCGAAGAATGAGAAGTCATTCATCAAATCGATTGTTCCAATTGGAATATTTCTATCACGAGTAGCTTCATTAATCATTCCAATTAGATCTTTTACTTCTAATCTTTTTGATTTACCAACATTGATGAAGAATCTTGTTACATTACTACCATCACCACGACCTATATCTTTTCTAACTGTTAGGTCTTCTGCATTTTTGTAATAATCTAAGAATCTATTAAATTCAACAGATACAAATCTTTGAATTAATTCTTCTCTTGTTAAATGCTCTAATTTTTCATAAATTTTCGGCAAGTAAGAATTAATACTTTCTTCATTAACTGTAACATTATCAACAATATCAATTAAATGAAATAGTTGTTTCTCACAAATTTCTTCAGCATTAGGAATTTGCATTTCTGTAAATTTCTTACCTGCAATTCTTTCATTATCACGCAATTTTCCTTTTTGTCTTGGATTAATTATTGTGATTGAAATACCTTTATTACCAGCTCTTCCGGTTCTACCAGATCTGTGAATATAAACTTCAGGATCATCTGGTAAATTATAGTTAATAATATGAGTTAACTCATTAATATCAATACCACGAGCGGCAACATCTGTAGCAACTAAAATTTGAAGATTTTTACTTCTAAATTTTTTCATTACATAATCACGTTGTTGTTGTGATAAATCACCGTGAATTGCATCTGCATTGTAACCATCATTTATTAGTTTATCAGAGACATCTTTAGTTTCTTGTCTTGTACGACAGAAAATAATACCATAGATATTTGGATAATAATCGGCTAATCTTTTAAGTAAGAAATATCTGTTTTTCTCATTAGTAATATAATACTCATGACTAACATCATTATTACTTGAATTTTTCTTTCCAACAGTTATTTCAAATGGTTTATTCATGTAACTATTAGAAATTCTTCTAATTTCAGCAGGCATTGTAGCAGAGAATAAAAGAGTTTGTCTATTATCAGACGCTTCTGATAAAATCGCATCTAATTCATCTTTGAAGCCCATATTAAGCATTTCATCTGCTTCATCTAAAACTAAAAAGTTGATTTTTTGAAGATTTAAAATTCTTCTTTTTTGTAAATCTTTAACTCTACCAGGGGTCCCAACAATAATTTGGGGTCCACGTTCAATGTCTCTTATTTGTTTGTCGATACTTGCACCACCATATACGGCAAGTATTTTTACTTTATTCATATATTTAGCGTAATTGTTCATATCACTTGTGATTTGAACACATAACTCTCTCGTTGGACAAAGAATAATAGCTTGAACATCTTTATTCTCAACAACTATCTTATTTAGAATTGGCAAACCGAAAGCAGCAGTTTTACCTGTACCTGTTTGTGCTAACCCTACTAAATCTTTATCGTTTTCGAGAATATACGGAATTGTTTGAGTTTGGATTTCTGTAGGTGACTCAAAACCTAAATCTGCGATGGCTTTTAAAATATCTTCATTTAAGCTCATCTCTTGGAAACTTGACATTATAACCCTGTAATAATATCCTACGTTGGATATTTTATATAAAAAGTGTAAGAAAATAAGTACAAATATACGATAAATATATTTAATACTACTATTTTTACAAATATATTCTTGATTTCTTATGATTTATCAATGGATTAGTTGATTGGTTTTTATTGATATGTTGTATTGTTGTTGTAAATATTAATGTAAATTGATAGGAAAAGCAAATATTAAACTTTAAGTCTTACAATCTAAAATTAGTTTAGTTTTTTTCAGAATATCTATTCTCCTTTTATTAATTTATAAATATTTACTTTTGAATCTTTAAATTCTATATTTACTAAGTATAAATTTGGATTAATTTGAGAAGAAAGTGGAATTTGATTTGTGCCTTTTATTAAAGTAAAATTATTATCGTATAATACTCTTCCATTCAAGTCGAGTATCTTGATTTTACAATCACTTGCATTTTCATTATTTTCAATAATTAAATTGTTTTTTGAGAAATAGACAGTTATATTTTTTAATTCATTAATATAAACACTTGAAAATAAATTCTTTTTTGATTTAAAAAGTCTAATTCTATTATCTTCTTGGTAAAATATACTCCATATTTCATCATTTATAGGATTTAAAAATATATTTCTTATACTAAGTTCTGTGACTAAGTTGAAAGTTAAACCTCCATCATAAGATGAAAATATTAAAGAACGTGAAAAATTAATTACAGTACCAGTATCAACAATTTCTTTAGAATTATGAACTAATCTACAAAGAAATGTGTCTGGTTTAGTTAGATTAAATCTAAATTTGGAATAATTATAATCTACATAATCATTTTCAAGGTATTTAAAAAAACCAAATAAATTAACAGTTTCAATATAATTATCATTATTTAAATTCTCTAAAGAATCATAAGAAACATTTCTAACTTTATATGAACTTATTGTATCAACAATAGCTGATATAGATAAATCTAAGAGTGGCATGATATTAGAGTGATATTTATCTATGATAAAATCTTCATCTCTAAAACCATAATCTTTTCTACCATTTGGACTTCTTTGATATGAATAATCATAAGTTTTATTATAAAAATTATACTTAAACGGATTGAATATATTTAAAGGAGTTTTAAATTGATAGTTGTTAAAAGAAAAAAAACCTAATTCTGGATTTCTAATATTAAGTTCAAATGTTATTTCCATGTTTTTTGGTAAATGCTCAGGATGAACATTATGCCAGGTTTTACCTCTATCTGTTGAATAATCAAAATAATGAATATATCGATCATGACTTGTATCGTGTAAGTATCTACCGTATAAACCAATAAAGTCTTCATTAATATGATTTAATATTATTCTCCAATTTCTATATTCTGGGTTCAATTCAATTTTTTCTATTAATTTGCCTTTTACATCAAAATATCCTAAAAATAATTCATCGTCTTCATAAAATTTATGTATAAACATAAATAATTTTTGATGAAAGAATTGACCAGATAAGAACTCAAAATCTCCAAATAATATCTTCTGGAAATTTTCTGTTACATTTTCCCAAGTTTTTCCATTGTCCGATGAAAAATAAAAATTATTTATATAATCAACATAAGGTGAAGCAGTATCTAATTCAACATGAAAAAACGCACTATCACCTTTTAATGAAAGCGTGGCATTTTGTGCTGTAGAGATTCCAGAAGGATCAAAATCTAAAACCTCTTCAAATTCGAGATTTTGTGAATATAATGAGGAGAATGATAAGATGAATAGAATTAAGATTTTCATATCTATTCTCCTTTAATTAATTTATAAATATTTACTTTTGAATCTTTAAATTCTATATTTACTAAATATAAATTTGGATTAATTTGAGAAGAAAGTGGAATTTGATTTGTACCTTTTTGGAGAAGTGTTGTTTGATTAAAAATAACTCTACCACCTAAATCAAATATTTTAACTATGCTTTCTTTAGTTTCTTCTTTATTTTCTATTATTAAGTTATTATTTGAGAAATAAACTTTATTCGTAGTTTTGATACTTTCTTGTTGAGCTGATAATAAAGTATATTTAGATTTTAATATAACTGCTTCGTAAGGACTTTTATAATTTCTATAAACAATATACACATTTTTTGATTTATCGCTAACAACCACGAAGTTTAAATGTTGTGAATCAAAATCATAATCATATTCACCCATCATGTCCCAATTTTTACCATTATCATTAGTATAAAAAATTAATTTTTTATTAAATACTTCGCTATTATCAGATTTTTTAATTCTACTATACCTTAGACTAAGTACTTTTTCATCTGGGTTAAATATGTTCTCACTTAAAATTCTTAATGGTCCTCTGAAAATAGGGGCAGATAAATTTCTATCAAAATAATTTAAATGTGTATTTACTACTATACTTTCAACAAAATTATAAGTGTCAAAATGTCCATTTACAATTTTATAATTATCTATATAATCAAATATTTGATTATCATCATCTTTTAAATATTTCCTTGTTCCATACATTCCTTTTTCTCTATTCCAACCATTAGACTCATACATATCAGTTGACCCATAATTATTGTCATCTAAATGAATCATATCGAATTTTTTTAATTTTTCAGAATCTACTAAATAAGCATCTCTATAAGCAATATTATTTATTGGGTGATATATATATCTTTCAGCATGAATGAAATTAGGGTTTCTTAAATTAAATGTAAATTTTGCTGTATTACTATAATTACTCGCTATTTGTACTAATGGGTACCAAGTAACACCATAATCCGTTGAAAAATCTACTATTTCAGTATCATATATTCCTGAACTTCTTTCATCAATATCAATCAACATTTTTGGATTATATGGATTTTTCCAATAATTTTTAACTGTTCTTTTTGTAGATGTTTTTCTAATTATATTTCCATCAAAATCTAAATAATTAAAATAAGTTGAATCATCAGAATCAACAATTAAAAATTCAAAGCTTATTGGGTGTGGCTCAACAGATCTATTAAAACCAACACTTTTATCATATAAATCAGGGTATATATCTCGCCAAGTTACTCCATTATCGGTTGACAACATTCCCAAAGTTTTAAATTTATCATCTAATACTTTAATAAAAATAGAATCTCCCTTAGTAAATGGGTATCCAATTTGTTCTGTTTTGATTGGTTCTCCATTTTCATAACGGATAATGAACTCTTCAAAAGCAGAATCTTGTGAATATAATGAGGAGAATGATAAGATGAATAGAATGAAATATATCATAGTTTTTCTTTTTTGTAATTGCTTATTCAATTTAAATACAAATTAAATAAAATAATGTTACAAATATATAAAAAAATGTTCAAATCTTCGATTTGTGGGGGTTTGGGTTGTTTTTGTTATTTACAAATATTTTGCACCTAAAGGAGCTAAAGAAATTCAGAATCACAGATTAAATAGATTACGTTTATTACACGGATTAAGATGTTGGTAAAGTCAACGAGATATTTCGCTTCGCTCAATATGACGGGTTAGTTTTAGAGAGATGGATTCCAAGCTTTGCTTTGAATGTGGAAGTTATTTAGCATTTATTTATGGTAAAATAGGTATTTTTTATTAATTTTATTCTAAAATAATTATTAAAATAAAAGAAAATATAAAACTTGATAAACACTCTAAGCCCCATAACTTTGTAAGTTTTCAATTTACATAAATCAAAGTAAATAATCTGTAAACATTTTTATCGATTTTATTTTGCTCAGCTATAAGAGTCTGTATAATATAAAATTACAAGCGAATACAAAATCTCGAAAAACGATTTTGTCCAGTTTTTTTTTTGATTAAACAGAAAATGATATAGATAATGTTAATAGGATTTTTAGAATGTTTTAATTTTACATCGTTTATTACGAGTAGATAAAAAGTAAATGTAAATAAATATTATCCATTCGGAATGTTAATGCCTGATAGAATCATAAGAAAATGAAAAAAAACCAAAAAAAAGCACCTAAAAAGGTGCTTAATTTAAAATCTATATTTATGATATTACCATTTTAAGAGGTTAATCTCATCCACATTTATTGTTTTGTTATTTCTATACATTGCTAGGAAAATTGCTAATCCAATTGCTGCTTCTGCTGCTGCTACTGCCATTACAAATAATACAAATATTTGACCAGTTGCATCACCTAAAAATGTAGAAAAAGCTACTAATGTTAGGTTAACAGAATTTAACATTAACTCTATGCACATAAAAATAATAATTGCGTTTCTTCTTGTAAGTACGCCAACTGCCCCTATCGCAAATATAATTGCAGATAGACTTAAATAATATCCTAAAGGAACTGAAGAAATTGCTTCCATTTTTTATTCTCGCTTTTTAATTACTATATGATTCGTGTGATCTTCTTCTTCTTGCTAATATTAAAGCTCCCATTACTGCTACTAATAGTAATAATGTAATTGTTTCAAATTGAAAAAGATAATCGCTAAATAATACTTGACCTATTGCTTCTACTGTGCTTATTTCAGCTGCTTTTGATTGTAATTCACCAAATTTATTATGTGATAAAACTAATAGTAAAACTACTTGTGTACCAAGTACTGCACCAAATGCAAGTCCAGCATATTTTCTAATTCCACCACCACCTTCGGCTTGACTTTCTTTACCTAAATTAAGTAGCATTATCACAAATATTACAAGTACCATTATCGCACCTGCGTAAACAAGAATCTGTAAAACTGCCATAAATTGTGCTTGTAAAGTTAGATAAAGTCCAGCCAACATAAAGAAATGTAGAACTAAAGACATTGCTGATGTAACTGGATTTTTACTTGCTACAGTACCAATTGCACCAATTATTGCAATTATGCCCAGAACAATAAAGAATAATAAAGATAAATCCACTTTTTTACCTTGTTAAATTAAAATTTTTCAAAAATAATAAAAAAATAAACATAAAGCAATTTTGCATTAAAAAAAAGAATAATTAACTCAGTTTTTCAAGCAAATATAACTTTAATTTATCAACAGCTATTTTCTCTTGCTGCATACTATCTCGCTCTCTTACAGTAACAGTATTATCTGATTGTGTGTCACTATCTATAGTAATACAATAAGGAGTTCCAACTTCATCTTGCCTTCTATATCTTCTTCCGATTGCTCCAGCACTATCATATTCAGTAGTAAAATGTCTTTGTAAGTCTTTGTGAATATTCTGTGCTAACTCTGGTAATCCATCTCTATTTACTAATGGAAAAATTGCTGCTTTGATAGGAGATAATCTTGGATCAAATCTTAATACAGTCCTTGAATCTTCTTTATCATTTTCTACAATTTTCTCAACTTCATAAGCGGCAGATAGAAATGCCATTAAACCACGAGTTGCTCCAGCTGAAGTTTCCACAACATAAGGAACATATCTTTCTTTGTTTACTGTATCAACATATTCCAATTTTTTACTTGAAAATTCTTGATGTTGTTTTAAATCAAAATCTGTTCTTGAGTGAATTCCTTCGATTTCTCCGAAACCAAAAGGAAATTCAAATTCAATATCAATTGCTCTATTTGCGTAGTGAGCAAGTTTTTCATGAACTTTTAATTTTAATTTGTTTTCTGGAATACCAAGATTTTTATACCAATCCCAACGAAGTCCTTGCCATTCATCAAAGAATTTCATCTCTTCACCAGGTTTAACAAAATATTGCATTTCCATTTGCTCAAATTCACGAGTTCTAAATAGAAAGTTTTTAGTATTTATTTCATTTCTAAATGCTTTACCAATTTGAGCAATTCCATAAGGAACTTTCTGACGAGCAGATTCCATTACATTTTTGAAATTCACAAAAATTCCTTGAGCAGATTCTGGTCTAAGATAGACTACAGCAGAAGAATCTTCAACAGGTCCGACAAAAGTCTTGAACATTAGGTTGAAGTTTTTTACATCAGTCCACTCAGCACTACCTTCATCAGTAATTCCATATTCAATGATTAAGTCATATAAATCACTATTATGATTAATATGTTCAAGTTTGTATTCAAGAGCGTCTGCCTCATCAGTTTTTTTCTTTTTTCTCAACTTTTGAATATGCTCTTCGATTAAATTATCAGCTCTAAATCTTTTTTTAGTAGTTTTATTGTCAATCATTGGATCAGAGAATTGCTTAGTATGTCCTGAAGCGTCCCAAACTCGAGGGTGCATCAAGATTGAGGCATCTAAACCAACCACATCATCACGGAAAGTCATTGATTGCCACCATTGTTTTTTGATGTTGTTTAATAACTCAACACCCAAAGGACCAAAATCCCAACAGCCGTTTAACCCACCATAAATATCACTTGATTGAAATACAAATCCTTTTCTTTTAGACAAGGAAATTATATCTTCCATTAATCCCATTATTAATCCATTTTTTTGTCAATAATAAAATGCAAATTAAGAAATTTATTTTTCAGATTGATATTATCTTATGAGTTTAAAACAATCAATTTCTCAACAGACATATCGTGAATAGCATATTTCACACCCCCAGTTCCAAATCCAGATTTTTTATATCCCCCAAAAGGCATCCAATCAACTCGGAAAGCATTATTTTCATTAATCATACATGCTTTCTGCTCAATATTATCAGTATAATACATTGCTAAATTTATATCTTGAGTGAAAATACAAGTTTGGAATGCAAAATCAGATGAGTTCAAAAGACTTATAATTTCATCTAAATTATTATATTTAATTAAATTTACAACTGGTCCAAATACTTCATCTTTAAATACTTTCATATTGTAGTTAATATTTTCAAGTATTGTAACTTCGTAATAATTATCTTTTATTGGATTTGCACCAAGTAAAACATTAGCACCTTGGCTAATACTTTCTTTTACCCAAGAATCAATTCTTTCAAGTGCATCTCTTTTTATTATAGGTCCGCAATTAGTGTTAATATTACGAGCATCACCAACAATTAATTCACTTGCTTTTTTGATAAATTTATTTTTAAATTCATCATAGACTTTTTCATCAATAAATATATTTTGAGTTGAAACACAAACTTGACCAGAATGGTAAAAAGAGCTTAGTATTAAAGAATTAACAGATTTGTCAATATCTGCATCAGCACAAACAATAGCAGAGCCAGTGCCTCCATGCTCAAATTGAACTTTAGTTCCTGGGTAAACTTTCTTCCAAATATCCCAACCAATTTTTTCTGAGCCAATAAAACTAACATATTTAAATCTTTTATCTGATACAATTTTAGATGTTTCTGGTCCATCGATTGGTAAAATATGAAAAATACCATATTCTAAACCTGAGTCGATAAAGTAATTATATAATTCATAAGCAGAAAGGGCAGTGTTTTGAGCTGGTTTTAGGACAATAGAACATTTGGCAGCAATAGCTGTTCCAACCTGATGACATAATAAGTTCAAAGGGTGATTGAAGGCAGATATAGCCAAAACTGCACCTAAAGGATATAGTTTAGTTAAAGCTGTTTTACCTTTTCCTCTATTCGATTTATCCATTGGGATAATTTCACCAGCTGTGTTTGAGCATTCGATTGCACATTCTCTAATAGTACTTTCGCATCTTTGAACTTCTATAATAGCGTCTTTAAGCGGTTTTCCACCTTCACTTGCTATTAATAGGGATAAATATTCAGAATTGAATTTAATTTTATCAGCAACTGAACTTAATATTTCAGCAATTTTAAAATTATCCATTTTTGAAATAATTTTAAAAGAATCAGATACCTCTTGAATTATCTTCTCTTGTAGTTCTGAATTTGGTAATTCTACTTTTGCTATTTCAGAATAGTCATTAGGAGAAGTAACAGAGTAATAATCTAAATTTTCGACTGAATGGTTAAGAGTTAGTTTTCTAATTGAGTTATTTATCATTTTGTGGATTCATAGTTTTGTGGACAAAGAATAATGATCCTTTTACATTTTCAGCATTTTGAAAACTGCACGGTGGAATATTTTTTAATGTATATTTAGTAGGAGAAGTAAGATTAGTTTTTAATCCCATTTGTAAAAATTCCAGTTCCACTTCACCTATAAAACTATTAGGATTTTTAGAACATATCAATATTGACCAAATTAATTTAGTTTTGTTCAGTTTATCAATTGGTGTTTTGAATTTATGCACAAAAGAACCACCATCATCTAAACTCATTTTGAAGGACTCTATTGTATTTTTTTGATCATCTATTAATTTAAAATCAGCCCCAGCCATCAAGCCCTCGTCAAGATGTAATGTTACACTTAATGGTTTTCTAAATGGATCTAATAAGCAATATCTTGTATTTGCCAACATAAAACAACCTAATTGAATAGTATAATGAAAAATAACTTATCATATTTTAATTTCAAATTTACAAAATAAAATAAAAATATCAATGATTTATTATAAAAATATATTCTAAGTGTTTATAAATAGAAAATTAAAATAATAAATTATTTAAAATTACATATTTAGATTAAATAAAATAGGTATTGAAATATTTTTGGCACATAGATTGACAAGTCTATAGTGGGTTTTACTATTGTTGAATATTATTCAGGTTTAAATTGAATGAATATCTAAATATACTTTTAGTAAGTTTTATACTATGTATAGGGTTAACTAATAAAATGCTATCGCAGCAAAGTGCTGGCCAAAGATTATCTGTTCCATCATTAGCGGTTAATATTGACCAAAGTGATGATAAAGATGATTTGATGCTAACTTTGCAGATATTAGGTGTGATCACTGTACTTACATTAGCACCTTCAATCTTAGTTATGATGACTTGTTTTACGAGAATAATCGTGGTTTTCCACTTTTTGAAACAAGCATTAGGAACTACTTCTCAACCACCTAATCAATTATTAACTGGATTGGCACTATTCCTCACATTCTTTGTGATGCAGCCCGTCCTCGATAAAGCAAATAATGAAGGTATTCAACCATATATGCGTGAAGAAATTGACCAAGATCAAGCAATCGCAAATGTAATGAATCCATTTAGAGATTATATGTTAAATCATACTCGTGAAGCAGATTTAGCATTATTTGTAAAATTGAGTGGTGGCGAAAAACCAAATACAGTAGAAGATGTATCAATTTGGGCAATAATTCCAGCATTCTCTATATCAGAATTAAAAACAGCTTTTCAAATAGGATTTTTAATATTCGTACCTTTCTTAGTTTTGGATATGATAATCGCCTCTACCCTTATGTCATTGGGTATGTTTTTATTACCTCCACAATTAATATCCTTACCTATTAAAATCCTGTTATTTATTTTAGTAGATGGATGGAATCTTATAGTTGATTCTTTGATGAAAAGTATTTTACAAGAACAATAAGGAGAATAAAATGTCAGATCAAATGGTAATGACGATAGTTAGAGATGCATTTTATTATGTTATTTTAGTTTGTGGACCATTACTTTTAGTATCATTAGTAATTGGTTTAGTTATTTCGATATTCCAAGCTGCAACTACTATTTCTGAACAAACTTTGACTTTTGTTCCGAAGTTAATCGCAGTGTTTATAGTTACAGTTTTATTATTACCATTTATGATCGGTACATTAAAAACATTCACTATTGAAATGTTCACAATGATTGCTCAAATGGGTCCAATTGAAAAATAAAGGGATTTACAATGTCTGAAGAAAATAAAAATTTAACAGTTGTAGATAGCACTATGACTTTTTTCAACAAACTAACTAATACGCAAAAGTATATTGGTTTAGGAGTTGTAGCTGCTGTTGTACTATCAATTATCTTAATTGTTAGTTTAAGTACTGAAACTAAAATGGCAACATTATACACTGACTTAGAGCAAGGTGATTCAGGTAAGATTGTTGAACAACTACAAGAACAAGAAATTGAATATGTTCTTAAAGAAGGTGGTTCTCGAATTGACGTGCCAAGAGAATCAGTTGATAAAATTAGAATTGATTTAGCAAAAAAGGGATTACCCGAAAACTCTAACGTTGGATATGAAATTTTTGATAAAACTAACTTAGGAATGAGTGAGTTTGTTCAAAAATTAAATTTTAGAAGAGCATTAGAAGGTGAGTTAGCTAATACAATTACAAATATGGAAGAAGTAAAAAAAGCAAGAGTTCATATTGTTGTTCCAGAAAAAGCTTTATTTAAGAAAGACCAAAAGAAACCAACTGCGTCTGTTACTTTACATTTAAAATCTGGTAGAAGTATAAGTAAAATTAGTGTTGAAGGAATTCAGAATTTAATATCTTCTTCAGTTGAGGGCTTAGTTCCTACTGATGTAAAGGTTATGGATAATAAAGCAAATATGTTATCTACAGAAGCATTAGATGAAAATTCTCTTGCAGGAAAAACTGCATTACAACATCAACAACAAAGAAATGTAGAAAATTATTATGCGGATAAAATTCAATCTTTATTAGATGGAGTTTTAGGAACAAATAATACTAAAGTAAAGGTAAATGCTGATTTAGATTTCACTCAGATTGACCAAGAAAAAACTGAATACGACCCAGATGGTGCTGTTATTCGTTCAGAACAAAATTTGAAAAATATAGATGAATCTGCTGACTCCTTAAGCTACCCTTATGTAAATATGGCTAAAGATGAAACAAATCAAATTGCTAACTATGAAATATCAAAGAATGTAGAACGTATTATGCATGAAGTTGGTGCTATCAAAAGATTAACTGTTTCTGTATTAATAAATGGAACTGCACAAGTAGTACCTAAAGAAGATGGAGAAAAAATAATTCAATATACTCCTCGTTCTGATGATGAAATGCAAAAGTTTAATGAAATAGTTAGGAATGCAGTTGGATATGACCAAAATAGAAATGATCAAGTAAGTGTAATTAATGTTCCATTTGCTCATACTTTAGATAAAGACAACTATATTGATGATTTTTTACCTCCTTGGTATGAAATCCCAGATAACAAAAGAATTATTTATTTAGTTGGTCTGATGCTTGCTATATTTATTTTGATGTTAATGATTTTACAATCAAAACAAGTACGAGATAGAATTAGAATCGCAATGGGATTACCTTCTAAAGTTGTGATTGATGACTATGAAATAGAAGAAGAAGATAAAGAAGAACAATTAGAAGAAATTGAATTTGATGATGATGATTTATTACTTTTACCTGCTGAATTACCAGAGCAACTACTATTAGACCAAGAAATGCCTGTTGAAGATGCAGATATTAATGAAGAAATAGAATCTGAATTAGCATTTGAAAGAGATAGTTTAGCTGATATGGCAAGTGCTGACTTCGATGATGAAGTTTTATCTGAAGAAGCTTTGATGAAATTAGAAATCAAAGGTAAAGTAGAGCAATTTATGGATGAAAATCCTGCAGAAGCAGTTAGACTTCTTAGAATTATGATGTCTCAAGATGATGAATTAAAATTTTAAAATGAATATAAAATAATCTGGGTTTTAAAATGGCGAAAAAGAAAGATCTAAAATACGATGAATTAACTGGAAAACAGAAGGCCGCTGTCCTTTTGATGTCAATGGATGTTGATGTTGCAGCTAAGATTTTCCAAGAATTTGATATGAAAGAAGTAGAACAGATTGCAGTTGAGATTACAAATCTTAAGGAATTAAATCCATCTGTAATTGAATCTGTAATTGAAGAGTTTTATCAATTAATGACTGCTTCTAACTATCTAATTGAAGGTGGATTAGAATATGCTCAGATGTTATTAGAGCGTTCTTATGGACCTGAAAAAGCCCGTGACATTATTGAAAAAATTAGAGTTCTTACTTCGGTTAGAGGATTTACTGTATTGAAAAAAGCTGACCCTCAACAGTTAGCGAACTTCTTATCAAAAGAACACCCTCAAACTATTGCATTAATTCTTTCTCACTTACCTGCAGATCAATCAGCAGAAGTATTAGGTGAGTTTGATGAACAATTACGTTCTGATACTGTGTTTAGAATTGCAACTTTAGGTAAGGTCTCCCCTTCTATTGTTTCTGAAATCGAAGCAGTAGTAGATGAAATCGCCGAAACAACATTATCTCAAGATCTTGCTAAAACTGGTGGTACTCACATGGTAGCAAGTATATTGAATAAATCAAATAATCAAGTTGCTAAAATGATATTAGAAAACATCGAAGAGCAAGATTATGCAATGGCTACAGAGATTAAACGTTTAATGTTCTTATTCGAAGATATTATATTAATTGATGATAGAAGTATCCAAAGAATATTAAGAGATGTAGAAAAATCTGACTTGGCACTTGCACTTAAAGCATCTGACCAAAAAGTTCAAGAGAAAATATTTAAAAATATGTCTCAAAGAGCTTCGGAAGTAATTAAAGAAGAAATTGAATTTATGGGTCCTGTTAAACTGAAAGAAGTTGAATCTGCTCAGATGAGAATTGTTGATATTATCAAAGACTTAGAAGACAAAGAAGAGATTGTTGTTGGTGGACGTGGTAATGAAGATGTATTCGTATAACAAATAATAATTTATGCAAAAATTTACTCTAAAAGTAGGAAAAGAACCAAAAAGACTACGTATAATTCGAGATAATGCTCGAATTGAAGAGGAGATTTATAAGTATAATTTTAAAAAATACCAAAGAAGTTTACTCCAAGATAGAGAAAGTAACGAAGAAAAAGAAGAAAGACTTAAACAAGAGAAGATTGAAGAACAAAGACGTAAAGAAGACGAAGAAAGAGAAGCAAGATTAAAAGAACTTGAAAGAAAAGAAGCAATAATCACAAAATATTGGAGTGAATTTGTAATATCTAACAAAGGAGAATTACTTGAGTTAGATATGAGCAGAATTCGTGAAGATAGTATTCCTATTAGTGTTGCTAAAGAAGAGATTCAAAATGCCTATGAAAGAGGTTCCGAAGATGGACAAATGCAGGCAATGTCAACTTATCGAACTGAAATCGAAAAATATCAAGAATGGTTAAGAAGAATTGATTCAGTAACAATAGATTTAAAGAAAGAACATATTCAAGCTATTAAAAATTTTGAAAATAATATGATTGATTTATCTACTATGATGGCAGAAGCTATCTTAGATGAGAAAATCAACGAAGATAAATCTGTTGTTATCAAACAAGTTCGGAAAGCGATTTCTTCTGTTTACAATGAAAAAGTATTTAAAATCCATGTAAATCCAGAAATGGTTAAACTACTAGAAGAAGTAAAAAGTACTTTATTAATTGATGAAATTGAAGCAAATAAAATAGAGATTTACCCAAATCCGACGGTTCCAATTGGAGGATGTTTGCTTGAAACTTCTGGAGGTATGCTTGATGCTCGAGTAAAAAATCAACTCAGAAAAATATATAAAGAACTTCAAATTGAGAATGAAAGAATTTTCGATACTAAAGAAGTTGAAGATGAATTAAATAATTTTTATGATGATATTGATTCAGTTGATGCAATTGATGCTAACATTCCCAAAGAAAATGAAGATTCCTCTTCTGAAATTGATTTAGATGAAGACTTTGATTATGATGATATGCCAGCCGAATATAAAGAAATGTTCTCCGATGATATATTTGGAGAGGAAGACATTGACTTAGAAGGTAATACTATTATTCCCGAAGAAGCACCTGAAATTATTGAAGACGTAGTTGAAGAAATTGACTATCAAGCTCTATATGATGATGAAATTCAAAAACAAGAAGAAGAAGCTTTGAGAAAGGCAATGGAAAAAGAAAACAACAATCCACCTGAAAATGAAAATCCTAATTCTGAAAATTTAGATAGTGATAATACTGAAGAAAGTGAAGAAAACAACCCTGCTGATAACAATGACGCTGAATTGGGTTTAAGCGATTTTGATTTTGATGACTTTAAGTAAAATACAATTTGAGATAATAAATGATTACAAGTAATCTAAAAAAAAATAAATTTGAAAGTGTAATAAAAAATGTTAATACATTACAAAAAATTGGTAATCTTACTAATGTTGTTGGATTAGTACTTGAATCAAATGGTCCAAAAGCTCCGATTGGTGAAGTTTGTATTTTACGTAATGAAAAAGGCGAAAAAGTTACAAAAGCTGAAATCGTTGGTTTTAAAGATGGAAATAGAATTTTATCTATGGTTTTAGGTGACCTAAATAATATTTCACCAGGTATGGAAATAGTATCTACCAATGAAGAATTTAAAATCAAAGTATCAAATCATTTACTCGGTAGAGTTATTGATGGTTTAGGTGAACCATTAGATGGTAAAAAATCATATCCAATTCAAGAAAAGCGTTCAATTTACGCAAATCCACCGAATCCACTTTCTCGTAAATCAATTACAGAACCTATATTTACAGGAGTTAGAGCCATTGATGGACTTCTATCTATAGGAAAAGGACAAAGAGTTGGGATATTTGCTGGGTCTGGAGTAGGTAAATCAACCCTACTTGGAATGATGGCAAAAAACTCTTCTGCTGATATTAATGTAATTGCATTAGTTGGTGAAAGAGGTAGAGAAGTTAAAGAGTTTATTGAGAATGACCTAGGAGAAGATGGCTTAGCAAGGTCTGTTGTTATTGTAGCAACATCTGACCAACCTGCACTTGTGAGAGTAAAAGCTGCTTTAGTTGCTACAACTATTTCAGAATATTTCAGAGACCAAGGTCTTGATGTAATGCTAATGATGGACTCCGTTACCAGACTTGCAATGGCACAAAGAGAAGTTGGTTTGGCAATAGGTGAACCACCAACAACTAAAGGATATACTCCATCGTGTTTCTCACTTATGCAGAAAGTAATGGAAAGAGCAGGAACAAGTGATAAGGGCTCAATTACAGCACTTTATACTGTCTTGGTAGAAGGTGATGATTTTAATGAACCAATCTCTGATTCTGCAAGAGGTATATTAGATGGACACATAATATTATCAAGAAAACTTGCTAACTTAGGGCATTTCCCTGCGATAGATACACTTGATTCAATAAGTAGAGTTATGGGTAAGGTTGTATTTGATGAACATATTATTGCCGCTCGTAAAATTAAAGAACTTCTTGCTACTTACAGAATGTCAGAAGACCTTATCTCAATTGGTGCATATCAACAAGGGACTAACCCTAAAACTGATAAAGCAATTATGATGTATGATAAAATTCTAGAATTTTTGAAACAAGATAATTACGATTCAACCCCATGGGAAGAATCTGTCGATTGGCTTTTAAAGCTTGCTGAAGAAGCAAATAGATTGTAATTTATTTCCTTTTTCGTTTTATTTTTAAAACTAAATTAACAAAAATTATAATTTAATTACGAAAAAACTATACAAATGGTTTGATAATTCAATCTTTAAGACGATATTAGACTATAATAATTTATAATAAAATGAACTCTTCCTTTAATATAGCATAAATACAATCATCAACCCATTCATCTTTAAAGAAATAACTTTTAATATGATGTACTTCTTTTCGCATTTGTAACTTTTTAAGTAGTTTTATTGAATTTATATTCCTTGGATCAACAGATGCAGTAATTCTATGTTTATTAAATTGATTAAACAATATGTTAAATAAATAAGAAATAGCTTCAAAAGCATAACCATTATTTTGAAATTCTTTATTTAATGTAATTCCAAATTCTACTTGTTCATCACCAATAAAGTGTACTCCAATATCTCCAATCAAATTATTATCTTCTTTAATAATAACTAATTGAAACCAGGTATCATTAACATTAAATTCCTGAGAACATTTTTGTATAAATTCTCTAACTTCTTCGATACTTGTAGGAACAAAACTTTGATATTCGTTATCTCTTACTCGAGATCTATATTCAAACAATTTTTCTGTGTCTTCCAACAACATTGGTCTTAATATTAATCTTTCACTTTCAAACATAATCTCTAACTATTTTTAATTGCAACAACTGAATAAACTAAAGGTAATTTGTTCTGATATTGTTTAATTCTGAATTTTCCTTTCACATATTCTTCAGAATTACTTACAAAAGGATAAGGCGAATAGTCATATTCATTCAAACATTGTATCTGTAATCCTTTGTCAATCAAACAATTTATAACTTCACTTATTCCATGATTCCAAGTAACACATTTTTGTTGAATTTCTGCTTTTTTATCAGCATAAGTTCCTACTTCATCTTCTACAATAGCATCTGATTTTAAATAAGGATAAATGATTTTTTCAATGTCATCATCAAACATCCAAACAACTGGATGAAATTCTACAAAAACAAATTTAGCATTTTCGTTCATAAAATGACTAACAATTTCTGCCCATTTATCCAAATCTGGAAGCCAAGCAATTGTACCATAACTTGTAAAAACTATATCATATTTTTTATTAAGCACATTTGGCAAATCATATATATTACTGCAAATAAACTCTGCATTTGAATTAGTAAGTTTAGCAAGTTCATGTGCTTTCGCAATAGACTTTTCCGAAAAATCTACGCCTGTTACATGAGCACCTAATCGACTTAAAGAAATTGAATCTTGCCCAAAATGACATTGAAGATGTAAAATATTCTTTCCCTTTATATCACCTAACAAATCTAATTCAATTGTATTTAAAGATGATTTACCATTTATAAAAGCATCTAAATTATAAAAATCAGATTTTAAATGAGATTCAAGTCTATTATTCCATGATGCTTTATTAATATCAATATAGTTATTCATTTTAAACATCTTTTATATTAAAAAGTTCGGCAGGATTTATTTTAAATTGTAACATTTGTGCTGTCTTTCTACCCCTATCTCCACCTTTTCTTTGCAATGTTACCCTACCAATCTTTATATTACCACGTTTTGTAATTTCTATTTCTCCATTTCCAAAAAAATTTAAACAATAGTTTATTGGTTTTAATATCCATCTTGAATTAGCATTCACTTTTTGAATTACTAACATCCATTCGGCTGCTAATTGCCCTCGACCTTTGATAATATCTGAGATTATCAATGTTTTATTTTTGTCAAGCCAATTTAATAATTTACTTTTTTCTAAATCACTAAATTCATTAGCAAAAGTTCTTCGTCTATCTTTAGGATTTTGAACTTTAGGACTAATTTCACCTGAATATAATTTTAACAAAACAATAACATCTTTAGGAATATCCCACATTTCATTATATTTATCTATCCATCGCTTATCAATTTGATTAAAACCTTTTAAATTAGATACTAATTTTACTTGTAGATTTTGAACATCTATTATTTTTTTTAACTTTATATTTACTTGAACTTGCACATCTGTTTTATACCCACTTAAAATAAATGCTTCAACTTTTTCAATTTCAGTTAAATCATAGCCCATTAAAAAAAGCCATTTTGTTGCATCTTCATCTTTTTTCCAATTATTGAATTTATCAATTACATCTTTTTCATTTTTAAATCCATTTTTTGCTGTATTAGACCCTAATTCGAAAGATTTATCCATATTTTAACTCTTTAGGATATTTCTTTGATAAAACATTATATTCTAATGCGTTACTTATTTCAATTAATATATATTGTAATACATTAATTGAAACGCTATTACCAAATTGTTTATATGCTTGAGAAACTGATTTATTTAATTTGAAAGTATCTGGAAATCCTTGTAATCTCGCACATTCTCTAGGGGACAATTTTCTAATTTTTCCATTAATTTGATATAGACCTGTTTTAGATCCTACTCCACCACCATAAGCTGATAAAGTTACAGAATGTCCTTTTGAATGATAAATTCTTTCACCTTGCCCACCTTTATTAACTTTACCAATTTGGATTGTTGTATTAGGCAATTCATATTCATTAAAGATATTCTTGCTTAATTGAAATTCCTTATAAATACTAATATCATCTCTATTAATAACTTTCGCATTTGTTGGATTTTCTTCTAAAATGTCTTCTAAACAGCTTTGATTATTTGATAATTTCGGGAAATTAAATTCATTTACATAAAGTTCATCACTAAAGGCAACAATATAAATTCTTTCTCTATTTTGAGGTAATCCAAAGTTACTGGTATTTAATACTTTAGAAAAAACTTGATAATTCATTCCTTCTAAAATTGAAATAATTGTTTCTAAAGTTTTTCCATTATCATGGCGTTCTAAATTTTTTACATTTTCTAAGAATAATACTTTAGGTTTGTGATAATTTGCTATTCTTGCAATATCAAAAAACAATGTACCTCGAGAATCTTCAAAGCCCTTTTGTTTTCCTGAAATTGAAAAGGATTGACATGGAAATCCTGCACATAATATATCATGTTTTGGTATGAATGATTCATTGATTTTTGTAATATCGCCTTGTGGAATTAATCCATGATTTTCAATATATGTTTCTACTGAATACTTGTCAATTTCAGATGCAAATACGCATTCAGCTCCAAATGATTCTAAAGCAAGATGAAAACCACCTATCCCTGCGAATAGATCAATAAACTTATATTTTCCTAATGTTTGATTATTACTTAAAATCATTTTATATACTTTTAATTATCATATTTACAAAATTAATAAAATTACTTAACTTTCTCCCACCAATTAGTAAATACTTGATTTGAATCATTTAGTTTTACAATTTCTCCAATTATTGGAGTAATCAATGAAATATCTGTATCTTTATTAAACTCGCTAACTTTTATTAATGGCTCGTCCCAAGGGTGATTAGCTAATACAAACTTAGATGAATGGACAGGGAACAATCTCTTTGTTTTCAAATCTTTGCCTGCTTGAATCACTTCATCAGGTAAGGTATGGATATATCTCCAAGCTAAATCATATTGTCCATTTTCAATTATTGATATATCAATCGGACCATATTTTTCACCGATTTCTGCAAAATGAGTATCATAGCCACTATCACCTCCAATATATATTTTCAAACTTTGAGATTCTAATAAATATGAAGCCCACAGCGTATTATTTCGAGTAAATCCTCTACCTGAAAAATGTCTTGCAGTAAGCACATGAGCAGTAAATCCATCTGCTAATTCGACAGATTCATTCCAATTCTTTTCGATAATCTGATTCTTTTCATATCCCCAATGTTCAAAATGTGATCCTACTCCTAATCCACAAATCACCTTACTTATCTTACCTTTAAAATTAGTAATAGTTTCATAATCTAAATGATCATAATGGTCATGTGAAATAAATAAATAGTCAATATTAGGAAAATCATCAACAGTATAAATATCAGTTCCAGGAAAAGATTTTGTCGTTCCTGGAATTGGAGAAGCATTGCCACTAAAAACAGGGTCAACTAATATCCTAACACCATCTAACTGAATGTAATAAGAAGAATGACCAAACCAAATCATAACATTATCTTCGATTGGAATATCTTTAATGTTAGTTTTAATTGAAGGAATTTCGCTTTCAGGTCTTTGTCTTGGATATTTTGTAAAAATAAAATTATACAATATTCCAGTCATAGAATAACCTTCAACTAAATCAAGAGTATATGATAAATTCTGAAATTTACCATCTTTAAAATTATCAAGATTTTTATAGGAATCCACTTTCTTTATATTTGGCGAATTACCAAATTTATCTAGTTTTGTATAAAAATAAGTAATAATAAGCAACAATACTATAATAGCAGAAATAATAATCATAATGTACTTTATAATTTTTAAAAATAATTTCATAAAACAACAAATAAAATTTAAAAAGCAATTAACGTATTATAAATAAAATACTTGTAAATTGTTAAAAATTTGAGAAATTATATAATCTTAAACCCATTTAAACCATAAATTCTGTGACTCTGATTATAATTAAAAAATTCAATATAATAATCAAATGAACTTCTTAATTTTATAAAAATAAAATGTGCAAAAACTTATTTTATAAATTTAATAATATAAAAGTATGGTATTCGTCTATAATTATTCTTAAACACATTTTATCTTTTTATTTATTGGAGAATTTATGGCTCAACCAATTCACTTAGCAGACGCAACTTTCGAACAGGAAGTATTGAAATCAGATTTACCAGTTTTAATCGACTTTTGGGCAGCATGGTGCGGTCCTTGTAGAATGATTGCTCCGGTAATTGACGAACTTGCTAATGACTATGACGGCAAAGCTAAAATCTGTAAATTAGATGTTGATAATAATCAACAGACAGCAATGCAATTTGGTATTCGTTCTATCCCTACTATTTTGATTTTCAAAGGTGGAGAAGTTGTAGATACTATCGTTGGTGCTGTTCCTAAAGAGCAAATCTTAAACAAATTAAAAAGCCATATTTAATATATGCAAAGACCAAATCTTCTTGATAATGATAGTATCAAAATTTCACTTAACAATCTTGTTGATTGGAGTTTAAACGAAAATAAAATTATTAAAGAAATAGTATGTTCAAATTTTGCGACAGCTGTAGGATTAATTAATTCTATAGCTGTTTTCGCAGAAACAATTGACCACCATCCTGATATTAATCTTTATGGTTGGAATAAAATCCGAATTTCCATTACTACTCATGATATGGGTGGTCTTACGGAACTTGACTTTAAATTAGCAGAAAAAATTGATTCTATAAAAATTTATTAGGGGCAAATATGAGTTCTTTAATTATTGACGTTCACGCTAGAGAAATCCTTGATTCGAGAGGAAATCCTACGATTGAAGTAGAAGTTGTTTTTGATGATGGTTCTATGGGCTTAGCCGCAGTTCCGTCAGGTGCATCTACTGGAGAGTATGAAGCACACGAACTAAGAGATAATGACGAACGATATTTAGGGAAAGGAGTTCAATCAGCTGTAGATGCTGTTAATACTGAAATTGCTGATGCATTAGAAGGAAAAGACGGTACTGAACAACAATTAATTGATAATTTATTGATTGACTTAGATGGTACACCAAACAAATCTCGTCTTGGTGCAAATGCTATTTTAGGTGTATCGCTTGCTTGTGCAAGGGCTGCCGCTGAATATCATACTATGCCTTTATATAAGTATTTAGGTGGAATTAATGCACTTACTTTACCTACTCCGATGATGAATATTCTGAACGGAGGTAAACACGCTGATAATAACGTAGATATTCAAGAATTTATGATAATGCCAATTGGTGCAGATACTTATGCAGAAGGGCTACGCTCTGGAGTAGAAGTATTCCATAGTTTGAAAAAAGTTTTACAATCTAAAGGTTTAAATACATCTGTTGGTGATGAAGGTGGATTTGCTCCAAATATTAAATCAAATGAAGAAGCTTTTGATTTGATAATAGAAGCAGTTGAAAAAGCTAATTATAAAATGGGTACTGACTTTGTTTTTGCAATTGATGTTGCTGCAAGTGAGATGTTCAAAGATGGCAAATATGAGATGTATAAATCAAAACTACCTAGTAAAACAACAGACCAAATGGTTGAATGGTATAAAGAATTAACATTTAAATATCCTATTAGATCAATCGAAGATGGCTTAGATCAAAATGATTGGGATGGATGGAAAAAATTAACTGATGCAATAGGAAATAAATGTCAGATAGTTGGCGACGATTTATTTGTTACAAATACTGAGTTTTTATACAAAGGAATTAAATCAGATACTGCAAATTCTATTTTAATAAAAGTAAATCAAATTGGTACTTTAACTGAAACTATGGAAGCAATTTCATTGGCACATCAATCGGGTTATAATACAATTATTTCACATAGATCTGGTGAAACAGAAGATACTTTTATTGCTGATTTAGCTGTAGCAGTTAATTCTGGGCAAATCAAAACAGGGGCTCCTTCTCGTTCTGATAGAACTGCTAAGTATAATCAATTGCTTAGAATTGAAGAATTATTAGATTTAGACGCTATTTATGCAGCTGATTCATTTTTAAGAAAATTAAAAATTAAATTGGATTAATTTCAATTGAAATTTCAAGACAAAAAAAACTCCTCAAATTGAGGAGTTTTTTTTAATGATTTAAGTATCTTATTAATTCTTTTTGGTCAACAAGTGCATCATATAAAATTCTTCTAGCTCTAAATAAATGAGCTTTAACAGTTCCGAGAGGAATATCTAATTTCTCAGATATTTCTTTATAGTCTAATTCATCTCTGTGTCGCATTTGGATTATAACTCTATAATTCTCAGGTAAATCCTTAATTGCTTTATTTAAAATCTTCTTTCTTTCTTTGCTTATCATCTGTACATCAGGAGTTAAATCTTCTGACGGAACATCAATGTATAAATCATCTTCCCCACCTATTGGTTGGTCTAATGAGATAGTTTTGAATCTCTTTTTTCTAAGAAAATCAATGCAACTATTAGATGCAATACGATATAACCACGCAGAGAAATTATACGCAAATTGAAAAGTCTCCAAAGCATTATATGCTTTGATGAATGCTTCTTGCGTCAAATCATCAACATCATCAGGATCTTTAATCATTCTACGGACTAAAGATTTGATTCTGGTTTTATATTTATTTTGTAAGAATGTAAAAGCTGATTTATCACCATCTAAGATTTTTCTTATAGCGTCAAAGTCTTCTTCATTCGATTGATTTCTATTCTTTTCAGACATTAATATAAACTAATTTCTTAATTTTTGTTTTATACAATTGGCAATTTAATCAAAAATTTCGTACCAACATCAATTTTACTTTCAACTTTAATTGTACCTTTATGATTCAGGATAATATGTTTTACAATTGAAAGCCCTAATCCTGTACCACCTTCTTTTCTAGTTCTTGCTTTATTAACAAGATAGAAGCGTTCAAAAATTCTATCAACATCATTTTCAGGGATTCCTATACCTGTATCTTCTATAGAAATGTTAATATATTCTTTTGAACTTTTAATATTAATTGAAATTTTTCCTTCGTCAGTATATTTAATTCCATTGTCAATTAAATTAATAAATACTTGTTCTAATTTGAAAATATCAGCTTTTATTTTCAAATTTTTGTCATCGGAATTTATTTCAAATCTTAGATTTTTATCATTTAATTTTTGTTCAAATATTTTAGAAACATTTTCAATAAACTTATAAATATTAAACTCACTATAAATTAATCTTATATTTTCATCTTCAACTTCAGACAACATTAATAAATCTTGAACTAAATCAATCAATCTATTAGTATGACGAGTTATAATTTTCATATACTTTACTGCTAATTCATTGCCTTCAACTTCAGATTGCATAGTCTCTAAAAAGCCCTTAATCGCTGTAAGTGGTGTACGTAATTCATGTGAAATATTAATAGCAAAGTCTTTTTTAATTTGCTCTAATTTTTTAATTTCTGTTATATCATGAAATAAAATAACCACTTCATTTTTACTTTCTATATAATTAGAAGAAGTCAAAAAATATTGGTCATTAACTTGTATTTCTTTTGTAATGCTTTTCTTATTTTTTAAAGTGTCTTTAAAAAGATTCCTAAACGATTTCTCTTTAATAACTTTTTTGTATTTTCTACCTTCAACTAGCTCAGTTTCAATTATTCTATTAAACATTTCATTAGCAAGTAATATTCTCCCCTCAGAATCTAAAGAAACCAATCCCTCTTCAATCGAAGTGATAATTGTATTTAATTCTTCTTTTTGAGAAATAACTTGCTCGAATAAATCTTTTAATTTATTAGTCATTAAATTAAAATTACGAGCAAGAGTAGCAATTTCGTCTTTTGATTTTACCTTTACTTTGATATCAAAATCACCAGCAGCAACATTGGAAGCAGCAATTGACAATTGATTTATAGGTTTTGTTAAATTTCTTGTAAAATATAAAACACCAACTAAAGTAATAATTATTACAAGTAATGACAGCTCTATCATATATATTAATAAAGAACTTAATAATTCATCAAAATCACTTGCAAAATAACTAACTCTAGATATTCCAAAAATTGATTCATTTATTTTAATAGGTAAAGCTAAATAAATCATTTCTTTTTGAACAGTATTAGAATATCTTACAGATTTGCCAATTTCCCCATTTAATGCTTTTAATATTTCTGGACGGTTTTTGTGATTATCCATTGTTTCAGGATTTGACTCTGAATCACCAATAACTCTTCCATTCATATCTACTACAGTTATACGAATATTGATTTCTTTACCAATTGCTTTAGTTAAAGAATCAATCTTATCAACTTTATTATCTATAATATAATCTTTTAATTTGAATTGAAATGTATTATTTAGTGATGTTAGGTTATTAACTAATGTTTGTTGATAATCAGATTTGATTATTCGAAAGGAAAAAACTACAATTAAACTTGTTAAAAATAAAATAACAAGTAAATGACTTAAAAATATTTTAGAGGATAATCTTTTCAATTAATCCTCTAACTTATAACCGACACCTCTAATGTTCTTAATCATTCTGCCAGAAGTTCCTAATTTTTCTCTAAGGTTTTTAATATGTACATCGACTGTTCTATCTAAAACACCTTTATCAATAGCACCAAGCATATCTAATATTTGCTCTCTTGAATATACCCAACCCTTTTTATCAGATAGAAGTTTTAAAATTTTAAATTCTGAAGATGTTAAATCAACTTTTCTTTTATCAACATATACTTCATACTTTTGTAAATCAACTTCTACATTATTTCCAATCTTAAATTTTGAGGTAGATACTTCTTTGATTTCTCTTCTTAATATCGCTTTTACCCTTGCTACCAACTCTCTTGGAGAAAATGGCTTAGTAACATAATCATCAGCACCTAATTCAAGACCTAAAATTTTCTCCATTTCTGTTCCTCTTGCAGTTAGCATAATCACAGGAATTGAAGAATAATTATTATCAGATTTTAAATATTTACATATTTCAAAACCATCAGAATCAGGTAACATAACATCAAGAATAATAAGTTCTGGTAAATTTACTTTCATTTCAGCAAAAAAACTTTCACCATTTTCAAATTGTTTAGTTGTAAATCCAGATTTACTTAAGTTTAGAGCAACTAATTCTGAAATATCTGGTTCATCATCAACAACAAAAACCAATTTACCCGATTGTGGGTAAATTGGTGGTGTATTTAAATCATCAAATGTATTTTTTGACATTATAACTTCTTATTTTATTAAAATTAAATATCTAAATTCTTAACATACTTAGCATTTTTCTCAATGAATGCTCTTCTCGGTTCTACTTTATCACCCATTAAAGTTTGAAATACTTTAGTTGCTTTAACTGCATCTTCTATATTCACTTGTAATAATGTTCTTGTTTCTGGGTTCATAGTAGTATCCCATAATTGCTCAGGGTTCATCTCTCCAAGACCTTTAAATCTTGAAATAGTAATTCCGCCAACTTTTGTTTGCCCATCAGCATCAATTGCAACAGCAGCATTTTTAACTTTGCTTTCTTTTAACATTCTTTCAATTATTTCTTGTCTTTCATCTTCATTATAAGCGTATAACTCTAACTTACCTTTTTTCAATTTGTAAAGAGGTGGTTGAGCTATAAATAAATTACCATTTATAATTAAATTTCTGAAATATCTAAAGAATAAAGTTAAAAGTAAAGTTCTAATGTGAGATCCATCGACATCGGCATCCGCCATTAAAATTATTTTACCATATCTTAAATTTTCTAATTTATAATCTTCTGAATCTTCTTGTTGACCAAAACCAACACCTAAAGCGGTGATAATTGCTCTTATCTCGTCATTATCAAGTACTTTAGTGAATTTTGCTTTATGCACATTCAAAATCTTACCTTTCAATGGTAAAATTGCTTGAAATCTTCTGTCTCTACCTTGCTTAGCAGAGCCTCCAGCAGAATCTCCCTCGACTATATAAATTTCGGTATCTTCTGGAGTTTTCAAAGTACAATCAGCTAATTTACCTGGTAATGTAGAAGACTCTAAAGCATTTTTACGTCTAACTAATTCACGAGATTTCTTAGCCGCTTCTCTTGCTTCAGCAGCAGTAAATGCTTTTTCAATAATACGTTTAGCAACTGCTGGGTTTTCATCTAAAAATATATTTAATTTATCTGCAACTACAGTTCTAACAATACCTTCAGTATCACTATTTCCAAGTTTTGTTTTAGTTTGACCTTCGAATAATGGCTCTCCAACTTTAACAGAAATTACTGCAGTAAGACCTTCTCTAAAGTCATCACCAGTTATTTTAATCTTTTCTTTTGATAATTTTGGATCATTGGAAGCATAAGTATTCAAAGTTCTCGTTAAAGCAGTTCTAAACCCAGAAACGTGAGTACCACCTTCAACAGTATTAATATTATTTACATAAGAAACAACATTTTCACTATAACCAGCATTATAAGCAAAACATACATCAACAGCAGTAATACTTTCATCACTAGCAACACCATCGCCTGACATTACTACAGGAGAAACAATATGAATATCATCTTCATCCATATAATTAACAAAGTCTTTTAAACCACCATCAAAGTGGAAGATTTCTTCATTTTCATCTCTTTCATCTTTAAAATTAATTGTAATAGAAGGATTTAAGAATGCTAATTCTCTTAGTCTATCAGATGTTCTTTCAAATTTGAAAGTTGTAACTTTGAAAATTGTTTCGTCAGGATAAAATCTAACCGTAGTACCTGTTTCAGTAGATTCACCAATTTCTTTAACTTCAGCGATTGGTTTACCTTCTTTATACTCTTGTTTATATGTTTTACCACCCCTTTTAACAGTTACAATAGTTTTAGAAGATAGTGCATTAACACAAGAAACCCCAACACCATGAAGACCACCTGAAACTTTATAAGTATCTTTATCAAATTTACCACCTGCGTGAAGAGTACACATAACTACTTCTAAAGTAGAAATCTTTTTAACAGGGTGAGGACCGACAGGTATTCCACGCCCATCATCACTAACTGAACACGAACCATCTTCATGAAAAACAACATTTATAATAGAAGCGTGACCAGCCAATGCCTCATCAATAGAGTTATCTACAACTTCATTAATCAAGTGATGAAGACCTCTTTCTCCTGTATCACCAATATACATCGCAGGTCTTTTTCTAACTGCTTCTAAGCCCTCTAAAACTTTAATATTCGATTCTGAATAATTATTTTCAGCCATTTTTTATACCATTTCTATAGATTTTACAATAGTTTTCCCGAAAAATTCATTTATTTTTTCAATAAAATCATTTCTACGGATATTAATTTCATATCTCCAAGAAGATGAATCGCAATTAATTAGAAGCAATCCAGACTTCAAGGATAAAATTTCAATTTCATTTTTTAAATTTGAAGAGAAAATATAAGACATATTCTTTTTAATTCTTTCACAATAAATTGATTCATCAAAATCAAATTTAATTATAACATCATCAAGAATATTCTTTAAGTGATTTGATTGACCTAAACTCATAGTTTATGCATTATCTTTTAACATTTCAAACATCTTATCAATTGCCATTTTTGTGTTATTATATACATCAGTAATACTTGCATCCATCATATAACATGGAGCAGATATAACTAAATTATCTTCATCAACACAAATTTCATTTATCGAACACATTTCAGCAATTGCACCAGCTTTATTCATCGCTTCGCTAATTTCAGCAATGTCATAGGGAGAACTATCTTCAGTCGTTCCTACAGATAGTTTTAAAGATAAACCAAGCCCTTCAAATGCTTTAGCAATTACTGTTGGTCCCATACAAAGTCCAACAACTGGCTTCCCCTCTGCAACCATATCAATAATTAATTTTCTAACTTCAGAGTTAATATCTCCATCAGGACCTTCAAAAGCCCACTTCGTTAAATTCTTAGCAGCACCAAAGCCACCAGGAATAACTAATCCATCTAACAAAGATATTTTTGCTGTAGCCACATCACTAATATTACCACGAGCAATTCTTGCTGATTCAACTAATACATTTCTTGTCTCACCAGTTTCTTCACCAGTCTTATGATTTATCACATGATGTTGATTAATATTAGGTGCATAACACACATAATCACCACCATTTTGCTCAATAGCTAATAAAACAGATACAGCTTCTTGAATTTCAGAGCCATCATAGACTCCACAACCAGATAATACAACACCGATATTCATTTTTTAATCTCAATTATTTGGTTTAAATAATATGCAATATAAGGAATTTTCTGCAGATTTTAGAATAAATTAATGCAAAATTTATTAACACTATTTATAAGTTATTATTATATAAATTCATTTAAATTAATTCTTTTAAAGTTTTAAATATTTTAAACTAGTTTTCAATTAATAGAAAGATATTCTTTCATCTATAAAAAATATTTTTAAAGAAAATTGATGGAAAAATTTGCAATTTTTTTCTTAATTTGTATTTTAAAAAAGGACAATTAATGAAATGTATAATTTGCCAATCAAATTGTAATAAAATTTTTAATTTCAATAGTGATTATGAATTTTTTAAATGCGAGAATTGTGATTTTACTTTTCGAAATCCTGCTGACGAAAAGATAGATTACTACGCTGATTACGTAGATAAATCTCTAATTAACAAAAGCGTTAAATTAGCACAAAACTATTACAAAAGATTTTCAAAGTATATTTCTAATAATTCAAAAGTATTAGAAGTTGGTGGTTCTTTAGGTTACTTTGGCAAAGAATTAATTGATAGAAAGCAATGTCAAGTATATAATTTTGAATTATCTGAATTTGGTAGAGAATATTCACAAGAACTAGGAAACAAACCTATTGTTAGTTATGATGAGTTAGAAAATGAAAAATTTGATACAATAGTAAGTTTTCACGTTATTGAGCATGTAAAATTAGAGGATATTGAGCCATTTATTACAAAATTAATGACTTACTTAAACCCCAACGGACATTTAATAATTGTAACACCTAATGCAAATTCCAACAAATTCACTTTATTAAAAGCGGGTTATCCTTGGATTGCCTTTCCAGAGCATATTGGCTTTTTATCCAAAAAAAGTGTAAACACAATAGCTAAAAGAAATAATCTAAATTTAGTGAAAGTAAATGATGAAATACCAGCATTTAAGCATTATCCATCATATTCATTTTTAATAAAATTACGCAGAAAACTATTGCCTGCAAAAGTAGAAATAAATGAAGTTAGTGTTGAAGATTCTCCTCAACCAATTTCACTAAAAAGTCGAATTATAGGAACATTGAAATCAGCATTTAATACATTTAGTCAAATTGAGAAATATATCTATTTACCTCTATTTATATTTATAGATTTTATAAAATCAGAAAAAGATGAATTAGTAATAATAATAAAAAAAGAATGAAATTAATATATAATTTCAACATTTTATTCTCTCATTTTTTCAATAATTTTAGTTGTGGACTTTCCATCTACAAAAGGGATAATTTCTACTCTACCACCATAAGATTCGACAATGTCTTTTCCTACAACATCATCTACTTTGTAGTCTCCACCTTTAGCAATTATAAATGGTTTTATATGTTTTATTAAATCATAAGGCGTATCTTGGTTGAATATTACAACATAATCAACTGACTTGAGTTCATTTAATACAATTGCTCTATCCTCTTCGCTATTTACAGGACGGGTCTCCCCTTTTAGTCTTTTTACGGATTCCGAACTATTCAGCCCAAGAACTAAAACATCTCCTAAAGATTTTGCTTTTTTTAAATAACTAACATGTCCAGAATGAATAATATCAAAGCAACCATTCGTAAAAATAATCTTCTTATCATTTAAACTATTAAGTTCTTTCTTTAATTCATCCCAAGTATTAAAAATCATTCAAAACCTTTTAATAATTCATCAATCTCAATTGATACAATACCTGGTTTTTCACAAACAATGCCAGATGCTATATTCGCTACCACAGCAGCTTGTTTTACATCAGCACCACTAATATATACAGCAGCAAAACTTGCAATAGCAGTATCACCTGCACCCGATACATCAGCTACAGTTCTGGCTTTAGTTGGAATTCGAGTTATATTCCCATTATTTTCAAATAATACCATTCCATCTTGCCCTAAAGTCAATAAAACATTATCAACATTTAATTTTTTAAGCAATGTCTTACCAGCTTTATTTACTTCCTCAACAGAATCCAACCTCATATTAAGAGCAACTTCTGCCTCTTTTTTATTTGGTTTAACTAAAGTTACATTACTATATTCAAAGAAATTATTAAACTTCGGATCAACTAAAATTGGAATATTATTATTTTTTGCTTGCGTAATTATTTCACGAATAACAATCTCAGATAAACAACCTTTGTTATAATCTGAAAAAACAATACAATCAATATCCTTAATCTCATGAAGTTTATCCAAGATATGTCTTTCAGCTTTAGTCGATACCGTTTTAATAGACTCAGTATCTAATCTAACTATTTGTTGATTATTCCCAAAAACTCTTGTTTTAACTGTCGTAGGTCTGTCAGGATCTATATATACTCCTTCAACATCAACTCCAATTTGATTGGCTAAATCAACAAATTTATGTCCATATTCATCATCACCAACAAGACCACAAAGATATGTTTCCAAGCCCAACGATTTCAAATTAGAGGCAACATTTGCTGCACCTCCAAGATGATAACTTTCGCTCTTAATATCCACAACAGGAACCGGTGCTTCAGGACTAACCCTTGTTACCTTACCCCAAAAATATCTATCCAACATCAAATCACCCAGAACAACAATTTTCTTACCTTTGAAGTTCTGAATAAAGCCATTTATTTCATCTCTGCTAATTGTATTCATATTTTTTATTCACCATAAATTTTAAAGCAATAAGACCATTTTTTAAATCTAAGAAGTCAATCCCTAATTCTGCTTCAGCTTTCAAAACAATTAGACCACCTTTATCAGGTCTTTTTGCTTTTTGAACCAAGTCTTTAGAAGGAATCTCTGTTAATAAGTCATCATCATATTCAAAAATTTCAGCAACCAACTCCGCAATTTCAAAACGATTATAATATCCTTTACCAGCAACATTATAAGTACCAAAATTTTTATTTTCAATAATCTTCAGAACAGCCCATGCAATATCTTCACTATACGTAGGATTACACCACTGGCCATCAATTATAGTTAATTTCTTCTCATTCTCTAAATTATTAATAAGCCAATTAATAAAATCACTTTTACCATAAGAAGAAGTACCATAAACAACATTTGTTCTTATAATAGTGTAATTACTATTTAACTCAACTTTTATTGCATTTTCACCAGCTAATTTTGATTTTCCATAAAAACTAATAGGATTAGGAGTAGCATCTTCATCATAAGGACCATTTTCTCCATCAAAAATATAGTCAGTAGAAAAACTAATCAAATGAGCTTCAATTACTTTCGCAGCTTTCGCTAAAGTCTCAGGCAAAATTGCATTCAAATTCATAGCCAATTTGTGATCCACTTCACAGGCATCTACATTAGTCATAGCCGCACAATTAATAATCACATTAGGTTTTTCAGCATATATCAAATTTTTCATCCACTTCACATCTTCATAAAAAGCTTGGATAACCTTTTGATTTTTAATAGGTGCGATTGCTTTAATATCGCTTGTAAGCAGTACTAACTCAACATCTAATAGTTCTTTTTTTAAAATATTAGTAACAGCTTCGCCAACTTTTCCGGTCGCACCAGTAATTAGTATTTTTTGTTTCATCAAATTTTCATTTTTGTAACAACTCGAATTTAAAATTAAGCAAAATATTTCAAAAAATATAATAAATATTTTAAAACAATAAAAATCTTAATATTCGGCACAGAAATTGCAAATAATGAGCTAATCTAAATAAACAAAAGGAGTTAATAAATGACATCACCAGCACAGCAATTGCTTAGAAATATCGGGAAATATAATTTTGAACATACAAAAAATGATGAACAATACTATGCACGTCGTACTAATGTATCAAAAATACCGACTTATGTAAGAACAGAAAAAGAAATAACTCAAAAAAGAAATAGCAAATTAGATTTAAATTCCTTATTAATTGGAAACCCAGATTGTACATTTCTAATAAAAGTAACTGGTGATTCAATGACAAAAGCTGGAATAAATACAGGTGATATAATATTAGTTGATAGAAGTATTAAAGCAAAAACAGGAAATATAGTAGTAGCAACAATAAACAATAAATTATTAGTCAAAAGGTTAATATTAAATGAAAATGGAATAGAATTATTAAGCGAAAACGATTCATTTCCAAACATTAAAATCAAAGAAAGCGATAAATTCAATATTTGGGGTGTCGTCAAATCAATAATAAAACAAGTATAAAAAAAGGAGCCGAAGCTCCTATTAAATTATTTTATAAGATTATTTCGTTGGGTCGGGTTGTGAGTTGAAAAGTTCTAGTACTTCTGCGATTGATTTAGAACCTAAATCGCCTACACCATGTTCACGAAGTGAAACTGTTTTGTTTTCTTCTTCTTTTGCACCGATTATCATCGAAAATGGCACTTTCATTTGTTCTGATTCTGCTATTTTTCTTTGAATTTTTTCGGCTCTTGTGTCAAATTCTACTCTAATTCCTTTTGATTTTAACTCTTCTACAACTGCAGTTGCGTAGTCTAATGTTTTATCTGAAATTGGAAGAACTGAAACTTGAACAGGTGCTAACCAATATGGGAAGTTACCTGCATAATGTTCAATTAAAATTGAAATAAATCTTTCCATCGAACCAAAAGGAGCTCTGTGAATAATTACTGGTCTATGTCTTTCATTATCTGAACCAATATATTCTAAGTTAAATCTTTCCGGCATTACATAGTCAACTTGTACTGTACCGAGTTGCCACTTTCTACCAAGTGCATCTTTTACAATAAAATCGATTTTAGGTCCATAAAATGATGCTTCACCTTCACCGATAAAATAGTCAAGTTTTAAGTCGTCTGCAATATCTTTTAGGATTGTTTCTGATTTATTCCAAGTATCCATTTCACCTGCGTATTTATCTTTTGCATCGTCACGGAAAGATAAACGAGTTGAAACATCCATTCCAAAAGTTGTGAATACTAATTGAGTTAATTCAATACAATTAATTAATTCATCTTTTAATTGGTCTTCAGTACAATAAATATGTGCATCATCTTGAGTAAAGCCCCTAACACGAGACAAACCAGATAATTCCCCTGATTGCTCATATCTATAAACTGTTCCAAATTCTGCTAATCTAAGAGGTAGATCTCTGTAAGAACGTTGCTCATTATCATAGATTTTATGGTGATGAGGGCAATTCATTGGCTTCAACATATACTCTTCATCTTCCACTTTGATAGGAGCAAATTGAGATTCTTTATAATATGGATAGTGTCCAGATGTTTTATATAGGTTGATGTTTCCGATATGAGGTGTAATAACCTCTACATATCCCCTATTAAGTAATTCATCTTTGATAAAGTTTTCAAGTTTACGGCGAATGAATGCACCTTTTGGCAACCAAACTGGAAGACCAGCACCAATTTCTGGTGAAATCATATATAAACCAAGTTCTTTACCAAGCTTTCTATGGTCACGTTTTTCAGCTTCTTCTCTTAAAGTTAAATATTCGTCAAGTAATGCCTTTTTAGGGAAAGAGACACCATATATACGAGTCATCATTTTATTGTCTGAGTTTCCTCTCCAATAAGCTCCAGCAACTGACGTTAGCTTAATTGCCTTAATCCAACTTGTATCAGGAATATGACCACCTCTACACAAATCGACAAAGTTCCCTTGCGTACAGTAAGTGATTTTCTGACCTTTAAAGTCTTCTAATAATTCTAGTTTATATTCATTTCCTAATTCTTTATAGTAAGCATAAGCTTCGTCCCATTCCCATTCATTCATTATAAATAGGCTTTTATTTTTAGCTAATTGAGACATTTTTGCTTCTATTTTTGGTAAGTCTTCTAATGATATTTTAGTTTCACCTAAATCCACATCATAGTAAAAACCATTTTCGATAGCAGGTCCAATACCAAATTTCACACCAGGGTACATTTCTTGCAATGCTTCTGCTAATAAGTGAGCAGAAGAGTGCCAGAACATTTCTTTACCTTCTTCATTATTAAATGTAAGTATTTGGATTTTAGCATCTTCATTTACTTCAGCGTGAATTTCTTTTTTAACACCATTGACTAATATTCCAACAGAATTACGAGCTAATCCTTCTGAGATTGATTTAGCAATTTCATACCCACTAATTCCATTTTCAAATTCTTTCTGACTTCCGTCAGGTAATGTAATTATCATTTTAATTCCAATAATTTGCGATTTTAATTTTACAAATATAAGAAATTAATATTTTTTGGAAATAATTTTATAAATAATAGAATTAATGCTGATTTATTATGTAGTTGATATTTTATTTAATTACAGCGATTTTCTTTTTTGCTAATTTTAGTGCGTCTATTGGATTGTCGTAGTCATATATCACTCTTTCGAATGTTTCTTCAAGAACATCTTGAATTTCAAGCCATTTCGGGTGTACAGGAGTCATTTTAGAATTTACTAATTGTTCTGCAAATAACATTTTCTCAGGATTGGATTTGAAGAAATCATCATTAAAATAATTTTTATCGGCTGGGAATCCACCTTCTGGTATTTTTTTGCAAAATTCTAATGTGTTTTTTCCATTACAAAGCCAGTTAACAAATTGAATTGCTTTATCTTTGTTTTTGCTTGATTTACTTACTGAAATATACTCACCACCAGCGAATGAATATCCGATTTGTTTATTCATACCAGGGATTAAAGACAATTGATAATTTAGAGTTGGGTTTTCTTTTTTAATCATATTTAATAGCCAAGCACCAGAAATATGAAAGCCAATTTTACCTTGCAAGAACATTCTATCTATGTTTCTTTGATTTTCTACAATTCCAACATTTACAGATTTTTTATACATAGTTAGAGCGTATTGATTTTCCGCAGAAGTTAAGTTTTCATACTGCCATTCTCCACCTGCAGACCAAATATATGTCATTGCTTTTTTGTATAATCTATTTTTATCAGGTCCGTTTATACTCATTCCATAGATTTCATTTTTAGGGTCTTGAATTTCTTTGGCAATATCAAGAAGTTCTTCCCATGAGTTAGGAATACTTGCATCGACCTTATTTAATAAATCTGTGTTGATAAATAAAACACGAGTATCAACTATCCAAGGAAGTGCAAAAATTTTATTATCCCAATATGATGGTGCAGTTGAAAATTCTGTAAAAATCTCAATATCTTTTTTTGGAAATTCAGCAAGAACATCAGAAGCCGAAAATTGTGCAACCCAATCGCTACCAAGTTCCAAAACATCAGGTGGAGTTCCCGAATTAAAGGCAGCAATTAGCTTTGATTTTCCGTTATTCCAGCTGAGTTGACTAAGTTCTACTTTGATATTTGTTTCTTTTTCAAACTCAGAAATTAAAGAGTCAATTACTTTAGCTTGATATGGTTCACTCCAAAAATGCCAGAATTTAATAACATTGTCATTCTTTAATTCGCTTTTATTACAAGAAATACTTATATTTGCAATTATAAAAATCCAAATTAATTTTTTCATTTTTTTCAAGATACTTTTATAAATTTATATACAAAAATTGGTGTGTAAATTAATTAATCTTATTTTTGAAAAATTTACATACACAAATTTAAAAAGATATGTCCGAAAGTAAGTCATCAAAAGTAAAACAAACTAAATATATTTTTGTAACAGGTGGAGTTTTGTCTTCCTTAGGTAAAGGAATTGCTTGTGCTTCGATAGGTTTTCTATTAAAAAGTAGAGGCCTAAAAATTGGAGTAATGAAATTAGATCCTTATCTGAATGTTGACCCAGGTACAATGAACCCAACTCAACATGGTGAAGTATATGTTACAGATGATGGTGCAGAAACAGATTTAGACCTTGGTCATTATGAAAGGTTTTTGAATGAATCTTTGACTAAAAAAAGTAACACTACTACAGGTCAAGTTTATTTTTCTGTTATTAATAAAGAAAGAAAAGGGCAATATCTTGGAAAAACTGTTCAAGTAATTCCTCATATCACAAATGAAATAAAGCTAAAAATGAAAGCTTTTGATGGTGAAGTTGATGTTGTTATGATTGAAATAGGTGGAACAGTTGGTGATATAGAATCTTTACCATTTTTAGAAGCACAAAGACAAATGAATCATGAGCTTGGTTATCAAAATTCATTGAATATTCATTTGACTTATATCCCTTATATTGATGCCGCTAAAGAATTAAAAACAAAACCAACTCAACATAGTGTTAAAATATTAATGGAATATGGAATTAAGCCAGATATTTTACTTTGCAGAAGTTCGCATACTCTTGTTAAAGATATAAGAGAAAAAATTGCTTTATTCTGTAATGTTGATTATGATGCAGTATTTGAAGCAAGAGATGCATCTACTATTTATGAAGTTCCTCTGAACTTCGCAAAAAAAGGTTTGTCTGATGTTATTTTAGATAGATTGAATTTAAAAGGAGCACCTTTAGATATTGAAGCATGGACTAAATTTGTGAAAAGAATCCAGAGTCCTAAGTTTGAAGTAAAAGTTGCTTTAGTAGGGAAATATACTAATTATGAAGATTCATATAAATCAATAATTGAATCATTTATTCATGCTGGATCAATAAATAATACTCGTGTAAATTTAGATTTAATTAATTCGGAAGAATTATTTGACGAGAATATAGAAGAAAGACTTGCTCAATATAATGGTGTTTTGATAGCACCTGGTTTTGGCAGCAGAGGTATTGAAGGAAAAATTAATGCAATTAAATTCATAAGAGAAAATGAAATTCCATACTTTGGTATTTGTTTAGGAATGCAATGTGCAGTAATTGAATATGCTAGAAATGTTTGTGGAATTGAAGATGCAAATTCTGGTGAGTTTGTAAAAGAGGGTAGCAAAGTAATTGATATAATGGAAGAACAAAAAAATATCAAGAACAAAGGTGGAACAATGAGATTAGGTGCTTATCCTTGTGTCTTAAAAGAAGGAACGCTTGCTCATAAAGCTTATGCTTCTCTTGATATATCCGAAAGACACAGACATCGTTATGAATTTAACAATGAATATAGAGAACAATTAGAAGATAAAGGATTAGTATTAAGTGGACTTTCACCAGATGGTGAATTAGTTGAGATTATTGAATTAGCTAATCATCCTTTTTATGTTGGTGTGCAATTTCACCCAGAATTAAAGTCCAGAGCAGTTACAGGTCATCCTTTATTTATTGAATTTATTAAAGCAGCATTAAAACATAATAAGTCAAAAGAAAGTTGATTAGAATAAATCAAATATTAATTTTAGAGCCAGAAAATACAAATAATTATTTTCCTTTTTCAATTATGCACCCTCTTTGGGAATTAAGATTAGGTTGTCATAGATTATTTGAGAAAATCAAGATCGAATTTCCTGAAAGTAAGTTGTATTTTTATGGAAGAGAAAATCAAAAGTTATCTTTTATGTTACGCTTTGGAATTAAAGATGATGAATTAAATAGAGATAGTTTATTAATTTTAAATTCTAAAGTTATTCCGAGTAGTGCTTTATGGGATAGTATAGTTGATACACTTTTCAATTACCCTGATAAATCTGTTGTTATTTCTAAAAATGGTGAGCCATTAATTGCTTGGCTTGATAAGTCTAATTGGGTTGAGAATTTAACTAAAAAAGATTTTTCGAATTTGAATAATAATTTCTTTTCAAATTTTCAAAAAGTAGAAATTGAAAATATTGAAACACTTGAATATCTTCATGAAGCAATTAACCTTAATAAAAAAGCAATTCTCGAAGATTCAAAGAATTTTAAATTATTTAGTAAATTTAATAAACTTAATTTCCCATTTGTTCACACTTTGAATGAACAAAATATATACTTAGGTGAAAAAGTAAAAATTTATCCTACTGTAGTATTAGATGCAAGTGAAGGACCTATTATTATTAATAGAAATGTTAAGATAATGCCGCATAGCACTATTATTGGACCTTGTTATATAGGGTCGAATACTGTAATAAAAGTAGGTGCAAAGATTTATGAAAAAACTTCTATTGGTGAGTATTGTAAAATAGGAGGTGAAATTGAAAATTCAATAATCCAATCGTATTCAAATAAACAACACGAAGGATTTTTAGGGCATTCTTTTATTTCTGAATGGGTTAATTTTGGAGCTGACACTAATAATTCAGATTTAAAAAATACTTATGGGAATATATCACTAAGATATAGAAAAGAGATTGTTGAAACTGGTCAGATGTTTATGGGATTACTGTGTGGAGACCACACAAAAACTGCAATAAATACTAGGTTCAACACTGGAACTACTCTAGGAGTTGCTGGAATTATTTTTAATTCTGACTTTCCCCCAACTTATGTTCCTTCTTTTACTTGGGGAGGGAGCAAAACTTCACCTAAATATAAAATTCAAAATGCAATAGATACTGCAAAAATCGTAATGAAACGTCGAAATAAAAACTTATTAGACGTAGAAATCCAAATATTAAAAGAAGAATACGAATTAGTATAATTTCTTATATTTTACTTTTTTTTAATCATATCAAAAAAATCTGTGCTAATTTTAGCATAAATAAAATCAAATACCTCTGTATATCGTCTATTTATCAGAAAAACTTTAGAAAATCAGTAAAATTACTGAAGTTTTATTTGATAATCTTACTTAATTTTGAGATTGAGGAGTAGTGCCATGTAAAATCGCCTCAAACACCCACCATAAAAGCATAGAGATAAATAGTTGGCACAATAATTGAGGATACAATCATATAGGATTTGTTTAAAAAACTTATTTTATGAAATTTTGTTCATTTTTTAAATTTGGGTATTATTACCTATTTTAATTGATGATTAAATTTCCAATTTTTGTATCGGTAAATAATACAAAAACTTTAATTTTTGAAAAGAATATTATTAATAATTTATATGGAGATCGTTATATGAAAAAATATATAACATTAATAGCAATATTTATGGTTGCTATTGGATTGAAAAGTCAGACTTTTACAATGACTGGTTCATCTGCGTCCTTTTTTAACTCAGGTAAAGTAACATTTACTTCGGATGATGGTCAGTTTAGAACTGATGCTGATTCTGATGGTAATATTGCAAACTCTGGAACAATTTCATTCCGTGGTTCTAAAGGCGATGGAATTTACTTCTCAAACACTTTAGGTGGCGATGGAACTGGTGCTGCTGGTTTTACATCTGACGTAAGACTTACTGGTTGGATTTATTTCTCTAGTACAACAGGTAATCAAACTGTACAAAGTAGATATTATTCTAACTTAGGTATGGAAAATGCAGCGACGAAAGTGTATGTCTCAAATGGATCTTTAGCTCCAACTTTTGTTTCTGGTACATATAATGTAGTTTCAGGAAGTGGAAGTAGAGACTATAGTAATAATTCTACTACATTTGTATATGATGGTGATTCTGAGCAAGCAGTCTTTGCTGAAAACACTGCTGGTACAAGTGGAAAGTATTATAACTTAGCTTTTCAAAATGCTGGTACTAAAAGAGTTCAAGCAGGTGATTTAGTTCAAGTTGAAAACGAAGTTAGAACAGAAGCTTCTGCTACTGGTGGAGTAACTGTAAATGGTGAAATGTGGGCTGAAAATGACTTTGTTTTAGAACAAAACTCTGGTCAGTTTTTAGTTGATGCTTCCACAGCAAATGCTTCATTAACTTTTGGTGCTGGAACAGGTACAATTGATGGTGATTTAATTTTAGATGTTTCAGGTGTTGGTGGCGAAGAAGCTACTGCATATACAAGTGGTGGTGGTGCTGTTAATATAAACTCGACTGGTTCACTTGCATTAACGTCTGGAACTTTCAATGTAGCAAATGGTCCTTTAAATGTTAATGCTTCTTCTAGTATGACTTTAGAAGGAACTGGTTATTTAAACGTTGGTGCTTCTCAGACATTCTATGTTGCAGGTAATGTAAACAACCAATTAGCAGCAGATGGTACTTCTGCAAGAAATAACACTATATATGACGATGCATCATTTGCAGTTTTCGAAGATGTTGATGTTGAAGAAACTGACGAAAACTTCCCTTACGGTAACTTAGAAGTTAGAGCAACATCTGGTACAATGACTATAGAAAATGGTTCTTCTGATAAAGTATTTTTATCTAATAACTTAGCTGTTAATGCTAACTCATTAAACTTACTTCCTAACTCATCTACATTAACTATGTTAGATGAAACTGCTACTCCTGCTTACGATGTTGCTACTACTGAGGTAGTTGGTATGATGGCTCGTAGAACTGGTGGTGGTTCAGCTACACTAACATTTAACAACTCTGAAATGAAAGTTAATATTGGTAGTGGTTCTGGTTCAGTAAGTGAAATTGCTTTAGATTCAAGACCGGGTAATACTAACTCAGATTATGAAACTACAAAAGACGTTCAAAGAACTGTAGATATGTATCATACTTCAACTGGTAACTTTGTTGCACAAATGAGATATGC
>JAUIIX010000054.1 GCA_030431515.1 bacterium
TTTTCCAGAAGCGAATATTACAATTCTTTCTTTTGCTTGAAGAATAGTATCAGGAAGCACAAAAGCATTTTCAATTTCATTTTTATCAAAGATTTTCCAGCCCTTTAAATTAACTGCTTTGTCTGAACTATTGTATAGTTCTATCCAGTCTGGGTCATCATTATCTTCATCATAAAAATTTCTAAAATTAGATGCACAAATTTCATTTATAACTATTTGTGATTTGCTAATTTGAGAAAATATTATTATTATAATGCTGAATATTACAATTTTCATTAATTTTAAATTTTAGTGTTTATGTTTTAATACATAGACACAAAAACTAATGAAACATCACGCTAAATATTAAAAATAATTGAAATATTTTTTAACAAAATTTATCTTTTCGTTGTATCTTTTGAATTATCAAGTTCTTTTAACTTTTCTTTAATTAACTCTAAATCAGTTTTAGAATTCTCTTTTTGTGGTAAAATTGCATTTTTTAAAGAATCTTGCTTTTTCTTCTTAGCTTCTGCTTTCTTTTTTTCTCTTCTTAATTTATTAAAATCTACTGAAACTATTAGTTCAGTATCTTCTGATATTATACCTCTTTTACGTAAAGTATCTTCTGCATATTTGTATCTTTCCTTTTGTGGAATCCAATTTCTTATACTTTCAGGGATTTGTGAAAAGGGTATAAGTGCTTCTTCAACTTGCATAGGGTCATAATCTAATACAATTGGTCTTTCTTTATTATTTTTTAAAAAGGACCAAGGACCAGAATGTCTTAAAGAATAATCTGGTACTCCAACAATAATAACTGGTGTACCAGAAAGCCAAACCTGTTTTTTATCAACTACTTTTACTCCTTTCCCCCAATTAAATAACCACTCTGCATCTGATAAAAATTGTCTAATACAGGAGTGAGAGGCCGCATATCCAGGCATATCATATTGATGAAAGGCATTTCCTGCATATCTATGAAAATTATAAGTAAATGGCATAATCCAAGTTGAGTCTAATGAAGAACGTCTTTTCTTGTCCTTCCATACAAGAGCATATCTACCTGGGAAAGTAGGAGTTCGTTCTTTACCTGTATTACAAGCAGCAAATCTAACCAAAACGCCTTTTTCATAACATGCATAAGATTGATAATAATTAGATACTACTATTAATTTTTCTAAATCTTTTGCTTCGGGATAATAATGAGGGAAGCAAGAATATGCTTTGTTGTCATCTACAATTTTATCAGGGACAACTATAGTATCACCAACTTTTAAATATCTTGATTCTTTTCTATTTAAAGTAATAAAAACTCTATTATTTATTCTATTCTCTTTTGAAAACCCATATTTAGATAATACTTCATTTAAATGTTTTCTATCTTCAATAACTAACATTTCATAATTTATTTTATCATATTTATCATAAGAATTTATTAATTTAACTCTTTCTAATGAATCTAAAACTTTTTGTTCTTCTTCACTAATTATGGGTTCAACCACAATATCAGCAGGAGTTTCCTCTTGTTTTTTTTCATTATTGCAAGCCACAATAAATAAAAAGATAAAAATATATAGAATTTTTGATTTCATTTTTTTAAATAGTTATAATCATATTATCAATTAGTCTTACTTTATTTAAATAACAAGCAATGAGCAATACAACTTTGTCTCCTTTTAAGAAAAATTCTGGTTGTGATAGATCATCAGCTAAAGCAGAGGAAGCATACTCAATTCTAATTTCTTTCACTTCTCTCAATTTCTTATGCATTATAGCATTTATAATCTTTCTATCACTTTCTCCTAAGGATATAGCTTTCTTTGCTTCTTCTAAAGCTATAAAAAGTATGCCACTTTTCTGACGTTCATCTTTTGATAAATATTGATTTCTTGAGCTCTTTGCAAGTCCATCTGATTCTCTAACTGTTGGTTCCATTATAAACTCAATTGGGAAGTGTAAGTCTTTTATTAATTTAGATATTACTAAACACTGTTGGTAATCTTTTTGACCAAATACAACAAGATCAGGTTCAACTATTGTAAATAATTTAGCACAAACTGTAGCAACACCACCAAAAAAGTGAGGTCTAAATTCTCCTTCAAAACTTTCTGAAATAACGTTAACGTTAATACTTGTAGAATACCCTACTGGATAAATGTCAAGAATATTAGGAGAAAAGATAAAATCAGCACCAGATTCGTAAGCTAATTTAGCATCTTTTTCTAAATCACGTGGATATTTGTCTAAGTCTTCATGAGCAGCAAATTGTTTAGGATTAACAAAAATAGAAACTATTACAATATCTGAAATTTCTTTTGCTTTTTCTATTAAGGATAGATGCCCTTGATGTAAAGCACCCATAGTAGGAACAAAGCCAACTTTCAAATTATTTTTTTTACTATTTCTGCTTATTTCTCTAATTTCTTCGATTTTCTCGATAAAATTCATTAATTTACCTTTTTGATTTAAAAAAAATAATTAAATTGTAGAAAATAATTAATTCAAATTTAAAAATGTTTGACAATTATATTAATAAATATTTTTCTTTATTAAATTTAGATAATTCAGATAATGATGTAAATCTATCTGAACTAACTGGTTCAAGAAAAATACCAAAAGCCATAAAAAGATTTATAAATTCCGAAATAAATAGAATTGTAGTTGGGAATATAGATAATATCAGAAATCAGAGTTTGTTTGACCAAACAAATGGTGATTTATTGAAGCTACTTAACAGATTAGAAAGTGAAATGAAAAATTCTGTTAGGATGAGTAGTTTTGAATTTGAACAATTTATTAAAAATATAATTGAGATTAGATTCAATTATATTTGCAGGCCACTAACAACATTATCAGAACTGATTTATAATAATACTGATGAGCAATCTCTTGTTGATATTCAAAATTTAATGGAGTATTTTGAAGAATATAATTATCTACTTGAGAGTGTTAGTGATTGGTATGAAAATAACCTTGATAAAAGTTTCCTAAGCAAATCTGAGTTTATTGATTTAATAAAAGAAATTGATGAAGATTATATATATAATATAGATTTAGAAAACTTTTTGAATCTTATTAAAAATTTATATAAGGTATTCTCTTATGATGATTTAATTGATAATGAAAATGAAGAACTGCCTATTGAATCTTTGATAATATTTTTTAGTGAAAAAGGTATTACGCCTATATTAAATTTATTAGAAGAAGAATTTAATAATGATGTTCTTACTTTATCATTTTCTAGAATTGAAGAATTGTTAGGTGGATTACTATCTGGTCAAGTTGAAGAAAGTGAAATTGAAGAAATAGATAATTCAGAAGATGATGACGGTTTCGAGGAATTGGACAAAGTTGAAGAAGTAGAAACAGAATCCAAAGAAACCGAAGAAAATTCAGATGATTTTGAAGAATTAGAATATTTTGGTGAAGAAGAACTTGAAGAGTTGGAAGAAATATCATATGATAAAATGGGAGAGGAAGATACTGATTCTAAGGAAAGCGAAGACATCGCAGATGATTTTGAAGAATTAGAATATTTTGGTGAAGAAGAACTTGAAGAGTTGGAAGAAATATCATCTGACAAAATTGAAGAAGAAGACACAGTATCTAAGGAAAGCAAAGACATCGCAAATGATTTTGAAGAATTAGAATATTTTGGTAAAGAAGAACTTGAAGAATTGGAAGAAATATCATCTGATAAAGTGGAAGAGGAAGACACAGATTCTAAGGAAAACGAAGACATCGTAGATGATTTTGAAGAATTAGAATATTTTGGTGAAGAAGAACTTGAAGAATTGGAAGAAATATCATCTGATAAAGTGGAAGAGGAAGACACAGATTCTAAGGAAAACGAAGACATCGTAGATGATTTTGAAGAATTAGAATATTTTGGTGAAGAAGAACTTGAAGAATTGGAAGAAATATCATCTGATAAAGTGGAAGAGGAAGACACAGATTCTAAGGAAAACGAAGACATCGTAGATGATTTTGAAGAGTTAGAATATTTTGGTGAAGAAGAACTTGAAGAGTTGGAAGAAATATCATCTGACAAAATCGAAGAGGAAGACACTGATTCTAAGGAAACAGAAGAAATAGCAGATGATTTTGAAGAATTAGAATATTTCGGTGAAGAAGAGTTAGAAGAATTGGATGATAAAAGTTTAGATTTAGATGATTTCTTGTTAGATGACAATGATTTAAATGACGAAAATAAAAGCGAAAAATAATGAAATTTATAGATAGTGCGAAAATATATGTAAGATCAGGTGATGGTGGAACTGGTCATGTTAGTTTCAGAAGAGAGAAATTTGTTCCTCGAGGAGGACCAGATGGTGGTAATGGTGGAAAGGGTGGAGATGTAATATTTGTAGCTCAACCACATTTGAATACTTTATTAGAATTTAATTTCACAAAATCATTTATTGCAAGTAATGGTAAACGTGGAGGTGGTTCGAGAAGAACAGGTAAGGCGGCAGAGGATTTGATTATAAAAGTTCCTTTGGGAACAGAAATAATTAATGAAGAAACAAATGAAAAGATTGCTGATATAGTTGAAGCTGGCGATCGCTTTGTAATTGCAAAAGGAGGTATGGGAGGTAGAGGTAATGCTGAATTTGCTACTGCTACAAGACAAACACCTCGATTTGCTCAACCTGGTGTAGAAGGTGAAGAATTTAATGTAATTCTACAATTAAAATTATTAGCTAATGTTGGAATTGTTGGTTTTCCAAATGCTGGTAAATCTACTTTGATATCGACTATTTCTGCTGCTAAACCAAAGATTGCTGATTATCCATTTACTACTTTAGTACCTAATTTGGGAGTTGTAAAATATGGAGAGTATGATTCTTTTACTATAGCAGATATACCTGGATTAATAGAAGGTGCTGTTGATGGAAAAGGGCTTGGAATTCAATTTTTAAAACATATTGAAAGAACAAATATTTTACTTTATCTTCTTGATGTAGAATCAGAAGATTTAGAAAAAGATTTTAAAATCCTTCAAAATGAACTTGAAAAATTCAATCCTGAAATGCTTGAAAAGAAAGAAATAATTGCTTTAAGTAAGTGGGATATTGCAAGTGAAGAAAAAAAAGAAGAGATTAAAGGGCTGAAAATTAATGGATTAAAGCCGTTGATAATTTCTTCAGCTATTCGATATGGAATTGATGAATTAATTAAAATATTATATAATGCTGTTACGTCTGAAAGGAAATGAATAAATCAATTTTAAATATTTTATTGCTAATTATACTATTAAGTTTTAATAGCAGTATTTTATTGACAAATGAATTGATTACTAAAAATAATGAAATTCGAATTACAATTTCAGAATACTCCGAAACAGACCCAGAAATAATTGTTAATCCAATTGATAGCAATAATCTTATAAGTTCATCCATCCAACATAAACTAAACTATGGTGTTGATCATTTTATTAATGCGATTAGTTATTCATTAGATAAAGGATTAACTTGGAATAGATATCAGAAAGAAGTTTTTCCTTCAGAAAAATATAGAATGTTATCAAATGCTAGAGATAATAAAATTATATTTGATTCTTATGGTAAAGCTCATTTAGTTTGGTTAACAACTCTTATCAAGACAGGATTTGGTGGTATTGATTCAGTTATACAGCTAGTTACTTATAGGTATTCCACAAACAAAGGTATTGACTGGAATGAATTAGATGAGAATATAGATAGAGTTAAGTCAAATTATGATGTTTCTAAAGTGTTTAATGGATTAAATGAAACATTTAGTAATTTAAAATTAATAGAATATAATCATAATGTTTATATTTCATATTCTGTTCACTCGACTTATGAACATAAAGCAAGTATAAATTTAGTAGATTTAAGAAATCCAAAATCAAAAATTAACATAAAACTTCCTAGTAAGTTTACTTACTTAGGGAATTATGACCTTAAAATCAAAGATAATAAAGTACATATAGCTTTTCTTTCAAATGATAAATATCCTTTTGATAGGCAAGTTTTAGAATATTTTGTTTACGATTTACTAACAAAAAATATTGAAAATCATACAAATATAGCTGAAGTAAACTTTATGGGATCTACACTTATACCTGGTGTAATTTCTTATGTTCTTCCTGGTTTACCAACAGAATTTATAAATCCGAATCCTTTAATAAATTTTATTAACGATACTATTTTATTATCTTGGTATGGTGCAGATTATTCTAAAGAAGTTAGATTTCCTAAAAATAATGTTTATATTTGTAAAGGTATAGATGGAGTATTTGGTAAAGCAAAAAAAGTATTTCGTGATTTATCTCATCACCAATGTAATTATGATTTAAAAATAAATGATAATGGCGTTATTATAGTTAATTATTATAATCTCGAAGGACCATTTGAAAGCTCTGGTACTAAATTCAACTATAATGTTGAGCCAAGATTTACATTATCGTTTGATAAGGGAGAAACGTTTAAAAACCCTATTACTTATGTTAGTAATTCTTTTGAGTTAACTCATACTCTGAATAGGAATTTTAAGTATGGTATAGGTTATAAAACTGGTATATCAATAGATAATAATGATATTTATTTAACTTGGACTGATGGTAGATTGCAAAATGGGAATACTGAAATTTATTCTTCAGTTTATCCAATAAGATATGATTTGAATAAATTATTTAACAAAGAAAATATCAAAATTAATGTGAATAATATTTACCCTAATCCATTTTCAAATCAAATAACAATAGAGATGGATAATTATAAAATACAGAATATAAATATTTTTTTATGTGATTATAATGGAAAAATTATTAAATATTTATATGATGGACATATTAAAGTTGGATTAAATAATTTAATATTTGATTTAGAATCAATTGCCGAAGGAAATTATTTCCTTAATTTTAAAACAGATGGCGAAGTTATTTATAAAAAACTAATAAAAGTCAATTAAACTATAATGAGTGCATTTTACTTTCCTTTCGATTTTACCAAAGATGATATTATCAAAATTGTTGGCGATGAATTTAAGCATATTAAAGTTCAACGTAAATTATCCAATGAGTTAAAAATAACTAATGGTTTAGGTAAATTAGCTATTACAGATGTAATTGATGTACAAAAAGATTATATTTCTTTAAAAGTGAAAGAAATAATTGAAAATAATAATGAATCGAGTAAACACATTACTTTATTTTTTGGATTAATTGACGATAAGAATAGAATAGAATATTTAATTGAAAAAGCCACAGAGCTTGGAGTTATATCAATTTATCCAGTTTTTTGTAAAAATAGTCAATTTAAAAAGTTTGATATAAAAAGAGCTATTAAAAAATCTATAGCTGCAATTAAACAAAGCGAAAGATCTTTATTACCTGAGATAAATGAGATTATAGATTTCAATTCAATGTTATCAATGTTTGATAAATATGAATTAAACATATTAGCAGACATGAATGGCAATGATAGTATTGAAAACAAAAATAATATTTCTATTTGTGTAGGTCCTGAAGGTGGTTTTACTGCTGATGAACTTGCCAAATTAAATAAAATCACAACAAGTTTAAAAGTTGGAAATAGTGTTTTAAGAACAGAAACAGCAACTATTGCTTTAATATCAAAAATTATTTAGAACAGAAAATGAAATTGGAATGGTTTAAATGTAAAGAAGTCGGTTGGTGTGACTTAATGAAGGTTGACATCGAAAATGACTATGTAAAAGAATCTATCGGTGTTTATTTATGCTGGACTGGCTCCGAGATGGATAATTCTTCAAAAATTCTTAAAGTAGGACAAGGGTATATTTTAGATGTAATTGCTGAATTAAGAACAAATGCAGCAATTCTTGCTTTTGAAACTAAGGGAATATACTTTACTTGGGCAAGGTGTCCTACTTATTATTTGGATAGGGTAGAAGTATTTTTAACTAAACATTATAATCCTGTAATAGTTAACGAGAATTTACCTAAGTCAAGACCAAAAAAAGTAAAATTACCTTGGGATGAAGAGGAAATTAGATTATTAAAAGAGCAGTTGAATAAACCTAATTTTGTTGAGAATGAAAATGATAAAAAGAAAGAGAACAAGTTGCCTTGGTAAGACTATTCTTGTTCTCTAATTACATGCTTAACTACACCTTGTATCTCAAAATTATAAAAATTTGATATTTCTATAGGTAAAAACTTCTCATTAGATGAAACTAAATATTTTTCACCATCAATAATTTTAAAAGTCTTAACAGTTAACTCACCATTTAATGATGAAATTACAATACTGTTATCTTTTGCTTTCTGAGTTTTATCAACAACTAAAATATCACCATCAAGTATCTTACTACCAATCATTGAATCACCATTTACTTTTACTAAAAAATAGTTTTCTGGATTAGGAATTAATAGTGAATTCAAATCAATTCTTTCAGAATTAATCTTTCCATTTAATGATTTATTTAATTTTGTTGATGCTTTGAAAACAGGAGCTTCAAAACTAAATTTATTATCAATTTTTATAATTTTAGTAACTTTCATAGATTCCTTAAAATCATTTCCAAATCGCAAGAATCGAACCAGAAATAGTCAAATATATTATTTGATAAAATGAGTCAATAGCCCATAAACTAAAGCTTTGTCTTTGATATAGCATATTTACTCCAGTAGATGTTCCTATAAAGAATAATCCAATAAAGCCACCATACATTGCACCTTCTATCATTCCAAATTCTGGTCTTTCTACAAAAGTGAAAATAAATGCTAAGCCAAAATTCATTAAGAATATTAGAACAAAACTTGATCCAAAAATCTTAGCCATATTACCTTCTCTGATATATTCATCAGTAAAGCCAAGTTCTTTTTGCCATTTCTTGCCAAAAAGTGGACCATACCAAATTGAACCAAAAGCAAAGCTAATAATTGTAACAACTATCACTGCAAGAAAATTAATAGTTGAAAAATCCATAAATACCTCCAAAAATTAATAAAAAAAACTATTCTTCTGTGTTTTTATTAGTAGTTGTGTTTGGGTCTGGAGTGTGAACTATTGTAAATAACTTTTCTTCTCTAAATTGGTTGCATATCATTTCAGCATATTTGCTTGAATAAAATTCTCCAACAGAGTAAGCTATTCCACCTGCAATATCATATTGCTTAGCGTTTGGTATTAATCCTTTGATGGAAATGTGCTGACTATGGTCTTGCGGTACTATCATCACATGGTATCTATCTGAACCTGCATCCGAAATATAATTTTGAACTAAGCCCATTAGTTCTGTTGAAATTAACTCTTCTTCTTCAGTAATTTCATCATCTGCCTCAATCATTGTTTGCATCATATCTTTTAATTGAGCGGCTTGTTCTTTTGGTGGTTCAGAATCTAAATAATCTTCAACTGATGTTCTTAATCTTATATAATTTGATTTTGCATCACCATATCTTTTTTCATTTAATTTATCAACAGAATATTCAATATTCCATTCTTCTGCAAATGCTTCTATTAATTCTTGTTCTTTTGGGTCTAAATTATCATCGATCATTGCCAGTTGATGTAAAATATCTATTATAATATTTGCATTTGTTGGCTTAAAGAATTTTTTAATTAAGTAATTTGCTTCTTTTTTCTCAAATCTTATCGCTTTCAGTAATAATTTCCAAAGTGATTGTTTCTCTTGACCTTTGACAAATAAACCTGTTGAAATCAGACCAAATACAATTGCTTGGACTAAGTAAAAAGCACTCTCAGCTAAACTCGACATATCATCATTAAAAGCATAATATACTATTGAAATTATACAACTTAAACCTAATATTATTAGACCTGAAATAGACTGTGATCTTGCTACTTCGAGCTCGTGTTTACGTTTCCAAATTTTATTCACTTGCAAATATATCTGTAGTGTTGTAAATGCTACTGATATATTAAAAAGGTATTCTACAACTGTTTGTAAATTCATATCAAATTAAAATATATTTATTCTCAATAATTAATCTTATCTTTGCAATTTAAGAAATTTTTTTTTAATTAAAAATTAAATTTGAATAAATGGCTTTGAGTCCCAAAATATTATACGATAAAGACAAAAAATTAGTTCAAGATGCTTTAATAAAATTTTATACTGAAAGACCTAATTATTATGGTTTTTGTGATACCCGAGATGAAGAATATAAACTTTATGCTGACTTTATAAGTCTATATGCTGATAAGGGTAAACACCTTGATTTTGGTACTGGAACTTTCAGAATAGCTAAAGAACTTTCGAAACATAATTTTGAACAAGTAGTTGGACTTGATTTTTTTTCTGAAGAAGATAAATCAAAATTGAACTCTGAACTAAAAGAAATTGAAAATGCTTCTATTGTTAATTATAAAGAAAGTAATAAAATTCCATTTGATGATAATTTTTTTAATTCAATATCTTCTTTGTGTGTTTTTGAACATTTAGTTTATCCTGAAAAAACTTTAGTGGAAATGGACAGAGTACTTAAAAAAGATGGTTTTTTGATTATTGATTGCCCCAATTGGAGTGGTCCTAATCCTGCAATAACTGGTATAAGTTATAACCTTAAAGGAAAAAGATTTTGGAGATATAATAATATATTTGACTCTTTTTTTGCTATTTTTCGTTCTTTTTATTGGTATTTTCTTAATTTACTTTCTGAAAAAGGAAAATTTATTATGATTTATCCAAGAATGAAGGATAATGAAATTGATTTTGAATTTAGTGATGATGATGTAGTTCATTTATGTCAGCCAATTTCTATTATTAAGTTTATGAAAAATATGAACTATAAACTTATTTATTGTAATAGTAAGACTGGAAGAACAGCATATTCAAAATTATTCAATAAATTATTCCCAATGTTAGCAACAAGTAATCAAATAGTTTTACAAAAACAATAAGAGTATTAAAGTGAAAATTAGGTATTACATAATTATTCTAACAGCATTGTTGCTTATTGTAACTGCTGGTTTATCACTATATATCAATAGTATTATTGATGATGGAATTAAAAATAAAACTATTCCTTCTGTAGAAGAACTTGACAATCCAACACAAAGTATTGCTTCAAGGGTTTATAGTAGTGATGGTGTTTTGCTTGACTACTTCTTTACAGAAAGAAGAGTTAACCTTAAAATAGATGAAATACCAAAACCTTTTATTGATGCACTTATAGCAACAGAAGATAGAGCTTTTTATAAGCACTGGGGAATTCACATTGAGCGATTATTTAAAGCGGCAATAAAAACTGCTCTCGGCGATAGACAAGGTGCTTCTACTATTACTCAACAATTAGCTCGAACTTTATACTTAGATCAATCACCGACTTTAGATAGAAAAATTAGAGAAGCATATACAGCTATTAAAATTGAAGAACGATATACTAAAAATGAAATTCTCGAAATGTATATTAACTCAGTTTATTATGGTAATGGAGCTTATGGTCTTTTTGTTGCATCTCAGAGATATTTTGGAAAAAAACCAATAGATTTAACTCAAACTGAAATCGCATATTTAGTTGGAGTTGTTAATGCACCTACTGCTTTTAATGCCTTCGTTAACTATAATAGAGGTTTACGCAGAAGAAACGTAGTACTATTTATGATGAAAGAAGGCGGAGTTCTTAGCGAAGAAGAATTTTGGGCTTATGTTAAAGAACCAATTATACTTAGAGAGAATTCAGATGATAATACTGCAAGTGGTATCGCACCTCACTATGTTGAGATGATTAGACAGAATTTGAAAACTAATCCAGTTCTTAATAATTATAATTTATATAATGATGGATTGACAATATTTACAGGTCTAAATGCTAAAATTCAAGAAATTACTAATAATGCTGTTGATACACAATTAAAAACTTACCAAGAACTTTTTGATAAGAAATGGAAATGGGAAAGAAATAAAGAACTTGAAAAAACTATAATAAAAGAATCAATTTTAAAATCTAATCAATATAGAAATGCAAGTGCTGGTAAAAAAGATTTCGTTTATAATGAACTTTTGAAAGATAAACACTTTGTTGATTCAGTTAAAAATGTTTCTACTACTATTCAATGTGGTGTTATTGTGCTTGAACAAAATACTGGAAAAATTCTTGCAATTGTTGGAGCATCTCCTAAATTTATGAGAGAAAATCTTCATGCAAAACATTCACTTAATCATGTTACTCAAATTAGAAGACAACCTGGCTCATCTATCAAGCCATTTGTTTATGCTGCTGCCATTCGAAATGGTATGAGACCTGATGACTCTATTCAATGTGGACCTTTTGTATATATTGACCCAGTAACAGAAGAAGAATGGCGACCTCAAACTGGTGTAAGTGATTGTCCCGATTCTAACTCATATATGACAATTAGAGAAGGTTTAAGACGTTCGGTTAACTCTGTGGCTGCTCGTCTAATTACTCAAAAAACAACTCCTTTTGAAGTTAGAGATATACTTGTTAAAGCAGGTGTTAGTTCTAAAATTCAACCATATCCTGCACTTGCTCTTGGAGCTGGTGGTGAAATGAAACCTATGGAATTAGCATCATCTTACTCCGTATTTGCTAATAATGGCTATCATATTGAGCCATACTACCTTACTAAAATTGAAGATGAATATGGAAACACAATCTTTGAAAAGAAAAAATCTAATAGAATAACTGATGCACTTGATAAAACTACTGCAAATATCACTGCAATAATGATGGAAGAAGTAGTAAATCGTGGAACTGCTATTCGATTGAGAAATATAATCCCAAGGGATATTGCAGTTGCAGGTAAAACTGGTACAACTAATGATAATGCTGATGCTTGGTTTACTGGATTTACTCCAGAAATAATTGCTTGTGTCTGGGTTGGATTTGACGACCAAAGAATCACATTCGATGCCATTGGAAATGACGGTCAAGGAGGTAGAGCAGCCGCTCCAATCTTTGGAAATATAATCAAAGACATTTACGCAAATGACAGTTTAGCTTATAAAGTAAAAGACTTCAAATTCAGAAACGAAATAATGGACACACTAAACTCTGACGGTGCAAAATTAATTAAAAGAAGTAATTAAGAAAATCACCCAAGCCAATTAAACCATACACTTTGATTTATATATGGTATATTATTATTTTGACAAACTAAGATTGTATGTCCTGTCCCACCTTGTTTAGGATTTGCCAGGTCGTCATAAAATATCGCATAATTACATTTATCAATTTCATTATGACCTACAACTTTCATTGTATCTCTAATTAAATAAGGAGCTTTTGCAGATATTCTATTCTTTACTCCATCTACATACATATCAACTAAACCCTTGTTTTTAGTATTCTTGTTAGTTTCGTATATTACATTATCTTCTTTTAGGAACTTAAATTCATCAAGGTTATAAGTAGTTCCAGCCACATTATGTTTTTTTCTATGACCTTTACTTGGTACAATTACCTCTAATCTATCTTTCGCAATCTCACTAAATCCTTGAGAAAAATAAAAATCCGCACCATCAGCATTTCCACTTCGAGCGATTAAATGTTTGCTGTTTTCAGCTAATTTTATACCTAACTCAACTAATTTTGCTTTTTCGTTTTCTTTAACATCTCTTTTTCCTTCGAGTAGAACAACACTCCCTTCAAAGTCATATTTGCTTATAAATTCATTGAAATTCATAATTTACCTTTTTGTTATTTTTAAATTGTAAATTAATAAAAAATACCATTCATATTAAAGACGTTTATTGTCATCTTATTTTGTATGTTGTTTGAGTATTTTTATTGTTGAAAATTCTTAGTATTACTAATAATAGTTATTGTCGAAAAATCTGGATAAATTTGTTTTTCGAATTATTTTATTTCGCTTGTAATTTATTATTTTATTAAGTTTTACGACTGGACACTAATAAAATTGCTAAAAATGTATCCAGATTTATTTGGGTTCCCTGCCTAAATCATTCATCGTCATGGAATGACTTGAATACAAAAAACACAAACACACAAAATTATTAAGTGATTTAGTATATATCAAGTTTCTTATTTTAAAATATGTATAATTTATTTTGACTAAAGCTATTATACTTTACAAATAGACTGAAGCCCATTTCTATTGATAAGACAATAATTCCTTCATTCACTTTGAAAGACGAAGATAAGAAAGCGTAGGAGTATCCGAGAGAATGTAGAGGGTTAAAAAAAGAGAGTGGAAGATTTTGAAAGGAGAGTTTTTATTTTTAATAATTGTAACATTTAGGTAATTAAAGAATTAATAATTTTTGTCGATAAATTAAGTGTTAGGATTAATATATTAAAACCAATGGATTGGACTTGCGATTTCTTTTAATTTATATATTACTTTTATATTCTGCATTATCCCAAACCTTAGATGATACTTGGGATATCCCGAATAATTATGCAAGGGCTGTTGCCTTTGATAATACTTATACTTATATAGCAGGTCAGTTTTCTGGAGTTGGACGAAATGTTAGTAATGCAACAGTATTGACCAAAACTGATGTAAGTGCTAATCTAAATTTCCCTCAATTTAATAGTTCTGTCAGAGATGTTGTTGATGATGGCAACGGAGGTTGGTATTTTTGTGGAGATTTTACAAAAGTAGATGACCTTGATATTCAATATTTGGTTCATATTAATGCTGATTATACAGTAGATGAAACTTTTGATTTGAATGTTAATTATTTTTGTAGAGCTTTGGAAAGAGTTGGGACTGATTTATATGTTGGTGGAGACTTTGGTCAAGTTTCGGGACTTACAAGAAGTAGGATTGTTAAAATAAATTTATCTTCAAAGACCGTTGATAATGCATGGGACGCTGATGCTGATGGTAGGGTGTATGATATTAGATATGATGGAAATGATTTGATTATTGGAGGTGATTTTAATACTGTTGGCGGTCAAGCAAGACCTAAATTGGCTAAAATAAACACTTCAAATGGGTCGGTGGATCTTTCATTTGATGCCGATTGTGATGATTTAGTTGAAAGAATTGATGTTGATGGTAGTGATTTATTTGTAGCAGGTTCTTTTCGTAATGTTGGTGGGCTTGCAAGGGATTATTGTGCGAAGTTAAATTTGAGTAATGGTAACGCCGATGTAAATTGGGACGCCACTCCTAATAGTGTTGTTAAATGTATTAAAAAAATTGGATCCTATGTTTATTTGGGAGGTTTGTTTACAAATCTAAATGGAGGTTCAATTACTCGATTAGCAAGAGTAAGTGAAACAAATGGAGTGGTAGATTTGACTTGGAACCCACAAGCTAACTTGGCTTATGAAATACAATCTGATGGAAATCATATTTATGCTTCTGGAAACTTTGGAACAGTCCAAGGAGTATTGGCAGATAGGTTAGCAAGGTTAAGCATTAGTGATGGAACAATTGATGCAACTTGGACACCAATCTTAAATAACCCTGCTTATGCAATAAGATTTAATGGTGATGAAGTAGTTATTGGTGGAGATTTCAAAATTGCAAATATGACATATAAATCAAGAGTTGCTAGGATAAATAGTAGGAGTGGAAGATTAGATGAAACTTGGATAGTCAGTGCTGATAATACAGTTAAGGATATAGAAGTTAGTGGTGACTATTTGTATTTAGGAGGTGAGTTTAATAGAATAAATAATACAATAGTTGGGAAATTGGCAAGAGTAAATATCAGTAATGGAGCATTAGATGCTACATGGGCACCAAGTGCAAATGGAGTTGTAAATGATATTGAAATTCAAAGGGGCTATTGTTATGTTGGTGGAGAGTTTACAAATATAGGTGGTCGAGCTAGAAATTATATTTCAAAAATAAATCTGACAAATGGAAATGCAGATGCTACTTGGAATCCAAATGCAGATAACTTTGTATTATGTGTTGAAGCTCAAAATAGCAATATTTACATTGGAGGAAACTTCAATACAGTCAATGGTAGCACCAGAAATAATATTGCAAGAATAGATTATAGTTCAGGGATTCCTGATTCGTGGAATCCGAATTCAAATGGAGAAGTTAGAGATATAATTATAGATAATGATGATGTTTTTGTTGGTGGAGATTTTGGTACTATTGGTGGTCAAAGTAAAAATAGAGTAGCGAAATTAGATGCAACTACTGGATTAGCAGATGTAGGATGGGCAAGACCAAACAATAGTTGGGTAAATGATTTGGAAATAATTGAAGACACTCTTTATATTGCAGGAAACTTTTCTGAAAAAATAAAAAAAGTGAATAAAAATGATGCTTCTTTATTTAGTGATTTTGCTCCTGGGACTGGTGGGGAATATCTGGAAGTAAAAATTTATAATAGGTTTCTGTTTATTTTAGGTACGTTTTCATTTATTGATGATAGAGCATTACTTTCATTTGCAAAGTTTAATATTGGTTCTGCAAAGCCAAGTTTTAGTTCTGAACCATACACTTCAAATATAAAAGCTAATAAAGTAACAATAAATGCAGAATTAAATGATAATGGGGAAGAAACTAATGTTAAATATTTTATAGGTAAATCAGCAAATTTATATTTTTTAGAAAGTAATTTTATAGATTCGCCAATAAGTGCTAATTCAGGAAATACTTTGCTATCTGAAGTTGTTAGTAATTTAGAACCAAATACAAACTATATTTTAAAAGTACAAGCTACAAACTCTATTGGTGTTACCGAAAAAATTATTTCATTTCAAACAATAGAAGCAGTAGATACTGATCAGGATGGTATATTTGATTATATAGAAGAAGAAGCTCCTTTTGGTGGAGATGGAAATGGAGATGGGATTCTTGATAAAACACAACTAAATGTCTGTTCTTTTATAAATCAAGTATCATTTACTTATATAACTTTAGAAACTACAGATTGCCCTGAAATAAATTCTGTTAAAGTAGTTAATAATTTAGATGCTGATAAAGTATTACCTTTTGGAGCATTTGAATTTAAGTTGCCATGTAGTAGTGCAAAGGTAAACATTTATTTACACGACACAGAATTAAATCAATTAATGACTTATCGAAAACTATCACCCGAAGATATTTGGTTTGATTTTACAAATTATTCTTTAAATAATAAAGTTTTATATGGAAATATTATCCCAACTATAACACTTTCATTGACTGATGGTGGAGTTGGTGATTATGATGGCGAAATAAATGGAGTTATTTATGACCCAGGAGGTCCTGCAATTCCAATATCACAAAACATTCCAATTTGGGATTGGTGGTGGGTGCTGATATTTATTTTTATATCAATATATGTATATAGTAATACAACAAGATATCAACAATAACTCTATTTATAAAACTTTTTTTATATATTTGAAAATGAGAAAAATACAATTTTTAATCTTGTTTTTTATTTTCTGCAATTTGAATGCCTTTGACAAAAAAGATTTTTATTATGGTATATATGCAGATTATGGAATAAATATATTAGATATGAACTTTGGTGCTTTACCAAATGTACCTAATTGTTGTAATGAGTTTTCTACTGGAAATGGCATAGCTTATAGCTTCGGTGGGGTTGCATATTATAAATTAAGTATGCTCAATCCTAAATTCAAAGTTGGCTTGAGATTGAACTATTATAATTCGACTAATGAATTTAATAGCTTGGAAAAAGAAGTTTTGTCAGTCGATAATGCTCCATATAATGGTCAATTTGAACATAACTTAACTACAAATGTGAGTTATATTAATTTTTATCCTGTGATTGAATATAATTTTTATGATAAATTAAATTTTAATTTAGGTGTAAATTTTAGAATTCCTATTACTACTAATTTTACTCAATATGAAAAAATAGTGGATCCTATAGATAGAGGTGTATTTGAAGATTCTAAAACAAATATTAGAAATCAAAAATCGGATAATATAAAATCTATAAATAATTTGAATTCTGTTCTTTCTTTCGCAGTTAATTATTCTTTACCATTAAATAAACATAATACTTTAATAGCAAAACCTGAAATTGGATTTGATTATGCTTTAACTTCATCAGTTAATGATATTCATTTTTTTGAAAATAGAATTAAAGTAGGAATTGAAATATTATATAATTATCAATTTATTCCAGAGCCATTACCAATATTAAACCCTCCTCCACCTCCTATACCAGTTGCTATTGTTAAAGAAGAGCCTAAAAATGAAATGATAGCACCTGATATTGAATTCGACTTTGTAGGTGTTGATAGTGCAGGGATTGAAAGTCAAGTATTAGAGATAACAGCAAGAGATAGAAATAATTTCACTCTAAAACCTATGCTCACTTATGTATTCTTTTTAGAAGATAGTTATACTATTAGAAAAGAATATAGAGATTTAACAGATGAAGAAGTTGAAAAATTTGATATTGATTCTGTTAAAAGCTTACCTACAATGGATATTTATTATAATGTTATGAATGTAGTCGCAAAAAGATTAAAACAAAGACCTCAATCTAAAATCACTTTAATAGCTTGTAATTCTGATGAGAATTTAGAACTTAATGATTTGGAATTATCAAAGAAAAGGGCTTTTGCAGTTAGAGATTATTTCCTTAATACTTGGAAAATAGATTCTAATAGAATTAAAATAGAACTTAGAAATCTACCAAGTTTACCTTCTAACATTAACCATAACGACGGAATTGTAGAGAATAGAAGAGTTGAAATTCACTCAACTGATTGGGAAATAGTAAAACCAATAATAGATGAAGAATTTTATACAGAATTTAATTATCCCAAATTAAAAATATATTTAAATGATAAAAACAAAAATTCAACAAAAAAACTAAAGTGGAATCTTAAAGTATTGTTTGAAGGGAATAATGTATTTAGTCAATGTGGAAAAGAATTTAGAGGAAATAGTATCGAAATATTGTTAGATAGACATAAATTTTTTATTGTAGGTGATGAAAAATTAGATATAAACTTAGAATTTGAAGATGAATATGGCAATAAAAATACTCAAAAAGCCAGTATCCCTTTTAAAATAGTAGATAACCCTGATGAAAAGTATACATTTATTGAAAGAGCAAAATATAATTTAATTTTATTTGAGTTTGATAAAAGTCGTTTGACAGAAGCAAATCAAAGAATAGTTGATATCATTAATAATAGAATTCACCCTAATTCAACTGGTATAGCTTATGCTTACACAGATAGAACAGGTACTGAAGAGCATAATCTTGAGCTATCAGATAGGAGGGCTAAAAGTATAGTTAATTATATTAAAATTAAAGATATTAAAACAGAAGGACGAGGGGAATCAATATTGTTATATGACAATCAATTCCCAGAAGGTAGATTTTATTGTAGAACTACTGAAATAATTGTTGAAACTGAAATAACAAGGTAACTTATGAAAAAGATATTTATTCTAATTCCAATTTTATTAATTATTTCAAACCCAATATTTTCAAAAGATTATTTTTGGGTAGGTGGAACAGGTAAATGGCACGCTTTTTTTGAACATTGGGCATTTGAATCAGGTGGTATTGCTTTGGAACATGGACAAGTACCAGGAACAAAAGATAATGTTTATTTTGATGATAATTCATTTGGTACAGAAAACGAAATTGTTATTACAATTGAAGCTGATGCAGTTTGTAGAGATTTAGATTTCACTCGAATAACAGACCCAAATAAGAAGATTATATTAAATCATAATGGTGGAGTGCCATTTCATATCTATGGTTCTGCACTTTTTACTAATCAAATTACAATTAATACAAGTAGTATAATTACTTTTTATGCTGAAGATGGTGATTATATTTTTCAAACAGCAGGAAATAAATTCAATCATCTTTTGTTTTTAGGTCAAAATGCAAAATGGAATATGATTGATGGATTTTGGACTAATGGTGCTGCTACTTTTAATGGTGATAATATCTATGAACTAAATGATTCTATGTATGTAAATCATTCTTTTAATGCAAATGGTGGGCTTCATAATTTTAATGATGTACATTTAAGATGTAATGAATTTATGGTAAGGAACTCAGAAACAATAGTTAATCTAAAGACATCATATATTGATGTATATAATAGATTTGTTGATATTAATAATAAAATTGAAAATTTCAGACCAGATAATTCTGTAATTACAGAGCAT
>JAUIIX010000124.1 GCA_030431515.1 bacterium
ACAAATTATTCATTTTCTCGATTTCCAGATGCTAGTGATAATTATTTTTACTCTGAAGCTACTCCAAATAAAAAGAATTTAGGAAATTATACAAAAATAATTGACCCTCCTACTTTTTCTGAGAAGTCAACAATCGGTAGAAAATTAGATAAAATCGAAATTTATTATAATAATCCAAACGCTGAAATATATTATACCTTAGATGGTAGTGAACCTACAAAAAATTCTTATTTTTATCAAAATCAAATAAGCTTAGATACTGCTGTAATAATTCGTGCTAAAGCTTTTTTAGATGATGCTTTATGTTTTGAAGATGCTGTATTTACATATAATCCCTTATATAATTCAGGGCTTCCATACATTTCTTTGATAACAGATACTAATAATTTGTATAACTCCTACAATGGAATTATAAATATTAACAACTTATATTTAGATTTTGAGACTAAAGTTTACTTTGATTATATTGATAATGATATTAATTTTAAAACTTTGGCAGGAATAAGACTGCATGGTGGTGGAACAAGATTTTTCTATCCCCAAAAATCTTTTAGATTATATCCTCGATATGAAAAAAATGATGATTTTAACTTTTCATTTTGGGATCAAAATAAATCAATATTTACTAATAAATTAATTTTAAAAAATGGTGGTCAAGATTGGATTAGAACATTTATAAGAGATAATTTTTTCAATCTTTTATCAAATAAATACCTAACTAATTTAGAAAAAGTTAATACTTCTATTTCATTAACATACATCAACAATGAATATTATGGAATTACCAATTTTAAAGAAAGAGTAGATGAAGAATACTTGTCGAATAAATATGATTTAGAATCATCCGAAAATATTAATTTGAAAATGAGAAATTCAATTAAATCAGGTAAATTTGTTAGTTTATATAATTTGATTGATTCTATTAAACTATCAGATGAAAAAACTAAGATGACTTTAATTTATGAAAATTTTGATATTGATAATGTAATAAATTATACTTTTTTAAATTTATATGCTGCCAATGATGATTGGCCAGAATATAACGAATTAATTTGGAGTAGCCCAGAGCATGATTCTAAATGGAGATGGATACCTAATGACTTTGATATTAGTATGAGCCGGAGTTATAACTCATTGTTTTATACTAATACTATTCGCAGGATTTTAGATTCTAACTCTGAATATTGTGATGTATTTAAAGTATTATTTAATGACAATCAATTTAGAGTACAATTTGCAAACTTTAGTGCTGATATGCTAAACACTAAGTTTAAATCTTCAAATATTTTAAATGATTATGACTCTTTAATTAATATCATAAGACCTTTGATAGATATTCAAAAAAATAAATACAAAGAATCTCTAATAGATTTTGAATTCTATGTTGAGGAAGCTCATACTTTTATTAATAAAAGAGCTTATTATATATACAAACATTTTAAATCTTACCTCTCACCTACTGGAACTACACAAATTAACCTTTCTCAAAATATTAAAAATGCTGGGGTTTTTTATCTTAACACTATAAAAATATCAGATTCTACTTGGACAGGTGAATATTATAATGAAATTCCAATTTCTATTTCTGTCAAGTCTAATCCTGGTTTTAGTTTTATATGTTGGAAAAATTTTGAAAATTCAGATTCGGTATTAACTAACATTTATATAACTGATATATCAAATTTTTATGCCATTTTCGAAAAAAATAACAAAGAAATAAATGATTTACAAAATAATATAGTAATTAATGAAATAATGTACAAAGCTAAAAATAATATGAATTGCGGAGATTGGATAGAACTTTATAATAATAATACTTTTGATATTGATATATCGAATTGGATATTGAAGGATAATAATGAAGAAAATACTTTTGTTTTCCCCGAAAACACAATTATTAATGGAAAATCTTTTTTAATTATTGCTCAAAATGTTTTTGCCTTTCAATCTGAATACAAAATATATAAAGATGTTATAGGTGGGTTTGAATTTGGTTTTGGGAAAACAGATGAAGTTAGATTATTTGATTATAATTATAATTTAATTGACAAAGTTTCATACTCAAATCAAAGTCCTTGGAATCAAAATTCAGATGGAACTGGGTCTTCATTAGAGTTGATTAACCCTGAGTTAGACAATTCAATTTATATTAATTGGATAGCTTCACAAACACTTAATGGTTCGCCATTAAAAATAAACTCAACATCTACTAAAGTTACAGAATTAGGTAGAGGTATAAAAACCTATCCCAATCCCTTTAAAGATAACATAAACATAGAAATAGATATAAATGATAATCTCAATGTTAGTATATATGATTTATTAGGGAATGAAGTATATTCTAAGCAATTATATGGAAAGCATCTATTATTGAGCGATTTGCATTTTAACTCTGGAAAATACCTGATAGTAATTAGAGATAATAATATGAATATATTATTTAAAGATATAATAATTAAAAAATAAGAGGAAGAATTGAAAAATTTAACGTTTTTATTATTAGTTTTAAGTAATTTTTTGAGTTCACAAGTTGTAATTAATGAATTTGTCGCTTCAAACTACAATAATTTTTATGATGAAGATAATGATGACCCAGACTGGATAGAACTATACAATAGTTCAGACAAAGCAGTAAATTTAAAGGGCTGGAAAATCTTTGATAAAAATGAAATTGAAAATGCTTTTGTGCTTCCTGATACTATTCTTCAAGCAAAAGAAAGAATTGTAATATTCGCTTCTGGAAAAAATCGTTATACATCAAATAAGTTATATGTAGAAACAACTGGTATGGGTATAGCAGGTCACCTTAAAGATGAAATATTTCATTTTAAATATTTACCGGTTTCAAATGACTTTGAGATAGAATTACAATTTGACAAAATATTGTCAGACAAAAGATATGCAGGTGCTGGACTTATGTTTAAGGAAAAGTTAGACTCTAAATCTAAATTTATTTCAATAATTTCACACAACAAAGAATCTAATTTAAACTCAATTCTCAATAAATTTGATATTGATTCAATACCAAAATTGACTTTAAGAAGAAAAAGTGAATTTGATAAAACTATCTTAAAAATGACAAAATTAGGGAATCAAGTTATCACAGAAGCTATTTCTACAAATGGTATTCATTTTCAAGATCAAATAATTGATACTATTTCCTTTACCGAAGGTTTTTTTGGATTATGCTTTGCTGCAAATGATATTAATAATAATAATATTGATACGTTTTTAGTATCTAATCTAAAAATTAATAAAAAAGAATTTGATTTTAATAAATTATTATCAATTGATTTATATAACTTTGATGGAAAGTCAACTTCATTTATAAACAAAGAGATTCACTCTAACTTTAAAATAAGCAAATCTGAAGAAGAAATATTTTTATGGAATAGCAAAGGTCAAATTGTAGATAAAGTTACTATAAAAAATCAAAAAACAAATTATTCATTTTCTCGATTTCCAGATGCTAGTGATAATTATTTTTACTCTGAAGCTACTCCAAATAAAAAGAATTTAGGAAATTATACAAAAATAATTGACCCTCCTACTTTTTCTGAGAAGT
>JAUIIX010000055.1 GCA_030431515.1 bacterium
GAGTTGTGGTTTGATTGCAAATTTTCTTAATTTTGAATCGAAGGAGATAAATAATTGCTATTCCAAGAGTTGTGGTTTGATTGCAAATTTTCTTAATTTTGAATCAATAAGTGAGAACACTATTAAAAATATAGGTTGTGGTTTGATTGCAAATTTTCTTAATTTTGAATGCACACCAACAAAGGTTGACGATAAAGGCAGTTGTGGTTTGATTGCAAATTTTCTTAATTTTGAATTTAAGTAATGAAGTTGGTTTATTGAGTGAGTTGTGGTTTGATTGCAAATTTTCTTAATTTTGAATATTTAATAAATAACAATGGAGGCGATATGCGTTGTGGTTTGATTGCAAATTTTCTTAATTTTGAATTGGCTAACCTATGGAGTCATTTAAGTAATAGTTGTGGTTTGATTGCAAATTTTCTTAATTTTGAATCCTATCTCGACTGGCTCATTAATTAGAGTGGTTGTGGTTTGATTGCAAATTTTCTTAATTTTGAATCTTCCCCTCTTTTTTAAAATAATCCACCGAGTTGTGGTTTGATTGCAAATTTTCTTAATTTTGAATATAATTACACCAGAGGGATTCCTAATCGTAGTTGTGGTTTGATTGCAAATTTTCTTAATTTTGAATTAAACTGGATAAGTCAGATGGTGTTTAATTGTTGTGGTTTGATTGCAAATTTTCTTAATTTTGAATCCCGTTTTAAGTTGGGTATTAGACTTCTTAGTTGTGGTTTGATTGCAAATTTTCTTAATTTTGAATTGATAAAGTAAACATTATTAGTCAGAGGTGTTGTGGTTTGATTGCAAATTTTCTTAATTTTGAATTTAACCTCTTTTGTAAGTCCAATAGAATATGTTGTGGTTTGATTGCAAATTTTCTTAATTTTGAATCCGAACCAATAGTAAGAACATCAAGCCCCTGTTGTGGTTTGATTGCAAATTTTCTTAATTTTGAATAAAATGACCATACAGCCAATAGCTCAGATAGTTGTGGTTTGATTGCAAATTTTCTTAATTTTGAATGGTCGGCAAATTTAAACAGTTCAAATAATAGTTGTGGTTTGATTGCAAATTTTCTTAATTTTGAATTAATCGACCCTTATAACACCTTACAGCACTGTTGTGGTTTGATTGCAAATTTTCTTAATTTTGAATAACTTGTGCAGATACAATATACGTGAACTCGTTGTGGTTTGATTGCAAATTTTCTTAATTTTGAATTGGAGAAAGTAACGGAGCTTATGAAGGTGCGTTGTGGTTTGATTGCAAATTTTCTTAATTTTGAATTGACACTTCAAGTTTAGCAACTTTTTGCAGTTGTGGTTTGATTGCAAATTTTCTTAATTTTGAATTTATATAATTTACCAGTTACAAGGAGCATTGTTGTGGTTTGATTGCAAATTTTCTTAATTTTGAATATACGGCGGTGAAAGAGAAAAAGAGATTAAGTTGTGGTTTGATTGCAAATTTTCTTAATTTTGAATAAACAAGGCATATTAGAACGTGAATTTCCTGTTGTGGTTTGATTGCAAATTTTCTTAATTTTGAATCAAGTCCTTGAACTAAATATTTAAGTATTTGTTGTGGTTTGATTGCAAATTTTCTTAATTTTGAATTTAACTTACCTATACTCTCAAATTCTAACTGTTGTGGTTTGATTGCAAATTTTCTTAATTTTGAATCAGAACCCTGAACGCTTTTTAATGTGCCATGTTGTGGTTTGATTGCAAATTTTCTTAATTTTGAATAGTGTTTCGATATTTTTTTTAATATCAATTAGTTATTCGCTATTTAATGTTTTATAACTACTTCTTTTTGCTTCAATTTTGTGCTTTTCTGCGTTGTTTTTGTTATTCAAAATTAAATTAAATAGAGTATATTGTTTATACTCTATTTTTTTTATTCAATTTTTATTAATTTCAACTTGGCTCAATATGATGTATTTACTACTGTGAGATTCTTCACATTCGATCAGAATAACAGAGAGTTTCTCAGAATAGCAAGTAATTTAAAACATCATAATCTGCTTTCGCTCTTCGAGTGGTGGTTCTGCTTCTCTACAATAGAAATTTTTTATCATTCCAAATTGTTTGTCTGTTACTTGCATTACCGAAACTTCACCTTGTTTTGGTAAGTTTCTTTCTACTGTTTTGAATAGTACATCCATCTGCTCTCTACTTGTTGTGTGTCGCATATATACAGAGTACTGTTTCATGTCAAATCCTTGTTTTAATAAAAACTTACGGAATTGGCTGTAACTATACCTTTCTAATTTGGTATTAGTTGGTAGGTCAAAAAAGACGAATAACCACATAATTCTATATCCACTTAATCTCATAATATTTCCTTTTCTATATATCAGGTAGCACTAATTGATTTTTTTTTGCTGAATATGAATTAATTAAACTGTTAGCTGTTTTTTGAATAGCAATTTGCATAGGTGAAGTTTGCCCTCCTATTGCAACATCTTGATAAATCACAGAAATTAACATTTCTTTTTGTTCTTTTGTTAATTCATCGTCAGCAGGAAAGTTATCTTTTATTTCATATACTAAACTATCAGCCATAGGTCTATAAACTTCCATCATATCGTCTGCCAAACAAAATGGATTATATTGATTGCGATGATGAATACCTAATGCTGGATGAAATCCTGCTGCTGTTATTGCTCTTGCCATCGATGTTCTTATTATGGCGTAAGCGTAGTTTAACATATTGTTTGGATACTTCCTACCACTACTCCTAACAAAATCCTCGCCAAAAAGTTCTTTCCAATAAAAAGCGGATGCTAATGCTTCTCTATTTGTTTTATCACCTGTAAGTACTTGTTCTGCATATCTTATTAATCTTACATAATTTTTATCTTTTGATTTTAGGTTTTCTGCTTGCAGAAGTATTTTAGTTTGGATTACATATTGCCACATTCTATTTTTAGCTCTATCACCACATTCTATTTGCTCTCTTAGTCTTTTAGTGTGTAAACTATTGCTATATAAGGGCATATTAATTCCTATTGGCAGGTGGTTTTGTGTAGATATTATTATTATATTTTCGGAAGCGGCTTTTGCTAATAAATATGAATTAAGTACTACTGCTGGAGAATCTAATTCGATGACTGCTATATCGGAAAGCGGAACTTTATTGATTATTCCGCTTTCTTTGTTTACTACTTGTAATTGGTCATTTTTGACCGTAAGTGTACTTGGGTTCGATATACATACATAATTTTTAATCATCTGATAACTCTAAGTAGCCATTTGCGTCTATTTTAAGTTTTATGAAATTTAATGTATTTGGCATTTTTATTAATCTACCAGGATTTAATTCAAGTCCATTGCTATCTTTATATGATACTTGGGATATTGAATGTTGCTGAAATGTCATTTTTTGATCTCCATAATTCAATTTCTGCACTCTATAAATGTGTTCATTTATATGGTGGTAAGTTTCTTTATCAAGTATATCAAATCCGTCTGGGAATGAGTTTCCGAAATAGATTAATTCGTTTGCTTTTAGTGTGTTGATAAATTCTACTTCGTAATTGATATTGCTTTGAAGCCATTTGATAATAGATGTTTTATCAAATTTTTCAAATTCCTTAAGTGCATCAAGCAAAGTAAATACAGTTCCTTCTGTCTTACCACTTTCCACATTTTTGTAAATAACAATTGCATGATTATTACCAGGTTCAGCCCATTTATTGTAATCAGCAATTTGCCTAATGTTCCCTGATGGAACTCTTATTCTTACTTTACGAATTGCAACTTCATCACCTGTTTTTGTTCTGTGGTGGTATTCCTGATTAAGTAAAGTTTCCAAATCCTTCTTTTTGTCAATATCTAAGTGTAGTTCTTTAGCTTTGTGGAAAATCATATCTTTGATTTTAGTATCAGCAATTTGCCCAAGCATCTTTCTAGTTAGAGTTTTAATTGGTTTTCTTACTGAATAAAGGGTTTGTTTCTTGTCGTCTTTCTGCACTTCGCCATTTGGATTTTTTCTAAGTCCATAATAAGTTTCTTTGTGCAATTTACCACTACGTTTTCTTTTAACTTTATGAGATATAATAATATTAGAAAGTGATTCTTTTACATCATTAGTTAAGTTAGTCCAAGGAGCAGGGAAAACATCAGAAAATTCATTAGAATTTCTTTTAATAGATTCAACTCCATAAATTCTATTATAATTGGCTAATCTCTGCAAGGTGCTTCTATTAGTAAGGGCAACAGTAATTGCATCAACTGCGTGATGTCTATGGTCAAGTCTTGATTTTTCACCTTTGTTCAATTCTATTTTATCTCTCATCAATCCAATTTCAGGCAAAATATGATTCAAATTCCAAAACTTACGAATATATGAAGTAACTTGACCTTTCACATTAACTACATCTCCACAGATTTGTTTTAGATATTTTGTAGCTTCACGTGAAATATATCTTGTATCATTAAGTTGCTGAGAAATAAAACCGCTTCCGTCAGATTCACTATATTCTTCCATTGACATCATAAATTTTTTCACTTTATTATCAGGTAATATTTTTCTAATTCTATTTTCAATTACTTGCCAATTATTTTTAAAAGCTTCCTTTGGTGTCATATTATTTTTTAATTTATTAAATTTACTAACACAAATTGTTTTATTTGCATAAGAATTATCTAATGATTTTGAATATGGTATTATGTGTTCAATTTCAATATCATTATTAAATAGCCTTTTTAAAGCAATTTCTTCTCCTGAATAAGGACAAATTTTCTTTGATTCCTTCCATAATCGGTATTTTATTATATCGTTTCTTGTTGGATTTCTAACAATATTTTCATGAATTAATATTTCTCGAGCTTTAGAGTTAGCAAATTCATTTTCGAGTTGGTTTTCTATATAGTTTTCTTTATCTTTCTCGCTCATTTTTAAATCACGTGCTAATTCAATATGAACTCTATCAGGTTTACCATATCTGTCAATTACTTCATTAACTACTTTACGCAATTGATGAAGAGCAACAGTTACAACAGGGTTAGCAATAATAGGTACCTCACCTAATTTATCTCTTAATATAACTCCTTCTTCATTTAAGTTATGTTGATTACCTCTAAATTTCATTGCTTCATTAAATTTATAGCCCTGTCTCAAATACTTTAAAATTCCTTCTTTATTTTCATTCTTTTCAGTTTTAAACTCTAGATTACCTCTTATAACAAATAGACTTAATTCACCATAACCATTTTCTAAATTGATTTTAGAAAGTTTAGTTGCTTGAGTTTCGTCAAATCCCCATTTTTTCTGAGCATAATTAATAAACCAATTATTATCATCTTTAAAACACAAAACACTATATATTTCAAAAAGCAAATCTTCATCAATATTTTCTTTAGAATTTAATGCTCTTTCAATTTTATTCTTTGTTTCCAGACCTTTAATTTTGTTAAAATTTAGTTCAAAATATTCATCTCTAATATTAAACAATTTCCGCAGTTTTACAAAATCTTTAGTTTCTTTAGGTTTTGAGTTTAATTCTAAATTATTTTTTCCCCTTGTCTTTTTCTTTTGTTTAGTTTTTAAAACGATTTCATTTGTATTTGATAACCATTCAATTAATTTTTCGCGTTCTTCAGTTGTTAATTCTTTATTATCAATACTCCTATGTCCTTTTGTAAATTTTATATTATTAACCGTTTGTAACATCCTAAATTCTTGATAAAGTGGATGCGATTTTGGGGCTCTCGGCTTTTTGGGTTCAAATTTACATTTACCAATCTTATCTTTTTGTGATTTTAATTTATTTTGAAAAAATAGTGCTTCAAATATTTCTTCTTTTGCTTTATCATTAAATAAACTTGGATTAAACTTTTTTTGACTTTCCCATATCAATTCAAATTCATCAGTGTAGTATTTTCTTCGAGTATAACGATTCCTAATTCTAATTTCATGAGGATTTAATTCAGAAAAATATTCTCCAAGACTTCTATATTTTTTACTTTCTAATATTTTATCTAATTCAGCCATACCAATTTTATCATCAGAACCAACAATTAGAGGGCTTTTCTCAGATAGGTCCTCGTCACTACCAACAGATTGAGCTGTCTCAAGTTTTTTATAACCTCTATGTTTGGCAATATGATATAAAGCCCTTGAAAACAAATGGCTATCAATTTGATTATCAAGTAATTCTTTTCTGATTAGATAAGGGTCATCATTAATCAAAGAAATTTGAAGTTTGTTAATATCAGTAACAAATTTATTTTTTTCAAGAATATTAACCAAGTAATCTAAACGCCTACCTTTTCTTTGGAGTTGTCTTCTTCTCATCCGAGCATCTCTTCGGACAACATTTTTAGATTTTTCTTTAGCAGTACCATAATTTTCAATACCTGCTTCAAAAACTCTAACACCAGAATCAAGAATAGGATTAACATTAGAATTATATAATTCATCATCAATTAAGCACCATCCGAGTGAATTAGCACCTAAATCAAGACCTAATATTTTTGTCATAAATCCCTCAATTTTAAAATAGACAATATAAAATATTATAAGACACCGAATGTCATAAATAATATTTCGGTAAAAATATATTAGTAAATTAAAAAATTGTTTTGAAATATCAAAAATAAATTATAATTTTGTAATGTCTTAATTGCAAGATTAAGAAAATTTGCAAACAAATCACAACAAGGGTTTAATCCCGCACGTAAATGTACCTCTCAGTTCTGCTGAGAGGTTTTTTTATATATTTACTAAACTCAAATCTGATAATTCATATTTCCGATATTTTTTGAGGTTTTGTTGACGTTTCGACTTGGCTCATTGACCGAGAAAATGGATTACACGCTTCGCTCTGAATGACGTATTTTTACAGAAAAGTGCAGTATTTGCAGTTTTTTGCAGTGATTTTTTTAAGTTTTTTAGTATTTTTTGCATATTTCACATTTGTAAATTATTAATATTTATTGCTTTATACGATTTCTGCAGTTTTTGCAGTAAAATCGGTGTTTTTTCGTTATTTGTAAGAACTGGGTTTAATTAACAAGTCAGTAAATCACTCTCAGTCGTTCCAACAGATCCCTCCATTGAACTTAAAAAGAAGATTGATTCTTTACTTCGCTCAGAATGACAAGGCAAAATTAATATATTAATATTTTATATAAAGTTTTTTATTTTAATATATTTGTAATTTATTTTTAAAAATACGTGGTTTGTGATTTCTATGTGATTCATCGGCTACGAATCAGAAAGATGTATTTTATCTTTTTTGTAAGAGAGATTGATCATTTCGATCATTAAGCGTTGTCGAAATAAGCTATGAATCCAAAAAAAATACACTTATCTCTAAATGGTTTCTAATTACTAACTTAAAATATTTAAATCAGATGGATAAGATATAATATTTATCATAACTAAATACTGCTGATAATTTATTTATTAAATAAATTAGATACAATATAGTTAGATGATAATAAGATATTATATAATGAAAAAAATACTTATGTACAATATTTGGACTAAGCTAGTATGTAAAAATTATTAACTGTAGGTAGATTAAAGAGTTGGCAGGTAATAAGCGGAGAGGGGGGGATTTGAACCCCCGGTAGCGTTTATAACACTACGACGGTTTAGCAAACCGTTGCATTAAGCCACTCTGCCACCTCTCCAATTATATTTTCTTTTTTTTGCAAAAGAACGAACACAAAGTTAAAAAGAATTTTCAAATAAAAATAATTTTATTTTAAGATTTTTTAAAGATATTTTGTTGAGTGAGGATGTGTAAAAAATATTAGAATTTTAACGTTATAGAAATCATATAGTTCAGTAAAATTCTTGCTTTTGTGGAAATTTATTTGTGTAAAAGAAATAAAATTATTTGTTTTTAAAAAAAAAGTTCTTAATTTTGTAACTCTTTAAAAATGATTTTAAGAATTTATTTTTGAAAAAGAGATAGAGTTTGACTCTGATTGGGATGTAGCCAAGTGGTAAGGCATCGGTTTTTGGATCCGACATTCGTAGGTTCGATCCCTGCCATCCCAACAATATTAATTAAACGGCGATTGTTTTTTATGCCTGAACTTACGGTAGTCTCTGGAAGGTCTAATCAAAAACTCTCTCAAAAGGTAGCATCCTCTCTTGGTGTAGAACTAGCAAATACAACTATCAGAAACTTTAGTGATGGTGAAATTTGGGTTAAATACGAAGATAATATAAGAGGAGTTGATGTATTTATAGTACAATCAACATTTGCACCGGCAGACAATTTGATGGAACTTTTGGTATTAATAGATGCGGCTAAGCGTGCATCTGCAAAAAGAATTACTGCTGTAATACCATACTTTGGGTATGCTAGACAAGATAGAAAAGATCAACCAAGAGTTGCGATAACTGCTAAGTTAATAGCTAATTTATTAACAAGAGCAGGTGCTGATAGGATTATTTCAATTGATTTACATTCTGCACAAATTCAAGGTTACTTTGATATTCCTTTGGATCACTTGTATGCGTCTCCTGTTTTAATTAAAGCTCTTAAGAGTTATAAAAATGTGCCTTTGACTTTTGCTGCTCCTGATGTTGGTGGTGTTAGAACTGCTCGTGCTTATGCTAAAAGATTAGATGCTGGACTTGTTTTAGTTGATAAAAGAAGACCTGAGCATAACAAAGTAGAAATCACTAATGTGATTGGTGAAGTAGAAGGAAAAGATATAGTAATAGTTGATGATATGGTTGATACTGGTGGTACTTTTGTTAATTGTGCTGAAACTTTAAAAGAAAGAGGCGCTAATTCAATTACAGGTATTTGTGTTCATCCGGTATTTTCTGGTTCTGCTCTTGATAAAATTGAAAATTCAAAAGCAATTGATAAAATGTTTGTAACTGATACTATTCCACTTGCACGTGAATGTGAAAAAATTGTACAAGTTTCTGTTGCTGATATTTTAGCAGAAGCAATTATTAGAACTCATGATAATAGATCAATAAGTTCCTTATTTGAAATTGAAAGATAATCCATTTAGAGGTTAATTATGGCTGAAGTAGCATTAAAAGTAGAAAAAAGAGAATCTGGTAGAAAAACCGCAAAAGATTTAAGATTAAGCGGTAAAGTTCCAGGTGTATATTATGTAAAAGGTCAAACAGGTATTCCGATTACTGCTGATCCAATGGCTTTAAGACCAATTGTTTATACTGCTCAGACTAAAGTAGTTAAACTTGATATAGATGGTGAAATTAAAAGCTGTGTTTTAAAAGATATTACATTTCATCCAATTACTGAACAAATCATGCATTTTGATTTGTTAGGTTTACTTGATGATAATAAAGTAACTGTTCCAGTTCCTTTCAAATTCATTGGTCAATCTAAAGGTGTTATGAATGGTGGTTTATTTAGACCAGTATTAAATAAAACAAGAATTTCTTGTTTACCTAAAGATTTACCTGAATTTTTAGAAATAAAAATTAATGACTTAGAAATTGGAAAAGTAATTAGATTAGCTAAAATTAAATCTGATTATCCAAACATTGATTTTGCTGTAAAAGAAAATCCTGTTGTTTGTTCAGTTGCAAGACCTAGAGTAAAAACAGCTTAATTCTTTATTATAATTTAAAACTATAAAATAGGGACTATTATAGTCCCTTTTTTTGTTATGTTATTATTATTTATAATTTTAAATTGCGTATTTTTGTAAATTATTTTTGATTAGAAAGAATTTAATGCAAAAGAAAGTATCTTTTTATAATCTTGGTTGTAAGGTTAATTTAGCCGATATTTCTCGAATTGGAAAGCAATTTGAAGATATAGGGCATCAAATTGTTGATTTCGATGAAGAAAGCGATATTGTCTTAATTAATACTTGCACAGTTACTCACAGAGCTGATGCTGATTGCAGGAAGATAGTGAGAAGAGCACTTCGTAAATCTCCAGATGCTTTTGTTGGGGTACTTGGCTGTTTTGCTCAGTTGCAACCTGGTGAAATTGTAAAAATCAAAGGTGTTGATGCAGTCTTTGGACAAAAGGAAAAATACCAAATTCCTCAATTGATAAGTAATTTCAGTAAATCGGACTTTCCTCAAATTTTAGTTGGAGATATGAAAGATATTCCTTTTCATACTTCAGCAGTTAGCGATAATGCAGGAAGAACTCGTGCTGTTTTCAAAATTCAAGATGGATGTGAATATAATTGCACATTTTGTACTATTCCTATGGCACGTGGGGGTTTTAGGTCAATGGATTACAGCGAGATAATACCTGCAATTGATAATTTCGCAAAAGAGGGCTACAAAGAAGTAGTACTTTCTGGAATTAATTTGGGTGAATATAATTCTTCAACAGGTGAGAAATTTGTAGATGTTGTTAGATTATTAGATACTTATGATGCTGACATAAGATATAGAATTTCTTCAATTGAGCCAAACCTATTAAAATCTGAAATCCTTGATATTATTGAAAAATCAAAAAGATTTGTAAAACATTTTCATATCCCGATGCAAAGCGGTTCTCAAGAAGTATTAATGAAAATGAAAAGGCGATATAGAATCAAGAATTATGATAAACTAATTAATGATATAAAGTTAAGAATGCCTGATACTTGCTTAGGAGCTGATGTAATTGTCGGATTCCCTGGTGAAACGGACGAGTTATTCGAGGAAACTTACAATTTTATAAAAAATTCTCCAATATCATACTTACATGTCTTTACTTATTCTGAAAGAGATAATACTGTTGCAGCAAGTTTAGATAATCCTGTTCCACACGAAGTAAGAAAAGAAAGAACTAAGAGATTAAGAGACTTATCGGATAGTAAGTTAAATGAATTTTACAATAGTCAAATAACTAAAATAAGAGAAGTAATTCCAGAGACTTATAACGAAGAAACTGGATTATGGAAAGCACACACTGACAATTATGTTAACGTTATGTTTTCTGGAGAAAAAGTTAAAAAAGGTGAAAAAATAAAAGTTCTATTAATGAAAAATCATTATAACTATGTAGAAGCGGGTGTAGTCAATGGCTGATGTATTAGTAAATGTAAATGATTTTGATAAATTTCCTGATGTTCCTTTAAATGGAAGAAATAAACTCTCTATATCATGGTTCCCCAAAGAGATAGATACACTTTTAGATGGTGGTTGTTCCTTTGGTTATGGAACAAGATATTTTGCAGAACACGCAAACAAGACGTATGGAGTAGAAATAAATCCCGAACATTATGAAGTTGCAAAAAGTAGATTTAAAAATATTACTTTTAAAAATTCTGCATTAGAAAAGACTGATTTTGATAATGAATTCTTTGATGTTATTGTACTTAACGATGTATTAGAACATACTAATGATAAAATTCAAACATTATCAGAATTGAATAGAATACTGAAAAGTGGTGGAACATTAATTTTATCAACTCCTCACAAAGGACTATTCCAACTTTTAGATCCTTATAATTATGGCTATTATTTAAAAAAATATTTCTCCTTTTTATATAATCCACTTTATAAATTGATAAGACTAATAAAAACTGGTAAAATACCTAAAGATGTAAATCCTGAACATGGTGTAAAACATTATCATTATAGTCTTAAAGATTATAATAATATGTTACAATTATCTGAATTTAAAAATAATTATAAAATAGATAAAGTGTTTAGGTCTGGTTTATTAATTGAACCAATCTATTACAATTTAGAAAGAATATTTGATATATTTATGCCAGCAAAAATGAAAAAAATAGTATTAAAACCATTTTTCTTTTTAGCAGAATTAGAATATTGGATACCTACAGGAATTTTGGCTTACAATATTGCAGTAAGAATCATCAAAAAATAATAAAGACTTAATTAATCAAATTCATTATTTTTTACTTCTGAAACTTCTTCGCCATTTATTTTAGAAATTTTTAATTCGGCTTTTTCTAAAAATGAACGTGCATCTTTTGTTAATTTCATACCCTCTTCATATAACTTGATAAGAGTGTCAAGTTCAACATTTTGCTCTTCCATTTTATCAGCAATTTCTTCAATTCTTTTTATTTTATCTTCAAATTTCATTTTATTACCTTAAAATAAAGTATCTTGTAAATCATTTAATATTAACGCTTTGTTTGTGTTGTTTTCTCTAATAATTTCAATTTTATCATCTGTATTTAATACATCAGTTGATTTGATATATTTATTATTCTTTTTAAGAATTGCATATCCCCAATTAAGAGGTAATTCTGGATTAATTGATTTTAATTCAGATTCAAAATTATTTAATTTATATTTCAAATCTTTTATTTTATTAAAAGTTAATTTTGAAATAGATTCTTGAGCATAATCAACTTTCTGTTGAAATAAATTAATTTTACTCATAATTAAATTTCTAGTTCTATCTTTTTCAAAATCATTCAAAATCATTTGATAATCATCTATTTTTTCATACAATATATCTCTGATTTTCTCTTGATTTTGAGTAAAGTGATATATCAAATCATCAACTTTAAAAGGAGTTGCAAGTTCTCCTGCCGCTGTAGGAGTTGCCGCTCTTAAATCTGCAACAAAATCAGAAATAGTAAAATCTGTTTCGTGACCAACGGCTGAAATTATTGGTGATTTTGATTTAAAGATTGTATTTGCAACTTCTTCTGTATTATATGCCCATAAATCTTCAATCGAGCCACCACCACGACCGATAATAATAACATCACATTTGAGATTATTTAACTCTTTGATTGCATTAACTATATCAGGAGAAGCATCATTTCCTTGAACAACTGTAGGACGAAGGTAAATCTTTGCAATTGGGTAACGTCTTCTAATTGTAGAAATAATATCTCTAACTGCTGCACCAGTTTGTGAAGTAGAAACTCCTATAATTTCAGGAAACTTAGGTATTTCTCTTTTTCTTTCACTGTCAAAATATCCTTTTTCTTTAAGTTTCTCTTTCAACTGTTCTAATTTCAAAAATAAATCACCAACACCTTGTGGAGTCATCATATTCACTTGCATCTGATAACTACCTCTTGGAGCATAAACAGTAATTCGACCAATGGCAACAACTTTCTGCCCATCTTCTGGTATAAAATTAAGTCTTTGACCTTTCCACATCACTGCAGAAATCTGAGCATCATTATCTTTTAAACTAAAATATTTATGTCCAGAACTATGTTGTTTGAAATTAGAAATCTCACCTTCTACGGCAATATCTGCAAAATTACTTTCAAGGTCATTTTGGATTAACTTAGTTAATTGTGAAATACTTAATATATTATCATTATCTATCATAATTGATTAGCTTTTTTGATTAATTTCAACTTTGCATATTTAAGCATCAACATTTTTCTACCAATTGAATCAAACCTAACAACTGCTTGCCTGCGAGGTCCTTCACCCTTCAATCCACTTATTTTCCCTGACCCAAATTGAGAATGAGAAACTATATCACCAACTCCAAATTCAGTTTCAGATTCGACTTGTGAGTAATTATCATAATCAGTTATTTGACTATATTCATTTTTCGGAGGTGCAGAAAACCTGTCTTTCAGAGGTAGATTCTTATTGTTTTTATTTGCAAACATACCAGCAGGAATATTTCCAGTTCCTGCAAATTGTGGTTTAGGAGCTCTTTTAGATTGATTCAAATATTTTGCAGGAATTTCTCTAATGAAAGCACTCATCATTTGTGATGACATTTCACCAAACTTCATTCTACGCTTTGCATAAGTTAAAATCAACTTATCCATCGCACGAGTAACTCCAACATAAAATAACCTTCGTTCCTCTTCTTCCTCTTCCTTATCATAATTATTTCTCATCAAAGGAAATAGACCATGCTCCATACCTGCAATTATCACATTAGGAAACTCCAAACCTTTTGCTGTGTGAAGCGTCATTAAGGTAACTCGTTCTTTCCCAATTTCTTTTTCATCATAATCTGTAGCTAATGCACTTTGCTCAAGATAATCTTGAATCGTAAAATTTTCACCCTCTTTCAAGAAAACTTCTATATCATTAAGCAATTGATTGATATTGTTTAACCTATCTTGAGAATCTTCAGTTGGAATTTCTTCATACATTGCGATTAATCCAGTATCTTCAAGATAACTTTGGATATTCTCGAAAGAAGGGTCGTCCAATATTTTCTGTCTATGAGTTTCAATAGTACTAATAAATTTCTTTGAATTAACAACAGCTCGTTTTTGTAAATTCATATTTAATTCAGCAGAAGCAAATGATTCGTAAAGAGATATACCCCTTGCTTGTGCAAATCTATCAATATGTTCTAAAGAAGTTTTCCCTAAACCACGAGGTGGCTCATTCACGACCCTAAATAAACTTTCATTATCATTAGAGTTAATTAAAATTTTCAAATATGCCAAAACATCTTTCACTTCTTTACGTTTGAAGAAAGACAAACCACCAATAACAATATAAGGAATATTATTTTTTCTTAAAGCATTTTCAATTTGTAATGATTGGGCATTTGTTCGATAAAGAACAGCAAAAGAATCATAATTATATATTCCAGATTTTAATTTCAAAACTGAATCTGCAATTTTCTGAGCTTCTGCTCTATCATCATCACATTCAAAAACATCTATCAATTCACCTTCGTGATTTTCTGTCCATAAGTTTTTCTCTAATCTTGACTTATTATTTCTAATCACTTCATCAGCGGCAGATAAAATTGTTTTCGTTGATCTATAGTTTTGTTCAAGTTTAATAACTTTGCATTGTGGATAATCCTTCTGAAAATCCAAAATATTCTTTACATCTGCACCACGCCATTTATAAATTGACTGAGCATCATCACCTACTACACATATATTTTGATGTGCCTTAGCAAGTTCTCTCAAAATCAGATATTGTACCTTATTAGTATCTTGATACTCATCAACCAAGATATATTTAAATTTTTCTTGATAAAAGCTTTTAATTTCTTGACTTAAAGTTAATAATTTATACATATAAAGCAATAAATCATCAAAATCCATAGAGTTATTTTCTCTAAGGTAATTTGTATAATGCTTGTAAATTTCAGCGACTTTTCTATCAAAAACACTTTCAGCCGATTGAGCAAATTCCGTAGAATTAACCATTTTATTCTTAGCATCTGAAATCACACTTCTAATAGCTTTTGGGGGATAATTTTGATGAGGAATTGACAAACGATTCATAATTGTTTTAATAGCAGATAGTTGGTCTTCCGCATCATAAATTGTAAAATTACTGGTAAATCCAAACTTATCAGCTTCAATTCTTAAAATCTTAGCAAAAATACTGTGAAAAGTTCCAGCCCAAATTCGTTCTCCTTGGTCAATAGTCAATATTTTACCAATACGCTCTTTCATCTCACGAGCGGCTTTATTAGTAAAAGTCAAAGTTAAAATTTTCCATGGCTCAACACCATTTTGAATAAGATTAGCAATACGAGTAGTAAGCACCCTTGTTTTACCAGACCCAGCACCCGCAATAATAAGTAACGGTCCGTTAATATGTTCAACTGCCTGATTTTGGGCTTCGTTAAGTTTGCCTTTCCAGTCGTTTAATTTATCAGTAGATTGTAATTTAAAAGTCATTGATCAATTTTGTTTATGTTCAGAATTACAAAAATAAAGACTTATTTTTTGTTAGCAATATATTGTTTGTAAAATCTTGAATTTGTGAACAATGCTGAATAATATTTTATTGTTTTCAAAATAAAACAAATCATCATTGCAAAAACTACAAAAAATTTTACATAATTCTGAACGAATGTGAAGAATCCAGAAAAACATTCCTGTCATTCAAAGCAACTTGAGTTATACGAAGTCGAAAAAAGCAAACTATCAAATAAAAAAAGTAGTGTTCACAAATTTGCTTTCACTACTATTTATAATTTCTTTTCACATAATTATTCTTATAAAATAATTACTTATTTAAGAATGCATTTACAGCTTCGTTGTATTCGTCCGAATCCCCTGCTATTTTCTGATATTTCTCTTCAACTTGTAATTGCTCTTCTAATGTGTTTGACCAAGTTTTGTTTACTAATTCTTTTGTTAACCTTAAACCTGTAGCACTATGGCTTGATAATTTTGAAGCTACTTTCATCACTTCTACTTCTAAGTTTTCATCTTCTACACATTTCCAAATAAGGTTCATCTTATCTGCATCTGATGCAGATAGTCTATCTCCTAATAGCATCAAAGGAAGAGCTTTAGCTCCTATCATTCTTGGTAAAAAGAAAGTTCCTCCACTATCAGGAACTAATCCAATCTTACTAAACGCTTGAATGAATGAACTTGATTGTGCGGCTATTACTATATCACAAGCAAATGCAATATTGGCACCAGCACCAGCTGCAACACCATTTACCATAGCAATTACTGGTTTACTCATTTTCGTTATTTTTATAATTATTGGGTTATAACTATTCCTTACTATTGAGTCAATTGCTGGGGCATTCTCCCCTATTGCTTCTTGCAAGTCCTGACCGGCACAAAATGCTTTACCTGCAGCTTTAATAATTACACAAGAAATATTATTATCTGTATTACATTTATCCAGATAATTTTGTAATTGAATAGCCATTTCGGTGTTAAAACTATTTAGTTTTTCTGGTCTATTTAATGTTAAAATTGCTATTTTTTCATTTTGTTCAAAAAGGATATTTTCCATCTAATTTTCTCCAATAAAGTATGTGAATTCTTCTAAGTATCTATTTATTATATTTTCATTTGTAATATTATACTTTGTTTTAAATACTTTTCGTGTTTGATTTCTTTTGTAAGCAAATAAAACTGATGTATTTGTGATTATTCTAAGAGGTGAGCCATCAAACCCAACAGATTTAATAAATTCATTAAGTATTTCTCTTATATTTCTTGTACTTAATTTTTTTCCTGTTGACCTTTTACTATAAGTTACAAATAGTTCATCATCACTTTCAAGTAAATATCTTGTATCCATATAACTATTAATTAAATAATTCAAATTATTATCTAATTTAATATTTTCATTTTTATATTTTAAATAAAAAGTTCTATCTTTTTTAGTTAGATCCTTCATTTTCAGATTTGATATTTCTTGTTCATCTGCATCAGTATAAATCATAATTAAAGGTATTAAACAATTTCTATAATACCTATAATTCATTTTCATATCAACTCTATGTATATCTATTAATTTGTTTATCATTTCCAAAGTCATATATTTTAAATCTACCTCATCTTGTTTTATGTCATACTTAATTCTTTTTACAGGATTTTTATCTATAACACAACAAGTAGCAAGATAATCACAAAATAATTTTAATGATGATAAATAATTTCTAACAGTATGTTTTGAAAAGCCAGATTTACTTAATAAATATTTTCGGTATCTAAGTATATATTCTGGAGTAAAATAGAACTCTACACGTTGCTTATGAAAATTATAAAAATACATTAAAGCACACTCTCTGGCTCGTAAAGTATTCTTTGTACACTTACAATCTTTGATATATTTTGTTATTAAATCAAATAATTGTTCGTTAGTTAAATCTATTTTATTAAATTTGTCTTCAATCATAATTACAAATTAAAATATAAATGTTGAGAAAAACAATTGAAAACTAAAAAAAGAATTGAAGAAAACCTAAAAATAGATGCAATTGGTTTTGAAGGGAAGTCAATCGCTAGAAATGAAGGCTTCGTACACTTCGTTAAAAAGGGAGTTCCAGGGGATATAGTAAGAACTTTGAGAGTAAATAAAAAAAAGAAGTTTTTTGAAAATGTTATTTTAGAATTTATCGAAAAATCTCATGATAGGATTGATGCAAGATGTAAACATTTCGAACAATGCGGTGGTTGCTCTTGGCAAAATTTATCCTATGAGCATCAATTAAAATGGAAAAAAGTTCATGTTGAGGATGCTTTTTTCAGACATAACAAGTTAACAGTTGGTAAAATCTTTGATACAATTCCTTCTGATAAAATTTTTAATTATAGAAATAAAATGGAATTTTCTTTTGGTGCATCAAGATGGCTAACAGAAGATGAAATTGAAAATGATGAAGTTGTTGAGAATAAAAACTTTGCATTAGGTTTACATATTGCTGGTAGATTTGATAAGATTTTAGATATTGAAGAATGTCATATCCAAGGCGAAATAGGAAATGTGATTCTTAATTCGTGTAAAAGCTTAGCAATATCTATGGGTATTTCGGCACATAGTCAAAGGTTTCATACTGGTTTTTTACGTAGTTTAATTATTAGAAAAAGTAATTATTTGAATCATTATATGGTTAATTTAATTACTTCTGCTATTGAAAATGAAGAAGAAAAAGATTTTATTGAGAAATTCAAAGTTGAATTAGAAAAAATAGACGAAGTTTCAACTTATATCCATTCAATTAATATTAGCAAAAATCCAGTAACTATAGAATCATCTGAAATAAAATTTGGTGATGGATTATTAAGAGAAAAAATACTTGATATTGAATATGAAATATCACCATTTAGTTTTTTCCAGACAAATTCTTATCAGGTAGATAAATTTATTAGTGAAATAATTAATTCCGTTGACCCAAAAGAAGATGAATATATTTGGGATTTATATTGTGGTACTGGGTCGATTACTTTACCTTTATCACGCAAAGTTAATAATTTATTAGGAATTGAATTAGTTGAAAGCTCTATAAAAGATGCAAAGTCTAATGCTTCTAATAATGGTATTTCTAATATTGAGTTTATTGCTTACGACTTACATTCTAAAGATATTTCTAATTTGCTTTCTCAATATAAGAAGCCAGATAAAATTGTTTTAGATCCTCCAAGGTCTGGATTACATAAAAATATTATTAGTCATTTATTAGAAATAAAATGCGAAGAAATAATTTATGTAAGTTGCAACCCTATGACACAAGCAAGAGACTGCAAGGACTTAGAGGAGTTCTACTCAATTGAATATATTAAACCATTTGATATGTTTCCACAAACTTATCATATAGAATCTATAGCCAAATTAAGATTAATAAAAAAAATATCTTAAATTTGCTTTTTAGAAAAATAAATGAAGAAGAAATAATGAAAAATTCTTTTAATTACGACGAACTAATTCAATGTGCTAAAGGTGAAACTTATGGCATAGAAAATGGTAAATTGCCTTTACCAAATATGCTGATGATGGATAGAATTACTAATATTTCATTAGAAGGTGGAGAATATGGTAAAGGTATCATAACTGCAGAACTTGATATTCACGATGACTTGTGGTTTTTCCATAGCCATTTTGTTGGTGATCCAGTTATGCCAGGTTGTTTGGGCTTAGATGCTTTATGGCAACTTATTGGTTTTTTCCTAATTTGGCAAGGTCATAAAGGAAAAGGTCGTGCTTTAGGTTGCAGTGAAGTAAAGTTTACTGGCCAGATCCTTCCACATAATAAATTAGTTAAATATCAAATAGACAAAAAGAAACGACTGTGTGTGTGTGTATGAT
>JAUIIX010000125.1 GCA_030431515.1 bacterium
CCCAAACCCCAAACCCCAAACCCCAAACCCCAAACCCCAAACCCCAAACCCCAAACCCCAGTTTAACTCTAATCACACATATATAAATACTTTATTAAACTAAATTTAAAAATAATAAAAATTAATATCATTTCTTTTGGAATTGTTCATACAAATATTCTCCTTTTTGAACTGGATGGACATCAACTTTTTTTTCAACAATTTATTCAATCTTATGAACATTATCTCCTTAATTCTAAACGACTCTAGTAACAGTCTCAGTTGGTCTCTATACAACTCTTGTAACAGTTTCAGTTGGTTTCTCAACAACTCTAGTAACTGTCTCAGTTGGCATATTTCTCTAAACATAATGAGGTTCTTCCATGATAACTCTTTCTTCAATGATTTATTCACCTTAAAATTGACTCATAAATCTCTTCTTCTTATCAGATAGATTAGATTAGAAAAATGAAGGAACAGACTCTTCATTCTAAACCTTTCTAACTTCAACTTCCTATAAATCAGGTCTATCAATGAGTTCATATTATCCTTGAACATCTTATTTGAATCTAGTCTAAACAACTTCATAATCATCATCGAGTTGAACTTAACCAACATTAACATTTTGAATATTTTATACTGGGTTGAGTGCCAATTTTCTGCATTGATTCCAATGATCATACAATCTCCATATCAATACTAAAGCATTCCATAAAAGTACTAGGAAGATCAATATAGCAACAAAATAACCAATTATCCATCTGGCTCTACCAGACATTTCTTCAATTTCATCATCAAATACCAAAACAGACATAAATATCTTAGCAATCAATAGTAAAACATGAATACCAATTTATTCTAATTTCCAGAATCTTGTATTAGCAGGTTATAATACAATAACAAATACAGTAAGTAAGAAAAGAGCAATCAATGGAATTAAAATTTAAGTGACTCTATTATCGTAAGTTATAACAAGGAAAAATGCGAAAATAACATAATGTAAGTATTATATACCTTAGAATAGTTTATGTGGAATGGCTCTTTCAAGTCCTTTATATACAAATCCCCATTTACTTGAGTAATCATATGAATCCAATACTTCATCAGTTTTAAGTGGAACAATTTAATCCCAAACCCACATCAAGAAAATAATGAATAAATAAATAGCAGCAAAAATAACTGAAGTTTTCAACAAAGCATGAGCATATTCATAAGAATCATTCATGAAATTATATAAACAAAATACTACAATTTCAGTAATAAATATCAAAAATACTGTCCAAATTATCTTATAGAAGAAATGATTATAAATTGATTCCCAACATCTTTTAGAAGCAGCAGCTTTTTCTTTCTATTCTTGTGTTAATTAAGAGAAGTTTTCAGGTAATAAAGCTTTTCTCTTCATACTATATATAATATATACAATTAAAGCTACAAATAATACGAATCCTTGTATAATCAATATTAAACCAAATTGAATAACAAAATGATTATATAGATCTTCTTCAAAGAATCTTCTATGTTCATTGTTTTTAAAATTATTAGCAACATCAGGATCATCTCCATGATTATCTAAGGCAGCTTTTTTAATACCTTCTTTATGCCAGGTAATAGTCCATTTTAAGAAGTAGTGCATAAATCTTAATAAATTTCTTGGTAAGTATGAGTTATATAAAGCCCAAAAAGCCATATATTAAGCCATTAAGAAAGTTTAAATGAATTTTTGATAATAAAAATCATAAAAACCAAAATCAGACATTAATGGACATCTATAGAATAATCCAATAATACCAAAGAATAAACCAACGAAAAATACAATAGCAGCAACTTTTCCGAAAACTTCAAAAGAATCTTCAATATCCTCATTCTTAAATTGATGTCTTCCATTTGGTAACAATAATGGGTTAACATTATTTTCCAAAGCGAAATTAGTAAATGATTGATTTCTAAGGGCATTTCTATTAGCATCTAAATAATCATTCTAATTCTTTAATGAAACAGTAGCCTTTGGATTTTTTTCAGGGAACTCATCATCCCATACAAAATCGTAAACAACCCTATTATCTTCAGGGAAATCTTAAGCTGTTACTGTATAATCCTCTCCCAAAGTACCATTTGCAATATCAAGATTCAAATTAGAAGAGAGTGGTCCTGTTAAACCTTCAATTGGTTGGATCTATTTTACTTCAATAGAAGTTGGTGATAGAGTCTTAGTTTCGAAAAATTCTTAAACAAGATCTGAACAATCATCTTCTTTACATTTAAAGCAATAAGAATCATCTATATTTTTATACCCTTCGACACAAGAATCAACACATTTATCTCCTTATTGTAATTTTCCATCAAGACAAACAGCACATGATAGGTTTTTAGAGTCAAGACTGTTATATACTTTACATGTTTACTCGCATTTATTGTCTTCTACATCTCTGAATAAGGAGTAGATGGTTCCTTAAGCAGAATTAATAGAAGATTGATAGTAGAGTTTAACTTCTCCTTCGAATTCATTCTCTAATTTTTCGAAAATTAAAATTTTTTAAGAATCAAATTCAGGTGTTAGGTCAGTTTATTATTAAGGTGCTTATAAAGCTTCATTATCGGTAAACAACCAAGAAGAGTTGCCTTGTAATTCGACAACTCTAGCATTAATAACAGTATTTTCAGCTAAAGGTTAAGTAGTTGTGACTTCAACTCCTTTACTATTATTTCTTAATTATAAAAATTTACCCTAATCATTTGAAATGATACTCAAATTCAATAAATCACCCTATTTTAATAAAAGTAAAGTATCTGGAATTGGTTCTTTATATGTAAAAGATAAATTATGAGTCAAAGCAGTATCTTTATTATATTCAGGAACATCAGCAATGATATTATTATTTCCTTTGAAAATAATCAAATCCTAATCATTAAACTATTCTTCTCCAGAGATATCAATACCTCTTTCTTCTTAATTGGAATCATCATTACTATAAATGTCGAAAGTTCTTTATCTAATTTATTAATTTTCTGGATTTAAGTATTTAGCTGTAGATAAATCAGCAAAGGATTCTAACCAATAGGTAGTATTCTTAACTTTTCCTTTAGAACATGTACTGAGTACTTCTTCTTTTCCCTCGTCATCAACAAAGTCAGTAGGAATACACCCAACATCAATTTCCAATTTCTCTCTTAATTTAAATTCGGGGAAATTTACAGTCAATGTCTTTGTAGCATTCAAATCCTAACCAGTTAAAGCAAAAGTTGCAAAACCCTTCTCATAGTCTAGTGAGACTGCCCAGTGGAAATATTAACCAATAGGAATATTGGCATCAATTGTGTCTTGTAAAAATTCAGTTTCTCCATTAGCAACAATGACACCTACTTGTCCCTAATCGGCTGTGTTGTTGTAATCCATTGCAATTAGCTCTCTAAGAGTTGGTTCCTCTTATTCTTCTGCTTGTTGAACTACTCTTACTCTTAACAATGGATGAATTCTTTTCTCTTCATCATCTAATTGGAAATATCCTAAGAGTGTCAATT
>JAUIIX010000056.1 GCA_030431515.1 bacterium
TGTAGTAAGGCAGTTGAATAAAATTATTTATTATTTTAAAATAGATGCGAATTAAAGTTTAGTTGTTTTCTAACCGTTCCCTACTAATACAATGGATTCTTCGCTTCACTCTGAATGACGGAATATACTTATTATTTTGGCTAAAGCCATTATTTTTAATACGTTTAAATGGCTGGGCTGAAGCCCACCCCTAATCATAATACAATTTTTTGCTACGCTCTGAATGAGCTATAATGAATAGTGCTTAGAATTTTTTACTTACTATATTCGTTTTCGTATTTATATTTCATTTCCCTTGTTAACGAAATTAAATTGTCATTATCTCTGCTTTTAATTAGTTTATTTGATTGATTAAAATAATATTCGGCATTGTCGAAATCGTACATATACAAATTACATACTCCCAAATTTGTATAAGCATAAGACAATTCTTCTTCTTCTCTTGTGTTTTTGACTAAATTTTCAAAAAAGTTTTTTGCACTTGCTAATTGTCCTTTTTCCGCATAAGATATTCCTTTATCAAAATTAGTCTTATACTTTTTAAATATAATATTGACAAATACTTTAGATGGGAATATTTCTTTAAATAGTCTATCTGCAAGTTTGTTTTTCATTACTGAAAAATATCTGCTTTTATTTATATTTAAATCTTGTTTTCCAGTATAATATATATCTCCTTCATCTGTTTGTTTTAATGTTGTTTCATATATTATTCTTCCACTTTTGTATTCGCTTAATGTAAAACTAACTTCATATATTACATCATAATAGTAAAGTAATTGTCTGGTTTTAGAGTGGTTTTCTTTATCGCTACCAACAGTAAAATCACCTCTTGTGTAAATATCTTTATGAATAATATTTGCTTTTAATATAAGTAATGAATTTAAAATTGAATCGCTTATATTATTATTTTTGTTTCTGATGTAATCTAAATCTATAATGTTTTGATTTGAATGTTTTAAAAACATAGATTTAATTGTGGATTCTAACTCAAAATCTCTTTCATTATCACTTTTTAAAAATTCGCCAACTACAATGTTATCATATTTAAAAATATCAACCTTGGCTGGTTTATCTACATAAGTTTTAACTAAGTGATTATTACAAGCACTTATAGATATTACAATTAATATGTATATGAAGTATTTCATACAGGTATATATGAGTTTTTTATAAATTTGTTTCAATTTTAAATTCTATTTTGCATTATCATCAATTTGAAAAATACCAAAAACATTGTTGTCAAGATCTAAAAAATATCCTTGCCAACATCTGCCTGGTATAGCAAATTTATCTAATGCAATTTTTCCACCTGCTTCTAAAATATCATTTGCACTTTTATCAAAATCAATAACTTGTATAGAACATGTAAATGCATTTGTACCACACTCCAATGGTGGAATTTCTGCAGGTCTTTTTATAATTGCACCTAAAATATTTTCTGTTTCTATTCTATATAATTCAATAGGTAAATTCAATTCTTTTGTGAACTTCCATCCAAATATTGAATTATAAAATTTACAATCTCTTAATGGGTTTGAAGATTGAATTTCAAAAAAAGCGATATTATTCATTTGACTATTTTTGTAATTATAAATAATTACAAATCTAATAAATATTTCTAAATTATATCAAAATATTATAAAATCATATCCAAGTTTTTTATATAAATTTAACCTTTATTTTTATTTTCTTAGTTTTGTACAAAATTATTTAAATAATCAAGTAAGCAAATGACAAAATTAACAACAATAACTGATCCTAGATTTTTAATAAGAATGGAAAATTATCCTAATTCAGTAAAAGAAAAAATGGAATATCTAAGAAAATTAGTTATTGAATCTGCAAGTGAAATTGAAGGCATTGATAAATTAGAAGAAACATTAAAATGGAATGAGCCAAGTTTTATTACTAAAAATGGAAGCACTTTACGAATGGATTGGAAAGAAAAATCTCCTAATCATTATGCTATGTATTTTCAATGTTCAAGTAGATTAGTTGATACATTTAAGATGATTTTTGGAGATAAATTTCAATACGAAGGAAACAGAGCGATAGTATTTGAATTAGACCAAGTTATCCCTGAAGCCGAATTAAAAGAATGTATTAAAGCAACTTTGAATTATCATAAAGTAAAAGATAATCTAAGTTTAGGGATATAATTTCTATACTATATAATTTGTCACTATTTACACTGCTAAATATATTATTTTGATATAATGATAGATATTTCTAAATTTGTAAATTATAATATTAACTTAATTTATGAAATTATGTCAAAAAGAAATAAAATAATATATTGGATATCAACTGTATGGTTATGCTTTGGAATGACTACTACAGCTATTTTTCAATTAATGCAAAATGAAGAAGTACTTGTAAATATGGATATTCTTGGTTACCCTCATTATATTCTTTTAATTATAGGTATTTGGAAAATATTAGGTGTAATTGCCTTATTATTACCAAATTTCAAATTACTAAAAGAATGGGCTTATGCTGGATTCTTTTTTCTTATGTCTGGAGCTATAATATCTCATATTGCCGCTGCCGATGAATTATTTCGTCTTTTTGGCCCATCATTACTATTAGTACTAACAGTAGTATCTTGGTATTTTAGACCAGAAAGTAAAAAAATAGTTGTAAGTAAAGTTGATTAAACAATGATTTAAGTCTTTTGTTTTAATTAAACAAAGTAGTTTATAGTTTATGCTTCCAATGATTTAATAGTCTTGGAAGCATTTCCTTATTTATTTAATTTACAATAAATACTTATTTTATACATCTTAAACAGAAATAATTTACATTTAGAACTAATTCCTAAGGCATTATGAAGATTCTTATTCTACTATTCGCAATTACTTTTTCTTCTCTATTCTCTCAAAACTGGAAAGAAAGTACACCACTTCCAGCAGGAACTGAATCACGAAATCACCCTATCACTTTTTCAATTGACAAATATGGTTACTACTTAACTGGATATGGTATTACTGAAAATCTATTAAAAGATTTTTATAGGTTTGACTCTGAGACTGAAGAATGGGAACAACTCCCAGATTTTCCTGGTGTAGAAAGAGGTTTTGCCTATGGTGTTTCGTATGATGGAAAGGGCTATGTAGGTTTTGGAGTAAACAAGGTAGAATTTCTCAAAGACTTATGGGAATACGACCCAGAAACTGAAGAATGGACTCAATTAGAATCTTGCCCATGTGTAGAAAGAAGACACCCTGCTTTAGTTGCTGCTAATGGTAGAGTTTTCGTTGGCTTAGGTAATAATCAATTTGGAAATCTAAATGATTGGTGGGAATATAATATAGAGACTAAAACATGGAGAGAATTACCTAATTTACCAAGTTTTAAAAGACATCATCCATACTATTTTGAAATCGGAAATGATGTATATGTTGGATTAGGCGACGGAAGTGGAGTTTTAGACGAGCATGGAAAATATATTTACAAATCTTGGTTTAAATGGGATACTGAAACTGATGAATGGACGAGAATGAAAGATTTTCCAGGAGAAGGAAGAGTTGCAGGGACTCAATTTTCTCATCAAAATAAAGGATATGTTCTTAGCGGTCAAGGTGATGACCATTTTAATTTAGAAGAAGGGGAGTTCTTTCAATATGACCCAGTAGAAGATAGCTGGTTAATGCTTGAATCACATCCAGGTAATAGCTCAAGATGGGCTCCAGGATCATTTGTAATAGCTGATACAGTCTATTTCACATCTGGTAGAAGTCTTTTTAGTCCAGTTGTAGAACATGCAGATTTATGGAAATTTACATTGCCGAATAATTTTGCAAGTGTTGGAGTAGATGAGAGTCTATTCTCTTTTTACCCTAACCCAACAAAAGATTTTATTAACTTGAATTTAGTAAATAGAAATATCTCTAAAATTGAAATTAGCAATGTAAAAGGCGATGTAGTTTATACTACTAATACTTTTACAAATAGAATTGATATTTCTAATTACTCAGAAGGAGCTTATTTTATCTCGATTTATTCAGATAATAAAAGCGACACAAAGAAATTCATAGTTAAAAGATAATTTTTATAATTCAAATATTAGAATTGAAAGCCATGCAATTGCGTGGCTTTTTTTTATATTATAAACTTCCACGTATTTTTAATTATAATTTACAATATATAACTTTATAGATAATATTTAATTAGGATTTTTGTATTTTTAATAAAATAATTGAAAATATGAATAATCTTAATTTAATTGAATTTGCTAAGTTTGCTTCTTTTGGCTTTTGGAAGGAAGCTCCACATCTTTCTTTGATTGCTAGTTCACTCGAAAAACTTGAATCTCGTATGTATAATAATCTTATTGTTAATATGCCTCCTCGTCATGGTAAATCGGAACTTATTTCTAAGTATTTCCCGCTTTGGTATATGGTTAAAAATCCAAATCATAGGGTTATTCTTACTTCTTATAATTCTAAATTTGCAGAGTATTGGGGTGGTGAAATTATTAATATTATCGAAGAAATTGGTGATGAAATTGGGATTACTATTTCTAAAAAGAATAAAGCAAAAGGGTATTTTAAAATTAATGGTGCTAAGGGCAGTATGTCTTGTGTTGGGGCTGGTGGCTCTTTAACTGGAAGAGGTGCGGACTTAATTATTATTGATGACCCAATTAAGAATAATACTGAAGCAAGTAGCATAATATGTCGTGAAAATCTATGGGATTGGCTACTTTCTACTGTTTATACTCGATTAGAACCTAATGGAGTTATTGCTATTGTAATGACTCGTTGGCACAAAGATGACCTGTGCGGTAGAATTATTAATAAGTATGAAATTAATAATATTAAAAGATTACTTCTTGAGTAAGTTGTAGTTTCTAAATCCAAACATCTGTTTGCCACCATAGAATATTTTTTCTATCATTGTTACTATACGGTATTTTAATTTTTCGTGTTTGTGTAATTCTCTATTTGGATTTACTTTACCACTATATTGTAGTTTATCTTTCCAGTTATGTTCTTTTATTAATTGTTGCATAACTGCTGGATGTGTTCCTTTGTAAATTGCTATTTTATTCAAAGGACCATAATCAAATTCATCAGGTAATTCTTTGTAAATTTCTTCTGCTCTTGCTATTCCTTTGTGGTTTTGAGCAAATGCTTTAGATTTGTTTCTCATATAATGAGGAGGTCTTACAAAGCCATAGTGGAAAATATCTGCTTCGGCTTTGATTACTCGCAACTTTCGAGTGCCTTCTCTTTGGTGAGGGTCACGAAAATCTTCGCAGTATCTGAAAGATTGTGCTGATTCCCATGAGTGAATATTTGGGTTATTTCTGATTATACGGATTTCGTAAGGATACCAACCGTGTGACTGGTGATAATGTTCGTAATCACCCCAAAAGTGTTTGTAGTCAAACAAAAAACCTTCAACTCGCTCGTCATTTAGGTATTTTTCACATTTAGAAACTATCATTTCGTGGTCTTTTTCGTGGCAAATTTCATCTGCTTGTAGGTAAAAAAGCCAATCACCTTTGCATGCATTTTTAGCAATATTAGTCTGCATAGAGTGAATTTTACCACGTTTCATATATTTTTCATCCCAGATAGTATCAATTATTTTTACTTTGTCTGACTTGATTGAGGCAATGCTTTCACGAGTAGTATCGTCCTCATCTCCTTTGCCAACTGCAACTACAAATTCATCGACGATTGGTAAAATTGATTCAATTGCTTCTTTTATATGATAATAAAGTTTATCTGAATTTCTTACAAATGAAAAACCTGATATTTTCATAAAGTATTTTTTATTTTTGTTTTTTAATTAATTCAAAATTAAAAAATTATTAGTTAATAAAGGATTTTCATATATTTGAATATTACTTAAAGTAGATTAGAAAATTATGTTACCAGAATTTAAAGATGTTGAAAATGCTCATGATTTGATTAGAAGTCAAATACATAGAACAGCTATTTTTACCTCAAAATTAATTGATGAAATGGTGGGTTCTAATCTTTTTTTTAAATGCGAGAATTTCCAAAAAACTGGTTCTTTTAAAATTAGAGGAGCTACTAATTCTATTTTGAATTTATCGGAAGAAGATAGAACTAATGGAGTTGTTGCTCATTCATCAGGAAATCACGCTCAGGCACTTGCTTATGCAGCAAGAGAAAATGACATAAAGGCGTATATTATTATGCCAAGCAATGCCCCAGAAGTGAAGATAAATGCTGTTAGAGATTATGGTGCAGAGATTATTTTTTGCGAACCGAATATTGATGCAAGGGAAAGGGAAACGAATAAGGTAATCAAAGAGAAAGGTGCGAAGTTAATTCATCCTTATGATTATTTTAATACTATTTGCGGACAAGGAACTGCTGCTAAGGAATTGATTGAAGATTGTACAAGTTCTCATAATGAATTAGATTATATATTTACTCCAATTGGTGGTGGTGGGCTTATGTCAGGAACATTGATTACTACGAAGACGCTTCTCCCTAATTGCAAAGTAATTGGTGTTGAACCAGAAGAGGTTGACGATGCTTTGCGTTCTTGGAATGAAGGAAAAATAGTTAAAAATGAAACAACAAATACAATTTGCGATGGATTACTTACTAATTTAGGTGAATTGAATTTCAAAATTATTAACAAATATATTGATGATATTTTGACTGTAAATGATGATGAAGTTCGTGAAGCTCAATTATTAATTATGCAAAGAATGAAGATAATAATTGAGCCAAGTTCGGCAGTAGTGTTTGCTTCGATTTTGAAAAATAAAGATAGATTTGAAAACAAGAAAATTGGCTTAATATTAAGCGGTGGTAATTATGATATTAAACTAAGTAAATAAATATGAATGAAGAATTAGAATATATTGGAACTATAACTGGTATAAAAGGTTACAAAGGCGAATTAACTGTATCTGACGTTCCTGTTGGAATTGAAAAATTAAAAGATAATTGCAAAGTTGGCATTGGTTATTCCTCCAAATTTGTAAAATTTTATACTTTAACAAAATGGAAATTTAATAAGAAAAGGTCACATTTAATTTTAAAAGAAATTGACACAGAGGAAAAAGCGAAAGCCCTTGGAGAAAAAGGGATTTTTGTAGAGAAGGACAGTATTTATAGTGAAGAAATTGCTTTAATTGATGAGATTATAGGTTGCAAAGTTTTTGATGTGCATACTGGGGAGGAACTGGGTAAAATAGTAGATGTATGGTATTTGCCTGGGAACGATGTTTGGCAGATGCGAATGAGTGATGGTTTGCTTGCTTTGCCTGTTATAGATGATGTGATTAAAGAAGTTGATATTGAAAATGAAATTATAAAAGTTAATATAATTAATGGTTTGATGAGTATAAAAGAGCCATTTAAAGAATGAGGAAGAACACCAAATATTCTTTGCTTTTTTTGATGCCGTGGATAATTTCATTCTTGGTATTTTGGTTATATCCACTTATATATTCTTTTGTGTTAAGTTTTTCAGAATACAAGACCTTATCAAATGAATTAACACTTATTGGATTTGATAATTATATAAAATTATTTAATGACCCTTATTTTTATCAAGCATTACAAAATACTACAATCTTTACTTTTGGAACTGTGCCTATTACTTGTCTTGCTGCATTGATTTTTGCTGTTATGATAAATGATATAAAAGGGAAATTTCAAGAGTGGTTGAAGAGTGCTTTTTTTATTCCATCTGTAACAAGTTTAGTAGTGATTTCTCTGATTTTTACAAATTTATATGCAGGTAATGGATATATAAATTCACTATTGAATTTAGTCGGCTTACCATACCCAGAAAAAGGTTGGTTACTTGAACCTTCCACATCACTTCTTGCTATAATGGTGATGGATATATGGCTATCTATTGGCTATTATATGCTTATATTCTTGAGTTACTTGCAGACAGTTCCAAAAGATTTGTACGATGTGGCAGAGTTAGAGGGTTTAGATAAAAAAGGGCAATTTTGGAAAATAACAATTCCACTTATGAAACCTGCAATTATGTTTGTATTAATTATAAATACAATCAAAAGTTTTCAGGTATTTGTAGAAATATATGTGATGACAAAAGGTGGACCTTTGGGTAGTACGAATACATTAGTTTATGCAATTTTTGACAAAGCATTTAACCAATTTGACCAAATTTCGTATTCGTCTGCGATAGCTTATGTGCTATTTTTTATTCTGATAATATTGTCACTTATACAAATGAAATTATTAAAATCAGAATAAAATTTTGTTTTGTTAATAAATATCCTTAATTTTAAGTTTTAGAAATGGGGGACTTTTCTAATGATTAAACCATCGTCGGAGTTGAGGCGTATGAAATTACTGTTTTTTGTGTTTTTATTTACGAGTATTTCGATTTTTGCACAGACTAACTCTTTGCAAAATAAGAAGTATATGATATTTCCAGATGAATATTCAGAATTAGATGATATTAAGACACCAATTTATACCACAGATGAATATGTTTTAGAAGTACTAAATAGTGCTAGAAAAACTTACATTCAAGCAATTATCTTATCTACAAAAAAAGATACATTAGGTGCAGAAAAATATTTTAAAATATCTTTAGATATAATTAACTCACTTGCAAGTTATCCTGATATTATGACAAATACCGATTTTACGGATTTGGCTATTCAGATAATGGACGATTATGGAAAATTAGCAGATAAAGGCGACTTGATTGATGCTAATTCACCATTATTTTTGATTAAAGAAAAAATCTTTTCTGAAATGATTGCAGAAGAAGATATTATAGTTGGTGATTTAATTACACTTAAAGATAAAAAAGTAGCTTCTACTGGAGTAGGTCAAACATATTTACCTACATATTTAACTATCCCAATGCCAGAGAATGATGTTGTAAAAAAATCAATCAAATGGTTTACGGAAACTAAGTTTGGTAGAAAAGTATTTGAATCGTGGTATAGCAAAAGTACTCGCTGGTTTCCACTTATGAAGCAAATAGCTAAGGAAGAGGGAGTTCCAGAGGAAATAGTTTATTTATCTATGATTGAATCTGGTTTGAATCCTACAATTGTTTCAAGAGCTTCTGCTGTTGGTCTTTGGCAATTTATGTATCCAACTGGTAAAGATTTTGGTTTAAATTCAAGTTCTTCAATTTGGGTTGATGAAAGAAGAGACCCAGAGAAATCAACTCGTGCCGCAATGAAATATCTTAAATATTTACATAAAGAATTTGGTGATTGGCATGTTGCTTTAGCTGCATACAACTGCGGTCAAGGTAGAGTTGGACGAGCTATCAAACGTTCGGGAAAAACTAATCCTACTTTTTGGGAAATCTCTCATTTATTGCCGAAAGAAACAAGATACTATGTTCCTAAATTTATTTCAACTGCTTTAGTTGCTATGGAACCTCATCTTTATAATTTCCAAGTTGATACTTTTAATTATCATGATGAATACAAGTTTGATATTATTATGTTAAATGAACCGGTTAGTGTTTCGGCATTGTCAAAATGTCTTAATATCACTGATTCAGTGATTTATGCACTTAACCCAGAATTATTAAGATCTACAACTCCTCCTAATGCTGTTAATTATAGATTAAAAATCCCTCATCAAACTAAAGACATATTTGCTACTAACTTTGCTCTTTTAACTCCTGAAGAAAAACAACCTTATGTAGAACATAGTATAAGTTCTGGTGAAACTATTGCTAAAATTGCCAGGAAATATGACATCTCAGCACAAGAAATTGTTGAATTAAATGGGTTGAAATCTACTAGAACTAGACTAAAAAGAGGTAATCCTTTAAAACTACCAATTTCGGTTGCGAGTTATGAAGAAATTAATCAAATAGCTGATGAATCGGGATCCTATTATCCTCTTGATGGTTCGATTGATTTAGTTCATTATGTTAGTAGAGGCGAATCACTTTATAGAATCGCTAGAAAGTATGGTGTTTCTATTGATTATTTAGTTGATTTGAATGGATTAAGAAGTAAAAATAGTACTCTAAATATTGGTCAAAAACTAATAGTTTCTCTTAAAGAAGAAGCAGACGAAGATTCTGATGAAGATGAGGATATTGCAGAAACTGGATCGACAAATGTTAATCCTAAATTAGATAGAGCAATAGTTGTAAATCATAGAGTTAAATATGGTGAGAGTATTTCTGAAATTGCATCTATGTATGAAACTGATGCGGATAAAATTAAAAAAGACAATAGATTAAAAGGTAATAGTTTAAGAAGTGGTACTAATCTAAGAATTGTAACTTTAGTTAATCCTGAAAGTTTGAAAAATAATGAAAGAGTTAATGAAAAACAAATAGCTTTTCATTATGTTAGAAGAGGGGAAACTTTAGGACGTATAGCTTCTAAATATGATATGTCGGTTTCTGATATTCAAAGAGAAAACTCACTTCGTGGTTCTAAAATATACCCTGGGCAAAAGTTAAAAATTCAAAAAACACTTGGTGGAAATTCTAATAATGAAGTTAATGTTGCTTCAATATCCAAACCAACTAATTCTGAATCTAATATACAAGTTCACTCAGTGAATAAAGGTGAAAGTTTATATAATATTTCAAAAAGATATAATATAAGTGTTAGTGATTTAAAATCTATGAATAATTTAAGTTCAGATTATATTTATCAAGGTCAAAAATTAAAATTAATAGATAATGGTACTTTACCTTCTAAATCAAATAACTTTACTAATCATAAAGTTAGAAGAGGTGAAACACTTGGACAAATTGCAGAAAACTATGGTGTATTAGCACAAGAAATTAGAAATTGGAATAATATCAAAGGGTCAAGAATTTACCCTGGTCAAAAATTATTAATTCAATCTGATAATGTAAATATAACTAAATCAAGTACTCCTAAAAAATTAGAATATCATACAATTAGAAAAGGTGAAACTTTATCATCAATTGCATCAAGATATGATGTGAGCGTAAATGATATTAAATCTTGGAATAATATTTCAGGTGTTAATATTAAAGCAGGTGAAAGATTAGCACTTAATGCAGATATGATGTCAAAAGGGTCTAATTCTGCTAAAAATGAATCATCTAATCCAATTTATTACAACTTGAAAAAAGGTGAAAACTTAGCAATTGTAGCTTCTAAATTTGGTATCAGTGTTGACCAAATTCAAAAATTAAATAGTAATGTTAATCCAAGACGTTTACAAATTGGTCAAAAAATAAGAGTGAAATAATTTTAATATTAAACTCGTTTGAATTATAAATTATAAAAATACTTCTTCGGAAGTATTTTTTTTTGTAGAATTATTTTAGTTAAATATCTTTTCTTACTTATTTCAACAGTAAAAGTTAGATGCAATGATTTCAACAAAAAGGATATAAAAACGTAGTGAGTAAAGCGAAAGACGGTAATAAGAAATACTTAAATTACTATTTATGATGTAATTTAAATTAATTTCTAATTCTTTAAGTTTACATTAATTACTTTCGTAGATTTACTAAAAATAATGAACTTATTTTTATTTTGAGTAAATTGAGTAGTATCTACTGTAGATAATTCTAAATCCACCGATTTCATATTGTTTGTATCTGCACCAAAGCTTGCCGCATATTCTAACACTTCATTTCTACGAATTGTAACTTTATCATCTTTGAAAGTCTTGAATGGATTATCTAAACTATCTAAATAAACAATACTATCTGATGTGTCAAAAATATTGGAAAATCTTATTCTTCCTGTGTCATAAGAACCATTTAACTTAATTTCAATTTCATCTTCTAATTTTATATTTGTTTCCAAAATATTCATTAAAGTATTTGTTTGATGGTAAGTGAAATTGTAAATTTTACTATCTATTGAAAATTCAATTTCAAGATTATTAATATCATTTTGATAATTTCGTTTGTAAAAATAATGTGATAAATATGTTATACTCTGATAGTGGTTTGATGCTTCACCATTATAATTTATATAGTCAATGTAATATGTTCTATCTTCTTTTTTATCATTAAACATTGACTCAATCATAAACACTCTATTTTCACCTTCTATTTTACTATCAAATGTATTGATTTCTATTATACCTTTGTAAGAGTCAACATCAAAATGAAAATCATGAAAATTATAGATATATCTTGATTCAAAGGTATCCCATGAAGACCAACCTTCTAATGGATAATTGTCCTCATCATCAGAACAAGAAAATAAGAAAAAACTTAGAGTAACGCTAAGTAATCCAAGCTTCAATTTAGTAATATGCATTTTATACCTCAATAAATAAATTTAAAATTGTTTCTAATTATCTTGTTAATTACACTTTAAATTTGAAAACGTTACAAAAATTTAAAAATAAGTCAGAAAATTACTCATTGTAATTAAGCTAAGTGCTATTTTAATATAATAATAAAAATAATTTTCAATTTATTTAGCAAGCATTAAAAACACAATGAACAAAACGAATATAAGTAATGTGAGATACTGATGTACTTTATTTAAATGAAAACTGATTTATTCTGGCAAATATCTTAATCTTAAAGGGTAAATTTCTTTGTTTAATACTAAGTACTTCTTTCCTTCTTTTTCGATTACATTATATTTTACATGATATGAATCAAAAACAAAACCAATTTCATCATTCAAGGTATAATACTTTTCGATTTCTGCTTTTATATTATCATATAATAAAGTAAAATCACTACTATTAAAAAACTCAAGTGTTTTATTTGGAGATTTCATATCAAAAGGATTGATTTTAACTATATGTGCTAAATAAATACTGCTATAATCATAATCGTATTTACTAAATCTTAAATTAATATCAGAATTAATAGTATCTGTAAAAATAGAATAATTTTTGAATTCATTTTCTAAGTTTATAGATACATTTATGCCGTTGTTTATAAATTTTACATTTGTTAATTCATTTTCATTCTTGAAGTAAGAATATTCAAAGAAATAATTATTATATTCGTTAGTAATATAATCATAGTTTAGACTAAAAGAACTTACATAATTTTCATTATTATCATTTTTAAAATATGCACTTATTATATGATTAAACAATTCTTCATCTCCAAATAGATTATAATTTACTTCATTAATAATAATCCCATCATATAAATCTAATTCAAATCCTAATTCATTAATTAAACTATCCCTATTCACTATTTCATTTACATTATTCCATTTATAAAAAGTCTCAAATCCATCATTACTTTCTTTGCAAGAAAGTAAAAATAAAGTTAGTGATATTAATAATAGATATTTCATACTTTGACCTATAGTAAATATAATGTATTTATCTTTTTACTTGTAAAATAGCAAAAAGTTACAAATATGGTATAATTAATTATTCTTTAATTATCCTAACTACTCTACCAAAACGTGCATTTAGTGCTTTATCTTGTGTTAATTGAGTTTTTTCTAAATATAAATAGTCTTGTGAATTCAAATCATCTATTCCAACGTAAGATGAATTTAATGAATCAGAAAGAGTATATGTAATGTCAGATGTTGGAACCCATTGATGATGACGGATTGTATAATCAGTAAAATGACCCCAGTTAAATGTATATCCAGTTTTTTTGAACCCAAGTCCAGATTCATTTGTTCCAGGTTGATTTTCCCATCCACTTGTAGATCTTAATTTACTCAAAAAATCTTTACCGCCTAATACTGATTTTATGTAAGTAAAGTCGTCCCATTCGGCAATTCTCCATCCTTCTGGAGCTAATCCTCGTGGGTCGATAACTGCAAACCAATTATAGTGTAGTCCTAAATGTTGGTATCTTGTAGAATCAAATAATGTATATGCACATGTTGGTAAACCCATACTATTGTACTTTGCCCATTCTCCACCATTTTTGCAAAAATATATAGAATCTCCATTTCTAAATGTTCTTACTTTTAAATTCTTACTTGACCAGATTTGTTCTCCTATTTGAACAGAATCTATACCTTTATTAAGGTGAAATGTAATAGTAGCATCTATATTTTTTTTGATTTCTTGTCCTTGAGTTTTATATATCAAGTCATAAGAGAAGTTTTGTTCAGTTTCAGTATTATTTCTAAACATTATTGATTTTCCACTTGAATTAACCCATTCAACATTAGGATTAGAAATGTTTTCTGCTTTTACTTCAATATCTTTAACTTGAAAATTATCATCTGTATAAAAATCATTTTTGGGAATAGAATCAGTAATATTTAATACTTTACCTGCTATCTTTTCATAATACTTTTTTGCTTTATCTAATAGTAAAGTATTTTCAAAATAAAGAGAACTATCAATATTATAAGTTGCGAAATAAGGATATATATCTAAATCATCAAATTTATTAGAAGTATATTTTGTTTTAACCCCTTCAAATGTTTGGTTGCTCAGAATAATCTGCCTCGTTGACAATCTATATGTATTAGCATTAAAAGTAGATATATCTATATTTATTCTATTTAAAAGAGAATATAATGACAATCCAAGTATATTTAATTTACTATCATTTTCCTTCCAATTATGTGGTTTTTCCAACCAATTATTATTTGGATTTAAAATAGATTGTAAATTAAGATTTAGATTAAATTTTACTAATCCAGAATTCAATCTATTATAAATATTTGCAAATTTTTCATGAGTACAATTATAAAATTCCTTATAATTTTCGCCTTCACAGTTCCTATTTTCTAATTCAAAAATAAAATTTTCATCTCTTTCATTTATAATATCATCAATAAAATCTGAAAAAATCTCAATATTTGCATGATAATATTTTAAAAATAAATCTTTGTCTTGATTTGAAAGATTATTATGTAAATCTGAAAGGTCTTTGCTGAATTTTATTTTATTTTCGATATTTTTATTTGAGTAACCAGGATTGTTTATTTTACTATTTAACTCTTCTTCTTTAGACTGAAAAATAGAAGTTATACTACTTAAATCATATTTTTGATGTTCTTTGACTTCAATTTCAAAATCTTCATAATCTGGAGAAGTAATTATATGTTTACCTTTAGCTAAATCTGGTAGAATAAAAGATAATGTTGAATCTGAGGTTTTATATAAATAATAAGTTTCAGTTCCGATAGCTATTTCATTTTCTTCATTTGGTATATTATTACTTTTAAAATGAACAAATTGATATGGTAGTAATTCACTATTGTCAAACTTTAGAATAAATTTTGATTGGATAATTGGTTTTTCATTTTCTTCTTTACAGGAAAGGGCGAAAAAAATTATTCCTAAGAAAAGAATAAAATATTTCATAATTGATACCTTTTTCAAAAATTGCAATTACTAAAAACAAAAATAAATTATTTTACTGAATAATCAAAAAAAATAGCGAAGATTATTCTTCGCTTAGATTTAATTTTGATAACAATATTTATAATAAAAATTTATTCAAATATCATTCTTAAAGCAATATTCAAATTCTTTTCATTAATAGAAAATTCACCATCAGCATAGAACAAATCTTCTACTTTAGTAAATACTTCGTCAATCTTATCTGGAGAATTTAGATACTTATCTTTAAATTCATGTAAGATTAGCATATTCTCAAAGTCAGAATTATTTTGATAAAACTCAAGTAATTCATGATATTTATCTTCAGTAGCAGTTTCGATTATCAATTTTTTTTCATCGTCAGATATGTTCAAATCTGAAGATGCTGCATGTATTAATAAAAAATGCAAGAAATCATCATATTCCCAGTTTGCTATTTTCTCTTCCACTTTTTTCCAATGTAATTATTTTAAAACATAAAATTAGCAAAAAAAAGTATGATAACAAAATTATTATTATTTTTTTGATTGAGATAAAATAAGAAAAGCGACAATTATAAAATAATAGTCGCTTTAATATTTTCTGTAGGATTGCTAAACTTAACTTAAGTCAGAAGCCACAAATGGTATAAGTGCTAAATGGCGAGAGTGTTTGATAGCTCTTGCGATTGCTTTCTGCTGAGTAGCAGTAACACCAGTAATTCTTCTAGGAAGAATCTTACCTTGATCGTTGATATATCTACCTAAAAATTTAATATCAAGATGATCAATTGCTTTTCTACCTTTGATAGGGTTGTGTTTTTTCTTTACAACAGTTTTTTTACCTTTTGTATTAACACCAGTTTGCATTGGGAATATATTTGACATTATTCTCCTCCTTTAGATCTAAGTTGTTGTGCTTTTTCGAAACGTTTCTTGAATCTATCAACACGTCCTGCTGTATCCACAAGCATTTGTTTACCAGTATAGAATGGGTGAGATTTAGAATCAATCTCAAGAGCCATTTTATCTGATTTGTAGCAAGAACGAGTTAGGAATGTAGTTCCGTCTGTCATTTTTACTTCAATCACTCTGTATGCAGGATGAATTCCTTTTTTCATAATTTTATCCGTTATAATTCAATAGTTGCTAATTCATTTACATCTTTTACTTTAACAAGTTTCTCAGAAGCACGTAATGTACCTCTATTCTCGTCATTGTACCATTTAATAACTTTTACAGACACATAGTCGTCTGCTGCTTTTTTTTTGGATTTATCTCCAAATGTCTGCGTTTTTGCCATTTTGAAAACCTTTTTTCAGTAATGTTCTATAAAGAACTACAAAATTAAGAGTAATTTGCATACAATCCAAATTATTTTTGTGGAAAACTAAAAAAACTTTGAAATAGTTGGTAAAACAGCAATATTAAAGTATTGTTTTTTTGGAATATATTGTTCAGATAATTACATTTCGTACCTAAAGGCACTTTATTAATTAGTAATAATGTATTTACAAACATATCGCAACTACGTAGCTATTTTAGTAAAATAGCAGTATTAATATTATGCTTTAGATTTGATTTATTCACTCCAATTAATATTCCGATTGGTTCATAAATCGTATTTGTGTATGAATTAGAGCAACCTATTTCTTCTATTTCTTCTGCTTTTAAAAAAGATACACTCATCAATAAAAAAAATACTATATATTTCATACCTTCATCTCCTTAAAACAATTTCTTTTGTGTGAAAATGAAATTAATGAAATGAGAATAGTTTCTTAGATATTTTTTTTCATAATGATATTTATTTAATAATGCTATTTGATAACTATACTCTATACTTAATTTATAGTTTTTAAAATTATATTCATACCCAGCACCGAAAGATATACCAATTTCTAATTTAGGAATAGAATCAGCATTTAGGAATGGATTTACTTCTTCATTTAAATTATAATTGTAGTATGGTCCTGTAATTATGTGAGAACTGTTTTTAGGTGTATTTATAAACTTAAAATGATACAAAGTTGCTAATTGAATAACTTTATTTTTTTCTGTAAAATTAAGAATATTCACATCATCTACAGGGCTGTTATATTCATATTCGATACTTCTACTAATGTACGATAATCTAAAGTCAACTCCAGCCCGTGATTTAGTTTCCTCACCTAAATTCCAAACATATTGAACACCCAAATTATACCCTAAACTCGATTCAACTTCAAGATAGTCTATATTATTATTGATTTGGGTGAAATTACCACCAACAACAATAGCAATATTATTTTTAGCTGGTATATAAGGAATAATAACAGCTTGCAGATTAGTAAGGCAAATCACAAAAACAAGTATAAAACATTTCATAAAGCAATCTCCTTTTTTACAAAAATAGTAAATTAATCTATAATCGCAAAAAACTTACTCAGCCCAAGTCGGGTTTATACTTCCATCTATACCAAAGACATAATAGCCAATTAATGTAAATATAAGCGGCACTAAGACAGCTGCAATTATATTGAGCCACAAGCCAGTATTTGCCATTTCGGCTATGCTGATTTTCCCAGAGCCAAATACTATCGCATTTGGTGGGGTTGCAACTGGTAACATAAAGGCAAGTGAAGCACTTATTGTAGCAGGTATCATTAATATCATCGGATTAATATCTATAGCAACTGCAATTGATGCTAAAATAGGCAAAAATGTATAAGTTGTTGCAGTATTTGATGTAAACTCTGTTAAGAATACAACTACTAAACTAATTATAAAGGCAATTAATAGAGGCGGAACATTTTGCATTCCTGCGAAACTACTACCTATTACTTCCGATAAACCAGTACTTTGAAATCCTTTTGCCATTGCAAATCCACCTCCAAAAAGTAGAAGTATATCCCAAGGAATTTTGATAATTGTATCTTTTGTCATTAATCTAAAATCTGTTCCGAAGTTTTTTAATGTGGCAGGAATTATAAATAAGATTATCGAAAGCCCAATTGCAACAGTTGAATCATCAATTAATGAAGGGTCAGAAAGCACATTACTCCAACCAGGAATTTGAATAAAACCAAAATCAACATCTACTCTGAATATCCAAAGTAATGATGCAGATACCATTGTATAAAGTATTATAGTTTCTTGAATTGATATTTTCCCAAGTTTTTTTATTTCTTTACTTATATATGTTTTATCAATTTGGATTTCTTTATCAATTTTGAATAAAAATTTAATAAGTACATACCATATTACTATCATCAAGACTAAAGACATAGGCACACCAAATGACATCCATTTTGCAAATGTTATCTCAGGTGCATTCGGAAATGACATCTCAAATATACTCTTGAAGGCAATATTTGGAACTGTTCCGACGAGTGTGGCAATACCCCCTATCGACGATGAATATGCAATTCCAAGTAATAAGGCAATTGAAAAATTATTAATTGCTTTGTCGCTGAATTTCCCTTCCAATCCTTTAATTACTGCAATTGCAATTGGTAACATCATAATTGTTGTGGCAGTATTTGTAATAAACATAGACAGCAACCAACTCGAGATAAAAAAGCCCCTTAGAATACCAATAGCATCACCGCCCAGAAAGCGAATTATATAAAGTGATATACGCTTGTGCAATTCCCACCTTTCCATTGCCTGAGCAAGCAGGAAACCACCGAGAAATAGGAATATAGTTGAGTTGATGTATTGATTGGCAGTATCATTTGCTGAGTGAATCTCAAAAAATGGGAATAAAATCAGTGGTAACATCGAGGTAACCGAAAGTGGCACTGCTTCAGTCATCCACCAGACTGCCATTAAAATTGTAATCCCAGCCATTGC
>JAUIIX010000126.1 GCA_030431515.1 bacterium
GCTTTTTTTACCCATACATCCTCAAAAATATACTTTTTGAACTATTTTTTAGTTTATTCATCAACTCCACAGTCCTTATCATTGGACTTAAATACATTTTTGAGCTTACACATTAACTCTTTAAATGTACTAAAGTTTTCTTGATAAAAAATACCTACACCTTGTGTATTGACACTATTATCAGCATTAGAAATATCAAATTCATTAGACTTATTAAAAGCATGTACTCTTACATTTCCTTTATCATTTAATTGATACTCTACATCAACATCTCCGATAAAATTATTGGTTGACTCGCTGGTACTACTACCATTGGTTCCACTAGACACTCCTAGATTAGTCGATATTGTCAGTTTATCATTAAGCAATTGAGTTGACAGGGCTAAAGCGACTTCGTTATTACTTATTTCGTCGCCTGGACGATAGTTAAATCCGACATCAAAATCATCTGTAAAATTGGACAACATATTACTCAACTGATTGGACAGCATTTCACTAGTTGTAGCTCCTAACACTCCTGAATTTGCAGTTGCTGACACTGCATCAACTCGAGGCAAAAACTTATTCAATATCAGCAATGAAAACACTTGTCTATTCATTTCAGTTGGCGTGTCAACGAGATTAGCAAGTATACTTTTTGCATTTTCATCACTACGTGGAAGACTTACATTAAAATCGATATTCGGATTAAACAAACTATTCGTCAAATTCATCTCACATTCTACGGCTACTTTTTGGCGATATAAATCCCGCTCACTTTCAGGCATTATATCATACAAGCTTGCTTTTAATGGATAAACAGCTACAAGGTTGACATCTGCATCATAAGGGTTTCCATACCAACTAATTGTCCCACCTTCTTTGACATTAAACTTTTTATTGATAAAATCTCTAAGCGTAAATAAATAACTACCTTCTTTTACTGTATAATTTCCAAACATATAGAAATCATAAAATTGATCAATATACATATCTATGTGACCTGAACCAGTTCCTCGCATTGCATCGCCTACAACATCATCGAAAACAAGTTGAATTTCTGCATCTTCGGTAATATCCAAGCTTAAATTCAGATTAATCCCATCCAGATTCACTTCATACTCATCATCTTCCTCACTATCGTTTACAAACGTAATAAAATCTTCTAATACCACTTCTTCAGAACCATAAAGAGGCAAGGTTACATTCGTTCCTTTTTCTGATTGTGCATTGACTGTAATCTCGAGAACTTTTTCATAATTAATCGAGACATCTCCTGTTGCAAATGCATCTCCGTAATACAAATTATTCTGTTCATAATTGGTATTCATAACTAAGAAAGGGCGATCAAAAAAAGCGAAGAAATCATAACTATATTTCTTAAAATTATCATGAAAAAAAGACCCAATTAATGTGGCTTCTGTTCCAAATTTATCTTTTACTGCCAACGCTTCTAACCCTATTAAATCTTCTTCAATTTTGATTGGCCCATTGGTATAGTATGTGGTATTTAACATTCCTATTGTAACCTCAGCACTATCTAGATACAAGTCTCCTTTCAACTTAGGTTGTGTTAACTCTCCTTTAATTAGTATATCTCCTTTTAAATCCCCTTTTAAGTCTTGTAATGTAGTTGGTAAGAAAACATTTACAAAAGTCAAATCTGTTTCTTGAAACGATAGAATCATATCCAAATTATCTTTTTCTTTTTTAGGATAATAATGCCCTTGAACCAACTCTAAATCTTTAACACCATTTTCTCTACTCAAATTACCATTTAGTTCAACTCTTTTCAATAGCTCATTCCAATTCGAGTTTAATTCTAAATCCCCAATTAATTCTTTATTAACTGAAAGATCATCTACCCATGAGTATGCATCAAAAAATAAATCATTATATACATCTGAGACAAAACCAGATAAGTTTACCACACCATCAAGTAATAATGAGCTGTCTTTTTTATTGATTAGATTATTAAAGTTACTCAATTCAAAACTTCCTAATTCAAAATTTAATTGATCTATTGGCCTTTCAGAAACCTTCCCGTTTATTCTAATTGTTTGATAATCATTGTGCGCTACCAGATTATCTACTTTCACTGAAGTGGTATCAATCGAAATATTTGCAATTCTTTGTATTTCCCAACGTCCAACTTTTTCATCATAAAAAACTGATGGCAATACTTCTGTTTCAAAATGATGAGGACTCAAAACATAACCATCTATATCTAGATAACCCCAATAAGAAGAATCTGCATTCCCCCACAAAATTTTTGAAGCTACATTATCCTGATATGCTTTTGCTTGTAGTTCTATATTCTCAACTATTCTTCCTTGAACAGGAACCAATGTGTCGACCTTTAAATCAAAGACATAAAACGGATCAAACCCTGTTATTTTTCTGGTTGTATCCAATTTAACTCCCTTAAACTCTATGTTATTATATTTAACATAATTTGAATGAAATGCGAGTGCTAACAAATCATCTTTACTTTGATATTCACAACTTACTTTCGTTTCATTAGAAACTTTTAAAGCAGGAAAAAACAACTCAGTTAACATTGACAAATCGTTTACTTTAAAGTCCAAATCAAAATATTGATTTTTCATTTCTATTCGTTCTTGCTCAGTAAATATAGAAGGTAATATTTTAGACCCTAAACCATATAAACTTTGAGGCAAGGAATCTAAGCTATAATCTCCTTTCATACTTAGCTCTGCAAATTGCGCATACACATCAATACTATGGTAACGCGAGTTACTTTGAGATTCAAAAAGTATTGAATCAAAATAATAGTCTTTTCCATTCTCGAAATATGAAACATCGTTAAGATGGACATACCCTGAAAAATCATCTAGATTATTTCCAAAACCATTTGCTTCTATGTTCACACAAACAATAGGAGAAATTCTATCATTTATTAAATTTAATGCTTCTAAATCTACTTCTTGAATATCTGCTTCAAAATTGAACTGCATCGGCTTTTGATTAAGATCAACTATTCCATCGAAAGAAAAATCTACATTCCTATCTTTCATATCGACACTACCATTAAATGATGAATTTTTAAAATCTCCATTTAAGGCAACATTTTTATACGCGTATCCCCTATACTCTATTAAAGGAACTTCTCCTGTTATAAATAAATCTAAATCGCTTAACGTTGTACCTTTACCATCTATATTTAAATTGGTAGATATTACCCCTAAATCTTTTACCCCGCTTAAATCACCCAATGCTAACTCTGAAGTATTTAATACTCCTTTATAGCCAAACTTACTGTCTTGATCTATTGAGCATAATAAATCTGCTTCTACTGCTCCGATATCAGAAGCTATATCTAAGTCCATTTTAAAATCGTTATAAAAACCGTCAATAACTCCAGAAAGATTTACTACTCCCAAACTATTTAATTGTTCTGGCAACTCTAAATCATTTTCCAACCCTAAAGACTTAAAGTCAAT
>JAUIIX010000127.1 GCA_030431515.1 bacterium
TCAACAAAAGTATTGGAGAACTAACGCATTAGATCATCTTTGGCAAGGAATAGGAAAATATGTTATTGAAAAACCACATATTAAATACTTGTTTGGTGCTGTAAGTCTTAGTGACACTTATTCTGAATTGGCAAAGAACTTAATAGTTTTTTATTATAAGAAGTGGTATTCTGATTCAAAAAATAACTATTTAGTTCCAAAGTATAAGTTTGAAATATCTAGACTTTCATATAAAAGTATATATGCAACATTAAATGGAAATGACTATAAAGAAGATTTTTTTAATTTGAAGCAAGCATTAGCTAAACTTGGCTACACTGTCCCGATATTATTAAGAAAGTATACAGAATTATGTGAATATGGAGGAGTTAAGTTCCTTGGTTTTGGTATTGATAAATCCTTTAACAATTCCATTGATTGTGTTGTGCTATTAGATTTAGATAAAATCAAACCCGAATTTAAAGATAGATATTTTAACAATAAGAAACTTGTAAACAAAGTTGAATTAGTATAAATATGAAAATAACCCATAAATTAATTCTCTTTATTTCTTTTAGCTTAATAAGCATTATTTCCATAATAATTATTTCTTTATTAAATACAAATATCTTAGAAACTAAAGATAATTTTAATCAAATTGAGAGTCTTTTATCAAAAGCAAGTAAAGACTATAGTATTTTCCTTAAAAACAAAAATATAGGATTAATTGAAAGATACAATTCAAATTTAGAAAGTGCAAAAAATATAGTAAATTTAAATAATTCTGATAAATTCAATAAAATAATTCATTTGAAGATTGATACTCTTTTAAATTACACAAATAAAACTTTCGAATATTGGAAAATGAGAGGGTTAGATGAAGATAATGGATACGAAGGAGAATTTCGTAGAAATGTACATAATCTTGAATATCTATTAGAAAAAGAAAATTTAAGTCTTTTGACTATTTCGATGCTTCAAATCAGAAGGAGTGAAAAGGATTTTATTGTAAGACGAAAACCCGAATATGTAGGTAAAGTACTAAATATGATTAGTACTTTAGAAAAACAAACTAAAAAGTTAGATAAAAATGTATTAAAAAAAGACTCAATATTACAACTATCAAATCAATATAAAATAACGTTTATAAATTTAGTAGATATTTTAGATACTATTGATATTAGAAACAGAAATATGTTCACTTTAGAAACAGACTTGAACAAACTAATAAGTAAGAATATTAATAATTTAGAAAAAAAATATGTTAAATTTTCTAATCTAATGTATGTTTCGTTTGTATTGTTTTTTGTATCATTACTATTTATTTCATTTGTAATGTATAGGAGGATTCTTAATCCAATTTCAGCTTTAAAAATGAAAACTACAAACATATCAAATGGAAATTATAATGATTTAGTTACATATGAAAATAGAGATGAAATTGGTGAATTTGCTAATTCATTTAATAAAATGGTAAACAAATTCTTAGTAACACAAGATAAATTAGAATTATTAAATAATGAACTCGATAAAAAAGTAAGAGAAAGAACAGAATTGCTTCAAAAAGAAGTTGAAATGAGAAAGAAATCAGAACAAAAACTAGAAAAGTACAATACTGAAGTAAAGTTATTGCTTGAAAAAGAGCAGCAATTAAGTAAATTGAAGACAAAATTCGTTGCCACAGTTTCTCACGAATATAGAACGCCTTTAACAGTTATTCAAAATTCAACTTATTTAATTTACCAGTTTGCATTAAAACAAGATATTGACTCAGTAAATAACTATTTAAATAAAATTCAATTTTCCGTAGTGCAAATGAAAGATTTATTGGAGGATACTTTAAATTATGGAGAGATTGAAAATGGAAAACATAAATTAACGAAATCAAGGTTTAATTTAGATATTCTTATAAGAGATTTAATTCAAGATTTTGTAACAATTAATAAAGAAAGGGAAATAAAGTATTTAAATAATTCCAATTTGGATTATATATTTACTGATAAAAAAGCAATCCATCACTGTCTCAATAATATTATAGCTAATGCAATAAAATTTTCTAAAGATATAATATTTATTAAACTTGAAGATAATGAATTTGATATTTCTATTTCTATAACTGATAATGGAATTGGAATTCCTTTAGAAGATCAAAAAAACATTTTCTCCGCATTCTATAGAACTAATCTAACTAAACATATAAATGGTACTGGTTTAGGTCTTTCTATTGCAAAAAAATATATCGATTCTTTGGGTGGTTCAATTAGTCTTAAATCAGAAGTAGGTAATGGTTCAACTTTTATTCTTAAAATACCATATCAAAGAGAATTTGTTCTTACAAATTCTGATATAATTAATTGAACAAGGCTAAGATATTATCAATCTTAGCCTTTATCCAATAACTTTAATCAATTCTACTCTTGCTCAGCTAACCATCTTTCCGCATCTATAGCAGCCATACAACCAGTTCCTGCTGCCGTAATAGCCTGTCTATAAACATGATCTTGAGCATCTCCACATGCAAAAACACCATCTACATTTGTATAAGTAGATTTATCTTTTGTTAAAATATAACCTACTTCGTTCATATCTATGATACCTTCGAATATATCTGTATTAGGTTTATGTCCAATCGCGATAAATGCTCCACCACCTTCGTAGAAAGTAACTTCACCAGTATTTACATCTTTTAAATTAAGACCAGTAAGCTTTTTAATACCATTAGTTGTTTCTCCAATATATTCATCAACTACAGCATTTTCAATAAATTCAATTTTAGGGTGATTTTTTGCTCTTTCAAGCATTATTCTAGAAGCTCTATAATTTTCACTTCTATTAACAACGGTTACTTTTTGCCCATATTTAGTTAAGAAAAGTGCTTCTTCCATAGCCGTATCTCCCCCACCAATAATGAACAGATTTTTTTCTCCGTTGAAAAAGAATCCATCACAAGTAGCGCAAGCAGAAATTCCTGATCCCCAATAAGTTTCTTCACTAGGGATGTTTAGTAATTTTGCTGTAGCACCAGTTGATATTATAATAGCATCAGCAGTGTAATCACCTTTTTCTGTTGACATTTTGAATGGTCTTTCAGAGAAATCTACTTTATTTACCGTTTCAAATATCGACTTTGTACCAAACCTCTGTGCTTGCTTTCTAAGTATATCCATCATTTCCGGTCCTTGTATCCCATTTACAAAACCTGGATAGTTTTCTACTTCAGTAGTTATAGTTAACTGACCGCCTGGTTGCATACCTTCAAATACAACTGTTTCTAGATTAGCTCTTGATGCATATAAAGCTGCTGTTAATCCTGCTGGACCAGAACCTATGATAATTACTTGATGATGTGTTGACAATTCGTTTTCTCCTATTCTTAAAATTTAATTTTCTAATTGACGATTT
>JAUIIX010000057.1 GCA_030431515.1 bacterium
CGTGTAATCAGCGTAATCCATTAAAATCTGTGATTCTGAAATTCCCCGTCATTCAGAGCGAAGCGAAGAATCCATAATCTCTCAAAATTCCCCTCGGTCATTGAGCGTAGTCGAAATGTAAAAAAGGGGTGTCGCAGTAGCGACGGGGTGTTTGTATTCCGTTTTTCTTAAAAACTAGCCTGTCATATTGAGCGAAGCGAAATATCTCGTTTAAATTACCAACATTTTAAATCCGTGTAATCAGCGTAATCCATTAAAATCTGTGATTCTGAAATTCCCCGTCATTCAGAGCGAAGCGAAGAATCCAGAAAAATACCTCCCTTCATTATTCTTCGCATAATCATTGATTTGTCATGGCTACTTAAAAAACTTCGGAGAAGTTTAATGTTAATAGTAAATATAAATCAATAGTATATCACAACTTCGGAGAAGTTGAACATAGATATTAGAATACAAAAAATTGGAAATATTGTCATTCAGAACGAAATGATAATTGTATTATAAATATGGATTGACTTCCCTCAAAATTCCCCTCGGTCATTGAGCGTAGTCGAAATGTAAAAAAGGTGTGTTGGCTTGCCGACGGGGTGTTTCTTGCTTTCTTTCGGCATATCTTCAAAACAAAAACAAGCAAAAAGACAAACGAAGAACAAAAAAATTAAATATACGACATTAACTAACAACAACTAAACAATCACAACCATGAAAACCAAAAAAAAAATAACTAATTTTTTTTAGACCTAATTTTCCCACCCTTGTAAAAGATTGTAACAAAACCAATTACAAGAAAAGTGCAAAAACCAAAAAATGAAAAAATTAGTAATTTTAACAAAAAACAAAATAATAAACACATAATTTCTTTCTATAGGTTTTTCTGGATTTATCGCTTCGCCCTGAATGACGACATTTTGACTTAGTTCAATGCACGAGGAAAAGTAGTGAACGCAAATTTGCGTTCACTACTTTGATGGTTTTGTTTTAGATACGATAAAACTCTACATTTTTGTTGTTTTTTTGACGCTCTATATGACGGGATAGGCAAGAGAAGTAAGGGAAATTAGATTCGCTGAAATTCTGAAATAATTTTCCTACTCTGTAACTTTTTCCCTTTTCATGTGTCTATTAAATAGAAAATTATACAAATTTCAAATATATTTATTAATTTAGAGTTATGATTTTAATACTTTTCATATTTTCTTTTCTCAATTCTCAAGATATTATTAAATATCCTGAAAAATTGCCTATTAATAACAAAGAAGTAATTGAACATCTAAAACAGAATGAGCAAGCTCAATTATTAGGTGATGAATATTGGGATGATGACAGAATATTATTTTCTACTTATTTCGGTGGCTCTGGTTACGATTGTATAAATGACGGTGCTTTTGATAGTAAAGGGAATTTCATTCAAGTAGGATATACTGGTAGCCCTGATTTGCCAATTGTAGGAGATGCTTTTCAAAAAGATAAAAATCTAAATCACGATATGTTTATTGTAAAGTGGAATCCTGAAGGTGATGTAATTTGGTCAACATTTCTTGGTGGTTCAAGTGTTGATGTGCTTTATTCAGTAGCAATTGATAAAAATGATGATATAATTGTAGCAGGAAGAACAGAATCCACTGATATTATTGTTTCAGAAAATGCTCCACAATTAGAAAATAAAGGAGGAAGTGATTTCTATTTAGCAAAATTTACTACAAACGGAGAATATATTTGGTCAACATATTGGGGTGGAGATAAAGAAGAAATGCAATGTAGAATGGTAATTGATGAAGTAGGAAATATTTATCTGGGTGGAAATACAACCAGTGAAACAATGGCTACAAGAGAAAATGCTTATCAAAGAACACTTGATAAAACTTGGTTGCTCAATGGAGAAACATATAAGAAAATGGGAGTTTATCTTGCAAAGTTTACACCAGAAGGGCAGTATAACTGGGGAACATATTTTGCAACAAGGACAAAATATTACGATAGTAATGGTTCTCAATATAGTATATGTTGGGATGAAATATTAACTGGAATAGATGTTTTTGAAGATGAAATAGCATTCTCTTGGGATTTGGAAACTTATCACGTAAGAAAAGGTGATAGCGTACCACTACCTGAGTATTTAATACTAACTGATGATGCAGAACAAAAAGAAGGGGTTAAAAACGCTGGCTGGCAAACACAAGTGTTTAAAATTGATACTTCTGGTACTACTCTTAAATATGGGACATTTTATGCGGGTGAACAAAATTCTAGTAAAATGATAAAGTATGATAATTTAGGAAGTTTATACTTATTAGTAGGAACTTCTACTTTGAGAAAAACGCCAAGAAAAGATAGTCTGTTTAAAAATATAGATGAAGGAAGAATTACATTTGTTAAATACTCTAAGAATAACAAGTTAGATTGGGATTTTGGATTTAGTTGTTATGAAGGGTGGGGAGAGATGTACGACTTCGACATTGATGAAAATAATGTTTTGTGGACGGCAGGAGTAACTAGTTGTAATGATTTAGAACAAAGTATAAATGCTTTTCCTTCAAAATGGGGTCCCGAAGGAGGGTCAGGTTTTATTTTTGTATTAGATTTGAATGAGTATAAACATTGGACTAGTTATATAGATTTAGGATTAAATAATAGTTTTTCTATAGATGTATTTAAAGATCAATTATTAATTTCTGGTTGTAATAGATTGCAACGAGTTAAAAATGCTTTCCAGCCAGATACAAAAGATAGAGATCTACCATCTGGATTTGCAATAATTTTGAATATGAAAAATGTATTTAATTATGAAGTACCAAAAGACTCATTAGACCCAATAGATACATTGGATCCTGTTGATAGCACAGACATAAATGATACTTTGAATCCAATCGACGAAATATTAATTTATCCCAACCCAGTAAATGATTATCTTTTTTTGAAGAATGTAGAAAAAATTAAATCAATAAAAATAATTGATATAGTTGGCAAGGAATATGTTAATTTAAAAGATATTAAAAATAAAGAGATAAATGTATCACATTTAAGTATTGGTGTTTATTTCATTATCATCAACGAAGAAAAAATATTTAAGATATTGAAGGAATGAAGTAGGAAAATATTCAATTTTTGTAACAGATTTATAGTTGATGTGTAACTTTATTTATTAGTTTTGAAAAATATGAAAAAGGAAAAATATGAAAAAGTATTTATTATTGTTAATGGCATTACTTATGGTATCTTGTTTAGATTTTTTATCTAATTCTCCAGATGATGGAAAAGAAGAAGTTATTTTAAATCAAACAACTTATGAGTTGAGAGTTGGTGAAACATTAAAAACTCAGAATTTAGGTGAAGTTAGTTTAGTTGACGTTTTGGAAGATTCCAGATGTCCGATTGATGTAGAATGTGTTTGGGAAGGAAATTTAAAAATATCATTAGAAGTTGATAAAGTTAAATACGAATTAAATACTGCATTAGAGCCTAAAGAAATAGAAGTGAATGGTAAAAAAGTATCAATTTATCAAGTTACACCTGATGCTATTTCTACTAAAGAAATCAAGAAAGATGAGTATATAATAACTATTATGGTGAATTAATGTCAGATATTGGAAAAATTGTTTGGACAGATGTAACTGTCAAAAATGCAGATGCAAATAGAGATTTTTATAAAGAAGTTTTTAATTGGACTTTTGAAGAAGTTAGTATGGGGGACTATTCCGACTACACAATGAAAAATGAAAATGGTGATGTAATCGGTGGTATTTGTCATAAAGATGGACCTAATAAAGATTTCCCTTCTCAATGGATCAATTATATAAAAGTAAATAGTATAAATGATAGTTTAAAAAAAGCTGAAAAATTAGGTGGTAAAATAATAATTCCTGTTAATCCAGATAGTAGTTATAAAATGGCAGTAATTGAAGATGTAGCAGGTGCGTATATTGGCTTATTTGAAGAGTAATTATTTATTTATTTTAATTTCTACTCTACGATTAAGTGCATTAGAATCAACTGTTTTTTCTCTTTCAACTGGTTCGCTATCTCCTTTGCCTATTGCAGATAGTCGTGATTTTTTAATCCCATTTTTAACTAAATAATCAACAATAGCTTTTGCTCTATTTTCAGAAAGTTTTAGATTATATTCTTTAGTTCCAGTTGAGTCAGTATGCCCAATAATCTGAATTTTATACTTATTACTTTTTAAGTATTTCACCAAACGATTTAATTCTGAAAAAGATTCTTCCTTAATTGTAAAGGAATCGTGGTCAAAAAATAAATTATTAATTCTAATATTTTTACCACTTAGTAATGCCGTCGAATCAAATAATGTAATTGTAATTTCTATTTCTTTTTTACTTATATCTTTAGTTAAATCAAGAAATGCAGAAGAAGGATAATATGAATTTTTATTAGCATAATAACCATAAAATTTACCTTTTGGAAGTGCAATTAAAAATTCTCCAGATTTCGGATTTGTAGTTATTTCACCAAGATATTTCTTGTTTTTTACATCTTCCCAAATAACATTTGCAAAGAGGGGCTTTCCATCGCTATTAATCACTTTACCACGAATTGTGATTAATTCTTCAGGTTTTACAGCGTTAGGTAGTGAAATAGAATACAAATCCCAGCCACCTTGCCCTATAGTTCGATTGTAAGCAGCAAAGTAGGCACTATCACCATTAAGTGAAATCTTGTATCCCCAGTCGTCTAATATTGAGTTTATCTCTTTCCCTAAGTTAACTGGTTCGCTCCATTCAGTCCAAGATGTATCAGAAAGTCGAGTAGTTTTGAAAACGTCTAATCCGCCTAAGCCATAATGCCCATCTGAACTGAAATAGAGAGTTTTTCCATCAGGGTGAAGATAAGGAGAACGTTCTGCAAATGGGGTATTTATTGATTCACCTAAGTTTATCGGCTCTTGCCAAGTTCCATCTTTTTTTTCGGATACATAAATATCCATATTACCCATTATGCTCCCATTAAAAACTTGAGAGTTAAACTCTCTAAAGTCACCAATTGCACCTGGTCTATCTGAAGTAAATAGAAGCACTTGACCATCTGCAGAAAGGTTAGCTGCCTCATCGGTATATTGGGAGTTAATTGGTCGAGGTAAATGTCTGATTTGTCCCCAGCCATTTTCATCTTGCTCGAGCATATAGATGTCAAACTTGCCGTAAGTACCCATAAAATCACCAGATAAAAGCAATTTATTTCCATCTAAGGAAATATTATCAATAGTTTCATTTTTTATAGTATTTATATTTGCTTCAAAGTTTTTAGGATTTACCCAGTTTTTGCCATCAAATTCTGCAACCCAAATATCTGAATTACCTTTTCCTCCGGCTCTATGACTTGCTGAATAGTACAAATATTTACCATCAGCACTAACATTAGGATCCCATTCGTCAGCGGAGGTATTTATATTTATTCCTAAAGGGTTAATACTTAATCGTTTATCATTTTGAGATAACAAATCTATTATTTTTTTAACTTCATCATTAAATTTGGGAACTAATTCTTCATACTCTTTCCAAATAGAAATAACAGAATCCCATTTTCTTTGGTTAACGTAGTATGAAGCTATTTTTTTAATTGCTGTAATTGATTGATAATTTGATATGTTATCTTCTACAAACTTCTTATAAATATCAAAATCCTCTGGTTTAGGATTTATAGAGAGCATTAATTTTGAGTAATTTCTAATAACATTAAGGAGTAAATCATATTGATCTTTATCATCTTTGAAAGCATCAACATAAGACAAACCAACTTTTACACTTTTAGGGTATTCAGATTTGGCAGCATATTTTCCGAGAACATCTAAAGCAAATCTTAAACGGACATTGGATGCAGCATCTGAATAAACAAAGTCATACCAAAGCGTTAGGTTTGACTCATTTATTTCGGCTTGAATATTTGGTTTGTTTTGTGAAAAACTAATAGATATAAAAAAGAAGAAAATAAATAAATAATTCACTATTGTATTATATTTTAATTTTAAAAATATATAAACGTATAGATACTTATTTAATTTTTATTGATAAATATCCTCATCATCAATTTCTAAATTTAAACTAATATAGTTTGTGAGAACGCTGTCTTCTAAGTCTTTATCATTGTCGATAATTATCTGATCTTCATTAAGTTCTAACATAAAATCATGATCTTTGTAAATGATTAAATTATCTAACTTTGGAATTTTAAATTTAGTCTGAGGTCTTAAAATATCAACACTACCTGAATTAAAACCTTCTGCACCAATTGCAAAAATATCTTTACCAAAGTCATCGCAAAGAGTAAATTCTTTTACCCAAATATTATTTTCGGAACATATTTTACCCCAGTACAAAGTATAAGTCAAACATTCACTAATTCCAGGAAAACCATGGAAAAATGGTTCAGTATTCCCATTTTCACGAATTTCTCTTCTACCCTGAATTAATACTTTAGGTCTAACTATTTTATCGTGAAATTGTAATTTTATACCATCAACTTTAATAAATTTACTGAGGGTTTGTTCAAATTCATTTACAAAATATTGAAATTTTAATTTTCTTTCTTTTACATATCTTTCATAATAATCTTGAGAGGAAAATATTTCATTTAATTTATCTTCTACTATTGAAATATCTTCATTTCTTTCTAATCTAAGGTCATCAAAAGAACCATTAATTTTAATATTTATTGGATATTCGCCAACTTTATGTTTTCTATTTATTTTAATATCTATTAAATATTTAATACCTTTTTCTGAATGTTCTAACACAAGTTCTAAGGAATTAAACAATTTGGATTCTAAAGGTTCAATTTTTTGTTCAATAGAATGGAAAGCATCAAATAAATCGTTTTCAACTCCTTCAGTATCATAAAAATAATCGTAACTATCAACATTTATTCTGATTACATTATCAACTCCAAGACGCATCAATCCCATCTGAATTTGATTTAGTATGGATACGACAGTAAAAGTTTCATGTTCAAAACTTTTATTTACGACATTTGCGGTTAATATATCATACAACTTGAATAAAGCATTATCGTTGTTTATTCTCTTAATATGAGTTATTTGGGAAGGGTCAATTTCAAGTATAGCTGACAAAAACATTTTTTTATTTTCCAAAAATGAACTTAGTATTATTTCAAAAGTAAAGTATTTTTCTTAATATGCAAAATTATTTTTTCAAAAAATCTAAAAAAGATGAAATTATTTGTTCAAAGAGTTAAATCTGCTTCGGTAAGAGTAGATGCTTCTATAATTGCACAAATTGAAAAAGGTTATGTTGTTTATTTGGGAATAACAACCAATGATATGAACCCAAAAATAGATGATATTATCATCCAAAAGCTACTAAACATAAGACTTTTTGAGGATAAGGAAGATAAAATAAATCATTCTATCTTAGATGTAAAAGGCGAGATACTCGTCATCTCCAACTTCACTTTATACGGTAATACTAAGAAAGGAACTCGGCCAAGTTTTACTGAAGCTGCTAAAGTAGAAGATGCGAGAAAAATTTACGAAAGATTTTTATCTAATCTAAAAAGTAGCACAGATTTAAAAATCGAAACTGGTCAATTTCATGCAATGATGGATGTAGAATCAATAAATGATGGACCTGTTAATATTATAATAGAAAAAGAAATTGAATCTTAATTTAATATAAAGAATGCACTAATGTTAAAAAAACTAACTTACTTAATCGGTATCTCACTTTTTTCATATATCCTAATTTCTTGTAATAAAGAAGAAAATCCTCAAGGTAAATGGCTAACTGGCTCTAAACAAGAGCAAATTAATAAAATAGAAGACCACTTTAGAGGATTTGGTGTTGCTATGATGGAAATTGGATATCGTTATCAAGAGCTATATTGGGCAATAAAAGATGAAAATTGGGGATATGCCGACCATCAACTTCATGAAATTGAAGAGGGTTTTGAACTCGCACTTGAAAAAAGACCTGAAAGAGCTAAATCAGCACATCATTTCAAGACTATTACTTTACCTGAAATGGATAAATTAGTTGATGCTAAAGACACTACTAACTTTGAGCAGGTATTTGCTAATATGACTAATGCTTGTAATAGTTGCCATGCAATGGAAGAAATGCCTTTTATTACTGTAAAAACACCTCTAAAAAGGTTATCACCTGTTAGGAATTAGGAATTATACAATTACAAGTAATAATTCAATTACTTTATAACTAAATCATATTTTGATAATAAGCCATGTAATCCATTTTGTGAGAACTTGGCTTTTTTCATTCTATTTTTTTCTGGATCAATATCAAAATTAAATGAAGTAGTAAAATCTGCTTTTTCTAAGTTTGTGTTTTCAAACACTGCCATACTTAAATCACAATTATCAAACACTGCACTGCTTAAATTACATCCAGAGAAATCACATTGAGTTAAATCACAGTCTGAAATATTAATTCCTTTTAGATTTAAAGTACTAAAAACACTATTAGATAATTTACATTTTTCGAAAGAAATTGTTAAAGCAAATTGATTGCAATAATTAAATATAATTCCAATTAATTTACAATCTCTGAATATAACTTCTTGGAAAACTGTATCCGCTACCTTAATCATAGCAAGATTACAATTTATAAACTCACAATCTGTAAATCTGTATTCTGATAAATTAACTTTGGAAAAATCACAATGTATAAATACACAATTCTCATATTCGCCAAATTCTAATTTTTCTATTTTGAAGTCTTTTTTCTCAATTTTTAATTCTGTGTAGTAGTTCATGTTAGATATTAGTTTTTGAGCAATTAAAAATTTAATCTAATTCCACCTTTAAGGAATGTATTGTCTTTTATTAAATCATTAGTAATAAATAAGTATTGAAATGTAAAAGTGTATTTCTTTGCAATTAAATCTAAACCAGTTGAAACGTACATTCCACCATCATTTTTAGTTGAAAGCCAATGCGAATAACCCATTGAAGAATATAATACTATGCCATTATTATAATCTTTATTTTCATCGATACTCAAATAGTAGCCAAGTTTTAAATTTGAATACAAACTAAAATATTCACTAAAATTTACAGCAACTTCATCAGTTTTAAACTCACCATTTGATGATTTATTGTACCTATTACCTGTAATCCCTTTAATTACTCCATTTTCTATTCCAAAATATATTCTTTTATATTTATGATTATACAAATATGAAGAATTTATTAATATTGCATTATCAGAATTAAATAACAATCCTAATTCTATTGAATTATTTTTTGAATGAGCTTCTGGAATACATAAAAGTATTGATATTACAAATGAAATAAATAGAAATTTCATCCTTTTCCTTTTATAATTATTAATTTTAATTTTTGAATTCAAGATAATGTAAATTAAAAAACTTTTTAAAATAAATAGTAAAATAGATAAATACTTCTCCTAATTCTTCCTTTTTAGCTATTGGGATAGATTTTATTTTTCTACAAATATTAAACTTCTCTGAAGTTTTTTAAGTAGCCATGACAAATAAATGATTTTACGAAGAAAAATGAAGGGGAGGTTTTTTCTGGATTCTTCGCTTCGCTCTTAATGACGTAGAGAATATTGTAAATTTGACTAAAACCATTATATTTAATCGTTTAAATGGCTGGACTGAAGCCCGGCCCTATTCATAATACAATTATTCTCTTCCTTTGAATGAGGTATTTAAAATTCAACCTTCCGAAGGTTCTAAACCTTCGGAAGGTTTGGATTTGCATAGAATATTATGGAATGACGAGAAAGAAGGAAGGGTTTTTTAGCAGTAAGGTAGTTTATATCATCTCATTTAGTCTTATAATGGTTGCGAGTTTTAGTTTCTTGTTTTCTAACCCTTCCCTACGAATACAATGGATTCTTCGCTTCGCTCTGAATGACGGAAATTGTTTATCGTTTTTATAAGAACAGGATTCAGAATTACGTTTGGAATATCTAGGAGATTCTTCACATTCGCTCAGAATGACGAGAAAGAAGGAAGGGTTTTTTAGCAGTAAGGTAGTTTATATCATCTCATTTAGTCTTATAATGGTTGCGAGTTTTAGTTTCTTGTTTTCTAACCCTTCCCTACGAATACAATGGATTCTTCGCATCGCTCTGAATGACAGGTTTTCGACTATGCTAGAAATGACAAGGCTAGACTCTGAATGACGAGAAATTCAGAATCCCGGATTTAACGGATTACGCAGATTGCACGGATTAAGATGTTGGTAATTTTAACGAGATATTTCGCTTCGCTCAATCTGACGTTGGTATTTTTAGGAAAATGGCGTTGGGAAATTCGTGAATTTCCCCTACGAATTACTTAAAATTTATCGTTTTGTTCTGAATGACGGAGAGATTACAAAAAAAAACCTCAATAAATTTAATTATTGAGGTTTTAATTTTAGAAATATAATAAAACAATTTTATTTTTATTTATCAAATTCGTTTAATGGAGTTTGAATTAATACTTGTACTGTTCTATTATAGAATCTACCTTCAGGTAAATCATTATTGTAAAGAGGATTATCTTCACCAACACCTGATTTATCTAAATTACCATATTTTCTTTTTGATACTTTATTAATACCATCAAATACAGTGTTAGCTCTTCTATCTGATAATTTTTTATTAGTTTCATATAAACCAATATTATCTGTATGTCCAATTACTTGGATATTAGAAGTACCATAAACTCTACCATAAACGTAATCGTTCATAATTTTTTCGTTTAATGGGCCAGCAGCAGCACTATTGAATGGGAATAAAATCAAACTATAATTTTCTTGAGTAGAATCAGCACCTGTAACGATTTTTCTATCGCTTGTAGTTGCGTGATAAACTGGAATATTAATAGGATCAGATTTACATTCAGCACCAGATTTAGTTGTTACAATTAATTGAGCAACATAAGGAGCATTATCAGGAACTACTGGATACTTATTAGAAGTATTTTTCCAATCGTAAACTAAAGAATTTTTATCAGTTGCTATATCTTTAATCATATTCCAAGGTTGACCGTTTCTCATTATTTCAATTCTTTTAGAAGCAATGATATCATCAGCTACACCGTTAGTAGTGATAAATTCCATTGTTACAGGTTGAGGGAATGTTTTAGGGTCAACTTCAAATACTGGTTTCATTATTTCCCAATCATCACAAATAACTTCAACTCTTCTGTTCTCTTGATGTCCTAAAGAATCTCTTGGATTAGATTTTACGCTAGGGAAATTTCTAGTTTCGATTTTCATTCTATCTGGAGAAATATTCCAAACGTCTTTCAAGTAGTTATATACTGCAGTTGCTCTTGCTTTTGATAATTCTAAGTTACCTTTTTCATTTGGAGTAACATTATCATTACATCCAATTAAAGTAATTTTAGATTCAGGATGTTTGTTTAATCTAAATCCATAGATATTTAAAACATGGTAATACTTATCAAGAGTACCACCAGCTATAGTTGTGTCATTAAATGAAGACATGTAATCACTTGTTAAAGGAATATATCTATCAGGAATTACAGAAGAATTTTCATCAAAGAACACACTATTTAATAAAGGATATAAATCTCTAGTCATTACTTCCTTCATAATAAGACCATTAAATCCTTTTAACTCAGGGATTTTGTCTTTATTTTGAGATAAATATTCACCTTCTTTAACATCTGCCATTAAAACTGGTTTTTGACCTAAAGTAAGTTTTAATTTATATTCGATATCAATTTTATTAGCTTCACTTTGATCACTTGTTTGAGATGGTTTATCAACTTTTTGAATTAGTTTAGTTGTACCATATTGTGCATTAGTAGCAGTTATTTCAAAGTTCACAGATTCGAACTCTTCATTACCTTTACGGTAATCTTCGTTTACTACAATTCTTTCAAAGTTTTGTTTATCAGCTGTTAGAGTATATTCATTTTCTTTACCAGTTAACATATTTTTAACAACGATAGTTGCAGGAATAAATTCCCCAGAACATTCATCTACTACTGTACCGATAACGTTTACTGCTTTAAAGAAAGAAGGAACAAATGCCATAAATATATCTAAACTTCCTTGGTAACCATCTAAATCCTCTCTAGTAGAAGAGAAATAAATAATATCTCCAGATGCAGGAAGAGAGATAAATTGCTCATTACCATCAGTGTTTAGTGGTTCACCTAAATTTTCTGGTTTTGACCAAGTTTTATTTTTAAAATCAAAACGAGTTACATAAAAGTCTGTTCCACCAAAATTTGGTTCATGCGAATCAGAAGCAAAGAATAAAGTTACACCATCGGCACCAATAAATGGAGATTGGTCTATACCTTTTGTATTAATTCCTTCTAAGTTTTTACATGGTAACCATTCTTCCATATCGAAATCATATTCAGAATACCAAATATCAAAGTTTTTCAATTCAGAAGATCCATCTGAGTTAGGTCCAGGTCTATTAGATACAAAGTATAAAGTAGATTGATCGGCAGAGATTGCAGGTTGTGATTCAAAATACTTAGAGTTAATATTTTTTCCAAGGTTAATAGGTTTAGACCATTTTTCACCTTCGATAGTAGTCTTATATATATCACAAGAACCTAATCCATCAGGACGGCTACAAGCTGTGAAATATAATGATTGACCATCTGCAGCTATTGATGCAGCACCTTCATTATATATTGTATTTACACCAGCAGGTCCTAAACTATTAGAAGGGTCCAAGTTTTTAGGTGTAGTGAATACAGTATCTAACCTATCTTCTTTTTTAATAAACCAAAAATCGTGAGATGGGTCTTTCTTTTCATTTAAAATAGAACCTTTTCTATCAGATACAAAGAATAGAGTTTTACCATCTGCAGAAATAGTAGGTGCATAATCCAAATTCTCATGGTTTACTGCAGGCCCTAAATTTATAATTCTAATTTGCTGATTACCCATAATACCGCCGTTATCCTGCGGAGACATAGGGCTAATACTTGCCGCCATTAAATATACATTACTTTCTGCTCCAATTTCTTTTGCTTGAAGTCCAAAAGCTGCCAAAAAGATAAGTCCAATGACTATTTTACTGTACACAAATTTCATACGCTAAAATCCTTAATTTATATTATTAGTTATTTTTCTTTCTACTTTATCCAAAAGTGTGTAATTTTCTAAACACTTTTTTCAGTTTTAATTTAAATAGATTTTAAATTAATTACAAAAAATGAATTTTCCAAATATTTTTAAAATTTATTACAATTATTTTCATATTATTATTATTTAACTTCCTTTTTTCCACGAGTTACAAGTGGATAGCTATAGGATAAAAATATTCTCCAAGTACCTATGTTAAAGTCATTTCCAAAAGTAGAAATTTGTCCTAATGGAAAATCAAAACCAATAGAAGGTATTAGTTTTGACTCATTTTCAAATTCTATTGGAAAAGCAAAATTAGTATATAATGTTAAATATGGTGATTGCATCTCTGGCAATTCACTATCCATAAATACATAAACATCTTTTCCAGTTTTCGATTCGTCAGGATTAGTAACTTCTAATTCGTAATAATCACCAGTTTCTGGGTCTTGTATTGAATTATTTACTGGTGTCTCTGTATGTAATACATTAGAAGAAACATTAAATCCAGCATTTAATCCAAGATTTAATCTAAACCAGTCCGTAAATCTTAGACTTGCGTAAGGAGTAAAATTAACAAAACTCAAATCCATTACTGCTTTTTGTTCGATAGGAACAATAAAAGTCTTTTCAGAATCTTTTGCCTTTAATACTTGGTTATCTATATATTTACTTTCAATACCTAAGTTGTCGTATCTGATTAGTAGTCCGTACCACAGCCAAGAAGTAGCTTCTCTTTCGTAATATAATCCAAGAGTAGTACCAAATCCGACACCACCATTAAACAAACAAGATTCACAATCTACAAAATGATCACCATTAGAGTAATTTTGACCAAATCCAAACATAACTCCTATATCTTGAAGGTTTGCGATACTCTTTTTATAGGGTGTAAGAGGAGTATCATCTTGAGAATATAATGATAGTGAAAAACATATTAAAGTAATTATTAAAATTTTCATTTTTTATTAATTTGTAAGGTTTCTAAATCAAATAATAAAATAGAAACGAAAAAGTTACATTTTTCGCTTAATTATTTTTACACTTCTACCCCAATATGAAATAAAGCGTCGCCTTTATTAACAATTGAAATATTATTTAATCCTATAACAAATCCAGCATTTGGACTCTTTTGTTTTTGTTCATGCTCGCCATAAGGGTCAGTTATTATTCCAATTATCTGATTTTTCTTTACTTTTTCGCCATATTGAACTAAGGATCTAAACATACCAGAACTTCTAGCTCTTACCCAAGAAGTCTTATGAATATGATGATAGTGAGGAGCTGATACTTCAAATTTGCTCATACCAAGATAATTCAAATATCTTTTTGTACCCATTATTGCTTGTTCAATAACAAAATCATCAAATCTCATTGATTCGCCACCTTCGTAAACTAAAATACTTTTACCTTGTTTTTGAGCTGTTTTTCTAAAAGTACTATCTAAAACTGGCATATTCATCACAAAAGGTGCTCCAAATGCACAAGCAAGTTCTTCATTTTCATTAAAACTCATATCTGCACGTATTTGCGGATAATTTGTTCTCATATCTCCACCAGTATGGAAATCTATTCCCATATCAACCAATGGTAAAATCTTATTAGTAACTGCCCAAGCAATCATCGAAGCTAAGGATCCATTTTGTGAACCTGGGAATGACCTGTTCAAATCTTTACCATCTGGAGTAGTTCTCCTGAAATGTAAGAAGCCATAAATATTAATAATAGGTATTAAAATTAAAGTGCCCTTATCAATATGATTATAAATTTTTTCTTTGATAATTCTTCTAATTATCTCAACTCCATTAACTTCATTTCCGTGCATACCTGCTGATAATAGCACCACAGGACCTTCTTTTTTACTTCGATGCACCATTACAGGAATCTCAATTTCAGTTCTTGATGGTAATCGAGCGATACTTATGTTAAAGGTTTTATATTGTCCAGGTAATACTTCTTTACCATTTATTATAATTTCTTTGTGTTCCATATTTCATTCTGCTTATTTTATTTTACAAATATAAAAAATTATCTTCATTATTATTCAATTTTTTAAATTACTTAATTATCATTATGCATAAATTTTAGTTTATAAAAACTATTCTAATTAGCAATTCATTTATTTTTCATAATTTTGTGATATGAGAAATACAAAATCCTTAGAAATTAAAGTTGGTATCGTATCAACTGTTGCTATTATTTTACTTGTGCTTGGAATTACTTTTGCTGGTAGTTTTGGCTTAATTGCTAATTCTAATATAGTAAAAATCAAATTTGAAAATTCTGGTGGGATTAAGAAATCAAACCCAGTTAGCATAAATGGACTTGAAAGCGGTAGTGTTTTAAGCGTTAGCCCAGTTGCTGATGGTGTTATAATTGAAGCAATTATCCCAGATAATATAATATTGAAATCAGATGCTACAGCTATCATATTATTAAAGGAAATTACTGGTGGTAAAAAAATTGAAATCAACCCAGGTACTTCTAATACTGCTTTTGATTTAAGTAGTGTTCTGCAAGGTCAAAGCACTGCCGATATTGGAGATTTGGTCGCAGTTTTGGGCGATGTATCAGGCGATGCAGTTTCACTTTTAAAAAGATTAGACACTCTAAGCCAAGCAGTTAATGAAATACTACTTGATAAAGATTTTTCATCAGCACTAAAAAATAGTGTTAAAAATCTAGATACAATTTCAGGTAAAGTTAAAAATATACTAAATGACAATGAACGTAAAATCTACACAACAATTGATGACCTTTCTAAAATTGGTAAAAATATAAAAGAATTACTAAACGAAAACTCTCCTAAAGTTAAAGTTATTATAGACGAGTTAGACGCAGTCCTTTCTAATGTAGATGGATTAATAGAAACAAGTAATCTAACAATCAAAGAAGTAAATGATTTCGTTGGTGATTTACGAAAAATAATTAATGACATCAACACAACAGATAATAGTATCAATAAATTAATAAGAGATGAGCAATTCGCAAAAGAACTTGACTCAGCATTTATTAATCTAAAATTACTATTAGATCAATTCCAGAAACATGGCGTAAACGTCAATGTTCGATTAGGAACGAGACCGTAAATCTTACTATTTTTAATCTATTATTCATAACAAAGAATTGAATCAAATGTTTTCAAGTAAAATAGTAGTGAATGCAAATTTGTATTCTTACGTCATACTGAGCGTTAGCGAAGTATCTCGTTGGCATTATCATTGCCTTCGAAGTGAACGCAAATTTGCATTCACTACTTTTACATCGTTACGCTCATATTTAGCGAAGCGAAATATCTCGTCAACATTACCGACATCTTATTTTTAAAAATAAATTAAAATAAAACTAAAATAAAAACCTTTATAAAAACTATTTAACTTTTAATTTCGCACTTGTCATTCTTAACTTGATTCATCATTATTTGTCATTTCGAGCGTAGTCGAGAAACTCTCTTGTCATTCAGAGCGAAGCGTGGAATCCATAACATCCACCCGTCATTCTGAGGCGTAGCCGAAGAATCTCAAAAAATATGACAAACGTAATATTAAACCCAGTTCTTTGAAAAAATCAAAAAAACACCGATTTCACTGCAAATACTGCAAAAATCACAAAAGATAATAAATAACAATAAATTACAAACAGTAAAAATGCTAAAAATAGTAAAATAAATAAAAATATCACTGCAAAAAACTGCAAATACTGCAATTTCTCGTCATTCTGAGGCGTAGCCGAAGAATCTCCCAGAAATTACCGACATCTTAAATCCGTGTAATCTGCGTAATCCATTAAATCTGTGATTCTGAAAAAATATTCCACCCCAAAAATGTAACAAAATCGCCTCTATTTTGTTTATAGGGTATATTCAAATTACAAATGTTAAAAAATGTTTTTTATTTAGAATTTTTTATTATTTTTGTGGAAACAAAATATACAATTTTATGATATTAGATTTTGTAAAAAATATTGCCGAATATAACCCTATATATATATATATACTTATGATATATATGTTGTTTATGGCTTGTTATTATATGCCATTAATCGACTTATCAAAGATAAAAATATCTTTAAATACCGAAAAATCTCTATTAATATCCAATCGAAAATTAACTTTAAATACTTTTTTTATTACAATAGACCAAAACAAAAACTCAAACAGATTTTTAAATTTGCCTAAGCCAGTTAATCGTGCCTCTGCATTTTGCCTTTGATTAATTAACTAATTTAAAAATTTAAGGAGATTTTATTATGAAAACTATTCATAAAATATTATTATTAAGCATTTTTATGCTTATTACAAATACTAATTTGTATTCTAACGAGTTAACATATTCATGCGATACTTGTTTATATAAAGAAGTTATATTATCAGATGGATTATACTCTATGAAAATTGGTAATTGCAACGTTGAAGTTGAATATGAGTTCTGGAGATGTGGTCAACCACCACATAGTTTACCAACTGTATATATTAAAGGAATAACTGTAAAAGACTGTTCAGGAACACCTCCTACAGAACAAGAAATTATGGAAATAGCAAATGTCCAAATAATGCTTTATACTCATTATTGGTCGGGTAATTCTAATTATCTTCCTGACAATTATGATGTACAAGTTAAATCGCCTGCCTGTTATAAACTAAATCAAAATGGTTATATTTATGAAGGATCAACTACTTTTAATGAAGAAAATCCTTGTGTAGGATGTTGTACTAATACTTATACTTTAGATGATGTTGGTACTACAGTCTATGTTGATAATGTTATTAATCAGTCAACTTCTCCCGAATCTTGTACTTTTAACACAGAATGTAATTTTGCTTGTAGCCCCGACATGATTGAAGAAGGCGATATTGCTTATTATTATCAATATAACTCTTGTTTAGGAACTGATGGCGTATCTTCTGTTGTAGTTAGTGATAAATTAACTTCTTTTCCTTCAAATACTATTGATTATAACACTTCAACAATTTTTAAAGATAATGGCAATAATTCTTATGAAATATCACCAGTTTTTATTTTTAATAGTAATAATTCAGTTGACACTTCAACAGAATTTGCAGCAATGATGAAAGATATTCTTAACAACAGAACCACCCATTATGGTGTTGCCGCAAGTGATACTTTATATTTAAAATTAAAATCTTGTTGGCAAACGATGGATAATGGACAAGCAACAAAACCTTGTGTTGATGCTGAATGTTGTTATCTAAGAGTAGAGTTTCAAGCTCCATTCTTTGATATTCCTGTAGTAACTACATCACGACCTTCTCAAACTTGTACTACTCCTTGTTTCTCAGTTTGCGAAGAATTATATGATTCTTTAAATAATAAAAAATTCTTCAATTTAAAACCAATATTTGATGAAAATAATAAAAAATTAAAAGTTGGCTTAAATATTATTCCTAATCCTAGTAATGGGGTTACTAAACTAGAATTGACATCAGAGATTAATGGTAAAGTTGATATTGAAATATTAACGACAAATGGCTCTAAAATAGCTGTTAGAAATTTCACGAAAACTGGGCTAATAGAAACTTATAATTTAGACACAAAAACATTTACTAATGGTGTCTATTTTATAAAAGTTAGTATCGATGGAG
>JAUIIX010000128.1 GCA_030431515.1 bacterium
TTGAACAAATTTAATTTCTCTAGAATAGTTTGTATTTCATTTCCTATGAACATAGGTTCCATTAAGATTATAAAAAAACTTGGATTTAAATTTGAAAAGAATATAAATTTAGAAGGAAATGAATTAAAACAATATGTATATGAATAATAAAGAATATTGGGATAGTGTTGCTTACGAGAAGAAATTTACAACTGATTTAGATATCGATTTAATTAATCAATATATTAAAAGAGAAGATAGAATTCTAGATTTTGGTTGTGGTTATGGTAGAACTTTGAATCAATTAAATGACTTAGGTTATTTTAACACTATAGGTTTTGATATCTCATCAGAAATGGTAGAAAGAGGAAGAAAAGAAAATCAGGATTTAAATCTTAATGTACTGAAAGCTAATTATAGCAATATTAAGGTCCAAAAATATGACGCAATATTACTATTTGCTGTTTTAACTTGTGTTAGAGATAATAACGAGCAATTAACACTAATGAAATCCCTAAGTGATGGATTGAAAGAAAATGGAATAATTTATTTAAATGATTTTCTTTTAAATGATGACGAAAGAAATTTAAATAGATACAATCAATATTCAGACAAACATGGACAATACGGTATATTCGAGTTGCCAGACGGTGCTATTTTAAGACATCATACAGAAGAATGGCTTTTAGAATTATTCTCCGACTTTGATATTATGCTAAACAGAAAAGTAGTATTTGAAACTATGAATGGTAATAAATCTAAAGGAATAACATTAATAGCAAGAAAGAAATGACTACAAATAAAGATCGAAGAATACTAATAATATTTGATATTGATGGAACTCTTACGGACAGTGTGGTAGTACATCAGCAAGCTTTTACTGAGTCATTAGAAGAACTTGGAGTAGTAAAAATAGATTCGAATTATGGTGAGTATAAACACCATACTGACTCGTTTATTGCTAAAACAATTTACGAAAACTACTTTGACAAAGAATTCGATAATAAGATACTTAATTTATTTGAAGATAAAGTTTATAGTAAAATTAGCAAAACAACAATTACTGAAATACCTGGAGCTATTAAGTTATTAAGAAAATTGGAATTGGACCCTAAATTTGACTTTTGTTTTGCGACCGGCTCTCTAGAAAAGCCAGCTATATATAAGCTGAAAAGTCTTGGTGTTCCTTATTATTCTGATAGATTAGTGTGCTCAAATGAATTATATAGTAGAGATGATATAGTTAATAAAGCATTAGACAAGTCTAAAAAACACTTTGCTCAAGAAAACTATTACAAAATAGTCTCAATTGGTGATGGGCTGTGGGATCTGAAAACGGCTAACAATCTTGGCCTTGATTTCATAGGTATCGGGAAAAAGAACAAAAAAATTTTATTAGACAATGGGTGTATTAATTACATTGATGATTTAAGAGAAATAGAAATAAGTGAACTTTGATAAAATAATAGATTTTGAATTAAATATTGAAAACAAACTAAGCCAGTTATCTATTGTTAGTGGTGTAAATACTTGGCACCATCTTGTTGAATTAGTGAGTTCTCTCCCCTATGGCAGAAATGAAAATAGATATGATCTTAGTTTAGTTTTAAAAGAGAAAAAAGGCACTTGTAGCTCGAAACATGCATTTCTAAGAGAAATTGCAATTGAAAATAATCAAGAAAATATTAAACTAATTCTTGGTCTTTATAAAATGGACAATCAAAACACACCTAGAATAGGTGATGAGTTAGTGAAAAATTCAATAGACTATATACCTGAAGCTCATTGTTATCTTAAAATTGGAGATAAAAGAGTAGATATTACCACGGAGAGTTCTAGTTTCACGAAAATAGAGAAATCTCTAATAAAAGAAATTGAAATTCAACCAAATCAAGTTTCAGAATTCAAAGTCAATTACCATAAAAACTACCTTAAAGATTGGATTCCCGAAAATAATATAAGCTATAACTTCAATGAATTATGGGCTATAAGAGAGTAATGCATAAAAAACATAGAAAATAGCAATTAAATTACATTTTCTTGTCCCAATTCTAAAAAGCAAATCGTTATATTAGTGTAATCGAAATTTTTATAACAATACTTAAGAGGTAATACGATGAACCAATATTTATTAATCTACAGAAATGATGTAAGCCAGGAATTCAATCCTAGTCCAGAGCAAATGCAGGCAATAATGGAACAATGGGGTGCTTGGCATGAAGATCTAGCAAAAGAAGGGCGTTTAGTAGCATCTGAAGCTTTGCAAACATCAGGTAAGGTACTTGCACCTGACAATGTAGTTACAGACGGTCCTTATGTAGAAGCTAAAGAATTAGTTGGTGGATTTACACTTATTAAAGCTGAGTCAATGGAAAAAGCTATCGATTTAGCAAAAGGTTGTCCACTTCATGCTGGTGGTGAAAAGATAGAAGTAAGAGAAGTAATGAAGTTTGAATTTTAATATAACTCTACATCTGAGTAATTTCAAACCCAATAATCAATAATTATTGGGTTTTTTGTTATATTTGCTAAACTAATACGTATTAATAATATCCGAATTAACAAAGTTAAGATTATGGAAACAATAAGAATAGATATTTTGAACCCAAAGGCCTTAAAGCTCTTGAACAATCTTGCTGATTTGAACTTGATTCGAATTAAAAGTAATGATGATGATTTGTCGAAACTAATTAAGAAAATCAGGAGCAACTCTAAGGAAGAAATCACTTTAGAAAATATTACTAAAGAAGTAGAAGCTGTAAGGCAGTCTCGAAATGCCAATTAAAAGAGTAATTCTTGATACAAATTTATGGATTAGTTTCCTTATAAATGATTCATATAAAGAAATTGACCATCTAATTAAAAGTGATCAGATAAAATTAATTTTCTCAATTGAATTATTAGATGAATTCATCGAAGTTGTAAATAAACCAAAATTTAATAAATACTTCAAAGATGATGATATAATACAATTACTTAACATGTTTGATGAGTATGCAGTTCTTGTTGAGGTTAAATCAAATTTAGATTTATGCCGAGATAAGAAAGATAATTTTCTTTTAAATTTGGCAAAAGACTCCAAATCCGATTATTTAATAACTGGCGATTTAGACTTATTGATTCTAGAAAGAATAGATAATTGTAAAATAATCCAATACTCCAATTTCCTAAAAGAAATGAACTAAAAGTAAACACGAATATACCGCCCAATAATCAATAATTATTGGGTTTTTTTGTTATATTAGGAATTAAATAATTAGACTCTTGGACTATATATCATAATGAAATGGAAATCAACACCCATTAGTGAAATAATTAATAGAGATATCATCTACTTTGATAGAGAG
>JAUIIX010000058.1 GCA_030431515.1 bacterium
GGGTGAGTGTAGAAGAAGTAAATAATTTTAATGAACAAGAATTATATACTAAAATGCCTAATTTGGAAGGAATAGGAAGCGGAAATTCTTTATTGAAAGGTATTGTTGATATAATGAATAATAGACTAAAAGAATGGGAAATTAGATATTCAGAAGAAGAGTTTCCTGAAAAAATAATTATTAATTCCATTTATCAATCATTACAACTTCATTATTTATGCAATAATCTTGATATTTTTTTTAAAGGAAAGAAAATTGAAAATTTAGAAGAAGCATTAAATGAAGTAGAAGTTTTTAAAAATAAAAATTTGAGTGATGTTCGTACTAAAGTTGATTCTTATTTTAAATCAAATATTAAGATAGGTAGTTTAGACCCAAAATTATGTAAAGATTTAATAAAAAAGCATTTTCAAGGTGATGATAATGCAATAAAAGAAATTTTTAAGATATATTTATGGTATTCAGGAGCTTTTGAATTAGGAGTTTATTTTTGTGCTTTAGGACTATTAGGTCATAATAAAAAAGATGCTTTAGAAAATTTACTTGAAATAGTACTTGAATTTGATATGTCTGATATTAAAAATGCCCAAATGTTATTTGGTAATAATATTAGTTTGTTATTTAATAGTGAAAGTTTATCTAATTTGGGTTTCACAAATAAACCCATTTTTGATAACTTACAAGATGTAAGCGAAAATATTTTGAAAACAAAAAATATAAAAGAAAGCAAACTAAATAATAGATTTGAAGATAACCAAAATTCAAATTATAAAACTTTGGATAATCAATTGCAATTAGAAGGATTAGGTAGTAGAAATTTTATTCTTAACGAAATATATTCATCAATGGGATTAAGAGCGAAAGAGTTACTTCTTAGATATCCTGATAATTACCATGAGAAGTTAGTATTAAATTCTATTTACCAATCTTTACAATTAGAATATTTACTTAATAACATTGAGTATTTTTTTCAAGGTAAAAGATATGATACTGTTGAATTAGCTTCAAAAGAAGTTAACTCCTTTAAGTCTCAATTTTTAATTGAAATAAATTCAAAGGTTGAAGATTACTATGAATCTAACACAAAAATTGGAAGTTTAGACCCAAAAAAATGCAAGAATATTTTAAATGATTTTAACAATGACGTAGAAAATTCTTTTTCTGAACTATTAAAAATTTATTTTTGGTATTCGGGAGCTTTTGAAATAGGTTTGAATTTGTGTACTTATGGATTATTAGGTTATGATTTTAAGTATATATTAAACATGCTATTAGATGTTGTCATTGATATAGATATAAAAAATTTGAAAGATGTTCATACGCTATTTGGTAGCAATATAAGTTTATTATTTAATCCAATAAAAAAAGATAGAGAATTTAATTACAGAATAGTTAAGAATTTTGTAGAAGTTATTAGTAAGAGGTTAGAATTAACTAAAAACATAAAAATCCACAACATAGAAGTTAAAATACCTCATTTTTTAAGTAAAGTAAATGATAATAATAAAAGTATTGAAGAATTTGATTGTATAGTGGTTGATGATTACGAAAAGCCATACGTGAGTTATAAGTCATATAATAAATTTAGTTTTAATTCATCGGATTTAGAAAAAGATATATTTTTATGTATAATAAGCATTGAAAGTAGAGAAGGGTATTTAATAAAACCAAATGGAGAAATTTATATTGAACAAGAACATTTTGATAATGAATTAAAAGAATATTTATCTGCTCCTATTGGTATGTTTGGAGGATATGAAGAAAATGGAAAACAATATAAAGAATATTCATGGATAGTAATAGAATGAAAATCATAATATTATCGGAGGGCTTGGGGTGAATGTAGAAGATTTTTTGGGTAAACCAACTGAAGAAGAAATAATAGCGAATTCTAAAACAAATAGATTATATTCAAGTGATTTTGGAAATGGAAAATATTTTCAAGTTGTTTTTGAAGATGAAAATAGTACTTTAATTAAATTAGCATCTAGAACAATGCTTAAAGTATTATATATAAACGAAAAAAATGATTTAAAAGGTTTTGAAATTATTAAATTAATAGATGAAAATGAAAAACAAAAAGTATCTTTTAGTAGTTTAAATATGGCTCAATTAAAAGCATTTTTATCATTTATAAGTGAAATAGATTTGAAAGGGTTATCAGCTGGAAAAATAAAAATATTAAATGATGATAAAGAATTAGATGAAGGAAATATTTCAAAAATAAAAACTTTACTTTCAAAAGAAGGTGGTGCTGAAATCGTTGAAACTTTAATAAATGATGGTATTATTTCTAAGAAAGATATTGTAAATACATCATTTAGAAAAAGAGGTTTAGAAATATTTAAGAAATTGCTAGAAAATGAAGGATATTGGAAAATATATGCTAAAGAAAACAATGAAAATGATAGTAGTGAAGAAAAGGTTTGGCAATATTTCTTTAAAAAAAATCAATGGATTTTTGGTTATGGCTTAGATTACAGATTTCAAGAAATTTTACAAAAAGAAGCACAATTATCTGAAACCAATATTGATGGCAAAAATGCAGTTATAGTTGATTTTTTATTAGGTGATAAATTTTTTACTACTTTCGTTGAATTAAAAAAACCATCTACTAAATTATTTGGAAAATCTAAAAAACGTACAAATGCTTGGCAATTATCTAATGATTTAATTGAATCTGTTTCACAAATATTAGAACAAAAAGCTTCTGGATTACTTCGTTTTGAAAAGCAACAATATATAGATGGTGAACCTGTAAAACAAAAAGCCTATGACTCAAAAGTAATATTGATAATAGGTAATTGGCAAGAAATAGAAAATTCAAATAGCACCTATGAAAAAGAAGTTAAAAAAAAGACATTTGAACTTTTCAGAAGAGATTCTAGAAACATTGAAATATTAACCTATGATGAGCTTTACGAAAGAGCTTGTTTTATAGTAGAAGGAAATGAAAAAGAGTTATAATTTATATATATATATGGATAGTTTATGAAATTAATTAATTTAACAGAATTTTTTGAAAATTCAATATTTAGAATACCAAATTATCAAAGAGGATATTCTTGGTATAACACTAAAAAAGATGAATCTGGAAATTTATTTGATTTATGGAATGATATTAACAATTTGACTGATAATGAATGGCATTATACAGGAATGGTAACCTTATCTGAGATTTCACAAGATAAAAAAGACAATTCTGCATTGTTAAAAGGAAAAAATCAATATTATATAGTTGATGGACAACAGAGAATAACGTCTATAGTTATTATTTTAAGTGTAATTAATGAATATACTCAAAAATTAGAAACAGAAAGTAACTTAAGAGAAGTAAAAGATAAATTCCTATTTACTGAATCTGGAATTACTAAAAGTGTAGTTTTTGGATATGAAACAGATAATCCAAGTGATGAATTTTTTAGAGAAAATATTTTAAAAATAAAAGATAATTCAACTTCAAAACCAGAAAGTATTTATACAAAAAACATAGAGGATGCTCAACAATATTTTAAAAGAAAAATAGAAGAAAAAATAAAAAATGATGAAGAAAAAAATTATTTAAACGATTTATATAATAAAATCACAAAACAATTAAAGTTCATAAAATTCATTTTGCCTAATAAGTTAAATGAATATGTTGTTTTTGAAACTATGAACAATAGAGGCAAACCTTTATCTGAATTAGAAAAATTAAAGAATAGAATATTGTTTTTAAATGACAAATTAAGTTTAATTTTAAATGAAAATGAAATTTGTAGTGAAAAATCAGATTTAAATAGTCAAAAATTAATTGACCAAAGAAATGAAATTACAGAATTAACAAATAAGGCTTGGATTACAATTTATAAATCTTTAGGTAAAAATATAGATTCACCTCTTGACGATGAAGAATTCTTACATACTCATTGGATTTTGTATTTTAAGGGTTATAGTAGAGACGAAGCAAATGTATATAAAAATTTTCTTTTTAATGAATACTTCAATATCAATAATGTAATAAATAATAAAATAACTGCCAAAGATGTAGTTTATTATATTAAATCTTTAGAGAAAGCTTCAATTTATTGGTATAAGATAAATGGTATAAAAGATATTGAGAATAATGAATTAGAAAAATCTTTAGCAGAAATTCATGCTGTTGGTTTTAATAGTAGTTTAAAGCCATTAATATTATCAATATTTATGAGAGAAGATAAAGATAGATTTACTAAATGTCTAAATCTTTTAGAAGAATTTAGTTTTAAAATCTTTGATATTTCAAAAAGGAGAGCGACAACAGGCAATTCTAAATTATTTGAATTAGCATATAAAATTAAAGAGAATGAATTAACACATTTTCAATTAGAAATTGAACTTAAAAATATTATTTCTTCTTATTATAATTTTAGTATTTTTAAAGGTCATATTGAAGATTTATTTAAATCAGAATATCAAGATGGATTTTACTCATGGTCTGGTGTAAAGTATTTTTTATACAAATATGATAAACATTTAAGAGAAAATAATAATAATAACAATTTTGATAATAGAATTAATATAAAACGACTAAAAGAGAAAAATTCCTTAGAACATATTTTACCTAATAGTATGTTAAAGTCATTTGAAGAGTTTAAAAAAGGCTATTCAAAGAAATCGGAAGAAGAAATTGAAAAAAGATACAATAAATTACATAATGATTGGAAACATTTTGACAATTTTGATAATAATAAATTAAAAAGATTAGTTCAAAACATCGGCAATTTTCTACTTTTATCCAATAGTGAAAACTCCTCAAAAGGAAATGAGTCATTTAAAGTAAAAAAAGATCAACTTAGTAAAGGTGAAAAATATAAAAATAAAGGTTATAAATATGATTCCATGAGTGCAGTTTTAGTAAGTAATAATGAAAAGTGGGAAAGTGAAGAAATTTTAAATAGAGGAATGAAAATGATAAATTTCCTTTTAAATATTTTATTAGAAGGAGAAAAGTTAGCTGAAGAAGAAAAAATTAAATTATTAGGATTAGATTTTTTAAAAACTGATAATTCAATTTCTGAGTAATAAAATGCAATTCACAGAAGCAAAATTAGAAGCAACATTCATTGAACTCTTGGAACAAGAGGGCTATCCTCATACTCTGGGTGCAGAATTAATTAGAAATCCTGAAGACGTAATAATCAAAGAAGATTTTGAAAAATATCTATCAAATAAATACAGAACCGAAGGTATTTCTAAAATTGAAATTGATATGTTATTCAATGAATTAAATAGACTTCCTGCCTCTGACCTTTACGAAAGCAACAAAAAAGTAATGAATTTGCTAAGCAATGGATACACATTAAAAAGAGATGACAGAAGCAAAAAAGACATTTTAATTGAACTGATAGATTACAGCGGATTAGAAGAACAGAACATCGAACCAACAATTAAAAACATAGTTTCAGATATTAAAGTAAAATACGGTTCAGACCAAAATGTATATAGATTTGTAACCCAATTAAAAATCAATATCCAACACGAGAGAATCCCAGACGGAATATTATATATAAATGGATTGCCATTAGTAGTTTTCGAGTTCAAAAGTGCAATAAGAGAAGAAGCTACAATCCACGACGCTTACGTGCAACTAACTACAAGATATAAAAGAGATATACCAGATTTATTCAAGTATAATGCTTTTTGTGTAATTAGCGACGGAGTAAATAATAAAGCAGGTTCATTTTTCGCACCTTACGAATTTTTATACTCTTGGCGACGAGTGGCTGGCTTAGCAAAAGACGTTGATGGAATTGATAGTATGTTCACACTAATCGAGGGAATGCTGAACAAAGAAAGATTACGAGATATTATCCGAAATTTCATTTATTTACCAGATACATCTAAGAAAAATGAAAAAATAGTTTGTCGTTATCCTCAATATTATGCTTCTAAAAAGTTATTTGAAAATATTAAATTAAGTCAACTACCAAATGGAGATGGAAAAGGTGGAACTTATTTTGGTGCAACAGGTTGCGGAAAGAGTTTCACAATGCTATTTTTAACAAGACTACTGATGAAAAGCAAACACTTTGCAAGTCCAACAATAGTTTTAATTACAGATAGAACAGACCTTGACACACAATTATCCGAGCAATTTACAAATGCAAAAGGATTTATTGGAGATAATAATATAGTAAGTGTTGAAAGTAGAAATAATTTAAGAGAGTTATTGCTTGAAAGAAAAAGTGGTGGAGTATTTTTAACAACTATTCATAAATTCACAGAAGATATAAAGTTACTATCAAAACGAAATAATATAATATGTATTTCAGATGAAGCACACCGAAGTCAATTAAACTTAGACCAACGCATAAAAGTAACTGAAAAAGGAGTTGAAAAAACTTATGGCTTTGCAAAATATCTGCATGATTCACTACCAAACGCAACATTTGTTGGCTTTACAGGAACACCGATTGATTCAACACTTGATGTATTTGGTGAAGTAATCGACGCTTATACAATGACCGAATCAGTAAAAGATGAGATAACAGTAAGCATAGTATATGAAGGTAGAGCTGCAAAAGTATTATTAAATAATTCAGAATTAGAGAAAATAGAAGAATATTACAATTCAGTAGCAGAATTAGGAACTAATGAATATCAAATAGAGCAAAGCAAACAACAAATGGCAAAAATGAGAGTAATCTTAGGCGACCCACAAAGATTAAGAACATTAGCCGAAGATTTCATTACGCATTATGAAAATAGAGTGAATGAGGGTTCAACAGTTCTTGGCAAAGCAATGTTTGTAGCAAGTAGCAGGGAAATTGCTTATGATTTTTATAAAAATGTAATAGAGTTAAGACCAGAATGGAATGAAATAAAAGTTTCTGATGATAATATTGAATTAACAGAAGAAGAAAGTAAGAAAATCAAACCAATTGAGAAAATCAAAATGGTAATGACAAGAAGTCAAGATGACCCAGATGAATTATATAAATTAATAGGAACTAAAGAAGAAAGAAAAGAACTTGATAGACAATTCAAAAATGAAAAATCTAATTTCAAAATCGCAATAGTTGTTGATATGTGGCTAACTGGCTTTGATGTTCCATTCCTTGATACAATGTATATTGATAAACCACTTCAACAACATAGCTTAATTCAAACAATATCAAGAGTAAACAGAAAATATAAGAACAAAGAAAAGGGCTTAGTCGTTGATTACATAGGAATAAAAAACCACATGAATCAAGCACTTGCAAAATATAATAAAGGAGATGAAAGTAATTTTGAGGATATACAAGAATCAATTATTGTTGTTAAAAACCATTTAGATTTATTAGGAAAATTATTCCATAAATTTGATAATTCAAAATACTTTAAAGGAAGCAGTTTAGAGCAATTAAACACATTAAATAATTCAGTTGAATTTATTCAAAGCACAAAGGAAACTGAAAATCGATTTATGGGATTAGTCAGAAGATTAAGAGCTTCTTATGATATATGTTCAGGAAGTGATATATTAACACAAGAAGAAAGGGATTACGTTCATTATTATTTAGCAGTTCGTTCTATTCTGTTTAAACTGACAAAAGGAGAAGCTCCAGACGTAGCTCAAATGAATTCAAGAGTAAGAGAAATGATAAAGAACGCATTACAAAGTGAAGGAGTAGAAGAAGTAATAAAATTAGGAAACGAAGATAAAGAAAGCAATGAAATTGATATATTTGATGAAGACTATATAAATAAGGTCAATAACTTAAAACTACCAAACACAAAAATAAAGTTACTTCAAAAGTTATTGTCAAGAGCAATTGAATCAATAAAAAAGATAAATAAAATTCAAGGTGTTGATTTTTCTAACAAGATGGAAAAGTTGGTAGATAAATATAATGATAGAGATAAAAACGATATTTTGAATAGTGAAATATTTGAAGAAATAGCAGATGAACTAACGAAATTAATCTATGAAATACAAGAAGAATTTACATCTGGCGAGGAATTAGGAATAAGCTATGAAGAAAAAGCATTTTATGATATACTAAAATCATTATGTATAAAATATAATTTTACATACCCAGAAGACAAACTAATAGCATTAGCATCAGAAGTAAAAGAATTAGTAGATAATAAAACTCAATTCATAGGTTGGAACGAAAGAGAGAATATCAAAGCTGAACTAAAAGCAAACTTAATAGTATTGATTCATAAACACGGTTATCCTCCTGTTGAAATAGATGAAGTATATCTTGAAATATTTGAACAAGCAGAGAATTTTAAGAAGAATACATAATAGGATTATTAAATGCAAAATGATACGGTGTCCATTCAGTAAACTTTTCAAATAAAGGGTCTGGTGATAAAAACCTACCAAGCTCTTCACTATAAATTCTAAAGCCCATTATTGAGTATGGTATTTCAAATTCAATTAAATATAAATTTCTCAAATACAACAAAATTTAACCTTTATAAACTTAATGAATAGGAGGAGCTAAATAAAAGTATTTTTCAACTTTCGGTCTTCTGTACATATAATAAAAAGGTGGATTTTTTTCAATTTCCATAATTTTAAATTTATTATTAATTTTAATAAATCTAAATGATAATATATCGATATTATTTGAATTTTTAATGACTTTAAAAACAACTTCTTTATAAATGCTATCTTTTGTATTCTTTACAATATATTCTTTTTCTAAGAAAAATAAATTCGATTTGTTATTTACAAAACTTCTAATCATACTTAATTTCTTTTTCATAATTTCAGAGTCTCTTGCAACATAATTATCATTATTAATTAAATTATTTAATGTGTCAAAATTATTTAAATTATTTAAAATATTTTCACAAATTATTCTTTCTCTACTCTTATCTTCCTTAAATAAGGTACAAGAAACTAATAAAAAACAAATTAAAAAAAATTTGTACATTATTTACTCCTATAAAATTGTTTATTAATTGGATAACCGTATTCTTGTCTTAATTTATTCGCTTCTCTATCTGCACCTTCCTCTACTGGATATATGTAATATAAGCCACAATCATAAAAACATCTATAAAAATCTTTCTCATGTCCAAATTCGTGAGCTACAACCATCCATAATTTATATCCTTGATAATTACCGTTTTCATCTATATAACTCCAAGTATCTGTACCCTTAATAAATTCATTTGGGAGATAAATAATTCCTTCAACCGCTCTATGTAAACCCAACAATATATCACTCTCATACTCATAACCAAGATCCTTATATAAAGTAGCTATTCCTGACGCATCTAAACCAATATCAATTGTTATTATTCTCCCAGTTTCCATATATTCCTCGGGGACATGATCAGTTAAATAATCCAAAGTTTTCTCTTGTTCTTCACTTGTTCCACCTTTAAATTGTAACTTTTGCCTCAACCGTTCTTTTTTCTCATTTCTTGCATCATCAGACTCAAAATCAATTTTTCCAGTTTCTTTATTAACTTTTTCTTTTGATGCTTTTTTCTTATTATTTGATTTATCTAGTGTTGTTGTTGTTGAATTTACTTTTTCACCACTACCTAATCTTCCTCCACCTTGACTCTTATTCCACATATCATCTTTCCAGCGACAGAAACTATTCCATAAGCCAATAGCTTTTCCAAGTTCTTCATCTTGTCTTAGTTTTAAAGCTTTCATTTGTTGTTCAAACATATTATTCAACATTGCAAACAATCCAGCATCATCAAAATGATTATCAGGTGCAACTAACAATTTCGCCTCACTTTTCTCTTTTTTAGGCTCCAATCCAGAAGGGTCAGAATACATAATAGGATTATTAAAAGCAAAATGATATGGTGTCCATTCTGCAAACTTCTCAAATAATGGGTCGGGAGATAAAAATCTACCAATTTCTTCGCTGTATATTCTAAAGCCCATAATAGAATAAGGCATCTCATGATTTTTTAATTCTCCAAATGCGTTCAAATCTGAATCATAATGTCCTACCATTGCAGTTTTTAATGTATCCCCATAAGGATAATTGAGATATTTCTTGCCAGGGTCAAGTACATTAGATGTTTTATTTAATAATAGTTTAGTAGCACCATTATGGTCTTGAATAAACAAATCAAAATCATCAAATTTAGAAGAATCCATTTCATTTAATTTAAATCTGAAATTAGTACCTGGTATATTATACGCTTTAGCATAATAATAGATTCTATTCCCTGTTTGTGTTAAAGTATCTTTTGACCACTGCTTACCATTAAATTCTACAAACATTTCACCATTTGCACCTTGTAAATAATAAGTAAAGGCATGAGTATTACAGTTATTACCTTGTGGAGAGTTAAACATTTTCTTTGATTCCATTCCACTTGTTGGGCTATAATTATATCTCCAATCCCAGTAATCCTCTTGCCTTGAATCTATGCAAGAAGAATAATCTATTCCCGAAGTGTCATATTGTATATACTGTCTCAATCTATTAAAATTATTATAATCAAATTCTTCCATTAATACAGGGCTAGCTCCATAAAGACTATCTAAAGTAGAAGATATTGCACCAACAGAATTATAAGTAATTTGTTTTTGATAACTTTGATAATCTACACTAAATAACTTATTTGAATTTAACCCTGAACCATAATTATAATTTTGTGTAAATGAATTTATCTGCTTAGTTAGTCTATTACCTATATTATCATAAGTAAACTTTTCTTTAGTTATACTATTCATTTTCCATTCAGTAAGTTCATTGTGTCTATTTCTAGTAAATTCTGATGTAAAAATTTTCATTGGGTCATTTTCATCAAACTTATCTGTTATGGAATTTACATTACCATAATCATCTCTTCCAATAATTTCACCATACATCATAATATCATCTTTAAGTACTTTTATTGAATCCAACCAACCATAATCACTATAACTAAATTTTTTAATTATATTATGAGGAGTAAATATTACTGTATCTATTGAACCACGCTTAGTATATGAATAATAGAATATGGCGTTTATATCTCTTACAACTGGTTCAGGTTGATGTAATTTACCGTTAACTCCAAACCCAGTTCCAATTGAATCAACTTTAGCCCAAACACTGTCAACCCTTCCGTTTTGGTCATAACTATACCACATTTTAAAAGACCTTAAAGGGTCAATAACTGTAATACTGGTTACTTGATTTAAAGAATTATAATCATAGTAAACACCATCAAATCCAAGATTTTCAGTGTATCTAATCATTTTTCTTACCCTTGAACGAGCATCATAAGAATATCTAACAAAATTAAAGTTTTGGTCAGAGTTATTTCGATATGCCATTACTGACATATTCCCTTTTAAATTACTCCAATTTTGATTTAAAGTATCCCATTTTGTATAATCTGGCATTTTACCAAAAACATTACCTTTTTGTACAGGTATAGTATCATAATACATAGCTTGTAATACTGTTTGAGGATTGTCTTTTATATTTTCAAAAGTAGTATGAGCAATTGATGTCAAATTAGGTTCATCAAATTTAACACTATTTTGAAGAATTAATAATTGTTGATTCAAACTGTCTTCTGGAAAATATAAATAGTCAGGATTAACGCTTGTAGTATCCATTGTGTAATTTAATTTGACAGGGTTATTCGTATTATCTAATAAAGATTTATTTGCAGTTAAAACACTAGAAATACCATCATTTATTATGTTAGGATTTAATGTATCAGTTAATCTAAATACATCATCTAAATCACTAGGATAATCAGCTTCTTCTAATCCTAACCCTGTTTCAGTTATTTTAGCCTCACCAACTATTGTCTTTCTACCTAAATCATCATATTGATAATAATTAACTTTATTTTCATCTGCTTGCAATTGATTTTGAGAAAATCTTAATTGTCCATTATCAGAATATCTATAGGAACTTAATCCTTTATCTTTTTGATATTTATATTTAATGTTTCCAAAATCATCATACACATATTTAGTAGTATCATCATTATTATTAACTACCTCTGTTAACTGACCAATTATATTATAATTGAAATATGTAATTTTAAAAGTATCTATTTGAGGAGTTTCAATTTCTCCAAAATTTACTTTTGCTCTTAATCTATCTAAAGCATCATAAAACTCATAAGTGTAAATATTATTTCCAGAATTTAAATTCCGAAAAACTTTCGTAGAAACTTGTTTCAAATACCCATGAAAATCGTCTTGCAAATCATATTTATTTTTATAGAATATATAATTATCATAATCATTTTCAAAACCATATTTTACTTCTGTTCTTACTGTATCATTATAATTAATTATAGTATCGTTTCTATTTGAAGAATTAATTTTAGTTGATGATACTTTTCCTAATATATCATAAGATAGTACTTTATTATTAACTGGATCATATTCCTTATAAGTCGAATCAATTCTGTCATAAGAATCTGGTTTACCAACATAAGTTTCATTTTTATAGCTATCATTATCAGAATCTTTGTAAGTAATATTTTTAAAATACCTTCCATCATGGTCTGAAAAAGATTCATCAAAACCTTTTTTATATGAATGAGTTGGATATTTAAAGTCATCAACTTTTGTTAATCTTTCAATTGTTTGGTTTTCATCATTAAATATATTTTTATATGTAAAATCTTTTTTTTCAGAACTAACACCAGCAGAAGCTGTAATACAAATATCATTGTCTTCATTAAATGATTGTATTTGCATATTCCCATCAGAAGAGTTAACTTCAAAACTAAAAGTTAACTCCTCATTATTAGACATATTTGCCATACTATCTTTAATTTCTGACAAATCTATATATAACAATTCATTAGAGTTATTTTCAATATTTGAAGTATCAATATTTGGTAAAGAAAACATTGATACACAACCTAATAAAAACTGTTTTTCAAAACCATATTTATTTGTTTTTACATTTATTCCAGTACAATTATTTATATTATTTCCAACAAAGGAAACTCTTAGATTAACTGAATCAGGATTCGATGTATGTAATACATCACTATCGCTTGCTTTATAAGTGATTTCTACTACAGATTTATAATTATTAAGAATATGGTTATTAAATCCTAGTATTGTATCTTTCGATTCAAAAGTAATATCAGTATATCTTTCTAAATCTAAGTCATAAGAAATTGTATCTAAATTATTCCAATTACCAATATTAATTTTTGGAATTGAATCTGTATAAACAACAGTATCTTGTCTTATTTTTTTAATAGTTACTTGCTTATCTAACGGTACACAATTATCATTATTTAAATAAATTTGATTAGTTGCAGGAAAATCATAAGGTAAATTCACTTGTAATTCTCTCCCTATTTTATCATATTGCTTTAAAGTAAAGTTTCCATTATAATCAACCATTTTTGTTGCAAGACCAATTGAATTATACTCCATAAAGTTTGATAGTTTTTTTGTAAACAAATTTCCATCTTCATTATAATATTTAATAGATTTTACTTCTTTGATTGGTAAATCAAAGAAAGGAAAGATTTTATATAAATCAACATTTTCAACTTGTTCATTATTTTTCCATTTTTGTGATGACACTTTTCCAGAACTACTATAATTATAATCAAGTTCAGTTGTATCATTATTAATTCCAATTATATATTTTATTTGTGAATTATATCTACTTCCATTATATTCGTATTTATTATTGAGTAATTTCTTATTACCATACCTACCAACGATTGAGTCATTTAATATAACACCTCTTCTAGCACTTGGATAATTACCAGTTTGGTGCAACTCTATAGTATTAATTGAGCCATTAATAATATCATCATTTCTGTCATAACTATAAACTGATTTTAACAAACCTAAAATAGGTGGTTTGATTTGTTCAATATCTTTAACTTCATTATCAATATAAATTAAATTAGATTCTACTCCTTTTCTCCAGTTTTTTAAATTTTCTTTATATGTTTTTCTGTAGTCCAATATTGAATCATTTACATTATATAAGGTCTCATAAGTTCTTGGTAAATTGTAGTATTCTCTTTCAATTTTATTTCGTATGACATCATTTGAATCAGGATAATAATTTTCAATAACTTGTTTTTTTATTACTCTACCGAATTTATTGGCAAATTCGATATTACCATCAAAACTATCATAAGTTGTAAATTCATAATCATATTCTTTGTGTTCAGTCAAATATAAAGTGTCTTCATAAAACACATATTTTTTAGTTCTAGTAGGGTACATGAATAAACTAGATCCTCCATTATCGTCTACAAAATAATTATCAAAATGATAAACTTCATCAAAATTATTATATTCACATGAATCAGAATCACAATTATTATATATATATTGTTGAAATTTCATTGGAACATCAAATGGCTTGTCTTTATTACTGTCATAATTATATGGGTAAATATTCCAAAATTGGTACATAGTTAAAATAGTAGTACTTAAATCTAACTTTTTATTCTCTATATGAATTTTAGTATCTCGCATATCATCAAAAGCATAACGAAACTTAAAATCATAACTTACAACACTTAATGTATCCTTAATTTCTCCCAATATTTTTTCTTTTTCTACAATATTATCAATAGAATTTATTTGAGTTCGATGGACTTTGAATTTATATTTATCATCTTCATAAAAAGAAGTAAAAAAGTCATAATATTCTACATCTTCAGAATTATCTTCCATTACCTCATCATGAAATTGAAGGGACTCCATTTCACTTGAAACAACTGATTCATCATAAGTTATTCCACCGTAATAATTAAAATGTATTTCTTTTGAATTATTTTCAATTCTTTTAAGCCTTTTAAATCCAGCAAAAAAATCAACATAATCAGATCCATATAAGGCATCATTAACTTGAGTTTTATATACATTTTGGTAATCAAACTTTACTTTATTACCTTCAGGATCATAAATATCTGATATGTATTGTCTAAAGTATCTACCCATATACCTACTCGGAAAATATTCATCCTCATCAATATAACCACTTTTCAACGATGTAGAAATATTATAATCTAATGATGTATCTTTGGCCATTAAAAGATTCCCCTTATCCATTGTCTGCAATAGATTTAATCCTTTATAGTTGTCATCATTTTCAAATATTTCTTTATAAAACATATTTAGATATGTTGAATCAAAAATATTAAGTCTTGGACGGAAAAAATGACAAGGTTCTACAATATTTTTAATTCTATACGATTTCCCAAAAGCATCAATTACAAAATCTTCACTATGATAATAATCTATATGATGTCCATAAAAATCTGTAGTCCAAGCATGTCCTTTATATAGATCAACTTCATCATTATTAAAATTATGATGATCTCTTGTAAAAGAAGTTAATTCACCAATTGAAGTATTAATTTGATCCATATAAAATATAGTAGGAATAATTTTATATTTAACAGTGTAACTATTGTAGATTGAATCATGTTGATTCTTTTGACCTACTTTATTAAACATCCTAGCACCATAAGGTGAAATCCATTCTCTAAATACATATTCCAAACCATCACCCATATATACCTTTAATACTCTTGGGTAATATTGCACTCTATCTGCACTATCGCTAATATGTTTAGTAATATATTCTGGAAAGTGTGAAGTTGAATCAAATTCAACCTTTGCATAAATATTCGTATTGTAACTATCATGATAGTAAAGACCAGTATAAAATTTAGGATCGTTAATATCTTCATATTGTCCTACTCTATCGCTATTTTTTAAATTTAATACTGACCCATCTGATCTTAATAGTTTTATTTCATCTGAGTCTCCTTCTTCTAATATTGACAATCTATTGCAGTAGTCATAACCTTCAATTAGCCATATATTATTATATAGCCAATATTTTTTATAACCATAATAATGGTCGGAAGGGTCTGGAGAATCTTTAATTACGTCTGGTAAATTTAGAGATTCTCGAAATCCTATAGAATTATAAGGGTTGATTTTATGTGATAATGCATTTACAACAAATCCATTTACATTTATTGTCCAAAGAGGCATTGGAAGTGAATATTTAATAAACTCTTTTTCATCTTCTAAATAATGTACTAATGATACATGAGGTATGTTTGAATTATAAGTTATATCTACTTCTAGATTATGACCCTTTACTAAATTAGATGAAATTGGATACTTGTAGCTTAAATCACCATTCATATCAGATACTTGATAATCAGCATAAAGTGAAGGTACTTGTATTAATAATATTATAATAAGAATTTTTTTCATTTTACACCTATTTAATTACAATTAATTTGATATTTTTTAAAACTTTGCTTCTATCTTTTATAGATATTATATAAGTACCTGTTGCATACTCCTTTAAGTCTAAATACTGTGTCAAAGTAGATATATTTTCTATATCTAATTCAATTTTATCAATCAATTCTGAACTTAATTTCCTAATTTCAATAAAATACTTTCCTGGATTAATATTAATTAATTCTAAATTTGAATAATAATAGGCTGGGTTTGGATATAAATTATATCGAGTTATAATATTTTCATTAGGGTTTTTAAAAACACTTTTTTGAAGAAGTGTATCATGTGTATCAAAATTAGTAAAATACATTTCAAAAACTGGAATACTTGATAAACTTTGAATTTTTCCTTGACTGATTCCACTATCTGCATAAATTGTTGTTGCTACATAAGGAGTGAATTGAATTGAATCTATTTCATTAATATCAACTGTATCAATTGTCTCTAGCCCTGTTTGACCATATATAACTTTAAAATATGATGTATCTTTATATTCAATTGTATCAATAGTGCCACTAGAAAGAATAACAATGTCTTTTAGTCCATCTTTATTTATATCAAAATTCCAAAAATAGTTTTTAATGTATTTTAATTCTGGATATTTTATTTGAGTTGTAAAAGTAGAATTACCCCAATATATTTTATCAATACTCATAAATCCATTCGTTGCATTTAATATTATTGTATCTTGGTAAGTGTCATCATTCAAATCATTAATATCATATATAGCATTATCATATGCTAATAATTCTAATGAAATTGAAAAGATAAATAAGATAATTATTTTTATCATAGTAGTGTCCCTAAAATATGAAAATTTATAATTTCATTCAACAACTAAAAATTACATTCAAAATATTGTTGAAAAATACATTTGTAAATTATGAAATATTCTTATGATATACAAATAAATTTTTATTAATTGACATTTTATAGCATAATACTCTTCACAAGTGAAGAGTATTATTAAAAATTCGCACTTCTTTGACTTAATATTTATATAAATTATTAAAGCATCAACAAAATTAGATATGCTAACCAAATAAATGTTGTTGTATTTATTTATTGTTTTATTATCTGTTTTACACATGATTCAAGTTTTTTAATATATTCTGATAACTTATGTTCATCTAAAGAAAAATAATTCACATATGAAAGATTGTTTTATATGTTCAGATAATTAATTTAGTATGTGGGTGTGGTTTAATGTCTGCAAACTTTATATATAGAACACAAATTAGTCTAACTATATCAAAAGATGTAGAATGCTATTTGTCTATAAATAATTTGATTGTTAAATTTCTTTTTATTTTTTATCAAATATTCTCAATTCTAATAGATACTTTTAAAATCATTCCAAAACTTCTCAAAAATTCTAGATTATAACTGTTCCTGTTGTTTTGATTAGATTAAATCATTATTCAATATATTTATAAGCAATGAATATCAAAACTATATACTTTAAATAATATTATATTAACAATGTTAATTTTAGAATATCCAAAAAAGTAATTAAAATTTCAGAAGTTTTAAAATTTCTGAATTTAGTTTAATGATAAGGTTTTTTTAAGTATATTATATCTCTATTTTCACCCTTAGTATTGATTGATTTTATAATTAGTTCTAACAATAAATAAAGTTAAATAAAATAAAACTAAATTAAGGTTGCTAATATAATTGAAATAAGACCCCAAATATGACCCCTAGTTATTGTTAAAAGCATTATATTTCATTGATATTAATAAATTTACAAATATTTGCGTAGAGAAGGAGATTCTTCGGCTACGCCTCAGAATGACGGAGGGGTTTTTAGGTGATTTAGTTTTAACCTTCCGAAGGTTTTGAACCTTCGGAAGGTTTCTTATATCGTTTAATAT
>JAUIIX010000129.1 GCA_030431515.1 bacterium
CGACCTCCTAGTTCGTAGAGTCGCTTTTAGAATAGATAATTGTTATAAATCAAGAACTTGCGTCCTTGGTCACTGTAGTAATTGAGTCTAAATTAGACCCTTTTACTATCATTTACTTCTATTTAGGTACATTTTTTACTACTGCAATTATAATTTTGTATGTCCAATTTCTATATTTTCTGTAATACAAACATATCTCAGAGCATTATTTCGCACAGAATTGGTGATTTAGAGTAAGAGTTATTTCTTAAAAATTGAATTAGTTTTGGTATAGAGAAAATTTGTAGAGACTGAAACCGAATTTTTCAAATTGATATTTTCTAGTTATTTATTAGCAACAAGAATAAGTAAAAATGCGAACATTATGAAAACGACAGAAAATAAAATACTGAAATAATTCCAATGTAAATCATTATTCTCATGGGAAATCTTTTTAGATTCGGAAATCATGTATTTTCCATAACTACTCTTTTTTATAAGAAAGGCATTTAAGAAAGAAGCACATATTAAAAATAATGTTAATTTTATTCTTGAAGCAACAATTACTATTTCCATGTCGAATATAAGAACAAACAGCAATAAAACATCTAAAACACCAAATGAGAGAATTAAGATAAAAAAGCATGAAAAATAGAAAGGAAGAAATTCTTCATCTACATGCTTTGAATTAAATAGCGAAATGAAGTTGAGGTATAATTCAAAATATATCTTTTTTATCTTTTCTTTAATCAAAATAATAAATTAGCTTAATATAGTTAGAACTACTATTTTTCCATATTAATTTACTAGTGAATTCTTACACATAAAAAACACTAGGCCAGAATAAAAACCCCACTCAGCCCCCCACATAAATTAAACCAATATGTAGCTAAATAATAAAATAGGTATAAGTAATATCAAAACATATATTTATATATAGGCGCTGCAACATCCTTTTGCCATCATTGATTTATGAATTGTTCAATATTTCTTTACATATTGATTGCGTTTCATTACCTTGGAATTAGGACAAGATATAGTTAAGGAATGACTGTTGGTAAATCCTTTATGTGATCTTCGAATATTGATGAATATTAAAATGACTTTAATTATCATTTAAATTCAATCTGAACCGACGATGCATTAATCATAAAATATTATCCATTTTCTTAAGCTAGCGAATATTTTTCCTACGCTATCTAGTGATGACGCCTGTAATATCTTTAGGCCTTATTCTCTCAAAGATAAACCCGTAAAAAATAGTACCATTCGAATTGAATGAAAATCATTGAAATCATTGGAGGATTCTATGACCAAACAACATCTAAAATATTTATCATTTATATTATTGCTATTAACACCATTAATATCATATTCACAAACAATGTCTTGGCGGTGGTGGTCTAATCAAGCATTGGTATATGATTATACAGGAAATATTTGTATTGGACCTGCTCCAAGCCCTTGTTCTGTAATGGGAGACTGGACACCTTCTGGCTTATTTGCAATACAATAATACACTTCAGAAACAGATATAACCGGCGGACTTGGCCCCAACGGTGAAGGAAGAATAGAAGTTTATGATTCGGATTTTGGGCCATTAAATGGGATTAATGGTGCTGCACTTACTAAGTCGGGATCATTGAAGTGCTATTCATTTTCCTACAATCCGAGTGGAGCTCTACAAAACATTTTTGATGCAAATACTTGCAATACAACATTTTTAAAAGCTGATTCCGCTGAAATATGGATAAATGATTATTGGTGGGATACTAGCTCAGGTGCCCTATATCAAACTTTTCAAAATTCCTCTAATAAAGTATTAGTCCACGAATTTGGGCATATATTCGGCATGGGACATGTATCAACTGTTAACAATATTATGTATTTAAACCCAATTCAATCCTTAACGGATCAATTGAATCAAAACCAAATCATCTTACTTAACAGCTGGTATTAAAAGGAGACATAAAATGAAATATATATTATATATTGTTGTACTTTCTATAATTGCAAGTAGTCAAGAAAATGTTTCTATTGGTAAACTAGAATACGATAAAGAAAATGGCGCATATGTTCAAACTATCACAGACCTGGTTCACATGTCTGAACTGATAATAAGAGGGCATTATGGGCAAGTAGTTAGTCAACAATTTTTCACTGGATATAACAAGTCTAAAAGTGATTTAGCTAATAGGTTTGATATATCTCAAGAATCCCTCGATGCACTTGGGTTCCCAATCACAGATTATGAAATCATTATTGATGAATTAATCAAAGGTGATACTAATATTGGCAATTCCATTATACATAGAGTCGTTGAAAACCCGGAAAATGCATATAAAGAAGAATATATACGAGGTCGTACTGGAGATTTTCTCTTCTTTATGGTCATAAATCCTGACAATCAAACTTACTCTGTTTTGGGAAATATGTTTGTTATGAAAAATTTGGATGGAAAATATACCTATAGTATGAATGGTCGAAGGCAAAATGCTTTTGAAATGAACATTTCTGCAGACGATTTTTTGAACGCCATATCTTCTGAAATTTTATTACAATAAAATATTGCCGCCAAGGACATATATCCTTGGCGGCATTCCATTAGGTGATTAATAATGAAAAAAGTATTCTTTTTACTTTTCATATTTGTTGCAACTCTAGCTTATGGTCAAGGTCCATATGATGGCCTATATAAAGTTAATGGGTTTATCAATACCATTCAAACCCCTAGTAGTAACACTTATGAAATCATCGAAAAAGTGAATTTTATAACGATATCTGAATCTGAAGAAAGTAAAGTGCTAGTAACGATATTAAACCCGATCACTCAATCTTGGCAGTCTTATTTTGGGACTCGGAATGAAAATGAATTGGATCTTTCATCTATCTATGATGACACAGATTATGGCTTAGCAGATATTTCTTCGCGAATTAATATAATTTTTGATTTGAATAATAATGGAAATCTTGAATATATTTTAGTACTAGATCCGTCAGTTATTATCTCTGGCAGCAACGAAATAACTTTCATACCTCTAACAATGAAGAAAATTGATTATTAGCAAATTAACTTTACAAATACATGTAGGTATATTTATTTTCGTCTTTACTTTTCTCTTATATAGTATTACCCAAAAATATTTTTGAATCCATTATAAGAAGTTTAAATCAATTCGATTAAAGTAAATAGAAATTTATAGTGATCAGTTTCATTTATATTTTATAAGTCGCCTACGGAAGTAAGGTTAGATAATATTAAATTGAGTTAGATTAAACTTTAAATCAACCTGC
>JAUIIX010000059.1 GCA_030431515.1 bacterium
AAATACCCCGTCGCTTCCGCGACACCTCTTTTTGCATTTCGACTACGCTCAATGACCGAGGGGAATTTTAAGAGAATATGGATTCTTCTCTTTGCTGTAGGTGACTTGATTATTCTGAAAAAATGCAAAAAATTTATTGAAATTATAAATTTTGAGATTTTTTCGTTAAATTTGAAAATATTTATTTTTTACTGAATATTTTTAAAAATCTGCCGATAATTTGTTTATGAAAAAGTTTTATATTTTAATATTTTTAATCTTTGCTGTTAATTCTTTGTATTCGCAAGATATATACAAGAATTTAGTTGCTTATTATCCTCTAAATTGTAATAGTTTAGATTCGTCTTCGAATGGGATAAATGGGACTATATTTTCATCACCTGAATGTATTGAAGGTAAACAATTAGAAGCACTTAGATTTGATGGCGTTGATGATTATATTAACATTCCAAAGTCTGAATCGAATCGTTTGATTTCTTCTAAAGGATTTACTTGGTCTTTGTGGGTACGTTCGAGTGATATTCCCCAAAGTAGCCAACCTGGTAGAAGTAGAACTTTTATTTCTGCTGCCAGTTCGAGTGATGCTGAGGATATTTATATTGGATTTGGCTCGCTTTCTACTTCAAGAAATGAAATAGCTTTTGTGGTCGATGGACCTGGTGGTGCTGGAGCATCTGCTGCTGCTAATAATGCTATTTTATCTTGGAAACCTGCTGCTTCATTTCAAGCAGATACTTGGTATCATGTTGTGGGAATTAGAGATTATGATAATAATAAAGTTTCTTTATATGTAGATGGAGTTTTAGTTGAAGAAGCTAATTACCCTACTAATAATCCTTTTGTAAACCCATTAGATTTTTCGATTGCTCGTTTTAGTGATGGTAGTTCTGATGTTGGTTCTTACTATAAAGGTGACCTTGATGAAATTAGAATATACGATAGAGTGATTACTGAACAAGAAATTTTAATTCTTGCTTCTGCTCGACCTGAGCAAATTGAAGTTGAAAGTGTGAATATTGATTTTACGAATATTCAATGTAGAGCTGATTCTGTTATATTTGTTAATTTATTGAATATTGGTCCTTCCGATTTTATTATTTCTGAAACTGAATTGAAGAATAATAAAGAATTTACTTTGCTTAATGGTGGTGAGATTCCTCTTGCTGACCAAGAGAATTATTCGCTAGGTGTTAAGTTTGAGCCAAATGGTGAAGGTGATTTTTCAGATACTTTGTTTTTGAGAAATAACTTTGGTGTGCAGCCATTAATTCTTTATTTGTCAGCAAGTAAATACGTTGATATTGAAGTTAGTGATACATTAAAATATTTGGAAATAGTGGAGTGTTCGCCTGCTTTAAATGGAAGTGCTACATTTCAGATTATTAATAATAATATTGATGATGGGTTAGAAATTTCTGATATTCAATTTAGTGATGAGTTTTCTACATCTGATACTTTTTCTAGGATTGAGTTAGGTGATACTTTAGGGATTGAGATTGTGTTTGAACCAAATTCATTTGGAGATAAAACTCAAACGGCTATTGTGAACTTCACTAATTGCAATCAATCAAGAACTTTTACTATTGATGCGAAATATACTCAATTGATTATTGATAGAGCAAATGAGTTTGATTTTGGTGCGAGCGAGAATGCTATCTTGGCTAGTAAATCATTTACTTATGCGAATATTGGTACTACTAATTTTGTTGTTGATTCTGTGAAATTCAAAGAGAATACCCAGTTTCAAGTGTTAAATAATATTGATTTTGGAGTTACAATTGAAAATGGAGAATTAGCTAGAATAGATTTAGGTTTTACTCCTTCTGGTCTATTTGCAAGTGATACTATGTACGTTTATTCTAATAGTTTATGTGGAAATAAAATAGATTCGATTTATGTATTTGGTGTTGGAAAATATAGAGCAAATATTGATGTAAGTTTAGAATCTATTGATGTTAAACTTATGGATAAAGTTACTTTTCCGATTAAAATAACTAATATAAAAGATTTAGCTTTAGCTGATATTGATAGTTTAATTATTGAATATGAAGTAAATGCGACATCAATATTTATTGATGAAGAAGAAATTGAAGATAATGCTTTTTATAAAAAATATAGTAAAACTATTGCTATAAATAAAGAAGATGTACAGAGTATTGATTTATTTACAGCGGAAATATTACTTGGTAATTCATCAAAACCAGAAATTAGTATTACAAATATTGAAGCAGTAAATGGTTTGCTAAATTATTCTTATACTAATGGTGCTGTGAATATTACTGACATTTGTGATGCTGGCGAAATTAATAGATTATTTATGTCAAGTTTTTGGTTTAGGGTGAGTAATCCAAGTCCAAATCCAGCAAACAATTCATTTAATTTGAACTTTGAATTAATTGAAAAAGGTATAACACAAATTAATGTTTACAATCAAAATGGCGATATGGTTAAAGAGTTGATAAATTTAGACCTTGAACCAGGTGTATATAATTCGACTTTTGATATTAAAGAGTTAAATCAAGGGGTTTATTTTATAAATTTACAAACTCCAAGTCATAATGTTACTAAAAAATTAATTAAAAATTGATATGGAAAATACAGAAAAATTAGTTGGAATTATAATGGGTTCTGATTCAGATTTGCCTACAATGCAACAAGTTGCGGATTTGTTAGATGAATTTGAAATTGGTTATGAAATTAAAGTTGTATCTGCACATAGAACTCCATTTGAAATGATAGAATATGGTAAAGAAGCACATTTTAGGGGCTTGAAAGTAATTGTAGCGGGTGCAGGTGGTGCAGCTCATTTGCCAGGTATGATTGCCTCGACTACACATTTGCCAGTGATTGGTGTGCCGATTAAGTCATCAACTATGAATGGAATAGATTCGCTTTATTCTATTGTGCAAATGCCTCCAGGTGTTCCAGTTGCTACTGTAGCAATAGGTGCTGGAAAAAATGCAGGTATATTAGCAACTCAAATACTTGCTTTAGATAATGCAGAATTGACAGAGAAAATGATTAGTTACAAATCTAAAATGGCAAAAGAATCTAAGGATAAAAATAAAAATCCTGCATTCAAATTTTAATTAAATGTATAAAAATTTAATAATAGTATTATTAGCAAATTTATTAATTTTAATCCTTTATTCTCAATTTCAAAAATCGTTAGAAGTTAATGATGGGAAAGGGTATGACGGAAAATACTATTATGAACTTACTGAGCAATTACAAAATAATGAAAAGTTAGATACTAAAGAGCCATTCAAGAATAGAGTGGGGACTCCATTGCTTGTTTCTCTAATGTTTGATGATATTATATTTGGTTTTAAATTTATCAATATTTTATTTTCAATTGCTTTATCACTTTTGATATTTTTATTGGCAAATATTTTTCTAAATAATTATTTAGCAATAGCAATATCAGTTATTTATCAACTTCACTGGGTTAGTGGAATAAGATATATTTTATTTGACCCAATGGGAACTGATTACATTCCACTTTTTTTGATTTACCTTTCATTATATATAATTTTAAAAAATCCAAAACATAAATATTCTTTAGTGATATTGATTTCATCAATTGGGGTGATATTTAGAGAGATTGCAATACTCCCTCTAATTGCTTTATTGATATATGATATATATAATAAAGAATTTACTATAACTTGGAAAAAAGTTGATTTTAAATTATTTTCAAGATTATTCGACTTATTTATTCCTATTGGGGTTTATGCTTTAACATTGTTTTTTATTAATGATTTTGAATTTAATTCTAAGCAAAGTACTTTAGAAAATGCTGTAAAGTGGTTATATATAAAAGGAATTGGTCAGTACTTGCATTCGGTTTTTAATGTAGTTGGTTTATTTTTAGTGATTCCTATTGTATTTAGAAATCAACTAAAAGCGTTAGATGATAAATATAAATTACTTATTATTACAAGTATTTTGATACTTTTGCTTTCAATAATCGGTGGAAGTGATACAGAAAGATTCATTGCTTGGGGCTTGCCTTTGTATAGTATTATTATTGTAAAGCTCATTGTGGATAATAAGTTTTATAAAGGGTATGTTTTCAATATTATTGCTCTTATATCTATATTGACCTTCAGAGTATTTTGGATAACACCTTATGAATTGTATAGTGGTAATAATTTTCTTCCTGTATTTACGTTTATATCCAATAATTTTAACTTTACAGATTTATTTGCGATGCACGGAGAAAAGAAATTTACTTCTGTTGCGTTAATACAATATATAATAATATCTGTCGTTATGCTGTTCTTCATCAAAATTAGGAAAAAAAATGAGAATTAGAGATATTTTTGAGTCTTTTAATAATATAGCAGTTTATGGAATGTCAAGACATCTTGAAAAAGCTGCTTTTACTGTGCCTTCTTATATGAAAAAACAGGAATATAAAGTTATTCCAATCAATCCATCAGTGGATAGTATTATGAAAGAACAAGCATATCCTGATATTATGAGTGTTCCTGATAATATTGAGATTCTATTGGTTTTCAGACCTGCTTCTGAAGCTGTGGATATTGTAAAAAAAGCGATTGAACGCAAGAATGCTAAAGGCGATATAAAAGTTATTTGGCTTCAATTAGGTATATTTAATGATGAAGCAAAAGAACTTGCCGAAGAAAATGGTATCGAATTTGTGCAAGATAAATGTATGTATGTTGAGCATAAAGAAGTTTATGCTTGAGTATTATCTGCATTAGATGTTTTAGTTTTGGCACTAAACAAAAAATATTTTAGTGCTAAAACTGCAATAATAATTATTAAAATAGGGAAAACTATTTTTCCGTATAATGTAATGTATTCTTTAACTACATCTAAGTTATCTGCAAAAGCTATTCCCAAATAAATCAAAACACTATTCCAAACCATTGCTGATATTGCAGATAATAAAGTTGTTTTAGTAAGATTTAGTTTAGACATACCTGCAAAGAATGAGATAACAGCACGAGTCCCTGATAAAAATCTATTTGCAACTATTACATAGTAACCATATTTTTGGAACCATTTTTCTGGTTTTTCTAATGTTTCTTTTGTTACAAATGAAAGTTTGTTTGAATTTATTATTCTTGATTCAAATTTTAATCCTAAAAAATACATTACCAAAAAGCCAAGTGTTGATCCTAATGATGCCATTAGCATTAATGGAATAAATGAAACTGTTCCAACTGAAACTAATGTACCCATAAATACTAAAAGCACATCGCTTGGTGATGGTGGGAATATATTTTCTAAAAATGTAATAAATAATGAGAATAATAAAATAGAATACCACGGTACAGTTTTTAAAAATTCGTAAGACCAATCAAGAAATTCTATAGGAAGTTTTGTAAATATATCTAAAATGTCGCTCATTTTTATTATTTTTGTTTTATGAAAAAAGATATTCTCAAATTACCGAATGTAATTGGAAAAAATGTAAAAAAACTTAGAGTCATAAACGAATTAACAATTCAACAATTGAGTAATTCATCAAAAATGACTGTAAGTGCTATTTCTTCGATTGAGAATGCAAATTCTTTGCCAAGACCTCTCAATCTGAGAAAATTATTATTAGCTATGGATTATAGTTTGGCGTTGTTTGTTAGTAAATTGCAAGACGCTGAACCGCAGTTTAATCTTGATAGCAAAAGAGTTATCTCTAAAAAAGAAGATTTTTTATTACTTTATGGTTCACGCAAAAAAAAATCTAATAATGTTTTATTAGTTCGTCCAATTGAAGAAATTAGTGATAAAGAGATATTAGAGTTAAATATTCAAGCAAATGAAGTTTTATTTACTGAAAGTATTAAATTAGAATGTGAAGTATGGGGGATATTGAGACAGGGAGAATTACTTATTGAATTTGAAAAAGATGAATTTTGGATAAAAGAAGGTGAAGAGTTTAAATTTAGGAGTGATGATTTTCATAATTACAGAAGTATTTCTAATCAGGATTGTAAAGTTACTTTAATTCTTGATAAAGCAATGTTTTAAATCTGATTATATGATTAATTATTATCAATAACTTTTCTGTAAACTATCTCGCTAATCTCCTGTTTCATCTGGCTATTAATTATTTTTTCGATAATTTCTTCTGTTAAAGTAATATCTTTTGAAACAATTTGAACTCCACTATTTGTTTTGATGGCACGAGTTAGAATATCACCTATTTTCAAATCAATTAAATTACATCTTTCTTCTTCGTAAGAATCAATTACTTCGTCAGCTTCATTTTTAATTATTATGCTTGAAGTGGTTTTTGTCAGTTTTTTTAATAAATCTATATCCTTAGATTTACTATCTATAGTTAAATCAGCATTAATTTTTTTATCATAAGTTATTTTTAAATCCTTGTCATTAAATTTTAAAACATCATATTCTCTTTTTTTAATTACGTCTTGAAATTTGTAAAATAAATCGTGATCAAAATGCTTTATGTTTTTATAAAAATATGTGATTGAATCTTGATGTCTTTTAATTGTATCTGACCTGCTCTGAATTAAAAATCCAAAACTTTTTAGTTTAGCTAAATCTTCTGGTTTTACTCTGTAAACCAAATTATGATAAATGTTCGCCATAATAAGTAATTGAATCTCTTTAGGAATGTCTAAGCCGGTTAGTTTTAATGGTTCACCTTTACCTGCTACATTCTCAAAAATCATAGAAGCAAGTTCTACATACTTACTAATTGACTTTATTTGCAACAAATTTTGTTTGGTCTTATTAAAATAATCAAAGAAAAGACTTTTATCATTATCATTTAGTTCAAATGGATTTACTAATTTGAAATAATCTGGTAAATTAATTATATAGAAATTATGAATTAAAGCAACATATAATAGTGTCCTTTCCTTTTCATCTTCTATATGGAGTGTAGCTGATAAATATCTACACATCTCAACAACATCAGGTGTATGTTTTCTAAAATAAAAGTTTTCTTCACTGTCAATAAACGTAGAAACTGCTCTAATTATCTGTTTTATATTATCATTTGAAGATGAAATAGTATTTTCAAGCATCAGTTTATGTTTACTTTCTAATAACTTAAATTCTTTATAAACAGAACTTTTATCAGATAGTTGGTGAGTGCTTTCAACTTCTTTGACAGACTCGCTTAAAACAGTACTTTTTCGAGATGTTAATTTTAATATTTGAATTAACTGTAAACTATTAAATGGTTTATTCAAATATAATTGAACTCCACTTTCCTTAATAAAGTCAAATAAAATTTTTGGGTTAGTTTCGGCAGTAACAAAAATACGAAATGAGTTGGGTAATATTTTGCTAACTTTTTTTAAAAATGTAACTCCGTCCATTCCTTTTAATACTCGAGTTGACATAATAATATCGGGCTTAAGACCATTCTCGATTTCTGTAAGTGCTTCATCCCCAGAGCTTTTAATCACTAAGTTATAAAGACCACTTAACAATCTTGAAATTATTCTTGAGCTAAAAATATCATTATCTACAAAGAGTATTGTCTTTTCCATAAACTTTTTACTATTTTAGCAATTGTTAATTAACTAATTTAAAATAAAAAATATTAATTTACAACTATGAGCAACGAAATAGTCATAAAATTATTAAATAATATTTCGCAATTACTTTTAATAAAAGGTGAATTGTCTTTTAAATCACAGGCGTACAAAACGGCTGCTGATATTATTGAGATACAAAATTTAGATGTATTTAGTTTAGTAAAGGAAAATAAATTATCTGAAGTAGATGGATTTGGTAAGGCGTTGGTTGAAAAAATATCTGATTATGTTCAAAATGGAGAAATGGCTTATTATAAAAAGTTAACCGCAGAAGTGCCAGAATCTTTACTTGAACTTTTAGAAATTGATGGCTTAGGTACTAAAAGAATTTCTAAACTTTGGAAGGAATTAAACGTAAAATCTAAAGAAGATTTAATTAGAGTTTTGAATGATGGTACATTAAGTGAATTAACTGGCTTTGGTAAAAAATTAATCGAAAATTTAAAAACAAATTTAATATAAAAATGAAATTAATAATTAGTATTTTGCTTTTATCTTTTCTAAGTATTTCATTTTCTCAAAAGAATATACAGAATAAAGATAAAAAATCTAATTTAATTGTAAACGATACAATTAAAACGAAAGATTCTTTAGTTGCACCTACTAACTCTATTTCTAAAAATAGAAATATTGTAACAATAGGTAGCGTAGAATTTGGGACTAAAATAGATAGTATTCCTGTTTGGAAAGTAGATGCTGCTATGAATTTGATAGCAAGTATGTCTAATAAATTTTCATACTTTCCGATGGAAGAAAAACTTAACTTAATAGATAGTTTAAGGAAAAGTAATATTGCAAACCCAACTAAAGTAATTATTGATTCGCTAAAAATCAACTGGATATTTAATTTTAAAATCAATAAATTACAAAATATACTTGGTGTTAATCTTACTGCTTTATCTCTTAAAGATTCAACTAAATCTTATACTGATAATGGATTTGCTTATTTGAATTTGAGAGATTCCACTAAAAAAAGTGTATATGATATATCATTAACTAATGCTATTCAACGAGCAATTTGCAAAACATTGAAAGATTCTACAATATATAAGGATGCTATAGAAGATTATAAAGTATATCCTTATCCAACTATTGTTGTAGGTGGATTAGAGTTTATTGAAAATTCAAATATGGCTAAGTGGGCATTATTCACTGATAAACAAGTAACGTCTTATGATGTTGCAGAGTCAATTTGGGAAGAAACATATAAAGAAGATAGATTTGTTGCTTTTGATATAGAGTCTCGTGATTCACTTTATACTTTGTTTAATATGTATGGAGTTGAAAATTATGACAAACCAACTCCATTTGAAATAAAAGCATTAAATGCTTTTGAAGTAAAATATTTTATTACTGGCACATTTGAAAGAGCATCTCCAGGTGCTATAATAAAACTACATATCTGCAAATTAGAGCCAAGTGGATTGAAGATTGTCTCAACTGGTAAGACTGAATTAACTGAAGATAATTTAACTGAATTACGTAAGCAAGTAAAATTAGCAACTAAGAAAGCGATTGAAAATTTTAGGAAATTGAATGGGTAGGTTTTTTGCAATTGGAGATATTCATGGATGCTACAAAACTCTAAAGTACCTTTTGTTTGAAAAATTAGAAATCACCAAAGAAGATAGGATTATATTTCTTGGGGATTATATAGATAAAGGTCCAAATTCTAAAAAAGTAATCAAACTAATTTTAAAATTAGAGTTGGAAGGTTATGAAATAGATAAATTAATAGGCAATCATGAGATAATGCTTTTAAATTCTATAAAGTCACCTTTTGAATATCATAACTGGTTGAAAAATGGAGGGAAAGAGACTTTGGAAAGTTTTGATATTCTTCATCCAAACAAACTAAAAATGAAATATCTTGCTTTTTTCAAAAATCTTTCTTATTTTAAGATTTTTAAAGATAACATTTTCGTTCACGGTGGTTTGAATTTTAAATTAGACAATCCATTAGAAGATATAGAGTCAATGTTATGGATTAGAAATTCGGAAGTTCTTACAAATAAAATAGGTGGTAGAAAAATAATAGTCGGACATACACCTTCTACAATAAAAGAGATAAAAAAAAGTCTATCAAGTGATAGAATTCTTCTTGATGGTGGATGTGTTTACAAAGATAGAAAAGATTTAGGAAATCTAGTGGCATTTGAAATCTATTCCAAGAAGTTGTTTTTCGTTAATAATATGGATTAATAAGGAGATTACATGGGAGCTGAAATACTAAACATACACAGCAAGACTCCAGAAACAAGAAAGATTAGTCACGTGGCTAAGGCAATTGACGACGGAGCTGTGATATTATATCCTGTTGATACAGGTTTTGCTTTGGGTTGTAAATTAGAAGATAAAGAAGCGATTTCCAGAATTAGAAGAATAAGGAGTTTACCTGATAGCCAAGCACTTACATTTTTATGTGAAGATTTGAGTAAAATATCAGAATTTGCAAAGGTAAATAATGAAGCATATAAGACTATAAAGGGTTTAATTCCTGGTCCATTTACATTTATATTACCTGCATCTAAGTTAGTTCCAAAGTATGCTCAAAACCCTAAAAGAAGTACAGCAGGAATTAGAGTTCCTAACAACAGACTGACAGAAGCATTATTAGAACAATTAGGAAAACCAATTATTGCAATTTCTGCAAAAATTGATAATTTTGATAATGCACTACCTGATGAAGTTCTTGATGCTTATAAGAATTTGGTAGATATAGTAGTAACAAGTGATGATTATAATTTCACTGGTCAATCAACTATAATAGATATGACTACTGATGCATTTGAAGTAACAAGAGAAGGTGCTGGAATTGATAAAGTTAAAAACTTTTTAATTGCATAATTTTTAAAATAAAAGAAGGAGGAGTTCAAAATACTTCTCCTTTTTTTACACTTAATCATATAATATTATGAAAAAAATATTAGTCTTAATAGTTTGCTTATTTTCAATTGGCATAATTGCACAAGAAGATAAAGAAAAGCCCTTAATATATAAGGATATAAAGAATGATGAAATTAAATCTATACCGCCAAATTTAAAAGAAATTGAATTGCCAGATACTTTATTAAAACAACTCAATCTAATCTATAATAAAAAAAATAAAAGTATTATTGAAGAAATAAATGCTAAATTGATTAATAATTATACAACTATTGACTCAGTAGTTAAAGTGAAATAATATATTAAAATTTAATAGCAATCATTATATCCACCATCTACATTAATGTATTGAGCAGTAATGTAGTTAGAACTGTTTGCAAAAAACGAAACTGCACTATATATATCATCAATATTCCCATACCTTCCCATTGGAATTTTATCCAAACTAAGTTTACTTAGATCAGTGAAATTATCTTCTTCCAGAATAATAAAACCAGGGTTTACAGTATTAACTGTAATTCTTGGAGCGAGTTCTCTTGCAAGAGCTTTAGTTAGTTGATAAGATGCTGCTTTAGAAATATTATAAGGGATACGTTCTTTCCAAATTTGCAAAGCACCCAGCGAAACAATATTAATAATTTTAGAGTTAGCTTTAGCAAATTGACTAAAAATATTGGAAGTAAATAGAATTGATTTGGTATTGATTGCGAATGTATCATCTAAGAGTTCACTTGTGATGTCTTCTAACTTTGTTCTATTAGGAAATACACCAGAATTATTAATTAAAACATCGGGGACACCAAAATCTAAGAAAACTTTTTCAAATTTACTTTTAACATCATTTTCATCAGTTAAATCAGCTTGAAAAATATAAGATTTAACACCAAGAGATTCAATTTCTTTTTTTAATTTGAAAGCTTCATTTTCAGAACTATTGTAATGAATAATCACATCCCACTCATCTTTTGCAAATAATTTTACAAGACCTTTGCCTATTCTTCGTCCTGAACCTGTTATTAATACTTTTTTCATAAATAATAATTCAATTATGTTATTAATTTTAATTTTTATAATTGCAAATATAGCAAGTTCTGATGAATATTACAGAGTTTATTACAAAGATAAAGATACATTGAACTTTGTAGAAGGTAATGAATATTATAATAAAACATTAGAATTGTTTAATCAAAAGTCTTTGGAAAGAAGAGCATTACATGGAAAAACAATAACAATTGAAGATGCTATAATCACTCCAAAATATATAGAAGAAATTTCAAAAAATGATATTAAAATAATTAATAGTTCAAGATGGTTTAACTATACCTTGATAGAAACAAAGATAGAAGAAGCAGCAAAAATAGCCAATTTGAGTTTTGTAAAATATGTTTATCAAACAAACAAACAATTTAAAACACAAAACATTGAGAATCAGAATTATACAAATATGATTTTAGATAAGAATGAATATGGTGGCGGAGATACACAAGTAAAAATGCTAAATGTAGATAAATTTCATTCAATGGGATTTAATGGAGATTCTGTAATAGTTGGATATCTTGATTCTGGATTTTATTTAAACTTTGGAGTGTTTGATTCAACTCAATACTTAGGTGAGTATGATTTTGTTCAAAAAGATAGTGTAACTTCAAATCAAGATGGTGATGCAGTGAATCAAGATTTGCATGGGACAACAGTTTTATCTGTGGTAAGTGGCTATTATAATGAGAAGTTAATAGGAATTGCAAGTGAGAGTAAATATCTATTAGCAAAAACAGAAAAGATTGATACTGAAACAAATATTGAAGAAGATGCTTTTTTATTTGGATTAGAATGGTTGGAAGCAAATGGGGTAGAAGTGGTAAACTCATCATTAGGTTATATAGATTTTGATGAAGATGAATTTAATTATAACTATGATGATTTAGATGGGTCAACAACATTAGTAAGTAATGCTGTAAATAAAGCAGTAGATAAAGGAATATTGTTTTTTAATTCAGCAGGAAATAATGGAGGATCTGAAAAAACATTAATTTCGCCATCAGATGCAGATTCAGTGATTTGTGTTGGTGGTTTGGAAGCAAATGGTACAATGATTTGGGGAGGGAGCAGTAAAGGTCCAAATGCAAAAGGAGATATTAGACCACATATATTAGCTCAATCTGTAAAAGTAACAACAGCCCTTAATTCATCGACAATTACATTTAATAAATATAATGGAACAAGTTATGCTTCTCCTTTAATGGCAGGCGTAGGAGCATTAATAAAGTCCATTTATGATATTCCTAACTATGAGATTAAAAAATATTTAATAACTAATGCTGATAATTATACAACTCCCTCCAATACTTATGGCTATGGAAAAGCAGATGTAGAAAAGACTATTAATGAATTGAGTGAAATATATGGTCCGGCAATCTCACCATATAATAGTTATGAAATGAACGGAGTAACACGAGTAGTCTTTTATGTATATTCTAAAGATGAAGATATAGAAGTAAGTTTATTAACTAAAAAAGATATAGCAAGCCCAATAAAATCTAAAAAAATGAGAAGAGGAGAAGAGGCGTATCAATATTATTTAGACATAGAAGAGTCAGCATTCAATTCAAATGAGATATTAATAAACTTGGAAGTAAAGTATAAAAACGAAATAAAATATTACAAAGAAGAATTTGTAAAAATAATCTTCGGAAATGAAATAATTCGTAAAGGTGTGGATAAGTTCGCTTTGCCGACATTAGTTGAAATAAATCAAGAAGATATTATCATTTCAGTTACTCAAAATGAAGTGCAAATAGAAAATAATTCAAAAAAAGTTGGCAATTTTGAAATAAATATTTTGGATATTACCGGAAAAGTATTAATTTTGAATTCGATTTCGTTACGGAATGGAAAAAATGTTCTCAAAATAGAAAATTCTTTAGCAACAGGTATGTATCTCGTAATCTTAAAAAACGAATCCAGCTACTTACTAAAGAAAATTCTGATAATAAACAAGGGATAGTAGCTCAGTTGGTTAGAGCGCCAGTCTGTCACACTGGAGGTCGAGGGTTCGAGCCCCTTCTGTCCCGCAATTTATTCCTCTTATGAATAAACGTATAATTGATTCAACATATCTTTATCCGATATTTTCAACTCCTTACTTTGCGGTCACAAAATTCCTTATATTTTTCTTAATTACTTACTCATTGTTACTTTATCTTAATATTGATAGTATAAATATTATATATTTATCTTTCTTTTTTATTCCTTTTCTTGTTTTTTCAATTCTAAAAAAACATTTAAAAATAGTTTACTTCACATTTGCAATATTAATTGCTAATTTTACTTATATTAATTTTAAGTTTGATAATTATCAATTTGACTTGGAATATATTAATAATCAAGAAGTGTTAGTCGATGGTCTTATTAAGGATATTCTTTTTGAATCTACTCAATCTATTACTTTCGTGGCTGATGCTAAAATTAATTCTAAGTTTTCTGATGAGATTAACTCACAAATTTTGATGGTATTGTTTAAGAAAGTTAATATTAATATCAATGAAAATGAACGATTTAAGTGTAAGGCACTTATATCGACATTTCAAGATAAGGTTTTTCCTGAAGAATTTCCAAGTAAGTTATATGCTATATCAAATAAGGTTAATTTTCACACTATTGTTAAGCAAAAAGACTTTTTTATTTATCAAAAAGCTTCTCCATTTTATCAGTTTACGAATAATTTAAAAAAACTATTTAATAATCAGATTAGATACTTGTTTCCTGAAGATGTTGCTAAAATAATTTCTGCTATTACAATTGGTGAAAAATCATATTTGAGTAAGGAAGAAAAGGAAAAACATTCTTTAGCTGGAACTTCACATATAATTGCGGTTTCTGGATTACACGTTGGAATTATTGCGGTTATTTTATTCTATTTAACTGTTTTTATTAAAAATGAATGGATTAAAATTTCTATTATTATAGCATTTGTATTTCTATATGTATTTGCAACTGGTTTACAAGCTTCGGCAATAAGAGCTGCTATAATGGCATCTATGCTTTTAATTGGTAGAGCTTCAAACAGGCATATTGAATTTATAAACATATTGAGTTTTTCGATACTTATATTTATAATTATATCACCAGAAATTATATTTTCAGTTTCATTTCAACTTTCTGTTGCAGCTCTTTTGGGGATTATTTTATATACTGATTTAATTCTAAAAAGTATTGTAAATACCTTTAAAATTGAGAATAAGTTGGCTTATAAGATATTAAATATATTTTCTGTTACTTTAGCTGCAATGATGTTTTTAAGTCCAATTAGTGCATATTATTTTAATACTTTTTCATTGACAGGGCTTTTGGCAAATTTTTATGCAATTCCATTAATATCTCTTAGTTTAGCTCTTTCAATTCCAAGTATTTTGATTTCATTTGTATCATTTGATTTTGCTTTTTTCTTTGGTGAATCTATTACTTTTCTTATTAGAAGTATTGATTATATAAATAATTTTCTTTTAGATTTTGAGTTTCTTTATGTTAAAAATAGTTTGTCAATTTTATATGCTGTAGGATTTTTACTGATAATATTAATTGTTTATCATAGTTATAGTTTAAAAAATGGTGTAATTAATTTGGCTCTTTCTTCGCTTTTAATAGCTACTTTGTATATTAATTTTTCGAGTACTGAGTTTTATCGAGATAATTTATCTTACTCTTTTTATATTGAAGAAGGGAATGATAAAGTAGATTTGTATTTAATTGATAAAAAAGAAGATAATGATGTGTTTAAAGATAGAGATTTATACCAATATCTACTTTCAAATAAAGGTAAAAAGTTGAATTTGAAATTTAATGATAATAATGGTCAAAGTATTTATGACAATTTGAAAGATTCTATTAAAATAGATACATTACATATTAAATCTAATTATCCAATTTAAAATTAACTACTTGCTCTTCGTAAACCATTAAGTATAACTTCCTTTTTTATCATGATATCAAAGCCAGATTGTGGAACTGAATTCTGTTGAGATTTCCAAAGTTGATGAGCTTGTTCGAACAATTCTTTAGCTTCGGCTTTTTTTCCTAATTCAAGAAGAGCATATCCTTTTAAATTTAATCCATAAATTTGCTTTGGAGCTTTTTTTAAAGATTCATCTGCCCAATGAAGTGCATCTTTATATTTTTTTTGATTACCAGCATATTGCGATAAAGTAGATGCTGCAGAGGCATAAACAGAAGGTGATAAATTATCACATTTTATTGCCATATTGATTGCATCTTCCGATTCTTTCATTAGTTGCAATCTACCTAAGGTTTGGCCGAGTTGATACCAAGCATATCCATTTAAAGGTTCTTCTTGAACATGTTTCAGTAGAAGTGTATAGTTTCGTTTGAGTTTAACTTGCATTTCTTCTTCTGGAATATTATATCCTTCATGAATTATTTTAATATCAGATGAAATCATTCCTAAATTATTTTCCATCAATGACGGTGTGATTTGTTCGTGAACTCTACCTTTGAAATAAACTTTAGGATAACCCAAATTTCTAAATAATCGTGGATAACCTCCTCTATGTTTTTCTGTTGACCCATCCATATTGCTATGGTCAGATTCAATCGTAATTATTATTCCACCTAAATTTTTATCAGCATTTTTTAAATCATTTCTTAATTTGTCAACAATGAGATAATCTCTATCAATTCTTTCATCAGCATCAAGATATAATATCCATTCACCTGTCGAATATTTTAGAGCTTCATTTCTTGCGATGGCAAAATCATCAACCCATTTAAAATGATGGATTTTTGCATTATATTTTTTAGCAATTTCTAATGTTTTGTCAGTTGATCCAGTGTCCACAATCACAATTTCATCAACAAGACCTTGAACAGATTTCAAACAATCTTCGAGCATATCTTCTTCATTTTTAACTATCATAGATAATGTCAATAAAGGTTTATCCTTTGTTACTGATTGTTTTATTTTTATTCTATTTCTTAAATCTGCAACAGAACTAATTTTATTTGTTGATTTTTCATTCATTGATTTTTTTTTGTAATAGTTTGTTTTGTTTTTTATAATATTTTTAATGTTTTTAAGTTCCAAATCTTCAGGAAATAATGAAATTGCTTTTTCAATTATTTCAATACTTTTATCAAAATTATTGTTTCTAAGGAAGTAATCTGATAAACCAATTAGACAATTTCGATCTTTAGGATTTTCAGACAATCCTTTTTCAAAATTATTTTTTGCTTGTTCAAGTTTATTTATATTAACAAAAGATCTTCCAATTCTGAAATATACTTGAGAAAGTGGTAAATGATAATCACCAATTATTTTTGCTAAATTAGTAGGATTATTTATTTCTTTTTCTAAGTTTAAGTAATGTTCTAAAGCATTTTCGTTTTGTCCTAATTCATTGTAAATGTCGCCAAGGATATAATTAGCAAATGATTGATTAGGATTAATCGTTAAAGATTCAAGGGCAAGTTCTTTAGCTTTTTGAAATTCTTTCTTTTGAAATAGTAAAACAGCATAATAGTTTAGAGCAGATGGATAAATAACACCAGATTTTTCAGCAATTTCGATTACTCTTTGAAAGTATTTTTCTGCATTAATTATATCTTTTTTAGCAAAATAAGTTTTGCCGAGATTAAATAAATTATAACTATCATCAGGGTTTTTATCAATATGCATTAATAATAAATTTAGGTTTCTTTCTTGCTTTTGTGCTAATGCTTTATCATCTAAATCGTAACCAAGATGTTCTATTTTAATGTCAGAATTCCCAATTTTGAGATTCTGAGATAAAATAGAATTTATAATCTGTTCGTGGATAACACCTGAGAATTTAATATTTTTATCATTTTTGAATAATCGTAGTAATTGAGAAGTATAAGTATGAACTTGATTATTTGTTCTTCGAGTAGAGTCAAGATTAACTAACCAACCACCATAATCTTTGGCTTGATTATTAATAAAATCTTTGATAATCTCTCCGTTCAATAGGACTTCATCGGCATCTATACTAAGAATATAATCTGACGTGGCTTTTGAAATAGAATAGTTTCTAGCGGCAGCAAAATCATCAATCCAATCAAAGTGAAAAACTTTTTCTGTATATTTTTGAGCAATCTCTACAGTATTATCACTTGAACCAGTGTCAACTATAATAATTTCATCTGCATACTTTTTTATGCTATCAAGACAAGCATTTAAGTTATTCTCTTCATTTTTAACAATTAAGCAAACACTTAAAGTTTTTGACATTTATAATCTTCTCAAAACAATTTCAAAAAATACTAATTTACAATAAAAGTAGTCAAAAATCGTGCTATACTTTGATTTTCAATAAATTTTATTAAAATTATATTTATTCGTAAATTGTGAGTTAGAAAAAG
>JAUIIX010000060.1 GCA_030431515.1 bacterium
GTGGTATAGTTAGAACAAGTGATGGTTTTAAAACTAAAGATACAATTTGTAATGGATTGATTAATATACATAATGTATTTAAAATGTATGATAAAAATATTGGGTTCACTTGGAGATTTGAAGTTGACACTTCTGGTGGTGATTTGAAAGAATATTACTATTATGTTTCAACTTTTGATGGCTTTGATACAGAAAAAAAACTAAAAATAGACAGGGTAGATAATCAACCATTTATGAGAGATGCACTATTTAAGAATGATAGTATCATATTTCTTTTAAATTATTACATAGACACTCTCAGCTTAGAGATTCAATATGCACTTGAAAATTATAATTTAAAAACCCAAGAAAAAAAAATATTGAGTGGAATAAATTATACTAATGTACATTTTTCAAGTTTAAATAATAATAATGATTTAATTTTTGCTAACGGTTGGAATGAGAGAATTAAAAATATTGGTGTAAGAGATTTTATTGTAAAGTCAACTGATAATGGAAAAACTTGGAAATGTGTATTAGATATTTTTTATAGTAGTTATGCTTTTAATGTAGAATCTAAATATAATGATCCAAGTGGGATTAGTTCAATAAAATTCAAAAATGATTCTGTTGGTATTGCCATTAGTGCTGATTACAAAATTTGTTACACTTATGATGCTGGTGAAAGTTGGTATTTCGAAAGAGAACATTCAAAAGAAATGTTAGAAATTCATTTAATGGGGTCTCATATTGAATATGCAGGTGACACTCCATTATATGTAAAATATAATGATTATTTATTTAGAATGACAGAAGATAATCTTGCACCTAAGCCACAAGACACATTAGTTATAAGTGGCTATGTAATGGAAGATGAAAAGCCACAAGCAGAAATACCTGTAGCACTCGATAATCGAATAACAATGACAGATAGTAGCGGATATTATCAATTTATACAAATTCGACCTGGTAAAGAATATACATTACAAGTTTATAATAAATATTTTAATTATAGACCATTTTTTTATTATCCAGATAAAAGTCAAATATCAACAATAAATGATACTATCATAAATTTTCAAGCAAGTAGTAAAAAAGTATTCCATAATATTTCTGGTAATGTGTATAATAATCAAGAAGGTATAAAAGATATTTCTATACAATCAATAAAGCATATATCAACATCTGGAAGAGAATATGATACAGTAAAAACAAATGATGAAGGATTCTATTTGTTTGAAAATATAGAGCAAGGGTTTAACTATTCATACAAAGCACTATCAGATAAATATACGTTTAACCCAGAAGAGTACAGTTATGTTGGCATTACCGAAGATAAAACAGGATATAATTTCCAAGCTAGTCCAACATCAGTTGTAAAAAATAATCCAAACTTTGAGTTTAAGAATAACATCTTATACAGCAAAGAAATAGTTGGTCATTCATATAGATTAATTGACTTACAAGGTCGTATTATCAAAAGCAGTAATTTATCACCTACAATTGATTTTAATTATTTGGATAGTGGTACTTATATTCTGCAAATCACCAAAAACAATAGCGAAGTATTTAGTCAGAAGTTTCAGGTGGTGAGGTAGAGATATATTTCTTATTTTTGTAATATAAAATAAAACAAATAAGAAAATTGATAGCAAATTTAGATTTTAATATTAATGAGATTTTTTATTCTATACAAGGTGAAGGCACTCGTGCTGGTTTGCCTTGTGTATTTGTTAGGTTGCAAGGTTGTTTATTGCGTTGTGCTTGGTGCGATACTCCTTATGCTTTAGAACGTAAGCAAATAGAAACAATGATGACTGGGCAAGAGATTTTTGATGAAGTTAAAAAATATAATTGTAATTTTGTAATGTTCACAGGTGGCGAACCGCTTGAACAAGAAAATATATTTCCTTTAATCACATACTTTTGTGATAATGGATATGATGTAGTTATTGAAACTAATGGGCAAGCTGATATATCTAAAGTTGATTCTAAAGCGACTAAGATTCTTGATTTGAAATGTCCTGTTTCTAAAATGCACAAGAAAAATAATTATAATAATTTAGAATATCTTAATAAAAATGATGAAGTAAAGTTTGTAGTTGGCTCTAAAATTGACTTTGATTTTGCTGAGGAACTAACTCAAAAATATAATTTAGAAGAGAAAGTTGATACGATTTTAATATCACCTGTATTTGATAGTATTGATTTGATTGAACTATCGGAATGGGTGAAAAACTCTAAACATAGATTTAGAATGCAGTTTCAACTTCATAAATATATTTGGGAACCAAACAAGCGTGGTGTATAATTGAACTTAGTAAAAGGAATTTATGAAATTAGTAATGCTTTGGATTTTAATAGGGGTGCTGTCAGTATCTTGCACAACTGCAATCAGGTTTTCAAGTGAGAATAATATGACTGAAAGCGGAACAGGAAAAAGTGTAAAGAAAAGTGAAGTGAAAGCCGAAATCGGCTATATCTTCAAAGGAAAAGCATCTTATTATGCTGATAAATATGATGGCAGAAAAACTGCTTCGGGTGAGATTTTTAATCAAAGTGAGTTCACTGCGGCTCACAGAACTTTAGCGTTTGGAACTAAATGTAAAGTTACTAATATTAAAAATAAGAAAAGTGTAATAGTTATTATTAATGACAGAGGACCTTTTATTAAAGGTCGAGTTATTGATTTATCTAAATCAGCAGCAATCGAAATTGATATGATAAAGCAAGGAGTTGCAGAAGTAGAAGTTGAAATTATTGAATAAATTAATGTGCTGCAACAGAACTTTGTTGCATCTTGATTTTATGAATAATCAAACTATCATTATTTAATTTCTCTACTGCTTCATTATAAAGAAATGCTTTGACTGAGTCATTTGAGAAATAATATTTATGTAATTGCTTGGTAATAGGTGCGGCAAAAACTCCACCATATCCAACATTTTCTACAATAGCCACAACTACTAATTCTGGGTCGCCAGAAGGAGCAAATGACACAAACCAACCATGTGGTTTCCCGTGAGGATTTTGAGCTGTTGAAGTTTTACCACTAATATTTACATTATCTAATCGTACAGATTGTGCTGTTCCACCGGCTTCATTTACTACTTTATACATTCCATATTTAACAAACTCAAAGAGTTCTTTTGGTATATCGACTTTACGTTTAGAGTAGTTTATTTCTTCAGTTTTTTTAGTGAAGTGATTTCTCACACTTGTTACAATTCTTGGTTGAACAATATATCCACCATTAGATAGAGCAGCAGTATAAACAGCCATTTGTAAAGGAGTTGTCAAGATTTCACCTTGCCCTATACCCCAGTTAAGTGCCAAACCCTTTGGTATATAACCTTTGTAGTTTTTTTCTAATTTTTCGTATGTTGGGTAATTTCCTTTATTTTCATAAGGTAAGTCAATTCCAGTAAGCATACCAAAGCCAAACTGCTCACCATATTTGATAATTCTTTCTACACCAAGTTTAATACCGCATTGATAAAAGAAAACATTACATGAAGATCTAATTGCGTCAATTACATTGATATTACCGTCAACGTGGGTACATCTGAAAAATCTATCTCCAAAGTGCATTCCACCAGCACAATTAAAAGTAGTTTTATCATCAATAATTCTTTCATTAAGTGCGGCTAAGGCAACTAACATTTTCCAAGACGAACCAGGAGGATAAGCCGAGGAAATTGCACGATGTTGTAAAGGTTTCCCTTCATCATCAACTAATTTATTATAAACTGAAAATGGGATTCGCCCACTAAAGTCATTCAAATCAAAATCTGGCTTACTCACTAAGGTTAATACTCTCCCGTCGTTAGCATTAAGAGCAACTACAGCACCTCTTCGTCCGATTAGCATACTTTCTGCTATTGTCTGCATATCCAAGTCAATAGAAAGGTTTAAATCAAATCCTTTTTTTGCTTCTACATCTAATAATCCTTCATTGTAGCTTCCTACTCTTTTACCCCAAGTATTAACCGCAATCCATTCTAAACCAAAAGTACCTTTTAAGAAATCTTCATAACTTAATTCTAAGCCATTTTTACCAATCAAATCACCTGGGTAATAATATCTTTTTCTTTCAAGTTCTTTTCTTGATATTTCCCCAACATATCCTAAAAGATGGGACATAGAAGCTGGAGTATCATACTTTCTTTTGTAATCCACTACAATATTTACACCTTGAAGATAATTGCCATATTCTTCAATAGCGGCAATTTTAGAGAAAGCTACATCTTTATAAACTTTGATTGGTTTAAGTGAATTTTTGTATTCATTAATTTTATCTTGAATCTCTTGAACTTCAACATCTAATATTTTAGCTAATAAATCCAAAGATTCTGGTTTATATTCTTTTGGGATAATTGTAATAGAAAAAGAAGGTTGGCTATGAACAATAAGTTTACCATTTCGGTCGTATAAATTTCCTCTAAATGGTTCAATTCTCATCTGCTTAATTGCTTGGGTAAAACTTTTCTCTTTATAGGTATTATGCTCATAAATTTGCATCTGGACTAAACGTCCAAAAAACAATGAAAAAACTAAATACAAAGTATAACTAAGTACATTTTTTCTAGTTTTAGAAGAAAAATATTGATTATCCGTGAACATCTTCTTTAATTAACCTTGTTGTAATACCAATAATCCCAAACATTAAAGCAATTAGAAAATCACCATCCCTTGTCATCACAGACGCAGAAAGTAGGTTGGAAATAAATAATAAAATAAAACCTGAACTCACCCCAAGTAAGACCATTTTCTCGAAAGAATATTTTGCAGAATGTAATATATTTATTGTTTTAAAAAATTTATAAGTAAAAACAGAATAATAAATAATTGCCAAGGGAATTCCAAACCTCAAAGTTATTAGAATATATCCGTTGTGTACATTTGATGTATGCCAAGTATCAGAAGTTAATTTGCTATAATACATTATTTTATGAGCAAAACCATTTCCAATAAAAGGTGATTTCATAATTTCAGTAAATGCAACACCATACTCTTGGAAACGCACTAAGAATGACTCATCTTCCATAAAATTACCAATCGAGGTAAATCGATCTACAAATAAACCAAGAAAAAAATCAGCTTTCTCACCTAATAAGGCATATCCAATCAATACTGCCATACTAAATATTATAAGTACAGAAATTAAAATAGTTTTTCTTTGTTTTTGTGGTAAAAAGAAAATAGAATATATAATTGAAACAATTAATCCAAACCAGAATATTCTAGACATTGATGTTATGAATACAATAATAAATGGAATGAAAGAAAGTACTAATAAAAGTTTATTTTTAATCTTTTTATTAAATATTATCATCGAAATAATAACTATTAATGCAACACCAAATAAACTTTGATTTAGTCTTAAAATACTTCCCATTTCCCAGGCATGTTTAATATTTTGCAACCTTATAGATGTTTCGTAAAGCATCATTAGTGCTAATATCCCGAATGCAATAGTGCTTAGAATTAATAAATTTCTTAAATCTATTTTTGTTTTTATATGTGCTTTAATTGGGAAATATAATAAAGGAATACAAAAACGAGCAACTGTCCTTATCCAAATATCTAATTCATTTCCATTAAAGTAAGCTGCAAAAAAATTAATTGACAAACAAATATAGAAAAATAAGAATAACCAATCACTTAGGTCATCTATAATCTTATTTTTTTGCACTAAAACATAATAAAATAGCCAAATAAATAGACCACCAATCCAAATAATCGCACTTATTAAATCCGATATATCAAAGTCAGCTTCGTTAGATATTAAATATAATGGGGAAGTAATTATTATTGAATAAATCCAATATTTTGGGACTTTAACTATTACATAAGTTAATAATAATGAAATTGAAACGGCAGGAAAAACAAAAGCAATCCCAGATAAATTTTCTATAAAAAATAATAAAACAGATAAAGCCAATGTGGAGAGAAATATTAATATTGGCTTTAAATTATCAGTTCTATTAATTGAATTATCCATTAATCAATATTATATAATTTTAGTTTTTTTCTTAATTCTGATATACTGTTAATCATCAGGATAATGAAAATAGTAAGAATTAGTGTTCCGAATACAGCACCTAATACTATTAAAGCTCTCTTAGGTCTATCTTTTGTGTCAGCTGGAATTGCTTCATCAACAACGAAAAGATTACTAATATTCTTATTTAAATCTAATCTCGCTTTTTCTAAAGTAGGAATTAAAAATGCTTTTACTTTTGAGTAAGTTTCAAATTCAACATATAATCTGGCATATTCTAATCCAATATCAGTAGCATTATTCATATTAAAATTACCAACTGCTCCAGATGTATTTTCTGTCTGAGATATTTTTTTACCAATTTCTTTAATAGCATTTAACTGCAACTGAGTTTGATAATCATCTTCACCATAAGAGTTTTTATTCAAATTATACATAATTTCATACATATACTTTTTAGATTTTAACTCAGTTAATAAATCGGAGTATCCTTTTGCTTGATCTTCAATGCTAAATATCTTATATTTGCTTGAGTATCTTGATAAAGTATCGCTTACTTTCTTTAATTCGCTATTTAATTTGTCAACTCTATCTTCAAGGTAAACTAAGTTCATTTCACCTTCGGAGCGATCAATTTTGGTAGCAAGATCGTTTGCTATAGAAGCATAATCATTAGCAATATCTGCAGCACGTTGTTTATCTACATCCCAAACAGATATTAAATAATTTCCATCTTTCATATAATCTAATGAAAGATTAGCTAAAAATGCTTTTCTTACCTTGCTTGGTACTGAATCTGGCAAATCATAAACTTTTGCTAAATCATATTTCTTTATTATTGAGTCGATTACAGTTCGTGATTCTAAAATAACCATATAGTCATATTGTCCACCACTACCACCACCTATACTGCCAAGCCCAAAGTCTTTAAGTGTACTTCCTAAATTACCAAGCATATTATCAAAAGCATCGCCACCTGACTTTGGAGGAACTAAATTTACAGTTGATTTATATTGTACATCAACATAGTATAAAGAATAAATAACTGACCCAGTTCCTGAGAGAACTATTAATATTACAAATAACCATTTATATCTAAGTAAAAGTGAGAGAGTCGCTATCGAAATATTTTCTTGCTTATTTTCCATTTTCTTTGCTTAAAGGATTTGGTAAAAAAGGTGGTTTATCGAAATCACCGTTCGGAGTAACTAATTCTCCATCTTCAAATAATAAATCTGGACAAATTATTGAACTATAAACATAGCGAGACCCCCCAGAAATAAAAGGAGAAATCACTGCTGATGCTAAGTAATTCATTACATAATTCTCTTTTCCTGTGAAAAGAATATCTTTAAAACTTCTTACTGTAAATCCTTTACCACTAAGACCTCTAATTAATTCTTCTTTTCCGTCAGGATATACTTTGTATGCTTCAGTAATTAAAACATTTCCATCATCGTTTGAGAATTTGAATAAACCTGGGTTTTGTCTAAATAATGAAGTAAACATTATATTTTTATCCATTACATTTTTCACAACAATTCCATAAGGTAATTCACGCATTTTACAATATTCAATTAACTTTGCTTTTAATTCATCATAAGATAATGCTTTCTCTTTTTCTACTTCAAAAATAATAGATGAAAACATTGTTCCTCCTTCTCTTTTATGCCCATTAGAGTTTCTAACTCTTTTAGTAGGTATTCGAGAAGAAAAAAGTTCTTTTAAAAAGCCATTTTCAACTATTGTAAAATTACTTGGCAAAATCCCTTCATTGTCAATTTTAAAATGACCTAATAATTCAATATTTTTATATTTCTCTAAATTAGGAATTGCTTTCAAAGAAATAAATTCTGGTAAAACTCTACCACCAATTTTGGTTTGGAAAGCCGAATTACTATTTCCAGTGCTAAATCCACCTTCTGATAATGGCTGTCTTTGAGTTACTAAATTTGGTGCAAATTGGTCAGCAAATACTTCGCATGCTGCAATACCAGTAAATAAAACTGGACCAGAATAATCGTCAATTTCAGCTTCAATTTCAGTTTGCTTTGTTAATAGTTGAGCTATTTTATTTACTTCTCTAATTACTGTTTCTTTATTTGCAAGATTTGAAGGGTTTTTTGCCATTGATCTGTAATAATCACCAAGTGGCATTCCATCACTTGCTTGTGCAGTTGCTACTACTTCTAAGTTAGTATTATAATCATTAACATAATACTTCATTCCTTCAGAATTTAAGTAATAAGTTTCTTTTACTTCAAATTCTATAATTGCTGACGAAGTTGCAATAGCACCATATTTATTAAAAACACCCGACGCAGAATTAACTAAATCCATAAAATAACTTTTATCAAATCGAGGTATTTTATTTTCAATTATATTAACTTTCGCATCTACTTTCAAAAAATCATGAGTAGTATCTTTTCTCATTTTATTTTGAAGTGCTGCTACTTTTTTAGAAAATATCTCTGCTTCTCTTTTATAAGCAGCATCACTTGCTAACCATAATTGTCTTCTCAAACTATTATAACTTGGCTCGATAGATATTCTTCTATTTTTAAAACTCTCTTCATCATCAGACGAACCAAAAAATCCTAAACCAATATCAAAGAAATTAGTATTATCAAATTTATAATCTCCAACTCTTATTTGAACATCTAACTTAGCAGTTTTAGTATCATTCATTTCTACAATAGCACCAAGATTAGATGAGATTGTATTAGGTTGTGATATTTCGATTTTATATTCTACATAGTAAGGTTTTTCTAAGCCATCAATTTTTAATTCACTCATTGAGCGATTTATCTCATCTTGCATAGCCGAGAAAATTTCTTCATTCACTTTAGCAAACAAAGATAACTGAATTGCAAATAATATTAATACTAATTTAATCATTTTTAATCTTTTTAATTCTTTTTATTAATCTACACTTTTAATTTTAGGAGCATTCAAAATCGGTAATTTTGATTGTGATTTTTGCTTTTTCTGAACTTCGATTTTTCTTACTAATAGACTTGGAGAACTCGCTGAAACAGGTACTCCACCAGATTCTGCTCCACAAACTCCATTAAATATTCCGATTTGGTCAGATGTTGCCACTATATTTTCAAAAGTTGTAAGTGGAGTTCCAATCAAATCCACACCTCTTACTAATTCATCAGGTCTTCCATCTACAAATATTTTGTAAACTACAAGTGGTAAAACATTGAAAGCATTTGGAATTGTACGAGAAGTGAAAGTAAATCCACCTTGTACTGTCTTAAAAAATAAACCAAATTCTCTATCTTGCTCTTTTGCTAATTTAATTAATTGCTTTCTTAATTCTTTTTCACTAACACTTTTATCTGACTCAACAATCAAATTACTCTGACGTGAAACAGGAGAATATCCTTCTTGTCTTCTACCATGTCCATTTGATTTAGGAAAATCGTCAATCGGTATTCTTGACATCAAAAAACCTTTGAAAATTCCTTTCTCTACGGCAACTACTTTTTGCGATTTAACCCCTTCATCATCATAAGGATAATTACCAGATAAATCTCTACCATCTCTTTCTTTTCTTGTTGGGTCGAATACTACATTGATAAAAGTAGGTAAAATTTCTTTCCCGATACTTTGCTTAAATGTTTGCGAAGAATTAGGATCTTTTTCTCTATGACCTTCTACTCTGTGCCCAAATATCTCATGAAAGAACACACCAGATGCTTCACCAGAAAGAATTGCAGGACCAGAATAAGTACTCATAAGTGGTGCTTTTCTTAGTTGGTCTAAAATAGAAATCATCTGTTTTACATCTTCTTTAATTACTTCATTACTTGGTAGTTTATTAATATCATAAACAAAATAGTCTTTATAAACTGGTAAACTCATACCGTCTTCAGACTTAGTCTGAATATTAATCATAATTCTAATATATGGCTCACTCCAACGTAATTTAGTTCCTTCTGTACTAACAAAATACTTATGCTTAAGTTCGATAGTGATGAAAGACATAGCCGAGTAAATCCAATCGTAATTAATAAACTCAGACGAAATTTGATTTAATCTACTAATTAATTGTTCTTTATCAAACTTAGGAAAAGCTTGTAGTTCACGAATATCTACAACCGGATCTTCTTTACTAAAATCATTAGATTTATCTTCTTCTTCAATTTTTACTGCTTTATTAGTCTGAACTTTTTCATATCGCTCAGTAGCTGCCTTATATGATTTATCAGTTGCAAGCCAAGCAGCTTGTTTTAAAGAATTTGTATTAAATTTTAAAGGCACTTGCGGTGAGAAACTTCCACCACCAAATTCAAAAGCATTACCTCTGATAATATGTGTATTATCAAGTTTATAATCACCAACTCTTAAAGAAACATCTAAAGTATTAGTATGATCAATATCATCACTAATGATTGTTCCAAAAGATGAGTAAATCTTAACAACCTTACTCTCAGTCAAAGAATAAGACATAAAGTAAGGAGGATTATCTTTCTTTTTTAACTCTTGGAAATTAGTATTTAACTCTTTTTCCAATTGTTCTAAAGTATTATCAGCAAATAAGCCCGAAATTAGTAGCAAATAAATAAAAATCATTCTGATTCCAAATAGTTAGCATCTTTAATATATAAATTAACGTCTAAGTCATAAACATACGGAATTCCTGTCGGAATGTTTAAACTTGCGATTTCTTCTTTAGAAATGTTTTCTAAATACATAACCAAAGCACGAAGTGAATTACCATGAGCAACAACTAAAACATTTTTTCCTTGCTTCAAAAGTGGCTCGATGCTATCCTTATAGTAAGGCAAAACTCTTTCTCTTGTATCTAAAAGCGATTCACCACCAGGAGGAGCAATGTCGTAAGATCTTCTCCAGATATGTAATTGTTCTTGACCGAATTTCTCACCAATCTCAGCTTTATTTTTACCTTGTAAATCACCATAATGTCTTTCGTTAAGTGCTTCATCTCTACTAAAAGGAAGCTCTTTTTTACCAGATTCTTCAAGGATAATATCAGCAGTATGAATAGCACGTTTCAGAACAGAAGTAAAAAGATAATCAACTTGAACATTTTTCAATAATTTACCAGCTTCTTTAGCTTCTTCAATACCTTGAGCAGTTAAATCAACGTCCACCCAACCAGTAAATTTATTTAATAAATTCCATTCGGATTGACCATGTCTTACTAAAATTAATTTCGGCATATCTATCTTATATTTTAAAAAAAGTAAAATTTTAAATTTAAGATACAAAAATAAGGATTTTTTCTTTAAATATTAGAATTAAGCAAATAATTTTATAAATACTCATAAGATATGATGACTTTAAATATAGTAATAAGGTAGGAAGCAAAGAATCTATTAATTAGGTCATAGAGCGAAGTCGAAATGACGCAATTAAAAAGTCTCTTCATTCATAGCGAAGCGTGAAATCCATTGTATTGTAGGGAACGGTTAGAAAACAACAGACCAAAATTCGCAACAATTTTAAGACTAAATGAAATGATATAAACTGCCTTAATGCTCAAAACCGTTCCTACTTTATCAATCATTAAAACATTGTTCTTTGAAAAAACGATAAAAAACACCGATTTTACTGCAAATACTTCAGAAATGATATAAAACTATAAAAATTAAATTATCTTAAAGTAGTAAGTCGAGATGACTTACTTCAAGATCGCTTTATATAAAATAATTTATAATTCTAAACTAATGCCACCCAGCTTTTCTTTTTTCTAAGAATGCGTTGATGCCTTCTTTACCTTCGTCGCTTATTCTTAGGTCAGCTATTGTTTTGGCTATATATTTATCTAATTCTTCATCTTTGTAATTATCAACTTGGCGGATCATTTGACGTAGTTCTTTAGTTGCTAATGGTGCATTTTTGGATAGTTTAGATATTAATTTATCAGCAAATTCCTCTATTTCATCTATGCTTTTTACATAATTAATCATTCCAATTTGAAGGGCTTTTTCGGCATTTATTCTTTCACCTGTAAGTAGATATTCTCTTGCTTTTGTTTCGCCGATTCGCTTTTTGACTATTGGTACTATTGCTGCAGGAATTATCCCATATTGTAATTCACTAATACCAAATACTGCTTTTTCACTTGCGATTATGATGTCAGAGCAAAGAGCAATACCAGCTCCACCGCCAATAGCAGCACCATCAACTATTGATATGACAGGAATAGGAAAGTTATTGATTTTATTTAATAGTTTTACAAAATTGAGAGAGTCATCATATAACTCTTCATAAGTTAAATGATTAACATCACGAAGCCAATTTAAGTCAGCACCTGATGAAAATACACCATCTTCACTCTTAAACACTAAGACTTTCAAAGATATATTATTTTTAATTTCATTTAGTTCATTTAATAAAATATTGATTAATTCAGAATTAAGAGCATTTTTAACTTCAGGTCTTGAGATATTAATCTCTATTACATTATTAATAATTTTTGTTTTAAGCATAAAAAATATCAAATATAAATAAATAATAGTTCAAAATTAACTTAAATAAAAAGCATAAACAAACTTGAAAAAATTTAGATAAAGCAATTTCATTATTAATTTTATTATATACTTTATATTTCGTAAATTTGAAGAAATAAAATAATCAAATAGGTGCTATATGGAACACAAAATGAAACCCGAAAGTTTAATGATGACTTATGGGTATAAACCAGAGTTATCAGAGGGTGCAATAAAATGCCCAATTTTTCAAACATCTACATTTGTATTCAAAACAGCCGAAGAAGGCAAAGCTTTTTTTGAAGTTGCCTACGGAAAAAGAGAGCAAATGCCAAATGAGGAGCTTGGTTTAATCTATAGTAGGATTAACAATCCAGACCTTGAGATATTAGAAAATCGCCTTTGTCTATGGGATAATGCAGATGATTGTGCAGTATTCGAAAGTGGTATGTCTGCTATCACAACTGTACTTTTAGAGTTTTTAGCACCAGGTGACTTGATACTTTATAGCAATCCACTTTATGGAGGAACTGATCATTTTATTCATCATTTTTTACCAAAAATTGGAGTTCATACCTTAGCTTTTATGCCAGGGAAAAGTGAAGAAGAGTTAGTTGAATTAGTAAATGCTTCTCCTTACAAAGATAAGTTGAAAATGATATTTATCGAAACACCGGCTAATCCAACAAACGACTTGATAGACATCGAAGCTTGTAAAAATGTAGCAAACAAATTTAACAGTGAAAATGAAGTAATAGTAGCAGTAGATAATACTTATATGGGCCCATTGTGGCAACACCCATTGAAACATGGAGCAGATTTGGTAATGTATTCTGCTACAAAGTATATTGGCGGTCATAGCGATATTATAGCAGGTGCAGTATTAGGTAGAAAAGATTTGATGAAAAGGGTAAAAACACTTCGTACATTTTTAGGGAATATGGCAGGTCCTTGGACAGGATGGCTTCTTATGAGAAGTTTAGAAACTCTGAAAATCAGAATGGAGCAACAGCAATTAAACGCAATAGAAGTAGCAAATTATTTAAAATCTCATCCAAAAGTTAAAAAAGTAAACTACCTTGGATTAATCAAAGAAGGTACTGAAGAGTATAAGATTTATAAAAAGCAATATTCTGGTAGTGGTGCTATGCTTTCTTTTGATATAATTGGTGAAGAAAAAGATGCTTTTAAATTCTTAAACTCACTCAAGTTGATAAAACTTGCTGTAAGTTTAGGAAGCACAGAGAGTTTGGCTGAACATCCTAAATCAATGACACATGCAGGAGTTGATGACGAACAAATGAAAGAAATGAACATAACTGATTCATTAATCAGAATATCCGTAGGAGTTGAAAACTATAATGATATAATTTGGGATATAGACCAAGCATTATCTAAAGTTTAATTCTTGATAAATTTCCTTACATAAGTATTATCTTCAGTTTCTATGATGACAAAATAAATTCCTTTTTTAAGAGAAGTTATATCAACTCTTTTTAGATTTTTATCATACTTAAGATTTTCTTGTTGTTTTCCATAAATATCGATTATTTTTACTTTAACAATGTCGTTGAAGTCAGTTAATTATATATAATCAGAAGAAGGGTTTGGATAAACAATTCCATCATCAGTTTTAAGTATTTCAACATATTCAGAGGAACAATATTTCCAATCAGCAATTACTTGAACTTGGTAAGTTTTACCAGTTGAACTTAAAATCCCAATTTTAGCAAACTTATCTTTACAAAAGTAATTATTAATTTAATATTAATTAAGTCACCATTTGTAAAGATTGAATTCATAGTTAATATTAAAATTAATTAGCATTAAATCTAATTTAGTAATAATATTAGATTTTACTTCCAAAGATAAGTTATTTTCATTAAATTTCTTGATAATATATTTACCAGAAATCATTAAATTATAATTAATATTTGTATTTATTATTTTTTGATTATAAGCTGTAAGTTCGGACATCATATAGGATACTCCGACACCTGTATAAATCTGCAAATTATTAAATTCCATATTAAAAACTAATAAAATTGGTATAGCACTTAAAGTAGAATTAAAATCAGTCTTACCAAATTCCGTGTTAACATTTTTTTTATCAATCTCTCGGATTTTTAAATAATCAATTTCTAAACCGAGGTTTAATCTATGCTGTGGCTTCCACATTACTCTAAGATAAGATGTTAATCCTTTTAGATTACCTTCTTGTTTATGTAATTCAATTCCAGTAGAATATCCAATCCCTAATTCACTATTTATCCTAAAATCATTATCTTTATTTTCATTAGAGTATAGATGTAGAGTATTTAATAAAACAAATATTATTACGTGTAACATTCTATTTAATATAATATTCATAAGCTAAAATTGTTGGATAATTAGTTAATATTCCATCAAAATATGATTCAAATAAATATTTTTTAATAAATATTCTATCATCTAAAGTCCAAGTAAATGATTTTATATTTTGATTTTTTAAAGACAATATTTTATCAGATTGTAATCCTAAAGACCATCTTGGAGCATAAATATCAGCAGAGATTTCTATTACTTTTGACTCTGATAATTCGCATATAGTTTTAATATCTTTATAATTTTCAATAGTTTTTAATTCATTAAATACTTCTTCATCTGGAATCCCGATGTAAATTTCTAAGTCTCTATTCAAGTTTTTAGCTTTATTTTCATATTCTTTTTGAATTTTAATAACTTCTTTTAAAATACCATGAGCTTTAATATCTAACCAAACTAATTTTAAATTTGTCTCCATAATAACTACGTCTAAAGCTTCTTTTAATAGAGGGATTTTTCCTCCATTTTTTAGATTTACAAAAGATTTCAAAATGGGATAAGTATAGTTTGAAATATCGCCAATCATATAAGTTTCTTGAATTAATCTTGGATTTAAATCATTATCATGGTATAAAATTAGTTGATTATCTTTTGTAATTTTTACATCAATTTCAATTGAATTGCACCCTAATGATTCTGATAACTTAATCATATCAACTGTATTTTCTGAAGCATCTAATCTATCTGAATTTCTACCACCACCCCTATGACCAATAATATAAAAGTCATTATTTTCTTTAAGTTTTTTTATTAATTTGAATTTTAATTTGTTTGTAGAATTATCAATATTTGTAAAATAACCATTAAAAATAATAGTATCATCACCTGAAGAAAATAATGTTTTATAACCTTCATGTTTTCCAACTGTTAAAATAATTTTTCCTACATCAGAATTTTCAATATTTCTCCAATATCCTTCAAAGAAAACCGCTGAGTCATTATATGCTGAATTAAGTATTAAAAATTTTGTATTTTTATTAGTTAAAATAGTCAATTTATTATTAACCCATTTTAAAATAATTTTTTCGCCAATTTGCTTTTGACCTTCAATAACATCATATATTCCTTCAATTTTATCACTATCAATATTTTCTAAAGGAGTTTTACCAGTTAAAATACTACTCTCATCAAATTTTGGATAATTAACATCATCCAATTCTGAAAAGCAAGAAGTAAGTACAAATAATGTTATAAATAATAAATATTTCATAATATAAAACTAAAAGTAATTTCTGGATATAATAAAAACTCATCTATTGTCGAATATGATAACCAAGATTGATAATGAGACTTTACATAATTAAGTTTAATAGAATTAACAACCCAATTATTATTCCACAATGCTTGTTCAATTGATAAAGAAACTCCAATTCCATTAAATAAATTAAATTCTTGCCCAAGTTCAATATCATTAGAACGAGTAAAAATCCAGCTTGTTTGGCTTTCAACTTCAAATGTCATTAAATATTCTTTTCTGTCAATTGATAGTTTGAAAGTAGGATAAAGAATTAAACCAGTAGCATTTATATCAAAAGGACTAAAGTCTAAATTACCTATCCAAACTTTACTTTTTCCGCTTAAAGCCATAGAAATAATGCTAAATTCTTTCGACCACATTAATTCCAAATCCATAGAATTAGTCAATACATTCATTTCAAATTGAGATTTTAAAGAAAAATTGAGAGGTAAACCTAAGCGAGCATTAAGCACTATTAATGGAGATTGATTGATTTCTTCTTCAACAACTTCAAGTGGCATTTTTGTAATACTTAACCCTGCTGAAAACTTGTATTCCCATACATTAAAATTCTTTGTTGCGTGTATGAATTTAGCTTCATCACTTACATCATTTGCAAATATAGAAGTAGAAAATAAAACAAAAATATAAAGTAAGTTTTTCAATATAAATAATTAGATTACTTGAAAAATAAGAACAAACTTTTGAATAATTGAATAAATCATTTTAATTCTTGATAAATTTCCTTACATAAGTATTATCTTCAGTTTCTATGATGACAAAATAAATTCCTTTTTTAAGAGAAGTTATATCAACTCTTTTTAGATTTTTATCATACTTAAGATTTTCTTGTTGTTTTCCATAAATATCGATTATTTTTACTTTAACAATGTCGTTGAAGTCAGTTAAGTATATATAATCAGAAGAAGGGTTTGGATAAACAATTCCATCATCAGTTTTAAGTATTTCAACATATTCAGAGGAACAATATTTCCAATCAGCAATTTCTTGAACTTGGTAAGTTTTACCAGTTGAACTTAAAATCCCAATTTTAGCAAACTTATCTTCTCTCAAGTCAATAAATTGATCAAAACTAAAATTATTCAAAGTTGCAATATTTATCTTTGAGTTAACATCTTCTAAATCAACTTTTAGTGACTGTCTATCATTATCGTATTTAATATATAGAGTATATTCTCTATTATCTCTAATAATTTTATTTAATTTAATATTTTCAAATATTAAATCATTCTTCTCATGATTAGGAGATATTTCAGTTCTACTTGCAAAAATAGCTAAATGGTTATCATTAGGATCTCTGAAATAATCATAATTTTGAAATAAATCCATTTCAATCACAAAAGCATTAGAAAATCCTTCAAAGAAATGATTAGATTTAATAGAGTTATAATTAAATGTAGAGTCATTATAAATCACAAAAGCAAATCCATCTTCTTTACTTGTAGTATCTTCAAACCTTGCATTATCATCAATTCGAAAAGTAAAACTTGTTTGAAAATCATTAGTAATATTGATATAATCTTTATAATTCAAAAAACTCTTTTGATATTGATATTCATCAGTCATTCTAATA
>JAUIIX010000130.1 GCA_030431515.1 bacterium
TTCTATTAACTCACCCAAGATAAATCTACCTTTAGAATTGGCCATAACCCTCATCTTTGTCCACTTTCAGAAAATCACATTTTTTTATTTTCCAAAAATCTGAAAAAAGGTACCCCAAAAAAAAAATTACAAACTCATGGTACCTTTTTTTTTGGAAAAAACTCTAAGGTTCTTTTTGAGACATCAATTTAATAAATTGAAGGATTAATAGTAGACCTGAATAAAAATAAAATTATATATAAAATAATCACCATGAGAAAATAAAATCATGGTATATTAAAACACATCCAACTTTGATATTTGTTGTTTTATAAATAATTTGCCCCAAAATGAAATTTTCAGGAAATAAAAAAAAGGTTCAAAATGAGATGCCTCGAATTTATTCATATGAAGACCGTATTGAACCACCAATCCAGACACATCCATTGGATATCTCAGGTTATACAGTGTTCGTCGTTTGTTTATTCCTATTAATCTTAGTAATAATGTTTATTATAATCATTGGAATATATTATAATAAATATGTCACATAAACAATAATTATAAACAAACAAGAACAGTGTTTAAGACAATAATAAAGCAAGATGCCCCGAAAAAGAACCTCGCGTCAATTAGTGACGTATAAATTTAATTGTAATACTAGAAATGGTAAAGAACAATTCGAAGTAGAGTTTGACAAAAACAAGTTTAGTATTGAACAGAAGAGGATTGCCAAGCATTTAGAACAAAAAGCACAAAAAACTATTGAAGACGTTTCAGCCATTGCTGAACGCAAGGTTTTAATTAAATTACTAAAGGAATCAGATAAATACAAAGCCCTTGTTAAACAATTAAACATATGTCGAATCTACGATGTAAGACTTCACGATAAAGAGGTAAATGCGTCTTTAGCAATAGTTAAAGAAGATTTATCAACTCTATTACACGAGTTTATACTCGTATGTAGTAATATGGCCATGTGTTATTATTTAACATTCGAAATTAATACTTGTGAGGATGCATTCACGATAAGACGTAGATTATCATATTATATATTGTTTATGGTATTATGGCAATGTTTACCATTATTAATAGGCGTAAAATGGGTTTCTGTAATTAAGACTCGGGCATTTTGGAGATCATTACTTGTCGCAATCTGGTCTGTAATCATGCTTATGCCAATAGTGTTTATAATTGTCTGTCAAACTCCTATACTTAATGATCATTATGCTAATACATGTAACAAATATTTGAATATTTATAAAAAATATATTTAAACAATTTTATAACACAATTTAATAACACAACAATAAAGTAAATTAACGTAAGATGGCTGAACGTATAGATACAATGAAAGATCGAAAGAAGAAAGTGGTTATATATCCAATTATATTTGAATCACATGCACACGCAAGAAGACAATATTTACAATACTGTTTCTAATATTTGGTCCACCACTAATCACGTGGTTTATTCTTGGTATACTACCTGCAATGATATGTTTATTTCCTTATATGGACAAGCATAAACCGGAAATATGCTAATCATAATAAACATTATTATATTTTCTAATATATATTCAAAATTTGAGAAGTATATTCATTATTTAATATCTCAATTGACAAAAAAAAATGAACCAGCATTGAGGCTGAATAAAATACGCACACCTGCTGATATGACCTAGGTGTTGACGTAGATATAGGGCCATCAACCGCTCCTTAATAAGTTTTATCCATTCATCAAGTAGTCCATATTATAAATTTCGTAAAATTGTATATATATAATTATTGATTTTTTTTAGTTTCTAATTGTTGAGTGGGGTTCTCTTTTAACTTGCATATTACATGACCAACAGTTATGGTAAACGCATAGCAGATGATACCTATATACCAGTGATCCTCTTGGGCGGTCCCATTGTAGACATATAATAAACCATACGCAATTTGTTGGCTAATCGCGAAGATCACAAGCTGTTTGAAGATTTTAAACCCATCTTCTGGTTCGCCACAAAGGGAGTTGGTAATAACATAAGATAACACGGTTATGTATAAACCGGGACTAGTCATCATGTCCGCGGTATAACCTTCGCTATGTCGTAATGCATATGTGCACCCACAACTAATCCCCATTAATTTTAACGTCATAAAGTCTCGATCATCTTTGGTTAATTTTTTTTTGGTGCAGATTTCTACGAATTTAAAGGTAGTAAGAACTCCTAGAATCACATCTGATGAATTCAATCTGCGCGTCATGGATGAATTAATATGATTTGTATATTGGTTTATCTTATCTTATTTATGTTTTTTGGTTGTAGATTGGTTAATCTTTTACTATTTATGTTTTGTTTATTTGTGTATATGAACCATGCTTTTGTTTCAGTTTCAGTGTTGGAATGCGGATAAGATTAGGAGACATATATATGTAGCGAAAGGTTCCTGCGAATAATGATAGAACATTTTGATGTTCATTAGGATGGTTTCTATAACATAGAACATTTTGATGTTCCTTAGGATGGTGTTCATAACATAAGTCATTTTGGTGTTCATTGGGATGATGTTCGTAACACAGGCTATTTTGATGACCATTAGGGTGGTTTCTATAATAATAATCATGTTGATGCTCATCAGGGTGGTTTGTATAACATCGATCATTGTTAGTTCTTCAGGTGTTCCTTCTATTAAAGAGATAGGATCTAATAACCATTTCGTCAATTTGATTGGATGTTTACTATCAGTTTCCATTTTATGAATAATTATGCTTAAATTGTTGGGTTTTTGGTCTTATTTAAGCGTATTTAATTATTTTATGACATATATTATTATTATTGATTATTCGGGGCAAAAGCCAGGTTGGTGATCATTCATAAAATTGCGTGCAAAAGGTAGGGGACATACAATACGGGGTAACAAATTCATAAAAACCCAAAAGATAGCTAAATAAATGAGTACAAGTAAAAATGGCACCAGAATTACTAGACCCATCACCACAATTAATAGTTTACAACATTGATCAACTAGTTCCAAATAATCGCATATTATAAAACATCGTATAAGTATTATACAATAATCGCCTATTGATAGAGTATCATTAGTTTCACTTGCATCTTCTAAATCCAAATTAATTTTTGTTAATAATGTTGCATCTTCTAAATCCGATGAAGATTCATTCGGTACTTCTATTATATTAGACGGTTTGT
>JAUIIX010000131.1 GCA_030431515.1 bacterium
ATCACATACTGAATTTGTAATTGATGAGGACTATTTAATAAAACCAGATGAGTATATTATACTTACTAGAGAAAGTGCAGAGTTCGAGAAGTTTATAAATATATCTAATAAGATATTTGGCGACTTGGACTTTGGGATAGGAGGAAACGATATAATCAGGTTAATTGATAGTGAAGGAGTAACTCATGATTCTGTAAATTATGATAATGATATTCCTTGGCCTGATAATGCAGACGGAACTGGTTTTACCATTGAGCTTATAAATCCTATATTAGATAACAACATAGGAAGTAATTGGAAGGTAAGTGAATTCGAATTGGGGTCTGCAGGAAGAATTAACTCTAGTTATGATTCTACAATCACGAGTATAAAAACCTTAGATCCAGACTCTAGATTCGACTTTCTTCTAATAAAAAATCAATATTTTATATCATCTTTAGATATTATTGATAATTACAATCTATATGATATAAATGGAAAATTAATATTTTCAAAAAATTCAAAAGAACGACAAATAATGATAAATCTTGATGATCTAGAAAGTGGAGTATATTTACTTCTTTTGGAAACATATAATAAAATAAATACTATTAAATTGATTAAAAATTAAACTAAATTTCATTTTGAAAATACTATTAATATATTCTACATTTATTTTAATAATAACAAATAATTTATATACTCAAATTAGAATAAATGAAGTATGTGCTTCTAATTCTGAGTCTTTATACGATGAAGACTCGGATACACATGATTGGATAGAACTATACAATTATAGTGATGAGCCACAGAACTTATCTACATGGAAAATATCAGACAAACCCAATTTTGAAAATGCATGGCAACTCCCTGATACAACTCTAAACCCAAATGAATATTTAATAGTATATGCATCTGGGAAAGGAAAATTTAATTCTAACTTATGTATAACTTCAAATGGAATCAATACAACGAAACATGGGGTTGAGGATTATTTATCAATGATTTATCTCGAGCTAGAAGGCTCTAATGAATTACGTTTAAAATATAATTCATTTTACTATAAAGTTGATACTCTGAACCAATTCGGTTTAGCAGGATTAATATTCAAGGATAAATTAGATAGAAAATCAAGAATGGTTTCTAATTTGGTTACTCATTCAGACTTGAACCTAGTTTATATACAAAATAGACTTAATCCTAATGAATACAGAGGTCAATCTTTTTTTCCTTCAAGATTAGATTTAGAAGATTATGAATTTTCAATTATAAAGAATAATGACTCTGTATTTGCTATCGTATATGATAAATATAATTATCCTATTTATAGAGAATCTTTCTTCGTTCCTAACTTAGATAAATATTATATTGGCTTAACTGTACTCTCAAGAGATATAAATCAGAATCTTAGTTTAAATGTACATTCGATTAAACTGAATGGAAGAGAAGTAAATCAAACGGAGCTTAAATCGAAAGCTTTTTTTGATACTAATATAGAAATGAAGATCACAAAAAACATTCATTTAGATTTTAAACTTTCAAAGGATAAAGATTCTCTATTCTTGTACAAAAATGATATTTTAATAGATAGTTTAACCTTCAAAAACCTTGACTTCGATGAATCATTATGTTATATTGAAGGTGTTTACACCTATACAAGGAATTTAACCCCTGGAACAGCAAATTCAAAAGGGTATATTAATAAAAGTGAACCAAAGCTATTAAATAATAATTTTCTATTTCAAGACCAATTTGAGTTTTCTAATATTTCTGAAAGCATAGTTTGTGATACAAATTTCAAAAAACCATTTAATTTTCATATACCGTTAAATGAAAAAATTATTACTTCTACCAATTTGATTACTTTTCAACAACAAGACGAACTTAAAGCACCATCGACAATAGGACACATCCCATTAATAAATGAAAAAGATATTCTTTTCGAGGGGTTACATATTTTTCTTAATACAGATAGTTTTGATCTCTTTAACCCTCACTACGGACTTTTAGTTGCTGATTTCTCTAGTATAAGGGCTGATACATATTGTACAATACTCAACGGTAAACAGTTGATATTCAATGGAAATATCAATATGACTAAACATGGTAGTTTATCAAGTATAGGTAGGTTGCAAAATTCTGTCCGCTTATATTTTGATGATGAAGTAGAATCAATTTTTGGAAACACTTTATTTAAAAATAAGTCTATATCGTATGGTAATAAAGTGAATGTCCGAAATGCTGGTAATGATACCGATTTATATATTAGGGATTTGTTTGCTCAAAATATAAGTAAAAATTTGAAATTAGAATGGTCTGACCATTCACCCTCTTTTGTCTATTTCAATAATGAATTTTGGGGTTTATATAACCTAAGACAAAGAATAGATAATGATTTTCTTGCGGATAAATATGATTTAGATCCTGATGATATTAATTTCCTTGAAAATGATTTAATAATAAAGTATGGAACTAATTCTCAATTATTAAAACTAAGAAATGAGTTCTATAAGCATAATAGTAAAACAATATTGAAAATGGCAGATTCAATATTTGATTTAGAATCAATGATTGATTACCTGTTCGTAGAGACTTTTACTCTTAATCACGATTGGCCTTATAATAATGTTCATTATTGGGGCACAATGAATAGAAAATGGAGTTTCATATTGAATGATTTGGATTTTGCATTTAGACTAAAAGGAGCAGGACCGTCAATTAACAACATGAACTCTATCTTTAGTGATGAAAAATTTTTTATTATAGAATTGTTCAATATTCTTGTTCAAAATGACGAGTTCAAATTCAAATTCTTTAATCGTATTTGTGATTTGATTAATTCTGATTTCTCAACAAAAGCTCTTGTCAATAAATTAGATGTTATAAGAGAGGAATATTCTCAATTAGTTAAATATCAAAATGAAAAATGGAACAATACAGTTGTTGATTGGGACGAAAATATTAAAATTATTTATGATTTTATTGAAAGAAGACCAGACTATTATTTAGAATTTGCTAATAAAGAACTTAAGGAACCTGGTATAGCATATTTGAATCTTTCAACTTATCCAATCAATAGTGGAACATTCAAAGTAAATACGATTACAGTTGATACCTCTGAATGGAATGGTAGATATTTTCAAACGTTACCT
>JAUIIX010000132.1 GCA_030431515.1 bacterium
GGATTATACTCTATGAAAATTGGTAATTGCAACGTTGAAGTTGAATATGAGTTCTGGAGATGTGGTCAACCACCACATAGTTTACCAACTGTATATATTAAAGGAATAACAGTAAAAGACTGTTCAGGAACACCTCCTACAGAACAAGAAATTATGGAAATAGCAAATGTCCAAATTATGCTTTATACTCATTATTGGTCAGGTAATCCTAACTATTTACCAGATAATTATGATGTACAAGTAAAATCCCCTGCTTGTTACAAATTAAATCAAAATGGCAATATATATGAAGGTTCTAATACTTTTGGTAATTCTAATCCTTGTGAAGATTGTTGCACTAATACTTATACTTTAGATGATGTAGGTTCTACAGTATATGTTGATAATGTTATTAATCAGTCAGGAACTCCAGAATCTTGTACTCTTGGAACAATATGTAATTTTGCTTGTAGTCCCGACATGATTGAAGAAGGCGATATTGCCTATTATTATCAATATAATTCTTGTTTAGGAACTGATGGCATTACATCTAAAGTAATAAGCGATGAATTGACAGTTAACCATTCACCAAAAATTGAATATAATTTATCAACATTATTTAAAGATAATGGAAATAATTCTTATGAAATTACCCCTGTTTTTGTATTTAATAGTAATGGGTCAATTGATGATAGTGTAAAATTTGCTGAAATGATGAAAGATGTTTTAAAGAATAGAACTACACATTATGGTGTTTCTGCAAGTGATACTCTGTATTTAAAATTAAAATCTTGTTGGCAAACAATGGATTATGGACAAGCAACAAAACCTTGTGATGATGCTGAATGTTGTTATCTAAGAGTAGAGTTTCAAGCTCCATTCTTTGATATTCCTGTAGTAACTACATCACGACCTTCTCAAACTTGTACTACTCCTTGTTTCTCAGTTTGCGAGGAATTATATGATTCTTTGAATAATAAAAAGTTCTTCAATTTAAAACCAATATTTGATGAAAATAATGAAAAAGGGAAAGTAGGATTAAATATAGTTCCTAATCCAAGTAGTGGATTGACAAACATAGAATTATTAACAATGGTTAATGGTGAAGTTACTATTGAAATATTAACTACAAATGGATCCAAAATTGCGACTAGAAAATTCACTAAATCAAGTGATGTTGGTATTTATAATTTAAATACTAAAACATTTGCAAATGGAGTGTATTTTATAAAAATTAGTATGGATGGAGTGAATCTAACTACTAAAAAATTAATTATTCAAAATTAATTTATAAATAATAAAAGAGGGCATTTTGCCCTCTTATATTTAATATCGTGCAATAATAACTTATAATAAAAAGAACTTATGAAACTCTTATTTTTAATCGTATTTTTATCCAATCTTAAATTATATACCCAATGTGAAGAAAATTATAGATTTGTATATATGTATAATTTGGATATAAATGAATATCAAGTTTTAAATTTAAATTTACTTAGCGAAGAAGATGCTATAGTAAAAATTGAATTGAAGGGTATAAATGAAGAAATTTATTTAAAAAAATATGAATTTGTAAATAGACAATATAAGACTAATAATTATAACAATTTTAACTATATTAATAATTTAAATAATATTATAACTGATAGTACTAAAATTAGCAGAAATAATTTAATTATTAAATCAAATCAAAAGTTAAATCCAATTATATTCTTTAATTGTGGAGAAACCTGTACAGATGCGACAACACTTGTTGAGCCTTATTTAGGTACTGCATTTAATTTAAACTATTTTTCAACTACCCAAAATAATAAAAGGAAGTTTAGTATTATTTCTTCTAAGTCAAATAATGATATTTTTATATATAATAAAACATCTAATAAAATAGATACAGTTTATCTTAATGAATTTGAATCTGTTACTTTTATTGTAAATTCATCCGATGATCTTTCAAATATAAAAATAACATCTAAATATCCAGTTAATATTTTCATCCAACATAGTAAAATGTATATTCCGAATAATAGCGAAAAACATTTAAATGATGCTACATTAAGTGTAATTTATCCTAATAACATATTGGGTAATGAGTATATTCTCACTCCAATATCATTAAATAGTGATCTCTTAGATGCATTATATTATTTTAAAATAGTTGCACTTGAAGATGAAACAAATATTATTATAAATGGTAAATTTATAACTACTTTGCAGTCGACAGAGTTTTTAGAATTAAATAGTAGATATATTAATTATATAACTTCATCAAAAAAAATTAGTGTGACACAATTTAGTTCTAATTCAGAATCTTCTTCTAATCAATATTCACAACCATCGATGACTCATGTGCTTCCAACAAGTATTAAGCAAAAATATATAAAATTTTTTGCTTCAAATAATAATAATAGTGATGATATTTATTTGAATATTGTTGCTAATATTGATGATAATGTATACCTAAATAATAATAAAATCGAAAATTTTGAAAGGATTTATAACTCTTCTTTTAAATTTAGAAGGATAATCTTACAAAAAGGGAATAATTTGTTAACTTCATCTAATGGAGTTCAAGGGGTTATATATTCCCACAATGGTTTATATTCTAGCATTTATAATTTAAATAATGACTTTCAATCGACTTTAACTTTATTAAGAATAAATGGTAAATATTTTAATGACACTTTATGTTTCAACTCTCCATTTATTCTTTCGGCAGATGCACCAGAAGAAGCTGTTACTTTTGATTGGACAATAAATGACACATTAAAAGTTAGTGGTAAAGAAGTAAATTTAGATTTGCCAAAAGATGGTACTTATAAGATAAAATTAAAAATTGATAATGATGATAGCCAAGTTTATGAATGGACAACCACAAGATTAGAAGAAATAAAAAGCGATTTAGATTCAGTAATATATTTATGTAATGATAGTTTAAGTAATATATCTATGAATGTAAGTGGTGGTGGTACAAGCAAATCTATTACTTGGTTTCCTTCAGAAAACATAAAAGACCCAACACAATTTAATATAGAATTTATAAAACCACTCAAAGAAAACACAAAACTATTTTACGAAGTAAATGATGAACATTGTTGTTCTTATTTAGATTCGCT
>JAUIIX010000005.1 GCA_030431515.1 bacterium
TTAAATTACCAACATCTTAAATCCGTGTAATCAGCGTAATCAATTAAATCTGTGATTCTGAATTCCCCGTCATTCAGAGCGAAGCGAAGAATCCATATTCTCTCAAAATTCCCCTCGGTCATTGAGCGTAGTCGAAATGTAAAAAAAAGGGATGTCTCAAAGCGACGGGGTATTTCTTGCTTTCTTTCGGCATATCTTCAAAACAAAAACAACCAAAAAGACAAACGAAGAACAAAAAAACAAAATAAACGACAGAAACTAACAACAAGCAAACAATCAAAACCATGAAAAGCTAACAAAAAATCACTAATTTTTTTTGACCCTAATTTTTTCTGCATTGTAAAACATTGCAACAAAAACCATTTACAAGAAAAGTGCAAAAACCAAAAAATGAAAAAATTAGTAATTTTAACAAAAAAACAAAACAATAAACTCAAAATTAAGTTCACGACTATATTCTTGATTCTGAAACAAGTTCAGAATTTTGACATTTCGGCTTCATAAAAAGAACTGAAAAAATCACTCTCTATAGTTACGTCAGTTACCCTAAGAAATATAAAATTAGAATTTATCTTATCTTTATTTATGCTATAATTAAAAATACGTGGACGTTTATAACATAAAAAAAGCCACTATAAAGTGGCTTTTTAAGTAAAAAATTTTAAAATCGAATTAACCGATATTTCCTAAATCTGTTTTGACAGCATCAGATAATAAGTCACCAAGTGAGAAACCACTATTTGCAGATGATTTCTTAAATTTAGCGTCGATTTTTTCTGGTCTTTCACGACGTTCAACTTGTACTTCTTCGATGTTTGGTCTTAAAATTAAAGATTCATTTTCAGGAACTATTTCAGCAATTTTAACTTCAACGCTCTCACCTACACTGTAAGGAATAGGAGCATTTCTTTTAATTTGAGTAATCTTGCTTTTCGGCATAAATCCATCAACTTCATCGTTTAACTCAAATATAACCCCTTTAGGATTAACTTGAGATACTTTTGCAAAGTAAACAGAATCTACTGGATATCTGTCTTTTAAGTCAGTCCAAGGATTTTCAATTGTAGCTTTCAAACTTAAAGCTAAAGTTTCTTTTTTCTCATTTACATCTTTAACTAATAATTCAATTTTTTCGCCAACTTTTAATATTTGAGAAGGTTCTGTAAATCTTTTAGTCCAAGAAATTTCACTGTTTCTAAGTAAACCATCAACACCAGGAGCTAATTCAATATAAGCACCAAAGTTAGTTAATCTTTTGATTGTTCCAGTTTGTTTAGAGTCTTTAGGGAATTTAGCTTCAGCACCATCCCAAGGACTTGGCTCAAATTCTTGACGACTTAATGATATTTTTTTATTTTCTTTATCTAATTCAATAACAAGAGCTTTTAATTTATCACCTTTTTTACAGAAATCAGATGATTTGTTAATTCTTCTTTTTGCTAATCTTGAAATATGAATTAATCCTTCGAAACCACCAAGATCTAAGAATACACCAAAAGCAGGAGTAGAGCTAACTACACCTTCAACTTCATCACCAACTTTGATATTATCCCAAACTTTTGCTTCTAATTGTTTTTTTCTAGAAACAACAAAAGTTGTAGAACCATTCAATTCTTTAATATCTTGGATTTGAACTTCAAAAGGGATTTTTGATAATTCTTCAATTTCTTTTTCAGAAGGGTTTTTTCTAACAGAAATATGAGAGATAGGTAAAAATAAAATATAATTTTTGTAAGATACTCTGTATCCACCAATAGTTTTATCTACAATTTCAACTTCAAAAGAAGTATTAGAACTGTTAAATTCTTTAAGCTCAACTTCTATTTTACTTTTTTCTTCATCACTTAAAGTTGGCAATACAACTTCAACTTTGGCTTCAACCTTAGTTTCAGGAGCAGAAGTTTTTTCTTCAATCACTTCTTTTGCTTCAGCAACAACTTCAACTTTCTCTTCAACAATAGCTTCAGCAGCAGGAGTTTCAACTTCTTTCACTTCTTCAGCTTTAGCTTCTGGAGCAGGAGTTGATTCTTCTTTAACTTCAGCAGTTGCAGCAACTTCTTCTACATTAATTGTTTCAGTCGGAGTTTCAGTTTTTACCGTTTCTTCGTTACTTACTTCATTTTGAATATTTTCATTATTCTCATTATTCATTTCAACAGACATACGATTCTCAATAATATTTTTTAAAAAGAGACAAATATAGATTACAAAATTAAGAATAAATTATTTAATAAAAAACCTTTAGATAAAATTATTATTTATAATGTTTTAAATCAATTTAGATTATCAAATAATTTCAAAGTTATTGAAGTGAATCTTTGGGTCTTATTTTTCTGATTATTTTGAAAGAGTATATTTTTTAAGTTAGCTTTACTTAGAATTTTCTGGATAAAAAGTCTTTACATCTTTTATCTTTTCAAAATCTTTATAATTACTAGTTATTAATGTTCTGTCATATATAATAGCAGTTGCTGCAATAATACAATCGGGTAATTTAATTTTTGTATTTTTTCTTAATTCTATTGTTGCATCCATTATATTTTTATTAATCCCTATAATCGAAGACAGATTGATAAATTCATTCATTGAAGTCGTAATATTTTTAAATGAAAGAAATTCTAAGTAAGTTATAAATGAAATAGTAAAATCATTGTCAATCTCTGTCAATATAAAGTCTTTAGATTGATTATTAAGTTTATTTGCTTGTAAATCGATTAAAATATTTGTATCAAAAAGGTATTTCATTCCCAGTTATTTTTTATTTTTTTGAGGTGTTTATGAAATTTTGAAGCAGTTTCATCATCAATAGTACCTAAAAAATCGCTTGGCTTTTTATTCTTTTTTTCAATTAAATCTATCTGCAAGTGAGTCTTTTTACCAATATATTCATTTGGTATATCTATAATTAATTTATTTGTATTTGGTGTTATGGACTTTTCTATCATTTTTTTCTCGTGATGTTATTTTATTTTGACGAAATTAAATAATTATTATTTTTAGAAATTCCCTCACTCACTCCAACCCTTTATCGCTTTTATAAACTCTGATCTTTGGTCAACAAATACATTGTGTGAGCAGTTATCAAGATAATGTAGATTATTCTCTCCTATGATGTCTTTTAACTTCATTACTTGTGCCTCAGAAAATAAACCATCTTCCTTTCCATATAAGCCAAATAATCTAATGTTTTTCGTTTTTAAAGATTCAACATTAGAGTACAAATCTAAAGTAGTATAAGATTCATTTTTCCAAAAACCTTGTGGTGCTTCATAAGTCATTTGTGAAGCATTCGCTTTTAGTACTGGGTCTGTAGCAAAGTTTGCATATAATGCCATTGCCTCCGCACTTGGCTTTTTCGGAGTGTAAAATCCGTTTTGCATAGCATGAACAAAGCAGTAAGAACTATATTGAATATTAGTAGTATCCATTTGTTCAAGCATAGAAACATATTTCAAGTTTGCTTCATCTTTCTTTTCAGTATAAATCGTTTTTACCTTAGCAATTATACTTTTAAAAGTTTCTTGAAGTGAAATAGGTGCTCCTACATAATATATCGATTCAACTTTGTCAGCATTATTTTCAGCATAAAGAGTGGCAAGGATACCACCAAAACTATGTCCAATCAAATTTGCTTTTGTAAGATTATACTTTCTATAAATTGAATTAATATCATCAAAACTTTCTTGAAAAGTGAACTTAGCATTTTTGTCTATACTTCTTCCTTCGCCTCTTCTGTCGTAAGTAATTACAAAAAAACCACTTTTGGATAGTTCTTCTGCTGCTAACACTTCAAAATTTGAGCAATTGTAACCTGAACCACCATGTAAGAAAATCAATGCTTTATCACTTTTATTACCAAATGTTTTAATATATAATTCCTGAGAAAAAGCAGTGTAAATCGATAGAAAAGTAAATAGTATTAATAGTTTCATTTTTGTTTTTAATTTATTGTAAAATCAAATTTAAGGAAAAATATTTTTTTTGGCTTATTTTACAAATCTTTTTTCATAGATTACCCTTACTCTTTAACTAATTTAAAAGTAATATTCTGCTCTTTCATTCTGATGAAGTATATTCCTTTTGGATAGCTTGTTATGTCGAAGTTTAGTGTGTTTTTGCCTATAAATACTTGTTTTTGGAAATTACCTACTTCTTCACCTAATACATTTACAATTTCTAAGTTTACATTTTCTGCGTTTAAAGAGTTAAATTCTATGTTTATAATACCATTACTTGGATTAGGAAAGACAATTATTTCACTACTACTTACATCATTTTCAACATTTAATAGTTAACTATTAAAATCAATCACACCATATTCACTTTTCCCATTATATAGATATGAATAATGCAAATTATTAGGTAATTTTATACTTAAAACTGACAAACTATAATTATCAAATTCATGGACTTCAAAACTACTTTTTTTACTTATATCATAAAAAATTGTTTTGTAATAATCAATTTCTGAATGATTAAAAATTAAAAAGAATAAACTCTTTAAATAGAATTTATAGTAAAAAAAAGCAAGACTACTAATCTTGCTTTAAATAAAAATCTAAAATACTATCTTAATTCTTAATTAAAATATTTTTTAATTTGTTCTACTAATTCTAATTGCTCCCAAGGAAATTCTTCTCTTCCGAAATGACCATAAGCAGCAGTTTGTCTAAATATTGGATTTTTTAAACCAAGTCTTTCGATAATACCTTTTGGAGTTAAATCTATATTTTCCATTATGTATTTTTCAATTTCAAAATTAGAAACTTTAGATGTTTCATGTGTATCTACATTAATAGAAACAGGGTCAGCAACACCAATAGCATAAGATAATTGAATAGTCAATTCATCAGCAACACCAGCCGCTACTAAGTTTTTAGCAATATGTCTTGACGCATAAGCTGCAGATCTATCAACTTTAGTTGAATCCTTACCAGAGAAAGCTCCACCACCGTGAGGCGCCTTTCCACCGTAAGTATCAACTATAATTTTTCTTCCAGTTAATCCAGCATCACCGTGAGGACCGCCAATAATAAACTGACCAGTTGGATTTACGTGAATTTTAGTCCTATCATCAATCAATTCTTTAGGTAAAATTTTAGTAATTACATTATCAATCAAATCATTTTTAATAGTTTCTTGAGTGATACCTTTATCGTGCTGAGTAGAAATAACAACAGCATCAACTCTAACTATATTTTTTCCATCATATTCAAGAGTAACTTGAGATTTTGAATCCGGACGTAAATAAGTCATTATTTTACCAGCTTTTCTAATCGCTGCAAGTTCTTGCAATAACTGATGAGAATATTGAATCGGTGCAGGCATTAATTCTTTAGTTTCATTATTCGCATAACCAAACATAATCCCTTGATCACCAGCTCCACCAGTATCAACTCCCATAGCAATATCATCAGATTGTTGATTTATAACATTTACAATCGCACACGACTCGCTATCAAATCTATATTCACCTTTAGTGTATCCGATATCTCTGATTACACTTCTTGCTAAAGTTGGGATATCGATATAAGTGTTAGTAGTGATTTCACCACCAACTAATAACATACCAGTAGTAGCAAAACATTCGCAAGCCACTCTACTATTTGGGTCTTCGCTCAAACATGCATCTAAAACCGCATCTGATACTTGGTCACATAACTTGTCTGGGTGCCCTTCAGATACTGATTCTGATGTAAAAAAATTATTATTACTCATTCTATTTAACCTTATAATTATTGATTTTTAGTTTATTTGTTTAAAATTTTTAAAAGTAATTTTCAAGTAAGCTGTAATATATTAAATTGTAATTTCACTATTACTTCCTAAATTCAATTCAGTGAATTTCCCTTCTACAATAGCATTATTTCCGATAATTGACTTATCTAAAGCCATATTATTAACCTGAGAATTTTCGCTTATAATCGAATCTTTGATTATCGAATCTGACACCACCGACCCTTCGGCAATAGAAGCATAAGGTCCAATTACACAGTTACTAACTTTAGCATTTTCAGAAATATATGAAGGATCAATTACAACAGTATTTTCTAAATTATATTTATTATTATACTTCTCTAATAAAAAACGATTTGTAGAAAGCATAGTTTCTTTTTTACCACAATCGAACCAACCTTCAACCGGAAAACTAGTAAATGGCTCACCACTTTCAAGCATTAATTGCAAAGCATCAGTAAGTTGATATTCATTATTAGTTTTAATTTCATTTTCAATCAAAGAGTCCAAAGCAGCTTTTAACAAAGTACCATTTTGGATATAATAAATACCAACAATAGCAAGATTAGAAACAGGAGTTTGTGGTTTTTCAACTAACTCAACAATATTATTATCATCATCAAGTAAAACAACGCCAAATCTTCTTGGGTCATCTACATATTTAACACCAATAGAGTTAACACCACTTTTACTCGCAAGACTTAAATCAGCATCAAAAATAGTATCACCTAAGATAATCATTAATGGCTCATCATCAAAAGTAGGAGAAGCCGTCCAAATAGCGTGTCCTAAGCCAAGCAATTCCTCTTGTTCAACAAAAGTCGAGTTAAAATCATAATGAGAATTAACATATTCCTCAATCATATCGCCTTTGTAACCAGTAATAATAGTTACATTATCAATATTTTGCTGAACCAACTCATCAAGAATATGAGCTAAAATTGGTTTACCTGCTACATTTAATAGCACCTTAGGAAGTGAATAAGTATGTGGTCTCAATCTACTACCAAAACCAGCAACTGGAATAACAGCTCTCATTTGTACTTTGTTTTTTTTCAAAAAATCTTACAAATTTAAGAAAAAAAATTGACTTATTTAAATTTTCTAACATCCCACAACTCAATTAATAATAAAACACCATCATTTTAGCACATATATTTAAAAACAAATTAAAATAATTTTAAAATAAAAATCCTGCAAAAAACTATTTATCTCTTAAATTCGCATTGTCATTCAGAGGCGAAACCGAAGAATCCATATTAAACGATATTAGAAACCTTCCGAAGGTTCAAAACCTTCGGAAGGTTAAAACTAAATCCCTCAAAAACCCCTCCGTCATTCAAAGACGTAGCCGAAGAATCTCACAAATACCCAAGGTCATTCAGAGCGAAGCGAAGAATCCATATTCTCTAAAAATTCCCCTCGGTCATTGAGCGTAGTCGAAATGTAAAAAAGGTGTGTCGTAGCAGCGACGGTGTATTTCTTGCTTTTCCGTCACTCAGATCTTAGAATTGTCATTTCGAGCGTAGTCGAGAAACTCTCTCTTAAATCCGTGCAATCTGCGTAATCCATAAAATCCGTGATTCTGAATTCCCTGTCATTCTGAGGCGAAGCCGAAGAATCTCCCAGTAAATGCAAACGTAATTCCGAACCCAGTTCTTTCAAAAACTGCAAATACTGTAAATAAAAAAAATGTAACCGTAAGGGAAATTCATGAATTTCCCCTACAAAAAACGAAAAAAACACCGATTTTACTGCAAATTTTTTCATCCGAAGGATAACATAAAAAAATTCAGCAGAGCTAAAAAACTGCATAACTCTTTGTATTTCAAGTCTTCCCCTTGGGGAAGAATTAGATGGGATTCTCATTTCCTTGTCATTCACAGCAAAGCATGGAATCCAGACAAACAAACAAGTTCAACGAAAACAGTCGAAGTGACAACAAAACCTCAAAAAATATCAGAAATTTTGCAAAATCAAAAATGAATAATTATAAAATTATACTTGATGCTAATTTTATTTCAAACGCTAAGTAGTTTAGGACTTGTTGAAAAAATAATTATAAATAATACGAGTTAGGATTGAATTTTCATTATTTCATAAACTCTTTCACCCTTTTGATGTTTTCTTGAGTAGTGTTTTGCTCTCTGCTTTTGGTGAAATGTTTGGTCTCTCCATTTGCTTTTATAATTGTCATATATATTTCTTCTCCTCCACTTAGTTTACTTCTTGTTTTTCTATCTTCATCAATAAACATTTTGTATTTCCATGATTTATCACGCTTAAATACTTTAAGTTCAATTTCTCTATCACAATTTACTGCAGCAAATAGCTCGATATTTTTATAATTCTGGGTTAGAAAGTCTGCCATTTCCATAGGTTCTATATAACACTTAACACAGTCAATCATTTCCATATATATAATAGCTATATCTATATTTTTATCAATGTCTTGTTCTTTTCTAAACTCATTAATAAATGAATTAGTAGTTGCAAGTAAAATCAATATCATTACGATCATTTAAAACTCCTTTTTTCTACAGTCCAACCCTTTTTGCTTTTTCGTAAAAAACATAAATAGTCATTTTTTGAATCATAAACAACTTTAAAAATCGTATTATCTATATCATTATATAATTTAGTATGACTAATTATCTTTCCATCTTTTGAATATTCCTGTAATATCAAGTAATACTCTTTTTTATCCGTATAATCATAAACCAAATAAAGTAATGCTAAGTTATTGCTTCTAACAAACATGTCAGTTATAGAAATTGGAAAAATCTTCATTCTCTCTTCATAAGGATATTGAGTATTGTGATTATTAAAATAATTCATAAAAAGGTCATAAGCTATTTTATATCCAGAATCATTTGAAAATGGTAAATTTCTTAGTTCAAATTTAATTTTATTATTTTGTCCATAAACATATTTATCTCTTGGGTGAGTTATAAATATATCCTCCTTAATGTTAGTGATTAGTGGAATTGAATTTTCATACATTAATTTACTATCAATATTTGCTTTAGGTAAATATCCAATATTATTTATTAAATTTCCTTTTAAATTAAATTTAGATAATGTTACTGTAGAATCAAATTCTAATAACTTATATTGATAGTTAGTTGAACTGGAATAAAGAAAATTATTGAGGTATAAAAAAGCTCCACCAATAACATAAACTCCTGTTGATGTTTCTAAAGGTATAATATTAATTAAATTAAATGTTGTATCATAAACAGTAATTGCCATTCGATTGTCAGTTGAGCGATTATTAGCATTTTTATATCTTGGCAAATGAAATTGATTTTGGAATAAAATTAATGTATCTTCTACAATTTGTATTTTCTTAGTATATGTTACATATCTTTTTGAATCTTCTTCATTATAATTATACTTGTCATAGTCCGTAGATGATATATATTTATAGTCATCCGAATTTAATTGAGCAGATTTAATATTGTTAATTGCATAATAATCTTGTAATTCAAGACCAGCTTTATTTACTAATATTATAATACCAGTATTAAGATTATAAATAATTCTTTGAAAACTTGCATTATCTGCAACAATCAACTTATTTCCATTATCAAAGATTTTAGCATCTGCTAAAGTAGACAAAATAACATATTCGTTTTCTTCTAAACTAATAGTTTGCTCAAGATTAAATTCATACGATTTTATTGATGGGTCTAATTTCAATTTCTCAGCTTTATAATCAATATCTTTTCCATTTAAAAAATTAAATAATAAAATAATCAATATCATTTAAAACTCCTTTTTTCTACAGTCCAACCCTTTTTACTTTTTCGTAAAAAACATAAATAGTCATTTTTTGAATCATAGAATACATTTTTAATTTGATTTTCGGGATTATCATCAAAATATGTTTGAGAAAGTAAATCTCCCTCAATTGTATATTCTTGCAATATATAATACATTTTCAAAGAATGTTCTTCTTCGTAAACAGTAAATAAAACTAATAGATTATCTTTTCGATTTAAAAGTTTTATCATACTAATTTGACATAATTTAGCTTTTTCATTATAATCAACAAATAAATTATCTTTGGACTTTATTTGAATTAATCTGTATAAAGAATCAAGCCCTTTAAGATTATAATAAGGTAAATTTTTAAATTTAAAAACAATCTTGTTTTTTAAAGTATATATATAATCATCTAATTGATAAGCATAGTATATTTTCTCTCTTAATGAAGTAAGTTGAGTTTCAACAAAACTATAATTAAGATATGAATTCACTAATGAATTAGGTAAAAAACCAACATGATTAATTTTTTTTCCTTGTAAATCATGTTGTGATATAGTTAATAGTTCATATTCTTCTTTAATATTTTCCTTAGAAACCTTATTTATATTTAACATAGCATAATGATTATAATTATCGGTATAAATTGTATCATTTAGGATTGTAATTATATTATTCATGGGAAAGTATTCCCAATTGTTTTCTTGAACTAAAGAAATTACTTTTAACAATTCTAGTTCTTCATTATATACACATAATACAGGTCTATTTGGTAACGCATTTTTATAGCTACGATCAAAGTAAATAGATGGTATTGTCATATGAGTTAAAAAGTAATATTTATTTCTATATATTGATATTTTGTTAAATGTAGAGTTTACTAGTTTAAGCCCACTTTCTGTTAAGCCATTTTTAATATAGTCTTCAGACTGCATATACTCAGCTTTGATTTTATTAAAATTAATATAATCTTTACCGTTATTAATTATAAAACTATCTTGAATATTATAATTTGTTTTAATATTATTGCAAAATGAACCGTCGGAATAATTGAAGAATAAGGCAGATTTTAAAGTTGGTTCTGTAAGTATTAGCCTGTTATATAGTGTATCAAAGGCAATATCATTTACTCTATTTATTATAATCGAATCATTCTCTTGCAAAGTTATTGTTTCTTCTAATTTCAATATATGATAGTAAACTGTAGTATCTAAAGGCAGTTTCTCAGCTTTATATTCTATATCTTTTCCATTTAACAAATTAAATAATAAAATAATCAATATCATTTAAAACTCCTTTTTTCTACAGTCCAACCCTTTTTACTTTTTCGTAAAAAACATAAATAGTCATTTTTAGAATCGTAGAATACATTTTTAATTTGATTTTCTGGGTGATCATCAAAGTATGTTTGGGAAAGCAATTCACCCTCCGTCGTATATTCTTGTAAAATATAATACATTTTCAAAGGATGTTCTTCTTCGTAAACAGTAAATAAAACTAAAAGATTATCTTTACGATTTAAAAGTTTTATCATACTCACAGGGCAATATTGTCCAATCTCATTTGGAGTTAGATACTTTGCCATTCTTCTTTTCTTATAATTTTCTTTACTTAGTTTCTTTAAACCATTAATACTTATATAAGGTAAATTTTTGAAATTAAAAAGAACATTATCATTTTCAAGATATATTCTATTATCATACAAATATGAATAATATAGTTTATCTTTAATATTAATCATTTGCAAATCCATAAATCCTTCGAAAATATTTGCATGTAAATACTCTTTCGGTATTGTAGCAGCAACTGAAATAAATTGACCTATAGAATCATGTTTAGATATAGTAATAAGCTTATATTTATCAACGTCATCTTCGGTTTTTACATCTCCTTGTCTTTTTTCATATAAAAATCTCTGGTTGAAACTATGCAGATAATATTCATCAAAGATTTTAACCCCAATTGAGGTAAATGGAAAATAATCTATATTATTAAAATTGAAATATGAAAATGTTTTAAACTCATTTGTTGTTTTATTAAATTTAACGTTTATCGGCAAGTTAAATATTTGATTTGAAACTTGCGTATAGGTACTTGCTGGAATCATTAAATGAGTAAGTAATTCAATATTATCTTTATTTTCTTCTACAATAAAGTTGAAACTAGAATTAATTACTCCTTCTATAAATTCTTTAGTTAAACCAATTTCTTCATATTCGGTAGTATCTTTAAACTTATAAGAAATACCATTCCAGTCAACTATTGGTTTATCATAATTTACAGCTAAATCATGTTGAATATATAAACCGCTTACCTTTCTTTCTAAATATTTTCCATTAGTATAGTCGAAATTTAAGACACTTCTTAAAGCTCTATCGCAAATCAGAATTTCAGAATTATCATAGTTTAGCTTTATATCTGAAATCGATGATAATATAATCGAGTCATTCTCTTGCAAAGTTATAATTTCTTCTAATTTCAATATATGATAGTAAACTGTAGTATCTAAAGGCAATTTCTCAGCTTTATATTCTATATCTTTTCCGAATAAAGGAAGACAAAGCAACTCAATGGAAAGTAGTATAAATAACATTTTCATATCAACCTTTTTCAAAATTGTTTATAAACTTATTTAATAGACACATCAAACAGATAAAAAGTTACACTTTATTGAAATAATGTTTTCAAATTAAGATATTTTCGGCTATATATCGATTAAATGCTCTATTTTTTTTAATTTTGAGAAAAATAATTACCATCTTGGAGAAAATATGTCTTACAATACTATAAAATTTGAACAAAAAGATAATTTTGCTATTCTTACTCTGAATAGACCTGACAAACTTAATGCACTTAATACTGAACTTTTTAATGAACTTGACGATGCTATTACTAAAGTTGAGTTAGATGATAGCATTAAATTATTAATTCTGACTGGTGAAGGCGAGAAAGCTTTTGCTGCAGGTGCTGATATTAAAGAGTTAAATCAATCTGATAAAAATTCTGGCAAATTATTTTCTCAAAAAGGTTCTAAAGTAATGAGAAGATTGGAATTATTAAATATTCCTGTAATTGCTGCAGTTAATGGTTTTGCACTTGGTGGTGGTTGCGAACTCGCTATGTCATGTCATATTAGATTTGCCTCAGATAATGCTAAATTTGGTCAACCAGAAGTAAATTTAGGGATTTTGCCTGGTTATGGAGGAACTCAAAGATTACCTCGTTTAGTTGGTGTAGCAAAAGCAATAGAATTAACTATTTCTGGAAATATTATTGGTGCAAATGATGCATTAAATATTGGACTTGTAAATCAAGTATATCCTCAATCTGAGTTAATGGATAAAACTGTTGAATTTGCTAATCTTGTATTATCAAAGGGTTCAATGGCTGTTTCTGCTTCGATTGATGCAATTTATCAATCACAAAATTTATCCTTGAATGATGGTTTAGATTACGAATCTAAGTTATTTGGCGAACTTTGTGCTAGCAATGATTTCAAAGAAGGAACAAGTGCATTTATCGAAAAAAGAAAAGCAAATTTTAAAGGAAATTAACTATTTACCTTTGTAAATTTAGAATAACTAATCACAACAATTTTTAACATTTAATAATAAATGCTTAAATTTACTTATTTTTGCATTGTGTTATTATTAATTTCAAATATTTAGGATTTTATGAGTAAAACCATTGCAATAGCAAATCAAAAAGGTGGAGTTGGCAAAACTACAAGTTCTGTTAACATTGCAGCATCGCTTGCAGCACTCGAAAAGAATGTTTTGCTTATTGATATGGATCCGCAATCAAATGCATCTACTGGATTGGGTTTCGACACTAAAGAACTTGACAATACGATTTATGAAGTGTTGATTGACGAAATCAACCCTAATGATGCTATTTTGAAAACCGAAATGCCTTTTCTTGATTTGCTGCCATCTCATATTAATTTAGTTGGTGCTGAAATTGAATTGGTAAATGCTGAAAATAGAGAGTCTGCTCTCAAAAATATTATCAGCAAAATAAATAAAAACTACGATTACATTGTAATTGATTGCCCACCATCTTTGGGCTTATTAACTTTAAATTCCTTGACTGCTGCAAACTCTGTTTTAATTCCTGTTCAATGCGAATATTACGCACTTGACGGATTGGGGCAGTTACTTAATACAATTTCGATAGTTAGAAATCACTTGAATCCAAGTTTAGAATTAGAAGGTGTATTGCTAACTATGTATGATAGAAGATTACGTCTTGCAAATCAAGTAGTTGACGAAGTAAAAAGTCATTTTGGAGATAAGGTTTTCAAAACAATTATAACTCGAAATGTAAGATTATCTGAATCTCCATCTCATGGAAAACCTGTTATTTTATATGATATACTTAGTACAGGTTCTCAAAATTATATCTCTTTAGCAAAAGAAATTACTGAAGCATAAATTATGGCAAATACAAAAAAAATTAGAACTGGATTAGGCAAGGGCTTAGGAGCATTAATTCCTAATAACAATCAAGAAAGTCCAAGAAGTGAAAGCACAAATACAGCAATTAATAATATGTTCGACTTAGTTCATATTAAAGATGTGATTAAAAACCCATATCAACCTCGTATTGTTTTTGAGCCAGAAGCACTTGAAGAACTTAAAGATTCGATTTCACAACACGGCGTAATTCAACCAATTACTGTTAGAAAAACTTTTAATGGATATGAATTAATATCTGGTGAAAGAAGACTGAGAGCATCAAAAGAATTGGGTTTAGAAACTATTCCTGCTTATATCCGAGAAGGGCTGACTAACAAGGATATGCTCGAAATTGCCTTGATTGAAAACTTGCAACGTGAAGACTTAAATCCGATTGAAATAGCTTTAGGTTACAAAAGATTAATAGATGAATGTGACCTTACTCAAGAAAATGCTGCAATTAGACTTGGCAAAAAACGTTCTACTATATCAAATTATATTCGTTTGCTAAAACTTCCTAAGGAAGTGCAAAACGGACTTAGCGAAAATATTATTTCTATGGGTCACGCTCGTTCTTTAATTACTTTACCAAGCGAACAATTAATTATTCAAGCATATAATAAAATAGTTGATAAAGGATTAAGCGTTAGGGATACTGAAAAACTTGTTAAAGATTTGACCGTATTAAAAGAACCGAAAAAAGAATTATTTCATAAAAGTCCTGAAATTAATGAATTAGAAGATAGATTAAGAGCAAATTTTGCTACTGAAATTAAAATAAAAACTAAGAATAATAAAAGTGGTTCTATTGAATTACAATTTTATTCGGAAGATGATTTAGAAAGAATTATGGAATTATTACTTGAAGAAAAATCTTAACCATACAACACAATTTAGAGTGAGATACGCAGACACAGACAAGATGGGAGTTGTGTATAATGGTAATTATTTTGCCTTCTTTGAATCTGGTAGAACTGAGTTAATGCGTCATTTTGGATTGCCATATACCAAAGTAGAAGAGCATGGTTATATGCTTCCATTAGTAGATTGCTATGTAAAATATATTAATTCTGCGAAGTTTGATGATGTATTAGATATCAATGCAGAATTGGAATATGAGAACTCTGCAATATTAAAATTTAACTATAAAATATACTGTGAAGACAAGTTAATTTCAGAAGGATATACAAAGCACGTCTTTGTTAATTCATCAAATATGAAACCTGTTAGGCCTCCATACGTTTTTACAAGTATAATTAATCAAGAATAAAAAAATATGATAAAAATAATATTAATCTGCTTTATAGCAAATCTACAGATTTCTTATTCTCAATCACCATTTGATTTCATAGATTTCGAGCAATCAGCAAGAGATGCTGCCTTAGCTGGAGCGGGTATCGGAATAGAAGGTGATTTGGGAATGGCAAGTTTAAACCCTGCCTTATTCCATACAGTTGATGAAAAGAAATTATCACTTACTTTCTTGAAAAATATAGCAGATATAAACTCTGGTTATGCTTCTTACATTATTGGTGATTATAAATTTGGTAGAATATCAACTTCAGCAATTTATAATAACTATGGTTCATTTGATTACCGAGATGAAGACGGAAACACAAATGGCTCATTCGGTGCATCTAATATTGCTTTAGTAGGTCATTTATCAGGAGAACTTGATAGTAATTTCTACTATGGAATTTCTTTAAAATTTATTTACTCTGGTATTGAAAATTATTCAACAACTGCAGCCGCTATAGATGCCGGATTATTTTATAGATTAAATCCAAATTCAAACCTTGCTTTTTCAATTAGAAATGCTGGAACTCAGATCACAAAATTTAATGGTGAGTCTAATACATTACCCCTTGACATACGATTAGGAGCAAATCACCAGTTAAAAGGACTACCAGTATTAGTAAACTTCTCATTTCATCATTTAGCAAACGAAGAGCAAACAATACTTGAAAGATTTGGAAACATCTCAATCGGTGGTGAAGTAAGTTTCGGTAAATACATCAAAGCAAGAGTTGGTTACAACACTTACCTAAGAAGAGAAATTGCCTCAGACTTCAACCCAGGAACAGCAGGAATAAGTGCTGGCTTAGGAATAGTGCTCGAAAAACTAAACTTCGATTATGGATTTGTAAACTACAGTGGTGGAGCAAATCAACACCGATTTACAATGAATATAGATATATAAAATCAGAGATAAGAATAAAATTTAAAATAGCTCACTTAATAGTGGGCTTTTTTATGCTTGTCATTCAGCACAAAGCAATGAATCCTTTTCCTGTCATTTAGAGCGTAGCGAAGAATCCATATTCTCTGTCCTGTCCTAAAAAAAGTTGACAGATTTAATTTATTAAAAAAATACTGTTTTTCTACTTTTAAAATCAAAGTCCGGTATAAGAAAAGAAAAAAATCCCGTTAAAAATTGTTCCTTTCATCATTTCTAAAAAGAAAAGAATACCGAACTTCTTAGTTTTATTTTTCTGCATATTTCTCTGCTGGTGTTTGATAGTTTAAACTCATGTGTGGTCGCTCTGTATTATATATTCTTATTGCTTCCTTCACATTTTTTGCACATTCTGCTTGTGTCTGTTTTTTGTCTGATATTAAGAACTCTGTTTTTAGTATCCCATTTATTCGCTCTGCTACTGCATTCTCTTCTGGACTTCCACCTTTGGTCATACTACTTTGGATTTTGTATCTTCTTAATATCGATTGATACTCTTTACTACAATATTGTATGCCTCTGTCGGAGTGATGTATTTCTGCTCCTTGCTTTGACTTACTGTCGCGTACTGCCATCTGTAGTGACTCTATATTGCGGATTGTTAGCATATCTTCGGCTATGTTATATCCTAGTATTTTTCTGCTATGTAAGTCTGTTACTATGCTTAAATACATAAAACCATCTCGTGTATGTAAATATGTTATATCACTTACCCATACTTCATCTGCTCGGCTTATTGACCTGCCTTGCAATAAGTTAAGTGATACTCCTAATTCATGCCAACCCATTGTTGTTGACTTGCTTCGCTTTCGCTTTCGTACTAATAATCCACTTCTACCCATAGTTTCTATGAACTTATCTCGTCCATATTTGATTCCTAATTCGGTCAGTTTGGGTTTTATTAGTCTATAGATTTTCTTGCAACCTAACATTGGTTGACGCTTTCGTAATGCTAATGCTAAGTCGATTACTTGTAATGCTATTGCTTCATCCTCTTCTGCTTTCTGCAATGACTTATAATAGGCTTGACGACTTATCTTTGCGGCTTTACAAACACTTCTTGTACTTAATTCTTTGTCTTTTCTTTTTGTTCGGACAATAGAATCTCTTCGTACTTTTTTTCGATGTTTACTCCTGTTTGTTCTTCTACTATTTCCACTACACTTTCTAAATATAGTGTGCGTATTCTTGAATCTGACAAGGCTGATTCTAACTCTTTTATACGCTTTTTGTATGCTGATTCATTTGAACTTGTTTTCATTTTCTGATCACTCTCTATATATTTATGGTACTTGCCATATTGTCTGCACCATTTTAAAACTGATGAATTACCACCTATTTTGTACTTATGTTTGGCTCCTTCTTTAGTGATTCTTCCGCTTTCAACTTCATTTACTACAAACTTTTTGAATGATTCACTGTAGTATTGACGACCATGTATCTGGAACATTTTTTTTGGTATTGACATTCTGTTCTCCTTTTTCTGTCAACCTATATTAGGACAAGACCTTACATTTCGACTACGCTCAATGACCGAGGGGAATTTTGAGAGAAGTCAACCCTTATTTATAATACAATTATCGTTTCGTTCTGAATGACAATATTTCCAATTTTTTGTATTCTAATATCTATGTTCAACTTCTCCGAAGTTGCGATATACTATTGATTTATATTTGCTATTAACATTAAACTTCTCCGAAGTTTTTTAAGTGGCCATGACAAATAAATGATTTTGCGAGGAATAATGACGTGGAGTTTTTTTTCTGGATTCTTCGCATTCGCTCAGAATGACGTTAGGGTTTCTGGGGGATTTAGTTTTAACCTTCCGAAGGTTTTGAGAGGCTGTCTAAAAAGTCCAAATTATTAATATTTTTGTTTAGAAATTCATATTTTTCTTCAATTTTTGATAATTTCTATTAATTAATAATTATCTTATATCCATAAAAATAACAAGTAGTTGTAATGGCAATTCATGAATTGCCACTACTCCTTTTAAAATTAATTTTTCAATAAATTTAACCTTTTTAGACAGCCTCTTCTAATATCGTTTAAAATGGATTCTTCGCTTCGCTCAGAATGACGGAATGGAAAAAGAAGGAAGGGTTTTGTTAAATTTTAATTCTATTTAATAAATGAATTATTGTCATAATATATTGCTTATTATGAATATAATGTGAAAGCGTTCCCTACAATACAATGAATTTCACGCTTCGTTCTGGATGGCGGAATATAAAAAAAACCGACAATGGGTATTGCCGGTGATTTGTTATTTAGTTCGAATTAGTTTTCTTACATAAGTCTCTGATACGTTAAGTTGTCGAGCAAAATCTTTGACTGATTTAAGATTAGATTCTTTCCATTTACGTAGTATAAATTTATCTAATTTGGTGATTTTTGGTATATAAAAATGTAGCCCACCTAGATGTTCTAATATATTTTTAACTGTTTCGATACCGCAAGTGTCTGCTACGAATTTTAAATTATCGTCTAATTCATCATATTGTATATCATTATATAAATTCATTGTATTTTCCTTTTGTTATTGATTCAGTTTTTATTTGTTCATAATTGTCGAGATAGTCAAAAATGATAAATCGAAGATCTTCGATTAACTCTGCACTTGCTTTCTCGTGCTTTTTTAGTTCTTGTAGTGCATCATTGAGGGATACTCTGAGTGTCGTGCTTTTGCCTATTTTTCTTCTATTATTTCGTGAAGAAGTAAAATTGGTAGATGTTTGCATAGTAAAACCTTGTTATTGTTAATTAATTTTGCTAATTTTGAGTTATTCTCATTTATATTTGTTTTTATTATACGCAAAATTATGTAATATTTACATAATAACAAGGAAATAATTGCAAATATATTTTATTTTTATTTTAATTTATTTTTAAAAATACGAGGTTATTTTTGTCTGGTTCTAATATAGATATTGGTTTGAGATTGAAAGAAGTGAGGAATATAATGAATGAAGGTAGTAAATTATCGGCAGAGCAGTTTGCGTATTTACTTGAAGAAACTGGTGATAGAATTAGAAACTACGAATTAGGCAGAGCTGGTGTGCCTGTTAGATTGCTTTACAACTTATATTATCGTGGGATAAATCCGATTTATATTATCACTGGTGAAGAAAGTATTTATGCGAATAATGCCCCCGGTAAAAAATTAAAAAGTAGAATAGAGGAAAGACAAGAAAGAAGCAATACAATGAAACTGGTGAAAGAAAATGAAGATATGATTACTAAAGCTGCTGCAGGTAGGAAAGATGCTTGAAGATGTGTTTAAAGTAGTTGGTAACTCTATGAAGGGTGCTGGTCTATTTGACGGTATGACTGTGAAAGTAGATAAAAATAGAAAAGCTACTAATGGCGATAAGGTTGTTGTGATGATAGACGGAAAAATTTTCATCAAAGAATATTACTACGACGGCACAAAAGAAATATTCAAAAGCCGAAACCCAGAATATCCAGATATTTCTGACTATGAATTTGCTGAAATTTTGGGCGTAATGTCTTGGTTTGGTAGGGTGTAAGGAAAAACTATGAAAGTAATTATATTATTTATAATTTTATTATTAAATATTAAATTAACTGGAACTGTTATTAAAGGAGAATGTTTAGGTGATCCTGAAGAGTATTTTATTTTAAAAACAGCAGGTTTTAGTAATTTAGAGAGTAAATATAAAGTATTAGATACTATTTGGATAAATAACAAAAAATTTGAACATGAAGTCGAATGTGATAGTATATTATATTGCTCAATTTTTAGTTCAAATAATATTGATTTTAATAATGAAATTATTCTATTAAAAGATGACACACTTAACTTAGATATACTTTATAAGGGAAATCCTAAAATTAAAAACAATCTAAGTATTGAATTGTATTTTAATAAATGTAAAAGTAAAGAGCTAAATGAGTTTAATATTTTATTAAATAATCAATCAAAACAATTAATAACTCAAATTTTTAAAGAAGATTCTTATGCTGAGTTTATGCACATAATTGATTCTTCTTACAATTTTCAAAATAAGTATATAGAAAGTAATGATGATAAAATTGATAGTGATATTATTAAAAAAATGAATGTACTTAATAATTTACACTATGAAAATAGTAAGATTGATGCGTTAATAAGGTTAGTTTTTTCAAATGGTGATAATTATTTTCAAGATACTTTTGACTTAAGTTTTATTAAAAATCACAGAAAATATGATAATAATTTAATTAAATACTCTTATATTATTTCAATTAATAATATTTTATTGAATAAAATAAAAAAAGAAGAAAAATCATTAGATTTTAGTAATTTAAACGAAAGTATCTCGTATAAAAATAATACAAAAAGTATAGCTAATGTTGTAAATATATTTGAAGAATATTTTGGAAACGATGAATTAAATTACAACATATTTATATATTTGAATTATGAAATAAACAAAATTGATAATTTAATTTCACTTAATGAATTAAAATCTTATATTAGTTCTAATAATATTTATTTCAAAGATACTCTTAATATTATATTAGAAAATAGAAAACAATTTATGCCTAAAAGGAAAGCACCAATTTTCACAATTAAGGATATAAATGGAAAGATAATAAATATTGAAGATTATAAAGGTAAAGTTATTTATATAGATTTTTGGTTTTGGGGTTGTCCTGGGTGTATGCTTGAATTAGAAAATTCAAAATTATTACACAATAAATATAAAGATGATAATGATATTGTTTTTATAAATATAAGCATATCGCACATCAATTCGATAATTTCAGAAAAAAAGAAAATAGAAGATTTAGATATAGGTGGAATTAATATAATTGACAAAGAAGAAATAATTTCTAGTTTATATGGAATAAAATCTTACCCTACTTATTTTCTGATAAATAAAAAAGGTGAAATTGTAAGCCCAAATGCACCAAAACCAAGTAGCAAAAGTGAATTGTATGATATAATAGATAGTGAGTTAAAAAAAAAGTAAATACCATTTCTGATATTTACCTTTAGATTAAAATATTAAAAAAAATTATTTCACTTTTTGGAAAGTGCTAATCTGTGATTGTGTATCAGAAATCAATCTTAGATAGTAAGTTCCAGTTGTAAGTTTGGAGATATTTATACTTTTTGTATTTGATTTTATCTCACCTTCTAAAGCAGTTTTACCTCTTAAGTTAATGATTTCAAATCTATTGAAATTATATTCAGATTTGAAATTAATAATTTCGCTACTTGGATTAGGGTAGATTTCAAATGATGTGAAATTATTATTAACTGAAAAATGCTTGACACCCCAACCCTTTACTGCAAAAGTAAAATCTAATAAATCTGTTTTGATAAGAATAGAATCTAAATCATAATTACCATCTTCATATTTTTCGGCTTCTTCGAATGGTCGAGTAGGAGTATATTCTAATTTTACTTCTATCTCTCCCTGAGCTTCTAATGTAAATGGTGCTACAGGTGATTTTATTTTAAAATAATTACCTGATATATTTAAAAGTTTCATTTCATTAACTGTTGTTTCATAGTCTTTATTAGATTTCAAAGTAACAACTAATTCATGTGATTTATTAATTTCTTTAATAGGGAATTCAAGAGCTTGATCAAAACTTAATTTGTCAGCATAATAATTTAAAACTTTTTCAGAGTAATTTTTAAAAGTATTATCTGATAAAATTAAGTGTAATGTTGCATCTTCTCTTTTGTTCAACACTGAATATTTTAGATTAAGGTTGTTTAGTACAGGTGATCCATACCATTCTGAACCTTCTGTAAGTTCTGGCATATTTTCATAATCTAATACAACAGGTGCAAAATTTTCATTTTTTATTATTGTTGGGATTTGCGTAAATCCTTGATCAATTTGAGGAAGGCAATCATCACAAGCATCAGGAATGGAAAAATTATTAGATTCTACGGCATTCAATTTGAATTCTGTACCAGTTGTTTGAATTACTTCTATTGCAGGTGCAATCGTATCAATAAGAGTAAGATTATTATATCCAGAAGCTGCAGGCCATCCGTATGAATCTAATTGAGCGAAGCCATAAACGTATCCACCAAAAGATACATCTCCAAAAATTATATGTTGACCAATTTCAGGTTTAAGAGTTACCCAATATAATTTATTGTCATATTCAGTTCCTAAAGCAGGGAATTTTTGACCTTTTAGTTCAGGGTGTAAAGTAGTTAATTTTTGACCATCATACATCATTGTATTCAATTTATCGATTCTTTCTTGTTCAGTTTCAGCATCTGCTAATACAATTAAATTAACAAAATTGTCTTTATATTCGTTATTTCCTGAACTGTTAGAAGGAGTTTGAAATATTGTTCCTTTTGTAAATTGTTCTACACTTGTAACCGGGAACATAAAAGGGTCAAAATTTCCTTTTTGAGAATTATCCCAATCTGCTGAATAAGAATACTGCATAACAAAGATTGGTTTATTTGCTTTGAAATAAGAAACTCCTCTTATTGATTCATTATCATGTGGCATTCTAGCAGATACTTTAGAATATTCTTCAAAATCACCTTTTTTCTCTAAAATCCCATCCCAAGAACCAATGTATTCTCCAGTTTTTTTATCATACCATTTCACTTCAAATTCAGTGTTATCTTCTGCAGCAACAACTCTGAAATAATCTCCTTTATCTGTGCCTCTATCTAATTCAACAGAAAAATACTCTTTACCCCAAGTTGATACTGGTGGTATCATAGCAGATAAATGGTCTCTTCCATTTGTTGTTACAAAAGTTGGAATCATTACTCTTTCATTTGAAGAAATAACTCCAATTGGCTTATCACCTTTTATAATTGAACCTGACAAATCAAATTCACCTCTTGATTCTCCTGTTCCTTGTATCATAAATATATCACCTTTGTTCAATGTTTTTCTTAGGGTGTCGCCGATAGAATAACCGTTAAGAGTTTTATAATTTTCTCCTCTGCCTTTTAGTATAATTTCAATTTTTGTTCTATCCTCTGCAGCTAATACTGTAAAACCTGATTTATATCTTTGTGCTTCATTAAAATCCCAATATGAACAATGAATATACTCTGTTCCCCAAGATTTAACTGGTATTGCTAAATAACCTTCAGAAGTAACTCTTTTAGAATTTAGCACATAAACTGAAACTGGTTTTTCCGACTCAATAATAAAACCATTAGGTACAATTATAGTTTCATCTCTATTCTCATAATCCCAAATTAAATCATTATCTGTTGTTATTGATCTAACACCCATACTTTCTACAATATATTCTCTATCAAAGCCACTCTGACTATAGACTCTAACTTTAGTTTGTTCCTTTGCTGCAATATATATACCTAATAGTTGTTTTGGAAATGTTTCTGTAACTTCATTAGGTGGAAATGCAATTACAAAATAATTTCCAAGCGAGTTGTTAGATAGCAAAGATTCTTTAATCTTTTGCTTTGCAGTTTCTGATAGATTGTCTTCAGCTTGTAAATTTAACCCAACAATCATCAGTAAAATTAGTAGATATTTTTTCATAAGATGCTCCTAAAAATTATTAATAAATTATTTTTTAAATTAATGTATATTTTCTAAACGAAAAATTAAGTCTATTATTTCGATAAAAAAAGGATTTTTCTTAATAATATAACCTTTTTAAGTAAATTACTTATAAAAGGTGTGGAAGTGTCAGATAAAGTGTAAGGAATTTTAAACAATAGTTACCTTATTTTATTATTTCTTTTATTATCAGGACAAATAAACCTAAATACATTTTTCTGTTTTTGTATCATTCATATATCCAATTAACTTTTTAGAGGCGGTTTTGTTACATTTTTGGGTGGATTATTTTATGGTTTGATTGCATAAAAAAAGTAAATACCGTTTCTGAAATTTACCTTTAGTTTAAAATTATTAATATAAAATTACCTTCTAATCCTTCACAAATTTTATGAAATCATCGTTTATTTTGATGAAGTAAATTCCTGCTGGTATGGTGTTTATGTTCATTTCTTGGGTGGTAAAATATTGAATTAGTTCATCCTAATTATAGATATATATGGAATTATATTTGTCATTCTGAGCGAAGCGAAGAATCCAGTCTATTAAACCATTCCTTACTTAAATCATTCCAATCTGGGTTATTTTCTTCAATTAAATTTATTTTAAATATTCTTTTTTTGCCTTTAATGTACTTTTCTCTTTCAATTGCTTCGGCAATATTATTTCCTTCTTCATAATATACTAACATTTTAATATTATGCTTTCTTGTAAATCCTTCTATAACATCATTTTTATGCTCATACATTCGTTTTTGTAAGTCTGAAGTTACTCCAACATATAAAGTACCATTTTTTTGTGATGCTAATATATAAACATATGCTTTTTTCATCTTACAAATTTATGAAATTAAATTATGAATAGTATTCTTCGCTTCGCTCAGAATGAATTATTAAACTGGATTCTTCACATTCGTTCAGAATGACAAACCACTCACTCTTTCACAAATTTTATGAAATCATCATTTACTTTGATGAAATAAACACCACTTGATAAATTGCTGATGTCTATTTCTTGGCTGCTTTTGTGATTAGGGGTGTAATCTTTTACTTTTGTTAGGTTGATAGTATATAGTGCTAATTCTGTGATTTGCTGGTCAGTATTTACAGTTATTTTGCTTTGGCTGGGGTTGGGGTAAATACTTATATTTAATTCTCTTTTGACACTATTATGTTCGGGGGTGTATTTTATTAACTTATTTCCACTTGAGAACCAAAAATTACCTTTAGAATCTAAACCTCTTAAACTTACTTCAAAAATACTATCTGGTATATCAAATATTTTTTCCCAATTAGTATTATCTTTATATTCATAAACAGCTTTACTATTATTTGTAAAAATTTTTCCCGTTCTTGATATATAAAATGAAAACCTATGTATCTCACTATCTAAATGAGTGCTATCATAAACTATCCAATCATTTGCATTTTTTCTTTTATGTAATTCTCTTCTATTTTCTAACCATAAATTATTTAATGAATCAACAAAACACGAAGTAGATACATTTATTCCTGTTGAAAGTGTTTCTATTTTGTTAAATTTTACATTAGAATTATTCAAATTTGCTGAATATACTTCACTTAAAATATTTGTTATATATAAATTATTATTTTTATCTATAGCTGGTCTTCTTATCTCTCTTCTAAAATCATTTTCATCTTCAAAATAAGATTTCCAAGTTCCTTCTTTATAATGAAATAAGCCAATAACAGTAGCTACCCAAAATTCATCATTTCCTGTTACTAAAATATCCCTAATAGAATAAGGGTGCATTGGAGAGTTATGCTGATTAAAATATTCCCAATTCTCACCGTCAAATCTTATTAAACATGTTTTCTTTTCAATTGTTGGAAATGTGTTATCTTCATAAGTTCCAAAATACATATCTCCTTTTGGTCCTTGGGTTATGCATGAAATTGATGAATATGCTAATGGTGTATTAGTTGTGTCATAATATTCTGTTTTTATTCCATCAAAATTATAAATTTTTCCAGGGCTCGCAGTTCCTAACCAAATATTATCATTTATGTCTAAATAAAAAAATCTAACATAAGAATCTAAGTTTAACTGAGTTGAATCTACAATTGTCCAATTTCCAAATAAATAACTTGCACTTAAAATAAATATTAAAATAAATTTCATTAAAAAATTACTGTTTATTTAATTATTTACAGTAACGAATTTAATTTTAATTTATTATTATGCTGAGTTCAACTGCTCTGCAGTTGTGGGTGGTTGGGGTGGATTTCATCTACACCGAATTGAAACTCGGTGCTACAAATATTGAACTTCGCTGAAGTTCGTCCCCTTTATAATTGATTTGTTTACAATCTTTTACAACTTTATTGTCTAATCAAACTTTTTTTTTGGACAATTTGGAATTATATTATTTTTTGAATTCTTCGTAAACGCTCTGAATGACTGCTGGTTTAACTGGATTCCACGCTTCGCTCTGAATGACTGCTGGTTTAACTGGTTTCATCGTTTCGCTCTGAATGACAGATTCTAAAACAAGTTCTGAATGACAATAAAAAAAAAGGTAAATACCGTTTCTGATATTTACCTTTAGATTAAAATTATTAATAAGATTATTTAAAATTTAAATTTTCTCACCCATACATTGAGTTTTTACCTTCAAAACAAACAACGAATTCTGCTTTTATTTTTTCGGATTTGAATTTTTCGTATATTTCTTTGAATGTGCCGTAGTGGTGGGTTTCGTATCCATGTGTAAGGTTTAAACCAAGATATGCTAATCTATTAGGCATCACTTTCGCTGCTGCTTCTAACATCACTTTCATTCTATAAGGTGTTTCTAATAGTACAACTGTACGATTTTCTTCAGATAAATATCTTAATTTATCTTCTCTATCTCGGTCAGTTCTTCCAAGAAAACCTGCAAACACAAATTCTTCTGCTGGGAATCCACTTCGTACTAATGCTGTCATCACACTTGTTACTCCAGGCACTACTTCTAATTCAATATCATTCTTGATACAAGCTCTTACAAGGTCTAAACCTGGGTCGGCAAGTAATGGAGTTCCACAATCAGAAATCAATGCTAAACGCTGTCCTGCTTGTAACTTATCAGTTATGTCGAGCAAGTCATTAAGTCCAGAATGTTCGTTGAACTGCAAAAGTTCTTTTTTTAATTTTAGATGACTTAATAATTTTGCGGCAACTTTAAATTCCTCACAAATTACTGCGTCAGATAATTTAAGCATATTAATAGCTCTGAGCGTAATATCGTCAGGATTTCCTATCGGAGTTGAAACAATAAACAGTTTACCACGTTTTTCATTCATAAAGATTATAATTTGTGAGAATAAATTATTAATTTTGTTTTTTAGTAAAATACAAGTTACAAAAATGGCAAAAAAAATTAGAAAAACCTCTATTAGAAGTAAAAATATAGAGAAAAAAAATGTTGAGTGGAATTTCCCCTTAGCAAAGAAGAATTTATATATTCTTGTTGGTGGCTTGGGAATCATCATTTTGGGCTTTTTAGCAATGGCTACTGGCTTAGGTGATGAGTATGCTATGCCAGATGGTGGGTGGAATTCGACTACTGCTATCGTGATCGGACCAATGCTTTTAGTTATAGCTTATTGTGTAATAATTCCTTATGGAATATTGAAAGTATTTGGTGGACAAAAAGTAGCAAGCGATGACTCAGCAAACTAAAGCAGGATTTGTAGCAATAGTTGGTCGCCCTAATGCTGGTAAATCGACATTATTGAATGCCTTATTGGATTTCAAACTTTCGATTGTTACCCATAAAGCACAAACTACTCGCAAAAGAGTTGCAGGAATTCATACAAAAGACAACACCCAAATTGTATTTTTGGATACTCCAGGGATTATTAAGCCAGATTATGAAATGCAAAAGTCGATGATGACTTATGTAGCAAGTTCTGTTGAAGAAGCCGATATTTTAGTAGTTCTGATTGATAGTTCGACATATAATATTGAAAAAGGTTTTGATGAACTAATTCAAATGTATTTGGAGAATTTCAAAAAGCATAAAATATTGCTGCTAAATAAAACTGATAAATTAGATGATAAAAAGGCATTATTACCTTTGATGCAATTTATGCAGAAAACAGGATATTTTAATCAGATAATTCCAATTTCCGCACTAAAAAAAGATAATACAGAATTACTTTTAGAAGAAATTACAAAACTGTTACCCGAAAGTCAATTTTACTATGACCCTGAACAATTAAGCACAGAAAATCAACGCTTTTTTGTGTCAGAGTTAATCCGTGAGCAAGTTTTCTATCGTTTGAATGAAGAACTACCATATTCAACCGAAGTATTGATAAACGAGTTTAAAGAGCGAGAAAATGGTAAGTGGTATATTTCTGTTGAAATAGTTGTAGAAAGAGATTCACAAAAGAAAATAGTAGTAGGAAAAGGTGGGTCGATGATAAAAGAAATCGGACAGAAAGCCAGAAAAGGAATTGAAAAACATCTCGAAAAAGAAGTATATTTAGAAATATTTGTAAAAGTCAGAAATGATTGGCGAAATAATAAAAATATGCTAAAATCATTTGGATATTAAAATAAAAAAGAGGCGATTGCCTCTTTTTTAAATTTATTCACCTTTTGCTAAATTTGCTTTTATGCTTTCTATTAAATGATGTTCAAAGTAGCCATTTGATTTCCACCAGTGGACTTCGTTAGTTACATATCCTTCTCTACCACTTAGCTCAGCTTTTAATATCATTTCAACATTTTCTTCATGCTCTTTTAATATAATTTTATATTGAACTCTACCACTTTCCCATACTCCAGCACGTATCAATGGTAATTCATAACTATATTTAATCAAACTATCAATTACATCGTGTTTGCTTTCTTTCATTGCAAATACACAGAAGTCAGATACTATTTTACCTTTGAAAAAACCTTCATCATTTTGAGAATTTGATTTAGTACCAATTTGACAACCAGTTGCTTCTATTGACTTTAAAATCGCATTCCAAACTTCATCAAAATAATATTCTGTAAATACTTCATTATAGTTTTCTTTATAATATTGTAATTTTGGATCTTTTGGTTTTTCAGTTACTTCACCTTTTTCGTCCATTTCCTCAAAATTTTGCATCTGAGAAAAAGCATCTATTGCAAAAATCATATTTATGATTGCAAATAGTAGAATAATTCTTTTCATAATTCACCTTAAAATTTAATTATACTGAAATTTCATTTTTACCTAATTTTACAGAAACCACTTTCGAAATACCCTCTTCTTGTTGGGTAACTCCATAAAGAAAGTCTGCTGCTTCCATTGTCTTCTTATTATGTGTAACGATTAAAAACTGTGTATTGTTACTAAATCTCTTAATTAGATTTATAAATCTATCTACATTACTATCATCTAATGGAGCATCTACCTCATCTAATATACAGAAAGGACTCGGTTTAACTAAATATATTGCAAATAGTAAAGCGATTGCAGTTAATGTTTTTTCTCCACCTGACAGCAACTCAATACTATGTGGTTTTTTTCCAGGAGGTTTCGCCCATATTTTTAAATCTGCTTCTAAAATATTTTCGCCTTCTAAAATAATATCACATTCTGCTTCATCATTGAATAAAGTTTTGAATAAATCAATGAAATTAGTACGAACTTGTGTAAATGTATGTAATAGTAATTCAGATGCTTTTAAATTTACTTCTTTTATTGTTTGAACTAAAGTTTCTTTTGCTTTATTCAAATCTTCGATTTGTTCTTTGTAAAATAAAAAGCGTTGATTTTCTTTATCATATTCTTCTAAAGCCATAAAGTTTACACTTCCGATAGCTTGTAATTTGCTTTTTAATTCACCAATTTCAGAATTAACTTCTACTTGATTATATTCTTCTTCTGGTTTTGATAAATCAGAAATATTTTTTTCATATTTTTCATATAATTGCTCAGATATACTTTTCTTTTGAGCTTTTATTTCTGTAAAGGTAATTTCAAGTTTATGTAATTCAGTATTAAAAGTGTTTGTTTTATTATTTAATAAATTCTTTTCTTTATTTAAAGAATCAATTAATAAATTAATATCTTTTAATTTTGAATTAAATATTTCCACTTGATTAGATAAATCTTCTTGCTTTTCTAAAAATATTTTAATTTCTTTTTGAGAGTTAATTAATTTATTTTCGTTTTCTTCTTTATTATTTACATTTCCTTCACGTTCTTTACTTAATCGTTCCAATCGTTTTTCAATACTTGTGATATTATAATTAGTATCTTCCAATTCATCAGAAGTACGCTTTAATTCATTTTCAGCACGAACTTTGTCAATTTCAAGACGTTGAGTATTTTCTTTAAATTGATTAAAAATAGTTCTTTTTTCTTTTTCTTCTTGCTCTAATTTGAATAATTCTGAATTAATTAATTCAATTTCTTTATTTAATTTATTAATTTCTTCAGTATTAATTTTCTCTTTATCTAATTTTTCTAATTCGAGTTTATTTTTTAGAATATTATCATCAATAAATTTAGAATTATTATTTAAAGTATTATTTTTAACTTCAAGATTATTCTTTTCTCTTTGAATATCATTTAAAGAATATTCTAATTTCTGAATTTCTTGTTTTATATTATTTTCATTCAAATTGCCTAATTCTTCTGATTTTGAATTAAACTCTAATTTTAACTTACTAATTAATTCATTTGAATTATTAATTTCTTTATTTAAACTTTCAATTTTTTCTAATTTACCGAAATTAGATTTAACTTTTTCTTCGCCACCAATTATATAATCACCATCAACACTAACTAATGAACCATCTAGAGTTAGAGCATAATTAATATTCTTGCTTATTATTGCTTCAATTGCATTTTCAAGATTATCAAAAATAGCAGTATTCGGATACTTATTATTTATATAATTTTTTATTTTATCATCACATCTAATAATATCATCTAAATATGCTACTAAGCCATTTAATTCGACTTTATTTTGTTTTGTTTTAGCAGCATTATTTAATATAATTAAAGATTGTTTTCCTTTCTTTAATGACTTTAAAATATTATCTGCAGACTTAATTTTATCAATACTTTCTACTACTAATGAACCTGCAATATTGCCAAGCAAAGTCTGTAATGCTAACTGATATTCTTTATCAATAGCAATATTATCTGCAAGAGCATTATATTTATTATTCCAATCTTTATTATTTAATAAATGAATAGAATTAGATTCAGAATCAATTAAAGAATTATAAAAATTTAATTGTCTATTCCTATCATCTAAAATTGAATTTTGCTCTTTAATTTTATATGATAAATCATCAGTTATTTGTTTTAATTCTTGTTTTTTGTTTTGAATAGTGCTTAATTCATCTTTTTTTAATATTAATAAATTATTATTTTTCTCAAAATTATTATTATTAATATTTATTTTTTCTTTAATTTCATTTATCTGTGGAATTAAATTATTTTTCTGATTTTCTAATTCTTCTTTTATTCTATTTAATTTATTAATTTCATCATTATGTTTTCTAACACTAAATTCAAGTTCTCTTAATTTAGAACTTAAATTAGATCTATATTGATTTTTCTCATTTATAGATTTAATAAAATCACTTAAATTCTTTTCAGAGCCAGATAATTTTTCTTTTATTTGATTAATATCATTGTTAATTTCGTTTAATTTATTTTTCTTTTCTACTTCATTTTTAACTAAATTTTCAATGTTATCTTTATATCTTTTTAAAGCAGATTCAGCTCTATTTATCTCATCACTTATTCTATCTTTTTCACGAACTAAGTTTTTTATAGTTACTTCTGCAACTGCTAATTCTTGTTTTTTATCAGCTAATCTTGCATTATTTGCATTTTGTTCAATTCTTATAGAATTAAAATTATGCTCTAATTCTTCTTTGTTATTCTTTTCAGTATCGATTTTAACTTGGAATTCATTTAATTCAAGCGTTGCTTTCTCAATCTCAACATTTAGATTTTTAATTTTTTCATCAAGTCCACCAGTATTTGCATCAAGAGAGTGAAACTTTAGATAAAAATAGATTAATTCTTTTTCTTTTAACTCTTCAGATAGTTTATTAAATCTTTTAGTTTTAGATGCCTGACGAGAAAGTGTGTTTACATTTTTTTCAACTTCAGTAACAATATCTAAAACTCTATCTAAGTCTGTTTCTACAGAATTTAGTTTTCTTTCTGTTTCTTTTCTTTTAATTTTATATTTGGTAATACCAGCAGCTTCTTCAAGTAGATTTTTTCTATCTTCGTTTTTACCAGAAAGTAAATTCTCAACCATTTTAAGCTCTATCACTGAATAGGAATCAGGACCCATACCAGTATCCATAAATAGGTTATTTATGTCTTTCAACCTACAATTAGCTCTATTTAATAGATATTTAGAATCACCACTACGAAATAGTCTTCTTGCAACTGACACAGTAGTATAATCACTTGGCAATACACCCTTATTATTTTCTAAAGTAAGTACTACCTCTGCCATTCCAAGAGCTTTGTGGTTTTTAGCACCATTAAAGATTATATTTTCCATAGAGTCAGATCTAAGCACAGCAGTCTTTTGCTCACCAAGGACCCATCTTATTGCATCTACTACATTTGACTTCCCACAGCCATTAGGTCCAACCACAGCCGTAACGCCCTCTGCAAACTTGAGTTTAGTCTTTTGTGAAAATGATTTGAATCCATGAATCTCTAACTCTGATAAAAACATCTATGTTTATGCCCCTAAAAAGAAAATACAATTATCTTGCTTGAATTTTATTATTTTCAAAAATACTGAATTTTTGAAGATTTTTCAAAGTATATTCAAATTAATTTCATTAATTTTAAGAATTAATTTTACAAAAAGATTTTAAAAATATGAAATATATAATCTTATTCATTTTATTGAGTGAATCACTATTTAGTCAAATACAAGTAACAAGGAATATTATTCCAATAGTTGACAATGATACATCAAGAAGAAACTCATTATTTGAAAGGACAGATTTCTCACCCGAACTAAGCAGAGGAAATGGTTCATATAAGGGTGATATGGCTTGGTCATTCAAATTAATCGGCTATTCTGAAGTTTATAGATTTGATAATGGGAACGCAATAGCTTTTTTACTTGGACATGAATTAAACTCTAATCCATACAATGATATAGCATTTAATCCAAGAAAGGCAACTTGGGAGGAAAATATTTCATATTATGCAAATAAAGATGATTTTTCATATTCTATTGGTATATTTCATCGTTGCAAGCATGATATTGATATTACAGATAGGACAACAGCACAAGAAGGATATTATTCCAATAGAGTAATTATCTTAAATGGCTTAAATGCCTCCTATAATTTAATTAAAAATTATGATAATTTTAATATAATTACAAGAGTTTATGGTGAGTATTATTTTATAAGCGAAGATTACAAAAGACCAGATAATGCTTTTGCAACTTTTGAAGATTTAATTGGCTCTATTAGAGTTAGTTCAGCAATAGACTATTCATTAGGAAAAATTGTTGATTTACGTTTATTAACAAGTATTTCAAATTCAATATCAAGAAAGAAAAGTTATCTAACAGATAGCAAGAATAATATAGATGCCCGAATTGAATTTGCTATTACTTTGAAAGGTAAGAAAAATAGAGGAGATTTTTTCTTTGCTTATGAGACAATGTTTGAAGAAACTACGCAAGTAATTCCACACCAAACAACATTTTGGCAAATTGGAATACGACTACGCCCAGAAATATTTAGATAAAAAAAAAGACCTTGAATTATCCCATTCATCATTATTTCATCAGAATGTTCCAACTATTTGGTTTACTGATATTAACCAAGTTGTAGGTTTATGGCGTTGAAAAATAAAGAATGCTTGCTCTGGCTCTAATCCAAAAATAATTGTAAGTGTTGAGTAAGTTTAATTAAAAAAGTTAATTAAATAGTAGTGATCGCAAATTTGCGTTTACTACTATTTTTGTGAAATAGTTTTGTTTTCTCTACTATGGTTTTGGTGCTTTGTAGAAGATTCTTTGGCTTCGCTCTGAATAACTGTGAGCAAATCTTCGATTTGCGGGGTTGTTTGGTGGTTTTTGTTGTTTATAAATATTTCGCACCTACGGAGCTGAAGAGTGCTACACCTACGGCGTAGAAGTGATTTTGGGCTGTATTTTGCTATTGATATGAAACTGCTCTGCAGTTTTAAGAAAATGGTAAATTATATTCATTGACAATTTATTTTATACTGTTGGTTTATAGGGGGAAAAATACAAAGCATTGCGTCTCTACTATGCTGAAAACAATGGATTTATCGCTTTGCTCTGAATGACAAAAAAAACCGAACATTAATTCGGTTTTTTTGTTAAAATTTTTAATTATTACTTGCTATTTACTTCTCTACACTTGCATTCTAAGCGTTTCGCGGTAAAGGTCAAGTCCTTATTTACAAAAAGTGTGAAGTTTTCTTCACACTTTTAATAAAATCTGACAATATGTTGAAAATAATTATAAAAAAATGAAAAAAATATTATATTTTGTGAAATAAAATTTGCAAAAAAAAAAAACGATTTAAATTGCAACTAATAGATGACAAAAAATAAAATAATATTTCGTAATTGTTTACCTTAATTGCAATTATGTAGATAGTAGTTTATTATTTGTAATTAAGGCATCTAAATTTTTTTTAACACAAAAGGATATCGAATATGAAAAGATATAGATTTAGTGTTAAAAATAGATAGAGTTTTATTTTTTAACATTTAAAGGTTGATATGAAAACAAGCATTTTATTTATAATAATTCTACTTTCATTCTTTTTTATAGCTTGTAATGAAGAAAATAGTAAAATTAACGAAGATGAGTCTGTTAATATTGGTAATTATACATTATCAATATCTTCATCAGATAGCTTACACGTAATGGATATTTTAGCTGGATATGTAGGCTATTATGATTCTACTTTGACAATATATGGTTGCAATCCAATACAATATTTAGAAATGAGTAGTGGCGATAAATTTTGTAAATTAGAAATTGCTACAAGCGGTGGGTTGAAAAAAATAATATTAAAATATTATGATGCTGTTGAAGAAGAAGAATGTGTTGAAAAAATTACTTGTCCTGGTTGTAATGATGGATGTATAGTTGAAGTTGCTCTAGGAGTTGGTACCGTGTGTAATGACGATGCTTGCGGTCAATCTGAATCTTGTCCAAAAACATATACGACAGAAGTAGGATTAGTAGGTGTTTTTAAGGATAATGGACATTCTGTTCTTCAAACAGTTGGTTATCCAAACTTTTTAGAATCTGAAATTTTAAATTAGGAGAAAAAATGAAATTAAATATATCTTTATTCTTTTTAATTTTCTTACTTTTATCTTGTATAGAAGAAAATAATGTAAAAGAACTTGATGGTTCATTTGTAAAATATACAAATAGTATTTCCCAAGATAATAATAAAGCTGATACACTTTTGGCCGTTATGATTGGTGATTTAGATGATAAGGGTTATACTGTAAATGAAGTTTTATTTTATACTGTAATTTCAACACCAGATAGTAATAAGTTTTTCTATGCTATTATCGAAACTAATAAATTAGTTGGATCAGGAACTATGGAACATCAAATTATGATAAAATATTATAATTATGATACAGATCCATATCCTCAACCAGATGGTTTGTCAACTTTAATAGATAATAAGAAAAAATATGAATGCAAAAGTGATTGTCCTACTTGCTCTTGGAATACAGATCCTATTTCTAAAAATTTTGTGTGTGAAGGGTGTGCTGGAATGAGTAACAAATGTGAAGTTTACGAATCTACAGTTTCATTTAATCCCAATTTTTTAGTTGAAGGTGAAACAGTAATGCAAAATATAACAGTTGCGAATTTTACTGTAACGAATGGCTTAGTAGAGGTTGAGGTAGATTGATAAATTATTGAGTAATCTCGGTTTTGTAGAAATAAATGAATATATTTTAAAATTGAGGTTACTCAATATATTTTAATGAGGGATTTATGTTATTTATGATATTATGTTTTTCCTTTTTATTCCCTAAAATTCATACAGTAAAAAATAATCAAGAATATCAAGATTATTTTATTAATTATTTGTTGAACTTAGAAAACAATAATCAATTTGAACTAAGTGGAAATGTTTATTTACATAATATCGAAAAAAAAGCAATTGATAGTTCATATTTTAGTGGAATAATAATGCGTGATAGAAAAGATACTATTTTAAATAGATCATTTATTATTAATTACCCTAATCTTATTCATTATTATAATAATTACAATAGTTATAAGTTTGATAAAACATCAAAAAGCATTTTACACAGAAAAATATTTAAAAAAAAACTTGTAGAATTTTATAACTTTACTTATGTTTTTGACATATTTCAAAATTTTATTGATTCTGATATTTCTTTTATTGAAATGTTTAAGAACAAACCTTATGAGTTTTTAGGTAGTGAATTAGATACATCATACTACTTTGTTGCAAATGAAAATAATAAAAACTCTTACTTTAATTACACATTTAGAACTAAATTAAATAAAAATAACTTATTACCAAATTACTATTCCGTTACAATTAATGATTATTTTAGTATTCCACGTATTGTAGAATGGTTTATAGATAGCTTAAATGTATCTAAAGAAGTTGATTTTTCTAAATTAAATTTTGATAAATATTTAAATGAATATCCAATTTATGAAAGATTTGAATACTTAGGTAAATCTTGTTTTTTTGGTATAGACTATACTGGAAATACCATATTTGATAGTAATTTGACTGAGTCAAATCACAAGTTAGTTTGTTTTTATAAAAAAGGCGATAACTTAGACGTTAATTTATTATCAGATGATATTAAAAATGCTAATGTTAATATTGATAAATATATTTATAGATATGATGATAGTGTTTTAGTTAATGTTCTAAAAGATGGTAAATATATAATTAATAGTAATTTATTAACTCAATATGAAGTTGATTTTAATCCATCTTTTTATATATTAGATAAAAATAATAAAATTATTAAATATTTTTATGGCTATAATAATAACAAAAGAATTGATTTTAATAAAATATTAAAAGAGGTAATGAATTGAAAATATTAATATTATTTATTGTCTGCTTATTTATTTCTAATTTAAAAGCAGAAATTAACAAAGAAGCAGCACAACAATTCTATAGATTTTATGAAGTTTATGATAGTATTTTAGAAACAAATAATACATACAAACTAAAATTAGAATCAGTTTATTTTAATGGTAAAACTTCTGAACTTACAAATACCGAATTGTTTTTACAAAAAAATTACAATGATACTTTAGTTGGTTTTTCATATTTTATAAAATATGATAATATTCTATATGTAAACCATGATTATATTAATTATAATATTGATTTAAAAAATAAAAATTTTGTAAAAAAAACTAAATTTAAAAAGTTAAATGATGTTGGGTATTTTTTTACATCTATAAATACTTTTTTTGTTCCGTTTAATGAATTAAATATGCATAATTCTTTTTTTGATACAAATTATTATAATTTTAAAATATTACAAACAACAGAAACTTACACTACTTTTTTATGTCAAGACATAAATTTAAAAAACAGTTTTATATTTAATTATAAGTTTAAATTTAATAATAGTAGTAAACTATTAGAGAAAATAGAATTAATAACTGATTTTATGGGAAATGGGTCATATAATATAATTGATATTAAATCTTTTGAAATAACAAATGAAGAGAATGAATCTTATTTTGATGTTAGTGAATATATAGAAAATTTTGGTGAATATCGATACTTTAGTTACAAAGGTTTTGTTTGTAAAAAACCAGGCGAAGAAATAATTGGAAATATAATTTATGATGTCAATTTAGAAGAATTTAAAGGACATAAAATTGTATCATTTAATAATTTGAATAATGAAGTAAATAAAAATCTAACTAAAGAATTAAATGAATTATCGAATAACTTTAAAATCGATTACATTAATTATGAATTTAAAGATTCAACTTTAACAGTAATTAAAAAAAATAAAAAAGAAGAAATATCTTTAAACAATCTTACACAATATGGTGTTGATGTATCGCCTTGTATTTATATTTTAGATGAGAACAACAAAGTAGTTGATTACTTAAAAGGATTTGGAATTGAAACTAAAAAGTTGTTGATTGATAAATTAAATAAATAAAGATCAGTTTGCTATAGAATGTAATGACATTAAGAAAAAAAAACCGAACTATGTTCGGTTTTCTTTTAAATCCCTACACTTGCATTCTAAGTGTTTCTCGGTATAAATCTAAGCCCTTATTTCTGAGTTCCATAAGAAGTTCGAATGAGGTTTTTGCTTTTTGTGCGGATATCATAACGTCGTGCAGGTCGATTGGCTCGCCTTTGATAAATTTATCTCGTGCGTCTGCTGCTTCTACTTGCAAATCATTTGTATCTGTGATTAGTTCTTTTAGGGTATCCACAAATTTTTCCGAACGCATATTTTCTGTGCCTTTCGTATTATTTTTTTGTTGGATTAATGGACTCCAAGTTTGACCTTGGATTAATTCATTTACTACCATACTTTTTCCCCAATTTTAGAATTTTTTATCAAAAATAGTTCCTTTGCTAACACCAGCATTATGTACTTGACCGTTTCTATTGAATAATATATAATTTTCAATTTGGTCAGAACTATCTGGAAACATTGACTTAAAGAAATTTCTTTCATTGCCTGAAATTAATTCATTTTCATCAAATGTGTTAACACTTTTTGCAAGAATATCACTATTAAGTTTCTGTGAGCGAATAGGAATCCTTGATGGATTGTTGCCCACTTCATTATTAATATACTTAGCGCTGTAAGGATTAAACCCTGTATCAACTCTCATTATGACTCTACTATTTGTTACACCAAAAGGTGTCCCACCCTCTAACTTCTAATCTTTATGCTTTAGATTAAATCGACAAAGAGTTGCTTGCAATATTCTTGCCAGATTCTACAACTTGTGTATTTGCCTCAAAAGTTCTTTGTGCCGAAATCATTTCGACCATCTCTGTTACTACATTTATATTTGGCATCAGTACATATCCATTTTCGTTTGCATCCGGATGATATGGGTCATAAGTAAGCCGAGGAGGTGTATTATCCCTTGCTACTTTTGCTTTTAGAACTCCATAATCTGGCGGATAGTTGCTTTGATTTGCAGTAGGCGCATGATCGGCGGACGTCCTGTCCATGTCGATCAGCTTTTTCAACTCGGTATTAAAGGGCGAACCAGGTATTTCCCTTACTACAACCACTTCCCTTTGATATGGTTGCCCGTCAATTCCTTTTGTTGTATTTGCGTTTGCGATATTTCGAGCAGTTGATGATAATCTCATCCTTTGCACCATCATACCTTGACTGCTTATATCAAAACTTGAAAATATATTTTCTGCCATTTCCTACACTACAAAATTATGTTACAATATTTCATTTTTAGTAAGTAATTTTTCTGAATTTACCGAAGTACTCCAGAAATAGAACTACTAATTCCTGTGAAAAATCTATTAGCCATCTGCGAACCAAACTTAAATCTTATTTGATTTTGGGCTAATTGCGACATTTCGTGGTCTATATTTACGTGGGTTTCCCCTTCAAAGAATATTTCTGGTTCTGGTATTGGCTTTGGTTCTTTTTCGCCTTCTTTTACATCACCATGTGCATTCCCCATTGGAATGTCTTTGCTAAATTCTCGTGAGCCACCAATTACTATTTGTTGTTTATGGAAGAACTCTTCGAATTTTACTCTCTCTGGTCTGTAATGTGGAGATGTTGCATTTGCCATATTTTTAGAAATAGTTTGTTGCCTTAGTGCATACGCATCTAATGCTCTATTCATAAGGGGTAGCCCTTCTTTAAACAAATGAAACCTGAAAACCATTATTCAATCCTTGAATTTAAGAAAATCCTTTTGGGATAGTTATACAATTTCTTTGCCAAGTTTTTATAAATACTCTCATCTTTTTGATATTGCTAATGTTATCATATTTTATAAAATATCCAATTATTTATGGTTAAAAAATTGGTTGATAATAGTAGTCAGATGGTTAATAGTGTGTAGGGGATTGGGTAATAATCTCTTAAAATGTAGTGAATGTTTTTTTGTGTTTACTATGATTTTTGTTAATTTTTAATTTTTTGGTTTTTGCACTTTTCTTGTAAATAGTTATTATAACAATGCGTTACAAGGGAGAAAAAATTAAGGTCAAAAAAAATTAGTGATTTTTTGTAAAATAAATCATATCGTCATCATCACCTGTTAAGATTTAGGTGGGGTACTTTTTATGGTATTGAGAGTAGGGAATATTTTGTTAATTTTTAATTTTTTGGTTTTTGCACTTTTCTTGTAAACAGTCATTATAGCAATGTGTTACAAGGGAGAAAAAATTAGGGTCAAAAAAAATTAGTGATTTCACATTATATTTTATGTTTGGTTTTAAAAATATGTTAGGATTGTTTTTGTTTATTTGTAAATATATTTTTGAAAGTCTATAAATGTATTTCTAATATATTTTAAATCGCCTAATTTTGTTTTTGCATCGCTTAATGAACCGTATTTTATCTCTAATAAGTCTGGTAGTTTTTTATCGTCTAATTCGGATACTCCTACTTCAGTGTATTGACTTAATACGAAATTTAAAAATTCGATTATTTTTAAATCGTATTCGTTTAAATTTATTGTTGCATTGTTTGCTCTCACTGCTCTTGTTAAGATTTCTTTGTGATATGCTATGTAGTTTAATACGTCATATACATCACTGTCAATACCATTTACTAATTTTTTGAGTTCGTTCAGTTGGTCTTCTGTATATCCTTTTTCTTCTAATCTATTTAATAATTCTCGTCTGGTGTCTGGTTTACTCCATATTTCTCTTAGTTCGTTTTCGTCTTTGAATAATGATGGAATATCCCCAAATAATTTTTTCATAAATTCTTCTGCACTAATTGGCTTTCCGTCTGGATCCCAAAATGATGTTCCCATTACGGGTTTTATATCTCTTATTGTATTATCACTCAATTTTATTCTTACTATGTTTCGTGGTTTTTCACAGATACAAGGATATGTTCCACAAAGTTCGCAAATTTGTGGATTAATTGTATTACATTCACAAGGTTTTTTACCACAATCTATACATAGTTCTTTACCTCTGCCTGAGCTGATTTTTTCGATTGGTTCACCGTCCCATTCTGGGTCTTCAAATCTTTCTCGTGCTTTTACAAAATCGTATATTGTGAAGTAATCTTTTGAATCAAATAATCTTGTTCCTCTTCCTACTATTTGCTTAAATTCTATAATTGACTTGACTGGTCTTAATAAAATTATATTTTTTACCTCTGGTGCATCTACTCCAGTTGATAATTTGAATGATGTTGTTAATATTGTAGGTATTGTTAGTTCATTATTTTGAAATTGTTTTAAATATTCTTCTCCTAATGCTCCATCATTGGCTGTAACTCTATGGCAATAATTAGGATTAGTACTATCTGCATTTTGATTAATTAAATCACGGATTAATGCTGCATGCACTTGAGTTGAACAAAATACAAGCGTTTTGTGATTTTGATTTATCATTTTCAGAAATGTTTTTACTCTTAATAATTCTCTTTCTTCACTTATGATATTTCTATTAAAATCACCTTCTTTATAAATTTTGTCTGGGTCTATTTCACCATCAATAATTTCATCATTATCATTATATTCATATTCACTTAGTAAATTATCAATTTCGACAACACGGAATGGAGTTAAGAAACCATCATTTATTCCTTGTTTTAATGAATATGTATAAACTGGTTCGCCAAAATATTTATATGTATCTGCATTATCTTTTCTTTTTGGAGTGGCAGTAAGACCAAGTTGAACTGCTGGCTTGAAATAATCCATAATATCACGCCAAGAACTTTCATCGTTTGCACCACCTCTATGACACTCGTCTATTACTATCATATCAAAAAAGTCTGGTGGGTATTCTCCAAAATATGGGGACTTGCCTTCGACAAGCTCAGGCACCGAATCGACAAGCTCAGGCACCGAATCGACAAGCTCAGGCACCGAATCGACAAGCTCAGGCACCGAATCGACAAGCTCAGGCACCGAATCGACAAGCTCAGGCATCGTTTTACTTTTGGAAAGCTCTTTTAGTTTTACGATATCACCTTGTATTAATGCAATCTTCTTTGCTCTTCTCCATTTTTGAATTTGTTTTTCTCTTGCAAATGCTTCGTCAATTCTGTCGAACGTTTCATAATAGACTAACTTAACAGGTAAATGTTTATATGTGAAATTTGCTCCTTCACCATTTTTATGTTGTTGAATTCTCAAAGTTAATTCTGTTGTACTTCCTATATAAAAACTACCATCAGCACATTGCAGAATATACATATAGCCATAGCCATTTTCTTTTATTTCAATTTCATCAAATATAATTTCTTGATATTGAGTTTCATAGCCATGAAGGGTGGGTGAGCTTGTCGAATAGCTATTTTCTTCTATATCTTCAGCGGTGGGTGAGCTTGTCGAATAGCTATTTTCTTCTATATCTTCAGCGGTGGGTGAGCTTGTCGAACCCCCGCTCATAAAGGTCTGAAAGATTGTAAAGAATAAACTTCCATTTGTTGGAACTTTTTTGTTTTTTCTGATTTCTGAGGGTTTTATTCTAACTAAGGCATCTTCTGGGAATGCAGAAAAAGAGTTAAATGCTTGATTAGCAAGTATATTTCTATCTGCAAGAAATAATATTCTGGGTTGTCTTTTTCCATCTCGGTTTAGATTCCAGCGAGAGTGAAATAATTTCCATGCAATTTGAAATGCAATTGCTGTTTTTCCTGTTCCTGTTGCAAGGGTTAATAATATTCTATCTTTTTTATCTGCAATTGCTTCGGCTACTTTTGTGATTGCTATTTCTTGGTAGTATCGCAGTTTCCAAGTTCCGCCTCTATCTTCAAAAGGAACTGAAAGAATTTTGTCTTTCCAATTTGATATTTCAAGTTTTGATATTTCAGTTGATGTGGGGTAAGTCATTTCCCAAAGTTGCTCTGGAGTAGGAAATTCTGAAATTTCTCTTTCAACTCCAAGGTGCATATCAATTTCGTAAATTCCTACGCCATTGGTAGAATAAGCAAAACGAACTTGAAGCATATCGGCGTAATTTTTTGCTTGACCAACACCATCACGAAATGATAATTCTTTTCTTTTTGCTTCGATAACTGCAAGTATTCTATTTTTGTAACGAAGAACATAATCGGCTTTTAAGGGTTTTTCTCTTCGAGCATTTCCTATCAATCGACCAATAGTTATTGCATATTGTTTGTGGACATAAGAATCCTCAATTCTATTCCAACCAACTTTATTTAGATTGGGGTCTATTAATTGATATTCTGTTTCTGCTTCATTAAGTTTAAACTTCATCTTTTTACAATTCTCCCTTAAATGCCTTTTCTTGTTAATTTTTTTATTTTTTAATTAAATTTATAAAGCAAATATAAAGCATCTATAAAGCAATTTCTATTTTTCTTGCATACTTTGCTTTAAATGACATTGAATCAATTTTGAAGAATTTAGAATCTTTATTTCAAAAATGTTTCAATTAATAATAACATAAGTGTAAATATTATTAAGTACTTATTAAACTATTAAATATAAAAATAATTTTCATTAATTAATAAAGATTATTATTTATTATTATTTAAAGCAAAAATAAAGCATATTTAAAGCAATTTTAAGGAGTATCTTGCTTTAAAAAATATTTCATACCTCTTCTATTACCTTTAGAAACTAAAATGCCTTTTTCAACCATACTTTTTAACATTCTTTTTACTTTATATTGATTTATTTCTAAGCCAATCCTATTATGAATTTCACTAAACCCACTTTCAGGATAAGCGCTTAAATCTTTTGATATTAATTCTTCTAAACGATAATCTTCAATATTTTTTAAATTAGTTTTACCTTTTAAATTAATTTTTCTAAAAAGTTCTGGATTTAAAGAGTATTGCATGCCTTTACCCTTTCCAGATTTAATGATTAGTTCATAATGAATTAACCGACCTAACCAATTCCTTAAACCATCATTTTCATCCTGATTTAAAATTGAAGAAATTTCAACAGCTGATAAAGATTGATGTTGAGCTAATAATCCAAGTGAAATTATTTCTTTTTGTTTTAAATTGAACTCATTACTAACTTTATCCATCAATTTTACTATTTCTTTACTTACAAATTGCTTCTTGATTGATACAATTACTCTATCATCAGTTTCCTTCACAATAGGAATAGGTTTTCCAATTCCTAATAACTTTGCATAAATAAGGTCATAACCACTTCCTTCTTTTTCCATTAGACCTAAATCATAAAATACTTTTGATAAATGCTCATTTCTACGTATTGTCTTGCTTAAAATATTTTGTGGTGTAACACCGTAAGGAAGAATTCCTGGGCTATGAATTTCTGTTCTATTAGGATAAATGTTAATAAAAATATCACCTCTTGTAGGATATGTTCTATGAACTAATGCGTTAACAACAAGTTCTCTTATTACTTCAATTGGAAAGAAAGGAATATTTTTTCGAAAAATACCTTCAGAAACTTCTACACTTTCTTGCCATTCTGGAACTTCGTTTAATATCTTTTCTAGAATTTCTTTTGGATTAGAGTAGTTATCATCAATCAACATTTTCCAAACTTTCTCCTCATCTTCATCATATCTGATTATTTGAACAGAAGGAGGGTATAAAAGAGATGCTCTATCATTTCGGTTTCCAATCCATAATATTCCAAGATTAGTTAAATATCCATTATCTTGGAAAAAATAATGTTCGAGTATCTCATTATCGTTCATTTCTTTAACAAACCTGCTCACTCTTTGTGACTTTTTTATTTCAGAAATAAAAGTATTTTTCTTAATAAAATCATAATTAGTTGAAGGAATTTTTTTTGTTGTTTGAAGTTCCCATATATATGAATTCCTTTCAGAAGCTAATCTTGCCATTTCATCAGGTGGAATAGGCTTACATACATCATAATCTCTAATATAATATCTACCATCTGTTGTAGATGCAATTGTTTGTATATTTCTTATAACTTGAATTTTAATATATTCAGAATTATTAGATGATTTTTCAATATTTACTAAAATACTTACATTTATTGTTCTATTATTGATATTTTGTTGAATTTTATCAGGTAAATCTTTATCTATTATCTTTTGATTTTCTGGAGGTTTATTTTCACCATCTTCGATACCAATATAAATATACCCACCATGTGAGTTAGCAAAACAAACGCAATCTTTAGCTAATTCTGCCCACTCAGTATTTTTTTCTTTGATGAATCTGAGAGATTTTTTTTCAATATTTTTGTTTTCAATCATAAATATCTATATATTTCCATTTTTACAATTCTCCCTTAAATGCTTTGTCTAATAAGGATTTTTTGAGTTCTTCTAAGTTCTCTAATTGCTTTATATACGTTGTTTCAAGTTTTTGGGTTTCGGTTAATAATTCTTCTAAAATTTTTACAATATTAGATTGTTCTTTTATTGGTGGTAATTTAATATTAATTGGCTTTACCATTGGAACAGTCAATTGTGGAATTGATGTACCACTTTGAATAAAATCATATTTAAATAGATAAAAATATAAATAATCAATATTGATTATGGTTACATTTGGAATTACAACAATTAATCTAATTACAGGATAAAAAGTGTCTAACCTTTTTATAGGAAATCCAATTGTACCTCTTGCAGAAATTGTAATTGATGGTTGATCTACTTTTTTAATATTCGTATAACCGTATAATCCATTATCTTTAACACCATTTGAATAAATCGGAATAGTATAATTTTTCGTTTTAAATTTAGAAAAATCAGATTTAGGAACATCACCACCTGCAAAAATCTTTTCACATACATCTTCCAACTTCTTCTCTTCCCAACCTTTACCTTTAGTAGAAAAAATTTCATCAAGTTTTGATTGAAATAGCTCTTTAGAATTTATAAGATTTTGTTCTATATTCTTTTTAGCTTTTTCAATATTATCAAAAGCTTTATCTAATATAGATACAATTCTTTTTTGTTCTGGGAGAGGTGGGTATGTAATTTTAACTTTTTTTAATTGACCAAAATTTAAAGCAGGCATTGTTGACGAGCCTTGTGAACTTAAGTATGACTTGATTTTTTCTTGTGACAAGAATAAACTCAAATAATCATTTGTTAATTCAGTAATTCCAATTTGTATTCTAAATAAATTATTAGCAATTACACCAGATTTACCTCGACCGATTAAACCTGGTGTACCATATCTTACCATAATTATATCATTCTCATTTACATAATATTTATCACCTGGATTAGGTATATATCTTATATCATCAGTATTTTGAGTATAATCAACAATTCTTAAAAACCTAACATAATCCTCTTTGGGTTCATATATATGATGTTCTAATCCAACTTGGATCCCTTGTCTAAATGTTGCTATCTCCCCTAAATTTTCTTCTTTCCACCCCTTCGGCAATTTAGTCATAATAATTGCCCTTATTGTATTTAAGTTCACTTCGACTTCGCTCAGTGAACGTTTTGAATTTGCTCAAAGAACGTTTCATAATAATTCCTCAATAGAATTTAAAATATTTATTACCGATGTTGTTTCTAATTTAGAGAAAGCAAACCATTTTTTACCTAAATCTTTTAACGAAGCACCTAAGTGATATACTTCATTTCCGTCAATAATTAAAAAGCGGTCGTGGCTTTGGGTGAAAATTGTTGCACTAAACAGCCCGTATTGTTCGTTGGCTTTTTTAAGGTCTAATTCCAGTTGTTTGCTAATATTTTTTGTGAGTAGATGCACTTTTACTCCTTTCTCTTTTTTTGCCAAATGAGTTAAGGTATTTTCATCAATAAAATTATCAATTAAAACGATGCTTTTCTGAGCTTTTCTTATAATTCGTGAAGTTAGTTCATAGGCATCAAATATTTGCCCATCAAAAAACACCCCTTGGGTAGGAATAAGCTGTGAGTTAATATGCAAGTCTATTTGGTTGACTTTATTAGTTATATTCTCGACAGTGTTTTCAATTCTATTCATTCGCTGATTGAGTGCATAGCCTTTAAGAAGATAATCTTTTAATCGTTGTGTAGCCCACTGACGAAACTGTGTACCTCGCTTAGAGTTTACTCGATATCCCACAGATAGTATCGCATCAAGATTATAAAAATTGATGTTTCGTTTAACATTTCTATTTCCTTCTTTTTGAACTACCGAGAAAAGCTCGGTAGTTGCTTCTTCATCTAATTCTCCATCGCTAAATATGTTTTTTAGGTGCAATCCTATCGTGTCAGTATCTTTTTCAAACAAAAAGCCCATTTGTTTTTGTGTAAGCCAAATTGTTTCTCTTTCCTCATCTATTCTTACCTCAATATGCTCTGCGAGCTCATTGGATTGATATAAAAGAATTTCATTTTTCATAGCTAAACCAAACTTTTAATTTTATCTAATATCTTAGCACTTTCTTGGTCCAATGCTTCCATTTCTTTTAAAATAACTTCAGGACTTCTAAGAGCTTCTTCTTCTGGCAAATTAGGATTTCTAACGCTAAGGTCATAAGTATTATTATCAATATCAGATATTTTAATATTCCAAGATTTTTCAGATTCTGGTTTTGATTTTTGTAATTCAACAAATTCTTCGAGGTCATTATCATTTAATGGGTTAGTTTTTCCCATATTACGACCTGGGTCAAGTTGGTAGTACCATATATTTTTAGTTGGCTCGCCTTTTTTGAAGAATAGAACTACAGTTTTTACACCAGCCCCAAGAAAAGTACCCGCAGGCATATCAAGTATTGTATGCAGATTTGAATTTTCGAGTAATTGTCTTCTAAGAGCTATAGAGGCATTATCTGTATTACTCAAAAAAGTATTTTTAATAACAATAGCAGCTCTGCCACCAGATTTTAAGAATTTAATAAAATGCTGTAAAAATAGGAAGGCAGTTTCGCTTGTTTTAATATCAAAATTATCTTGAAGTTCTGGTCTTTCCTTTCCACCAAATGGAGGATTAGCAAGTATTATATTATGTCTATCTTTTTCTTGTACTGATTTTAAATCAATGCTAAGCGTATTAGTATGAATAAGATTAGGTGCGTCAATACCATGTAGGATCATATTCATAAGACCAATTACATAAGCAAGGTTCTTTTTTTCGTAACCAAACAAAGTATCTTCTTGTAATATCTTTAAGTTTTTAGTATTTAAGTCAATTTTATTATAAAGATATTCGTAAGCTTCGCACAAGAAACCGCAAGAGCCGGCTGCACCATCATAAATAGTTTCCCCAATTTTTGGGTCAGTTACTTTAATCATAGCACGGATTAGAGGTCTTGGCGTGTAATATTGTCCACCATTTCGACCTGCATTCCCCATATTTTTAATTTTAGTTTCATATAGGTGGCTTAGTTCGTGTTTATCTTTAGTAGTTCTAAAAGGTAATTCATTTGCATATTCAATAATATCACGCAGAATATATCCACTTTGAATTTTATTTTTTAATTCAGAGAAAATCTCACCAATTTTATATTCGATAGTTTTATTATTTTGATTAATATTTTTGAATTTCGATAGGTAAGGAAATAATTCATGGTCAACAAAATTTATTAAATCTTCACCAATAATAGCTTTCTGATGGTCGTATTTACCATTTTTATCAAGTGGATAAGCCCATGCTTCCCATTTGAATTTATTATCTAAAATATAATTATAATCTTCGCCTCTAAGTTCTGCTTCATCAGCTCTTTCTTTTTCTAAGTCATCAAGATATTTAAGAAACATAATCCAAGAAGTTTGCCCAATGTAGTCTAATTCGCTATCAGCCCCAGCATCTTTATAAAGTAAATCATCAATATTTTTGAAAGTTTGTTCGAACATTTTAATAAAATTAGTTTAAATAAATATTCTGCAATTTACGGAAATTATTTAATAGGTGCAATACGAGAAAGTGTCATTTTTGGAACGTGGCAGTAAAAAGCTGATTTTGTGTGTACGTTACTTTATTTAAATATTTGTTTAAGATTTGTAATTTCTTAATATTTTTGTAAATTTGGGTAATAATAATAAAAAAATGTATCAAAACAATATAGAATATTTACAAAATTGGGATAAGAAAAGTAAAGATTATTTATTGAATTTTTATACTCAAGAAGCTAATAAAGTTAACTTTATATGTGAATTAATTGAATATTCGAATTCTAATCCTAATGTATTAAATGCTACTACTTGGCTGATAAAGCATTTTGTTGATAATAAAAATCAAATTGATTCTATTCAAAAAGATAAGATAATTAAACTTTTAGATATTACAAGTGAATGGGAATCACATCTTCATATTTATCAGATAATTCCTAAGTTAGAAATTAATATTTCAAATGCAAAATATCTTGAACTAAAACTATACAAAGATTTATTTTCAAATAATAAATTTTTAAAAGCCGCCGCTTATAAAGCATATTTTGAAGTTGTAAAGTTATTTCCTGATTTGAAAAAAGAATTTATAAATATCTGTGAAAATTCACTTAAAAATGAATGTGCTTCTGTTAAAGTTAAAATTAGAAGAATATTAAAATCTATTGCTTAATTATCTTTGAAACCACCGCTTGTGGTTTTGAGAATTTCTCTATTACTACCAATCGCCCAGCCAGTGTTTTTATCAAGAAAATGAAAGTCTTTTATTTTTATACTATCTGGTAATTCTTGTTTTCTAAATGACAAACCACCATCCGTTGATGCAAGTAGTTCACTATTTGTTTGCGTTACATATCTTTGTAAATAGATAATATCTTCACTTACTACTTGAATTTTTGAAAATACTAAAATATTAACAATTTCATTTAATTTTGTCCATGTTTCACCAGAATTAATAGTTTTATATATACCATCATCATTCCAGAAATAAGCTATTTTCTCATTTAGTATTTTAAAATAATCTCTAAAATCTGTTACTTGACTATAAAAGAATGACTCTTCAAAATGTCTCGAAAAACTTATGTTAGTTTTTTTAATAGTTTTTAGTCCATCATTTGTGTAGTAAATTGTACTATCTTTCACATTTGCTAAATATCCCACTTTATCATCAAAAAATTGGATAAAAGCAATTTCGTTTTGTTTGCTATTATTCTTATTTAAATAAACAAAAGAACTATCAATTAATGTCCATTTTTGTAAATTGTTTTCAACTTTATAAATACCGTAATTAGTAAGTAATAAACTTAAATCTTTATTTATCTTTTGAAAACATATACTATATTCTCCCTGTCTTGTGTTCATATCATAATCAAATTCTTTAGAATAATAATTTGATCCTTCATCATTTGTCCAAACAACATTTTGACCTACTTTTAAAATTAAATCTCTATAAAAATAATAGTTAGGAGCTCTAATTGTATTATGTGTTTGAATTATTTCATTCCAAGTTAGTCCAAAATCAGTTGATTTGTAATATTGTTTAAATCCTTCAAAAATACCATAATAACCTGTAGCATAGAAAACATCATCAAAAATGTATATTCTATCAAGAGTTACATCAGATTCATCTATAATATCATACTCCCCAACATTTACCCAGCCCTCTTTTTTAGTTTTGATTCTATCATCTTTTACGATATTGTCTTCATCACAAGAGAATATTAGCAATGCAAGTAGTACTATTATATACTTTTTCATAATTGTTCCTTAATTATCTTTAAAGCCACCGCTTGTGGTTTTGAGAATTTCGCCATTATTACCAACGGCATAAGCAATTTTATCATCTACAAATTTAAAGTCATATATTTTTATTCCTTTTGGAGTTTCTTGAATTTCAAATGTTGCTCCACCATCTTGACTAACGTAAATTGTTGAATTCCAATCATTATCAAAATCTAAAATATATAATAATTCTTCATTTATTGTAATAAGTTTCGAAATTTGATGAAATTTTTTATCAAATATTAATGACCAATCCTTTCCTCTGTTTGTTGATTTATATAGACCATCTCTTTTTAATATGTATAAAGTATTATTAGAAGGTATAGTTATCCATTCTCTTAATAAGGAGTTTTCATGTAAATCAATATCTTTTAAAATGTTATTATTTACTTTAATAATTTCTTTCTTAGAATAATTATCAGATAAATAAAGAATTTGATTATCAGTAAAGTTTATTAGCATGCAGTCATTATTATCTAAGATATGAAAAAATTGATAATTATGGTTTGGTATATTCTCATTGTTTTTTGTTTCATTAAAAAAACTTGAATCGATTATTTCATAAGAAGATAAATCTGTATTCATTTTTATAATACCTTCATCAATTGTAAGTAAATACAAATCTTGATTTTTCTTTAACCAATTAATTAAAAAGACAGAATCTATTTCTACAAAATTTTCTCCATAATCAATCGATATTTTTGGAAAATATGTATCCCTTACTATTATATTCTCATAAATATGCATATAAAAATGACTTGAATATATATGTTCAGGCACTTGATATAATTCTTTCTTATATAAAAATTCTCCAACTAAACCTCTTGTATTAACCATATTTATATAAAAAGTATTATCAACAACATCTAATAATCTGCTAGATGTATAATCTTCACCAATATCTATTGAATCTATTACTACCCACCCTTCTCTCTTCTCATTAACTCTATCATCTCTAACTAAATTACCTTCATCGCAAGAGAATATTAGTAAGGCAATTAAGATTATTATATACTTTTTCATAATTGTTTTTCCTTAATTATCTTTAAAGCCACCGCTTGTGGTTTTGAGAATTTCTCTATTACTACCAATCGCCCAGCCAGTGTTTTTATCAAGAAAATGAAAGTCTTTTATTTTTATACTATCTGGTAATTCTTGTTTAACGAAAGATAATCCTCCATCTGTTGACGCAAATATATCATACTCTAATCTATGCCTGTATTGTTTTACAAAAATATAGTTTTCATCTATAACTTGAACTTTATCTCTATATGCTGGAGTGAATGGATATAATTTATTCCACGTTTTACCAAAGTTTTCTGATTTAAATAAACCATCAGATTTTAAGAAATAAATTACATCATCACCTACAAATTTAATGTGGTTTTCAATATAATAATGAGGAAACTCTAATTGATAATCTAATAATTCATCAATGTCAAAACTATATTTATTAAATGTTTTACAAGCATCTTCTGTTGTAATTATTTGTTTATTCTCAATATCAATAAAGAATCCTTTTGATTCATTTACAAAATGCATAAATCTAATACCTGTTGTAATTATTTCTTGATTTTTATTTTTAATTTTTGAATAGTTTAATGAAGTTTCAATTCTCTCCCAAGTAGTATAGTCGTTATTTGTTGATTTATATAGTGAATGATTAGTAAATAAATAAGAACAATTAACATTTACTCTTGAAAAATACATAGCAAATTCAAAATCATTATCAGGATTATATGGATATATTTTAGTATTCCATGAATTACCAACATCTGTTGACCAATTTAAATTTCCAGATAATGTAACTATTAAATCTTCATAAATATAATAATTAGGATAATAATATCCAAAATTATAATCGATTGAATTCCAAGTTTTTCCTGAATCAATTGAATTAAATAAAATTCCATGCATATCTGCTAAGTTAGGAATATCTCCAATTCCAATAAAATGACTATTAAATACTGTCATATCATTTAATAATATATCTTGTTCATCTATAATATCATACTCCCCAACTTTTACCCAGCCCTCTTTTTTAGCATTTACTCTATCAACTTTTACGATATTGTCTTCATCGCAAGAGAATATTAGTAAGGCAAGTAAGATTATTATATACTTTTTCATAATTGTTCCTTAAACTTTACAAATAGACACATCAAACAGTAAAAAAGTTACACTTTATATAATTTATTTTTACAAATATATGAAATTTGATTACAGATTTGGCTTTTTATGATGTACGTTATTTTTTCATGCACAAGAAAACACCTTTTTGTGTGCACGTTTGTTTTTCATGCACAAGGATTCGCCTTTTTGTGTGCACGTTATTTTTTCATGCACAAAGAATCACCTTTTCGTGTGCAAGTTATTTTTTCATGCACAAGAAAACACCTTTTTGTGTGCACGTTTGTTTTTCATGCACAAGGAATCGCCTTTTTGTGTGCACGTTATTAATACGTGGCACAAAAAACCTAGTTTCTTATCCACGTTTTTGATGTATTATTTGAATAATTATAATTTTTCTAATAATTTCCTTATTTTTGTGATATGATGTACTACAGAAGAAAAATACTATTATCATTATTAGAAATAAATAATGGCAAATTAACTGCAAAAAAATTGCAGAAGTTTCTTTTTTTAATCTCTCAACAACAAGATGATAAATCATATCATTTTGTTCCTTATAAATATGGTTGTTTCTCTTTTCAAGCAAACCAGGATATTCAAACCTTACAAAAATATGGGAATTTGAAAATATCAGAAAGTCCATCTGGTAGATTTATTGAATTATATGATGGTGAAAAGTATCATTCTACTTTAAAAGTTAATGATAAGATTATTTTAAATAAAATTAAAAATCAATTTATAAATTTTAGTCAGAATGAACTAATAAGATATACTTATGTAAATTATCCTTATTATTCTATCAATAGTTCTATTCTTGATGATGTATTAAATAAAGATGAAAAGGAATTAGTTTACAAAGAAAAAGTAGTTAAATCCGATAATACTATTTTTAGCATTGGTTATGAAGGTATTTCTATAGAAGAATACTTGAATCTTTTAATTAAAAATGATGTTAAAGTCTTATGTGATGTTAGAAAAAATGCTTTTAGTCAAAAATATGGTTTTTCAAAAAGCCAATTGAAAGGTGCTTGTGAAGGAGTTGGAATAAAGTATATACATATACCTAATTTAGGTATTATCTCAAATAAAAGGAAAGAGTTAAATTGTCAACATGACTATGATGAATTATTTGAAGAGTATGAAAATGAAACTCTAATCAATCAGACTGATTCTTTGTTATTTATTCAAGAATTAGTGAATAAAGAACAAAGGGTTGCAATTACTTGTTTTGAAAAGAATACTCATCAATGCCATAGAACAAGAGTTTTAAAAGCACTTCTTAATTTACCAGATGCAAATTATGATTATTTAGAGTTTTAAAATGGCTTTAACAAAAGTATTAATAGCAGTAAAAACCTACCCAAGTTTATCAACTAAATATGATGAATTGGTTTGTACAGCTGGTTTTACCGAAGACGGTCAATGGATTAGAATTTACCCAGTTCCATTTCGCAAATTAGATTTTGAAGGGCAATATAAAAAATGGCAATGGATTGAGATTGATTTAGAAAAAAATACTTCTGACTTTAGACCGGAAAGTTTTAAAACTACAAAATTAGAAAGTATTAAAGTTCTTGGTAAAGTGGATAGAGAAGACAATTGGTTTGAAAGAAAAAAACTTACTTTAAATAAAGTATATGATAACTTAGATTTATTAATTGCAGAAGCAAAAGATAAAAAAATAGGAACTTCCTTAGCCGTTTTAAAACCAAAAGAAATTTTAGATTTCGTTATAGAAGCAGTTGATATTAATTGGGATAAAAATAAAATAGCATCAATTTTAGCAAAGCAAGAACAAATCAGTTTATTTGATATTGAAGAATCAAAAAAAGTATTTGAAGTTGTGAGAAAAGTACCTTATAAATTCTCATATAAATTTATAACTGAAGATAATAAAGAAAGAACTATAATGAAAGAGGATTGGGAAATTGGTCAACTTTATTGGAATTGTTTTGATAAATATAAAGATGAAAAAATTGCTTGTAAGAAAGTAAGAGAAAAATACTATGATACATTTTTGAAAAAAAATGAGTTATACTTTTTTATGGGTACAACTTTTCTGTTTCATTATAGAGCACCAAACCCATTTTTAATTATTGGCGTCTTTTATCCTCCAAAAGATAATAAAGTTAGTTTATTTTAATTAAATCTTATATTTCCATATTTTTTTAATAATTTTGAATTGTGAAAAAACATATTAGAAAAATATATTACGCATTGCCGTTAAATTTGAGATATGCACTGAGACGTGCTTTCTATCTGCCTACAGATTTATTTAATAAGCAATATTATAATGGAATTGAATTGCCACCAAAAGGTATGATATATACTGGTGGTGGGGATTTTCTATTGCAAGCAAAAAAACACACTAAGTACCTGCAAGATTTTGTCGGATTGGATAGTAATTCTAAAGTGCTGGATATTGGCTCTGGGATTGGGCGGTCGGCTATTGGACTTACTGATGTACTAAAAGATAAGGGCGAATATTATGGCTTTGATATTGTAGATACTGGTGTGAATTGGTGCAATAATAATATTAGCAGCAAATTCCCTAATTTTCTTTTCAAACATATTGAAATTATTAATGACCTTTATTCCGATGATGGAATTGAAGGGAAAGATTTTGTGTTTCCTTACCCAGATTCAAAATTCGACATTGCATTTTTGATGTCGGTGTTTACTCACATGCAAGTCGAAGAAATCTCTAACTACCTAAAAGAAATTAATCGTGTTTTGAATGATAATGGAAAGTGTATGGCGACTTTTTTCCTTTATGATGATAAAATCGAAGAGAAAATTTCAAATCCTAAATTCAGATTTTCATTTCAGTATAAATATAATAATTATAGATTGATGAATAATAAGGTTAAGAATGCAAATATTGCACTATCAAAAACTTTATTGAATGAACTGGCAAATAAAAATAATCTTAAAATTGAAAGAATTATTGATGGTTTTTGGTCGGAAGAAGTAGAAATCACAAATAATGATTTTCAAGATATTGTTATATTTTCTAAATAATTATAATACTTCACTACCGTAAATATCGTGAATACGTATTAGTCCAGTCAAGTTTTTATTGTCATCTAATACAGGTAACAAACTAATTTGACTGCTTCTTTTTTCCATAAGTGAAAGTGCTTCGCCTAAGTATCGATTTTCATTAATTGTAATTGGGTCAGAAGTCATAACATCTTTAACTATTGTGTTATTTATATCAAGTTTTCTTTGTAATATTCTACGAATATCACCATCAGTTAATATACCGATATTTTTATCATTATTAACTATTACACAACCTAAGTTCTTTTTTGTTATTTCGATTATAGCATCATTCAAATTTGATTTTTCGTCAATAATAGGCAACTTCTCACCACTTGTCATTACATCTTTTACTTTTAATATTGTGTTTCTACCTAATTGACCTGATGGATGATTGATAGAGAAATCACGCGGTCGAAGTCCTTTTGCTTTAACTAATGCAACTGCTATTGCGTCGCCCATAACTAAGGAAACTGTTGTGGAACTTGTTGGTGCAAGATTGAAAGGACATGCTTCTTTATCTATTGTTAAATCGATAAATACATCTGAATTATCTGCAAGGAAGGATTTAGAATTTCCAACTAAGCCGATTAACTTACAATTTCTACTTTTTAAATATGGATATAAACTAATTAATTCATTGGTTGTGCCTGACTTAGATAATAAAATGATACTTGCTCCTTCTTTTACTAAGCCCAAATCTCCATGAAGTGCTTCTACTGGGTCGAGGTATATCGTTGGCAATCCGTAACTAAGCATCGTAGCATTTATTTTCTTTGCTATATGACCTGATTTTCCAACTCCAGTTAATACAATTTGTTCAGCAGCATTTAAGATATTAATTGCATTATCAAATTTATCATCAATTAGATTTTTTACATTTGTTAATTGATTTATTTGCTCTTGGAAAAGGTCTTTAGCTATGTTTTGCATGTTAGTTTTTATTTATCAAAAATCAAAATTAAGGAAAATAATTTTATTTAATTAAATATCTTATTTTATAACATTTAACATTATGTTTCTTTTATCATTAGTAGCTACTTTTTCAATTTTAGCTATTTCTTCTTCACTTAGATTATTATTTTCAAATATAGTTCTGAATTTATCCCAAGTGTATATGCCTGTATTATGTCCATTTCCCCAAAATGCTGCTATCGCATAATTTCCAACTATCTTTAAATCAAGCAAATCAAATATACCAGGTTCAAATTTAATTGGTTTAGGTAAGGAATAAATTACTTCATTTATTTTTTCGCCCGTACACTCAGCACAAGGACATTCTCTTCTGAATTTCTCACAAGATATAGTTGCAGAAAAGCCATCTTCCCATTCTGCTTTTAACAAAAATGGCTTTGGTCTTGAAATTGAAATAGGTGATTTATTCATTTTTCTATGCTTTTTAAAAATAATTTAATAATTTTGTTTATTAATAAAATACAAGACGAAATGAGACTAATCATATTTATATTTTTGTTAATTATTTCAGTTTCAAAAACAGCTGAAATAGATAGTTTGAAATTTGAGTTAAATAATTCGAAAGATACTAATCGAGTTAAAATTTTAATTGATATTTCACGCCATTATTTGGTTGCAGAGCCAGTGAGTTCCTATAAATATTTGAATGAAGCCCTAACGCTCTCTAATAAATTATCTTACCTATGGGGACAAGAGAAAGCACTTGCAAATTTATCGGCTTATTATCGAAATATTGGTGAGTTAGATAAAGCGAAGGAAAATGCTCATAAAATATTAAAACTCAAAAATGCTAATTACTCGCCTGAAGCAGTTTTCGATGCTTATTTTGCAATTGCTCAAATAAAGAAACAAGAAAATAATATAAAGGAAGAACTTAGCTATTATCATAAAGCTCTTAAAAATTCTGATAAGTTTTCGTATAAAGAAGGAATGGCGAAATCTCACAGGATGATTTCAGATTATTGGAGTAGAAATGGAAATTTTGACTCATCTTTGTATCATATCAATCTTACTATCAAATATTATAATGAATTAGAACTAAAAACTGAGTTGGCTGGTGCTTTTAATACAATTGCAACTACTTTTGCTCGTAATAACTTTTTAGATTCATCTATTTATTACTTTAATCTTGCTTTAGATATAAATAAAGAATTTGGAACTCAAAGTTCAATTGCTGATAATTATTCTAATATTGCTTTAGTATATTATTTCAAAAATGATAAAGAGCAATTTATAAGTTATTCTTTACAAGCTCTTACTATTTATGAAGAAATAAAAAATAAAGTTGGGATGGCTTCAAAATATTCAGATATATCTGTTGTATATTCTGAATTAGAGAATTATCTAAAAGCGATTGAATTTGCTAAAAAAGCAATTGATATTAATAAGGAAATTGAGAATCCTCGTGGGCTTGCAAACTCTTATAATAATATTGCTAATTATTATAAGGAAATAGATTCTTTAGAACTTGCAATTAACTATTATAATCAAGCGATTGAACTTGCAGATAAAATTCAACTAATTGATATTAAAGCTCAAATTTTATTTAACTTAGGTATAATATTTAAAAAGCAAAATGATTTTAAAAAAGCTGAAGAAAACTATTTACAAGCTGAAAAAATTACTTTAGAGTTAAGATTGCCTAATAAAAATTCTCAATTAGCTTATATTTATACTAACTTAGCAGATTTATACAAAGATTCTAAAAGAATTAATACTGCATTGGATTATTTATTCAAAGCTGAAGAGTTAGCAGATAAAGAGCAGTTAGCGAATGTACAAGTTAATATTTATGATAATTATTCACAAGTATATGATTCTTTAGGCAATTATACTCTTGCTTATAAATTTCATAAGCAGTTTACTAAGCTAAAAGATTCATTGAATAATGTAGAGAAACAAAAAATTATCTCTGAATTAAATACTAAGTATGAAACTGAAAAGAAAGAGCAAGAAAATATAATATTATTAGAAAAAAATAAAGCAAGTGAACTTGAAAAAGAAAATCTTGAAACAAGAACATATTCCCTTATTCTTGGGATTTTATTAATTATTATATTGCTAATCATACTATATAATAGATATAGATTGAAACAGAAATCAAACTTGATACTTGAACAACAAAAACAAGAGATAACTGATCAAAAAAATATAGTTGATAAGCAAAATGAAGAAATTTTATCTTCAATCAGATATGCTGAAAGAATTCAAAATGCTATTTTACCTTTTGAAGAAGAGTTAAAAGAGAATTTTAAAGATCATTTTATATTTTATAAACCTAAAGATATTGTATCTGGAGATTTCTATTGGTTTGCAAAACAAAAAGATATACTATATTTTGCAACTGTTGATTGTACAGGTCATGGTATCCCTGGAGCAATGCTTTCGCTTATTGGTAATATGTTATTAAATGAAGCACTAACAACTAAAGAGGGTATCTTACCTTCTGAAATATTGAATTTTCTTGATGAAAGAATAAAAGTAATCTTAAATCAACAATCTGATAATGTTGAAACTCAAGATGGTATGGATATGAATTTGATAATGATAAATGATGGTAAACTTACTTTCGCTGGAGCAAGAAGACCGCTATTGATTTATACTGATAAACTTGAAACACTTAAAGGTACTAGAATGTCAATAGGTGGTAAACAAAGAGGTAGAATTTCTGGTTTTGAAGATGAAGTAGTTGATATTACTTCTGGTATGAAAGTTTATTTATTTACTGATGGTATTCTTGACCAAATGGGAATGAGAGGTAAAAAGTTTGGGTCGGGGAATGTTAAAGCATTTATAGAAGAGCAGAATCACAGAAGTATGGACGAGCAGTTTGCAATATTCTCTAAAAGATTTGAAGCTCATGTTGGTTACGAAGAGCAGAGAGATGATATTACTTTTGTTGCACTTGAATTGTAATTATTGAAATTTCTCTAATATTTTTGATTTACTTTTTAGATTAACTAATATCCATTTATTTGATGCTTCATCATAGTCAAAAATAAAATTGATATTAAACTCATTATTATTTCTGCTTAATTCAACATCAATTTGTTTTTTATTATTGGGTTGCAAATAATATGTTTTAATATTACTTACATTAAATTTTGATATTTTAACATGAGTGAAAAAATCAACAATTAAATCTATATTAGAATCTGATTTAAAAAATATATTCAAATCACTTAAATTAGAATCAACTACTATTCCTTTCCAATTATTTGGATCTTCTTGAATAGATTCTATAATTGACTTAATATCATTTTCTTGGATTTTTTGATTTTTGTACAAGCAAGATGTAACAAAAAGCATTAAAAATATGTATTTAATATAATTCATTTTCAAAATTATTAAATTTTTTACCAAAATCATACTATGAAGTACTTTTTTATACTATTTTTACTTTTTCAAATCAACCTTTTTGCCGAAGATTCTCCAGATGGTGATGATGGTGGAGGTATATTAAATGATATGGAAAAATCTAATGGTAATTCAAGTGATAATGCTTTTATAGCTGAGTTAATATTAAACTTAATTGTTTATTTCCCAGAAGTTTTTATTGGTAGTTCTAATACTTACTCTTTTACTGAATACCCCTATCAAAATGATAAAGGAATGTATGATGAATTTGGAAATAAAGAATGGCATTTAGATGCTTCTGTATATTATACTCAGGAAATGGATTTTGTAAAAGGTATTAACTTTGACGCTAATTTATATCCTTCTAAATATGTATCTATAAATGTAAAACATAATAGATTTTCTGAGCAATATGATTTTAAGAAAAATGAATTAAATTTTACCCAAGCATATCTACAGTATATTAGATTTAGGTACGAAAGATTTAATTTTCAATGGGGACTTGGTTTGATAAATATGAATGGAGAAAAAAGTCATTATGGGCTTGGATTCACTTCAGGTTTTAATGCTTATATTCATAAACCAATAAGTATTGATATGGATTATAATTTTGGAATTCTAAACGATTCATATTTTAATGAATTTAACACTCGATTAAACCTTCATTCTAAACGAATAAAAGTGTTTTTAGGATATAAGTACATATCTATAAACGAAAGTTCATTAAATAATATTATGATTGGAATGGGATATAATTTTTAGATAAGTTATTATATTATTAAAGATTATAATATTACTACACTCTAATCCACAACTTATTAACAAGTTATTATCTACTGTTGATTTTATAATTGTAAAACTTTTGGATAAGTATTGAATTTTTAGGATTTGGTGTAAAATGTTAATTGATGTTAACTAAACACGAATTGTTAGACATTTATCCACATCTATTGTTTTGTATTAAGTAGTGATAATAATTGAATTAAAATATTTAAATCCTATTATCAACATATCCACAGTCCTTACTATATACTAATATATAATATTTAATAGATAAGAAATACCAATATAAAGCGATGCTACTCTTGGATTGGATTTATTTTCTGGTGGATAAAGTTCTGGATGAGGTATTACTTCTTTGTAAGGATCAAATTTAGAATAGTTAGAATATAAACCATTGAATTGATATCCCGCCATAATAGTAGCCATTAGTCTTCCAGATTCGTTTGAGTAAACGGGAATTTGATATCCGACTCTGAACTCAGCCATGCTATTTAAAGTCTTCACAGGGTCTAATCTGTATGGTAATTGCGATTCTTCTATGTCGTGGGATGCTGAAAGTGGCATTCCGATATTTACACCAAGTAAAAAGTTGTTTAAGTGTAAATAAGCAGCAATTGATAAATACGATAAATTAGTTTGGTATTGTGTACCAAAATCTACAGATTTATCAGCATAACTCATATTATTCAGCCCAGCATCTATGTATAAGCCGATATTTTCATTTTTAAAATATGGTAAATAAGCACTCAAATTTATAGATGGAATATAGTTTAAACTAATTCCAGTTTGTCTTCCTTTGGGTGGTTGATTAGCATTAGCGTTTACACTACCATAGATTGAACCACCAACACCTAAAGGATACAACTCTTTAGAATATGTATTCAATGTTAAAATCAAAAATAAAATAGATACAAGTTTATACATTATAACTCCAATATTATTTAAAAAACTATCAATTTGTATGCCGTTTTGCTTTTTAATATTAGTTAATGTAATTTTGTAAAAATATTTTAAAGGAAAAAAAATGAAATTTGTAAAAATATTAGCACTATTAATAGTTTCAATTATTATTATTTTATTAATTGCATTGCCAAATGAATTAAAGGTAAATAAGGAAATTGTGATTAAACAAGATATATCTGTTGTTTTTGAGCATATTAACAATTTAAAGAAATGGGAGCAATGGTCTCCATGGCAAATGTTAGATCCTAAAGTTATAAATACTTATTCTGGACCAGAATCTGGTGTTGGTGCTGTGAATAGTTATTCAAGTGAGAATAGTGATGTGGGGGTTGGTAAAATGAAGATTTTGGAATCAATAGAAAATTCTAAAGTTGAACTTGGAATTTATATGGAAGGTATGAGTGATGATAATAATCCAACACTAACAACTACATTAACTTTAGTTAAAATGGGTGATAATCATACTAAAGTTATTTGGAATACAATAGATTCTGTTTCTACTTTTTCTTTTTATAGAATAATGTTACCGATTATGAATATGACATTAGAAGAAATGTTTAAAGAAGGTTTAGAAGAACTGAAATTTGTCTGTGAAGAATATCAAGAAAAAATAGTAGATGTAGAAATTGGTGAAGAAATAAGTAAAAAGTATAAATTAATAAGTATTAGAGATACTTCTGAAGTTAATCAAGATATAATTACAAAAAATATGTCAACTGCATTTATTAAAATGGTTGAGTATTTAAAAGAAAATAAAATAAGGTCAGAGAGTTTACCATTTACATTCAAACATAAATTTGACCCAGAAGCAAATATTGCTATTTATGAGTATGCTTTACCTATAGATACTAATATTAATGCTGCGAGTATAAGCCCAGAGTTTAATGTAATTGAAGTTGGTGGTAAATATACCGTTTCTGCTACTCATACTGGTCCAATTAGAACGATAAATCAAGCTCATAATGGGATTAAGAAGTATTTAGAATTAAGAAAATTTGAAATTGACGGTAGTCCTTATCAATTACATTTATCGAATCCAGATAAAGTAAACGAATGGGATATGAAATCACAAGTTGTTTATCCAGTAAAGCCGATAAAACAATAAAAGTTTAAGAATATTCTTTCAATATCTACCATATTTAGAAGAATTATACTTGTAATTGATTTGCAATTAAATAATTATTTTTTATGTTCGTCTTGTATTTAAAAAAGGAAATTTATGAAAATAAAAGATATGGAAATTGAAGATTTTAAAATTTTGATTAAACAAACTATAGATGAATCTTTAGAAAATTATTTTGAAGATATTGATGCTCTTACTAGTAAAAAATATCTTAAGGATATTAAAAACTCAAGACAAGAATATCTAAGAAATGAAGTATTTTCTTTAGAGGATATTGATGTTTAAAACGATTCTTACAAAATCTGCTCTAAAAGATTTTAAGAAGTTGGATAAAAATATACAAGAAACTATTAAGAAAAAACTAACTTTATTTCAATCAGATCCTCTAAACTACGCAATTAAATTAACTAACTATGAAATAGGGTCTTATAGATTTAGAATTGGAAAATATAGAGTAATTTTTGATTTAGATGAAGACAAAATAATAATATTGAAAATTGGTCATCGAAAAGATATATATATGAATTAATAAAGACTACGAAATCAAAGACAACCTTGGCAATGTTCTAGATTTGTAGTGAATGATTTCAAACCATTCCAAATATTAAAAATGCAGAAGAATTGTTGTGAAGTCGTGGGTTGTTTCTTTTTATTAATATTAAACTTCACCGAATTTTTAGAGAAGCCAATATTAGTAATGAACGCAAATTTGCGTTCACTACAATCACATTGAAAAGTATATAACATAGTTGGAATACCGTCATTCAGAGCGAAGCGATGAATCTCCCAGAAATTGCCATCGTAATTCTGAACCCATTTCTTTGAAAAATCAAAAAACACCAAAATCACTTCAAAAAAACAACAAAAACCAAAAAAAAAGCAGCATCAGAGATACTGCAATTATTATAATATTTTTTTAAATCAATTAATAATTCAACTGAGCTTGTAATCTTAATAAATTACCAACTTGATGATTATCTCTTAATATAAAGTCTTCGTATCTTCTATTTGACATTGTATATTGCACTACTAATTCAAAGTTTTTATTAGGTTGCCATTCAACACCAAGTTCCAATTCTTTGACTATATAAGACCTAGCATCAGTTTCATGTTTTTTACCACCTTCGTAGTATTGCAATCTTGTAAAGGGTATAAATATTTGGTTGAAAAGTGATTTTTTGTAGCTTAATGTTACATGTCCACCATGAAGACTTTGCAATTCAATAGCATTATTATTTTTGTTAAATTCTGGACCTTCACCAACATTGTATTCAGCTAAAATCCCAAATGGTTGCGGATATAGTATAAATGAAGCAGCAGCTCTTCTATCCAAGTATTCGCCATCATTTTTAAATTCAACACCTTCAGAAATATTTTTAGCAGCTATTACATATTTTCCAGTATATCCTTGAACACCAATTTCAATAATTTGATTTTTATATTCAAAAGGGTAAGAAAATCGAGTTACAACATGCGGTTCATCATTTAATTCAGGTGAGTTTGCAGTTTGTCCATTATAAACTCCTAACCCAAATACACCATAATCACCACTTCCTTTCAGACCTTCTCGACTAATTCTTGAAAATAATGCTCTTTTTTCTTTAGATGCCCAGTAGAAAAACACACCTAAATCACGCTCATTCTTGATTGCACTATTTAGCCCGTCGTGTCTATCAAGCGGTAATCTATTAGAACTTGACTGCATATTTTCAAAGCCATAAGGTAATTTACTTTGTCCAATTCTTAATCTATATTCGTTGTCATCATCAAATCCTACATCAACATAGGCATCTCTAATTTGACCGTAATGTAGTTTATCTCCAGCACTTGTAGCAAAATCTGGTTGTAGGTAAAAGTAAATATTCTTACTAATTTGACCTGATAAAACCATTCTGGCACGTCTTAACATAAAACCGCCACCTTTCCCCCATGATTTATCACACTGTTCGCAATTCAAATCAGGGTTAGTTTCTAATAAACGATTATATCTTGTTTGTACATAACCTCTTATAGAAAAACTGCCAAAACCTCTATTAGTTTGAATATCACTTCTTTCATTCGAAGAAGCCCTTTCATCTTGAGAAATAAGAAAAGTTGGAATCAGTAGAGCGAGAAATATTAGAACATTTTTCATAATAACTATTCAATTAATTTAACAATATTCATTTCTTAAAAAATAAATAAGGTATTAATCAATAGTATTAATATCATATATTTAACTATTTAATAATTAAATAAATGATAAATTGAAATAATGATTAACAATGCAAATAAGTATAAGAATTAACTTATAAATTATTCTTTACAAAAACATACAAATGAATTAAATTCAAATGCCCCTATTTATCTTTGTAAAATAATAATTTACAAAATTACAACTCTAAAATAAGGATAGAGTTAATTAATTGTTAATTTTGTGTTAATTATTATTATTATTCATTGAATTAAATTCCGAACATTTGAAAAATATAAGTAAAAATAGCATCTAATAAGATAATTAGGAATATGCTTGTTACAACGGAAGAGGTTGTGTATCGTCCTACAGATTCTGCCCCACCACTAACTTGTAATCCTCTAAAACAACCAACAGAAGAGATTACAAAGCCAAATACTATCCCTTTGAATACACCAGAGAAAACACCTAATATTGTAACTGCTGTTTTTAATTCAGTAAAATATGCGTTCATAGTTAAGTCTAATGTTGTAATTGCTGCAATTAGTCCACCTAAAATACCAGCGATATTTCCAATTAAAACTAATATAGGTATTGCAATAAACAATGCAACTATTTTTGGAAGAACTATATAATTATAGATGTTAAATCCCATTGTTTTGAATGCGTCTATTTCATCTGATATTTTCATAGTACCGATTTCTGCGGTAAAAGATGAGCCAGATCTACCTGCAACAATTATTGCAACCATTAGTGGAGATAATTCTCTTGTTATTGATACTCCTATTAAATCGGCAATAAAAATATCTGCACCAAATTGTTTTAATTGAATTGCTCCTTGATATCCTGATATTAAGCCAATTAGTAAGAGTATTAGAATAATAATAGGCAAAGCATTCACCCCATTTTTCTGAGTCAAATATACAATGTCTTTGAAGTTTAGTTTTTCTTTGAATGCGATAATGTTAAATACATTCATTATTACATTTCCAATAAACTCGACATAAGAAACTGCATCTTTGTAAATACTTTGAACTTTTTTACCAATACTTGTTACACTATCTTTTAGATTAGCTTCTTTATCTGAATAAACTTGTTTTTTATAGATTGAAAGTTTATTGTAAAGTTTTCTGAACTCATCTTTTTGATTTATAATTTCGCAGTTAAAATTATTTTTTTCGCAAAAATCTTTAATTTCTTTGACAAAATAAATTGCAAACGAATCGTAGTCTTCTAAATTCTTTAAATCTAATATAATATCTCTATTTATTATTTTAAAAATATTATTAAACTCTTTCTCGTTAAATGAAAGTATAACAAGCTCTTGAGGGAATACAAAAGTTATTTTGTCAGATTCTATTATATTTAACATAAAGTTTTTAAAATTTAATTTATGATTATTTAAAATTAGTGATTAATTTTGTATTTTAATAATTTAATGTTCATTTTTTTTCAATGGAAAACATAAGCATAAAAGAGATTTATCCAGTTAGCACTGATAGACTCATACAAAGTTCTCGAAGATTAGCTAGAGAAAAGGTATTACAGGTAATCTACGCTTATAGCGTTTGTGATACGGAATTATCAGAATTAGTCAAACATATATTCTATAGAGTATTTAATTTTGACGATTATGAAGAAGTTGTTCTTGAAAAAGACAAATACCTCAATCAAAAACAAATTACTGAACTCGAATCAGATACTTCAATTGTTTGGACCAAAGAGCATATCGTATTTGCACAATCCTTATTAGACGCAGTTACAAGTAGAAAAAGCGAAATAGATACATATTTAAGTAAGCACTCAGCAGAATGGCATCCAGATAGGATTTCGCCTGTAGATAAGTATATTATCTTGATTGCAATAACTGAAATGTTAGATTTCCCTGAGATACCACCAAAAGTAAGCATCAACGAAGCACTTGAAATATCAAAGATGTATTCGGAAGACAAGTCAAAAACCTTCATAAATGGAATTTTAGATTCTATTTTTAAGAAGATGCAAGAAGATGGTGTGCTCCATAAATCTGGTAGAGGTTTACTTGATAATAAGGAGAATAATGACCTTTTGAATGAAGATAAAATCGAAGATAGCGATGTCTAATATTTATCAATTTCAAGGTATCACACCAGTAATAGCAAAGTCAAGTTTTGTGCATCCTAATGCAACTATTATTGGTGATGTGATAATTGGAGAAGATGTTTATGTTGGGCCTTATGCTACTTTACGTGGAGATTGGGGTCAGATAATTATAGAGGATAAATGTAATGTGCAGGAATCTTGCACTATTCACATGTTCCCTGGGGTAACTGTTCGCCTTAAAAGACAAGCTCATATCGGACATGGTGCTATTATTCATGGTGCTACTATCGAGGAGAATTGTTTGATTGGGATGAATTCTGTTATTATGGATAATGTGATTGTAGGTAAGGAATCTATTGTTGGTGCTTTGTCTTTTCTCAAAGAAGGCACTATTATTCCGCCTCGCAGTTTGGTTGTTGGCAATCCTGCAAGGATAATCAAGCAAGTTTCTGACGAAATGATTGGCTGGAAAACTAAGGGCACTGAGCTTTATAGTGAATTGCCTGGTCAATTACATCAAAGTTTAGTTGAATGTGAGCCATTAACTGAAATAGAAGAAAACCGTCCGAAAATCCAAATTGATTATACAACTTGGAATAAAACTAAATGATGTTTCACGTGAAACAGTAAATTTATGCAAGATAAAATACAAGCGATAATTGATAGAATGATTGATAACAAAAATTGTTTTGGACTTGTTATGTCAATCAAAAAAGGTGATGATTTAAATACTTACTCTGCTGGTAATTTTAAAAATGATGATTATTACTTTATAGCAAGTACAACTAAATTATTTATCACCGCTATTATTTTGGAACTTGAAGAAAATAATAAATTAAATATAGATGATAATATTTCTAAATATTTAGATTCTTCGATTTTACAAAAACTACATATATTTAAGAAAAAAGATTATTCAGATTTAATTACTATAAAAGATCTTTTATCTCATACAAGTGGATTGCCTGATTATTTTGAAGGAAAGAATAAAGGCGAAAAAAGTATATTAGAAAATTTACAAAACAATATTGATTCATCTTGGACTTTTGAAGATACAATTAATATTGCAAAAAAGATGAAGCCGAAATTTGCACCTAATCCAAAAAAGGCATCTTACTCAGATACTAATTTTCAATTGCTCGGAAAAATCATAGAAAATGTTTTAGAATGTACAATTGAAGAGGCAATAAATAGCAAAATTATACAAAAACTTAATTTAGCCACTTCTTATCTCTATAGCGACGTTTTAGACCAAAGACCACATAAACTATGCTTCAAAGAAATAACTCTCGATATTCCTCAATCTATGACTTCGTTTAAAGCCGACGGAGGAATGGTTTCAACCTCATCCGATATGATTGTCTTTTTGGAAGCTTTTTTTCAAGGAAAGCTATTTTCTGAAAAAACACTAAAAAATCTGTATATTTGGAATAGAATAATGTTTCCATTAGAATACGGAATTGGAGTGATGAGATTTTCGATGCCGAGAATACTTTCTCCATCTTTCAAATCTTTAGAACTAATTGGACATTCTGGTTTGTCTGGATCGTTCGCATTTTACAATCCAAATAATAATATTTATCTTGCCGGCACAGTAAACCAAATTTCAAACCCAGGTCAATCATTTAGATTGATGATGAAAGTATTGAATGAGTTGGTTTAGTGGTTTGGTTATCTATTTACTTCCAATCCCCTCTTATTTTATCTTGATATTCTGATCCATCAATTTTATTTTTCAATATCCCATGATATTTTTCTAAATTGATTTGTCTTTTCTTTTGTATTTTATCAAGAATTGCATCAAATTCTTCTTTTGTAGTAGATTTGCTTACAACATATTTCATTTTGGTTCCTTTTTTTTATAGAAACGAATTTATAATAATTTTGGTTTAAATAAATTTAATTAGAAAATAATTAATAATTTTGTTTTAATCAAAGATATTATTATTTTTGATTATCTATAAATAAAAATATATAAATTATGAAATCAATATTATTAATTTTAATATCTACTATTTTAATTGGATGTAGTAGCAATACTTTTTATAAAAGAGATGATGGTAAAATTATTTATGAACCTATTTATTTTGGATTCATAATGACTAATCAAAACAATATTGACAATTGGGCAGAATTAAAATATAAAAGAAATAATATAAGTAGTAATAACCAATCATTCAATAATAATAATCGTAATGCTGTTTTAATGAAAAATAGTGGTGTTGACTTACAAGATGCTATATTATCTAAAGAGATGCAAACATTTTCAATTAACTATTTCACAAAGTTTTTTATTTCGACAGAGAAAGATGGAAATAGTATATATGTTGATATAGTTAGACCTAGTACAAAAACATCGAATGAAATTTTAATTTATAATAATAATTTTGAATTAGACATTGAAATCGACAGAATTGAAATTATTTCAAAATATAATAATTTTAAAATTACTTTAAATAAAGTTAACAGGAATTTATTTGAAGGTATAAAATATCAAGGATTTAATTTTGAAGATGTTAATATTTATATTTTTACTGAAAATAGAGAATATAGAGTATCTAGAGATTATTGGAATTCTTGGTCATTATCAGTAGGCAAAGAGTTAAACGAAAGTGGTGTAGATAAATATACTTATGAAAATGAAAATTATGTAAGTGTGCATTATAATAAAGTATTAAATCAAGAGAACTATACATATTATAATTCAAGATCTTTAGGTACTAAAGAAATAGAATATACTAATGGTCAAGGTTTAAGTTTAATAAACTATTCGTACATAGATAAGAATAATTTTGGTTTTAATTCATATTTTCATTTTAATAATATTTCAAGTGATGACATTAAATATGATGGAGTTATAGATGAGTTTAATAATTCAATTCATTATTTTGGCTTATTGTTAGGTCCAACCTATACAATTAACTTTGGAAAACACGTGAAAACTGATTTAAAAACTTTAATAGGTATTTCTGGGATTCAACAAATTAGTAATCTGCAATATAATGATAATCAAGCTACATTTAAAAATGGTTCTTATGTAACATTAGATTTAGGAATGAATTTAAGAATTAACTTATCTAAAAAAATCAATTTAATATTTAATTTAGACTATATCTATATACCTGAATACGAATCTGATAATAATGGGTTTACTGAGAATGAATATTTCCACTCTATTCGAACATTAAATTATGGCTTAGGGATAGGTTATAGATTTTAAAAATAATTAAAGAGCAAATGAAAGTACTTAAATTGATAATAATAGCTATAATAACAATATTTACTATTTCTATAATTGTTACAACTATAAACGAAGATAGTGATGATAATGGAAATTTCCCTCAAAGGATTAACGATGATATTCTTAATATCTTATTAGATTCAAAAAAAAATATAGAATTTGATGAGATAAAAAATAATTATATATACAATGAAAAGAATAAAAAATATAAAAAAGTTAAATTAGTATTTTTCAATTATTCTGTTGATTTTAGACACTATTCTAAATTGATACCAAAAACTAACCTAGATTATTTTACTAATCCTAATTTATTTATAAATAAAACTAAATTGAAGTCTATAAAAATATCATTATTAGAATACAAAGATATTATATCTGAAATCAACACTTTACATATCGCTAATATAAGTAAAGTTGATTCGGAATTATTTGAATTATATAAAGCTAAAGAACTTACTGAAGATGAATACAAATATTTGAAATCAAGATATTTAGTATTATTTAATTATCAATCTCTACTATTTAAACAGGGGCTAGGTCTAGTAGGAATCATTCAAAAAATATTGAATTTGTTAGAAAAAGAAGATTATGAAGTTAAAAATAATAGATTTATATTTTATTCAGATTATGGTTTTGATACTTTTAATAGTTTAACCAAAGAATATAATAGTTTATCAAGAGAATTTCAAAAGGAAATAAAAAACAACCCTTTTAAAAAATAATCCGTTCCACGTGGAACATTATGTTTCTAACTATTTACTTTCTGTATATTTTTTGAAATTATTTAAGATGGCTTGCCAACCAGACTTTTGTATATCAGCAGAGTTTATTTCTTCTGCATCAAAAATACTTGTAATTAATACTGAATTATTCTCAATTTTAAATGTTGTTTCTACCTGTCTTCCATCTTCCATAGTATATTTTATATATTGATGATGTATAAGTTCATCGTATATTCCTGCAAACTCAAAACTAAATGAGCCATCTTTTGCAGCCATTGTAGATGAGAACTTCCCTCCTACTTTCAAATCATTTGTTGCATTTGGGCAATGCCAATCATCAGAAGCAAAATTCCAGTTCACAATATGCTCTGGATTAGTCCAACAATCCCATACTTTATCAATAGTATTGTTTACAGTAGATTCAATTTGTATTTTCATTTTATTTTAATTTAAAATTTGAATAATATTATTTACTTTAATTCTTTCAATTTAAGATTTAGCTCTTCTAATTCTTTTAAATCTTCATTTTTAGCATCTTGACTTTTACGTTTTTTATCGTACTTTGTATAAATTGATGTTACAAAATCTTCCATCTGTTTATTGCTTACACTTCCATTACCTTTCAATATAACTTGGTCGTTCAATTCTAAGATTTTATCAACATTTGAACTCCAAAATTCCATAGTAAGTTGTTCTCGATTTTTAGCTCTAAACTCTGCTGTTTCTAAAAAGATAATTGTAAGTCTGTTTAATTTATCAATTTCTATTTCTGACAAATAGTTTTTAGCAATAGTAATATCTTGTTTTCGTACAATATTGCCTTTCCAGGAGGTTAATGCCATATTTACTTTATCTGAATCAGCTCTTGTTGTTATAATCTCTGCTGCTGTTTTACCAGTCACTGCAAATAATAGTTTATTTTGAGTTTCAGCAAAAAACATTTGAGTAGCTTTATCGCTAGAATCATAATCAGAACTTAAAGCAAATAAATCACGAACTTTTTGATAAAATCTTTTTTCAGATGAACGAATATCTCTAATACGCTCTAAAAGTTCATCAAAATAATCAGGTTTTCCGTCTGGATTTTTAAGTCTTTCATCATCCATTACAAATCCTTTAATCATATATTCACTAAGATTTTGATTTGCCCATATTCTAAATTGTGTTCCCCTCTTACTTCTGACTCTAAATCCAATTGCCAAAATCATTGCTAAAGAATAATAATTTACATCATATTTTTTGCCATCTAAGGCAGTTGTAAAGAAATTCTTTACAACTGAATTACTGTCTAACTCTTTTTCATCTAAGATGTTTATAATGTGCTGTCCTATGTTTTGTTTAGAGGTGTCAAAAAGTTCTGCGAGTTGTTGTTGGTTCATCCAAACATCACCATCAATAGCTAATAGTGAAACTTCTGTTTTACCGTCAGGAGTATTATATATTATTATGTCAGACATTTTAAATTAATTTATGATTTAGAATATTCAAAAATAATAAAATATATCTATATTTTATAGTTTAATTTGATTCTAAATTGTTTCACGTGGAACATTATGTTTCGAGGGTGACTAAGAAATAGATTTTTCTTTTAAAGATTCTTTTAAAAGTGCTTGAATAGAGATGTCTTCATCTAAGAGTTGCCAATGTATTCCGTATTTTGACGGAGAAATAGTGTATTGACTAAGTTGAATATCTGAAGCATTAGCAAGTAAATTTGAAAGTTCTTTTATATTATAATAAAACTCTCCTAACTCAGAATCAACGTAAAGAGTGTTATTAGATATAATAATTGTATTAATTTTATGCATAAAGATATTATTTGCTTTCTATATTTTCTTCGACGAAAAAACAAAAATGATATTTTAAGAGTATCTTAAAGGATTAATTATTCTTGGATAGCTTTCTTTACAAAGCCATTTGAATCTGAGAGTTTAGTTTGTGCAGTTTGTAAATCACATTCAGTGAAGTTCATTACAATTGCACTTTTGACGTGGTAATTACTAGCTTCTAATAATCTTGTTGATTGTTCGTAATCAATATCACAAATCATCATCACAGTGCGTTTTGCTCGTTCGATAAGTTTTGCGTTTGTCATCTGCAAATCAACCATTATATTATTATAGGTCTTCCCCATCTTTACCATTACAGCAGTAGAAAGCATATTTAGTACAAGTTTCTGTGCTGTTCCAGATTTCATACGAGTTGAACCCATTATTACTTCTGGTCCTACTTTTACAGATATAAGACAATCAACATCAATATTTAGTTCTTTGCTTTGTTCGTGTCCGATAGTATTTATAAATATAGTTTTAATATTTTGCGACTTTGCTTTAGCTAAAACTCCTAATACAAAAGGCGTTCTCCCTGATGCTGCTATACCACAAACTACATCTTTATCAGTAATGTTTAATTCATTGATTTGGTTCTCGCCATCAGAAAAAGAATCCTCTGCACCTTCTTGAGCTAAAAACATTGCTTCCTTTCCACCAGCGATTATTCCTTGTATCATTTCGGGCTTTGTTCCAAAAGTTGGAGGACATTCGGCTGCATCAAGCACACCAAGGCGGCCACTTGTTCCTGCACCAAAATATAAAAGTCGTCCACCAGTTGATAGTTTAGAGTGAATTATATCTACTGCTTGAGTAATTGATTTTATTTCTTCAGCTACTGCTTGAGCGACTAAAGAATCTGCAGTATTGATTATTTTAAGAATATCCTCTGTAGAAGATATGTCGATGTTTATTGAATTAGGATTAACTTGCTCAGTGTTTAATTTTGAGATTTCGTTAAATAGTTTATTCACTTTATTTCAATATCATTAATGGATATTTAATTATTTTGTTATTACTTTCGATTAAAAGTAAATAGTATGCACTTGATAAATTGATATTAATTGTTTGATTATTTGTTTCATTAATCAATATATTACCATTCAAATCTACAAGTTTTATTGATTGAATTTGCTTATCGCTATCGATAGTTAAAGTATTATTATTATAATTAACTATAAAGTCATTATCTTCTTTAACACTTGAAACACTTTGAGCAAGATTGAAAAGAGTATTTTTAGTAGATATTCCTCTTAGTTGAACTATATCATATACTGGATTATACACTTTATCTTTAGTCTTTAGATAAAAGGCAACACCAGATTTATTTACAAAGTTTGTTAAGTCCAAATTACCAAGCGTGAAATTAAGAACATTATGTTCCACGTGAAACATTGCATCTGCATTTTGGAATAATTCACCAACAATAATGTCTTCTACTTCAAAATTATCAGTTTCAATCTGTCCAAAAACACCTCTATAATCTCTGAAATGTTCAATCGAAATAGGTATAAGATTATCTTGGTTTTGTAATTTAACTGCTGGCTTTTGTTTAACAATAGCTTGAGCAGAAGATAAATTTAACAAAACAACTAATCCATCAGTAACAGATATTTCACCATCACCATCGCAGTCAGCATAAGTCGCTTTTTCTACATCCCAAACTAAAGAACGTTGAGGATACCAATTTGTAGTAGGATTTTCTCTTTTGAAACTTCTATAACCTGGGAATCTTTGTTTGAATTTTAGGTTCTCATATACATTAGTCCAATCTACGTTATCTACTACAAGATTATTGTCAGTATCACCTGGCCAAACTTCTACATATCCGTGAATATCAAGTAAAGTAGGAGTTGAAGCTAACTGAATTGATTGCCCTACTCCATCTTTATAAGTAGAACCAAATGCATTTAAAAAAGAAAATGTAACAAGTTCTTTATTAGGAGCTGTCGGAGTAACTACAAATTCTAAATGTAAGATGTTAGGATTATCAAAATCATTCTCGCCTAATGCTTCACCAGAAAATACCCCTATATTAAGATACACTTCATTAGTACCAGCTGGAGAGTTCTCATATATAAAGACAGTTCCACTATCTTTAAAATCATTAAGCATTGCCCCAGAATATTTGATATACTGAGAATTATCGAATTTCAACTGAAATGAAGCATTGTTACAATTTTCTAAGTTTTCGATGACTACATCAAATCCAAAGATATAAGTTGCAGTAACAAAATCCTTTCTTGTTGAATCTACATCTGTACGTACTAATCTAATATTTTGGCTATAAATATCCAAATTGGCGAATAGTAACACTAATATAAATATAATTGTTTTCATACGGAGTATTAATCAAATTTAGTGCCATAAAATAAAATTAATAAATAACTAATATTTATATGTTTATGACATTGTTAACATAATAATGCTGAAATATAAGCAAAGAGGAATGATTGTTGCTATATTTGAAAAATGAGTAATTGTACTTATACTTATCATCTTGTAATATGTTAATTTTGCTTAAAATGATTAAGAAGCGAATAAAAAAATGAAATTTAAAAATTATTATAAAATATTAGGTGTTAAAAGAACTGCATCCTCTGCTGATATTAAGAAGAGGTTTAAGGATCTTGCACAAATTTACCATCCAGATAAAAACTCAAGCGAGAAAGCTATGATTATTTTTAAAGAAATAATGGAAGCTTATAATGTGCTTGGCAACTTAGATAAACGCTTAGAGTATAGCCAATATCTTCATGGCAATAAATTGAATCAACAAATCATCGCTATGAAAGATTATGAAATACGAAAAGAAAGGAAGATATAACTAAAGTTTTCTTGATTTTAAACCGATAATATACTGTATGAAAGGAATCACAAATATTATTAAAAAAATAGATAAAGAATTTATAAAGTTCGTCTCAATTTTTCTTGGAACTTTAGCACTTTATTATATTACAATAAGTCTAAAAGCTACATCTAATCTTATAGATGCTATTTCTAATTTCACAGCAAGTAAAGCAACATATATATTAGAATTATTTGGCGTTAGTGTTAATCATTATAGTTCGGTAATATTCTCATCTGACTACAGTATTAAAGTTGGTTTCGGTTGCGAAGGCACAGAACCAGTTGCTCTACTATTATCTGCAATTCTTGCATCAAAATCAAATATTAAATCAAAAGTTTTAGGAATATCACTTGGAAGTATAGTACTTCTTACATTAAATGACTTGCGAGTAGTCGCATTATTTTTAATTGGAAAAAATCATAATGATTACTTTGATTTGATGCACAATGATATTCTACCTTTTATTTCAGTTATATTTACATTATCAATTTATTTAATATGGTTAAAATTAGCAAGAAAGAAATAATTAAAAAATCTTTAATTTTATTATCGATTTATTTTGTGTTAACATTATCTTATAATTTTGTTAGTCCAGCAGTTAATTCATTCTTTTTAAAGATTAATCAAAAGATTGCAAATTCATTTAATGCAGGTGATGGCTTTAATAATAAGTTTATAGTATTTGAAATCCAAGACGATGAATTAGTATCATATATTAAAAACCCTATTAAAAGAAAGGGATTAGTCGCTGATACAAGTTTTGTCAAATTGAATGTAAGAACACATCTATATATGCCTTTGGTTATAATGCTATCTATAATATTTATATTTAATCTAAAAAATAAGAAGTGGTTTATTATCAGTAGCTTATTGCTAACTTTAGCATTTGTTGAGTTCAAAATATGGCTTTACATACTTGACCAAAGTAATCATTTTCTGATAATAACAGAAAATGGTGAGCATCTGACAAAAATAAATGAAGGTGTTTTTCCTGAGTTTTGGAGCCATTTGAATAAAGTCATAAATGTAAAAGGTGCTATTTTTATAAGATATATTACCCCAGTAATTATCGCTTCATTCCTCTATTTCCTTATGGAATCTAAAGAAAAACTTCGCTTTAAATAGAATATTATTTAAAATAAAGTTCAGGTCTTCTATCAATAAAAATATCATTAATTTCATTAAAAGATTTATCTCGAGTTTTCTCTGGATTTATTTCTGCAGTTAAAGCAATCTCATTATCCTCCCCTGCTGAAATAATATTTTTACCATTATATGAGATAATTGTCGATTTGCCATTGAATTGTAATGTTTCTTCGTTGATAGACTCATAGCCAACTCTATTAATTACAGCAACATAAACCTTATTTTCTAATGCACGAGTTCTCATGGCTTCCTCCCATACACCAGTAACTAAGTTCGCCGGACAAAGAATTAAGTCAGCCCCTTTGAGTGCAAGAGAACGAGCTGCCTCTGGAAATCTCCAATCATAACAAATCATAGTACCAATATTCAAATCCTTTTCTTCCCAATACACATTAAAGAAACCAGTGTTACCTTGTTCGAATATTAACCTTTCTTTATAAAATAAATGACTTTTACGGTAAATGCTACTTTCAGCTTTATCGGGCATAAGAATAGCAGCAGAATTGTAGAAATTAGATTTATCTTTTTCAATGAATCCAAAGACAATTGCCTTATTATACTTTTCAGCATAATTTTGAAATTGAGAAATGATTTCTCCATCAGCTCTTAGAGCAAGGTCAAGAATATCAGATTTTTTAAGGAAAAAATATCCCGAAAGAGATAATTCTGGGAAGACAATAATATCGCTATCATCTTCTTTAATATTGTCAGTCATATACTCGATATTATAGTCCATATCAGCGTATTTTGGACAAAATTGAACAATAGTTAAATCAATAGACATATTATACCTTGGAAGATTTTGAAAAAAAAATAGGTAAATAAAAAAATATTTCTTTTGTTAACAATTATTTCTTAAATTGCATTCTATTTTTTGCAAAATAAAAAATTATTTCGTAATAATAACAAATAAATATGAAAACGACTATCAAACTCTTAATAATTATAATGCTAATCGCAATTTCTTCGACGACTCTATTAAGTAGAGGAAAAACTCGAGTAGAAAGAAAGAAAGAAGAAGCATTAAAAACTCTCCAAGAAAATTCATCTGAATTATCAATTTTAGCCGGTGTTGACCCCTTATCAAATGACTCTTTACAAATAATACAAACTGAAGAAACCCTTGGTGATGAAGGTGAAGACTTAGAAGAATTAGCAAATGAAAATGATGTAGTAGTTGATATCGATAAATTAAATATGCTTTGGATAGCTTACCTATCAGAAGATGAGGAAGCAGAGTATAGCGATAATGGTATCAAAAAAGATGAATTTATGGAAGACATCGTTGATTGGTTAGGTACTCCTTATAGATTTGGTGGTACTACAAAACGTGGAGTTGATTGTTCTTCTTTTATGCAACATTTATATAAAAATTCATTAAATGTAGAGATGCCAAGAACAGCTAATATGCAGTTCTCAGTTGGTCAAGAAATTGAAAGAGATGATTTGCAATTTGGTGACTTAGTATTTTTTAAAACAAGAAGATATGCACCAATTACTCACGTTGGAGTTTATTTAGGTGATGATTTATTTGCTCATGCATCATCAAGAAATGGTGTTACAATAGCTTCATTAAATTCATCATACTACTCTAGAACATATAGAGGTGCTAAACGTCTAACAAATAAAGATATTATGGCATTAGAGATACCAAACACAGATAATGCATCAGTTGGAAATACATCTGATGAATTTGGTTCCAGATAATTTCTAATAATATCAAAAATATTAATAAATTAAGCAATCTTCGGATTGCTTTTTTTTTGTCATTCAGAGCGAAACATCGAATCCATTTTCCCTCAAAAATCCCCTCGGTCATTGAGCGTAGTCGAAATGTAAAAAAGGTGTGTCGGCTTGCCGACGGGGTATTTATTCCTTATTTCAATAAAAAATACTCAACGTCATTCAGAGCGAAGCGAAGAATCCACAAAAAACCTCCCCTACATTATTCTTCGCAAAATAATTTATTTGTCATGGCTACTTAAAAAACTTCGGAGAAGTTTAATGTTAATAGTAAATATAAATCAATAGTATATCACAACTTCGGAGAAGTTGAACATAGATATTAGAATACAAAAAATTGAAAATATTGTCATTCAGAACGAAACGATAATTGTATTATAAATATGGGTTGACTTCCCTCAAAATTCCCTTCGGTCATTGAGCGTAGTCGAAATGCAAAAAAGGGGTGTCGGCTTGCCGACGGGGTATTTCTTGCTTTCTTTCGGCATATCTTCAAAACAAAAAAAACCAAAAAGACAAATGAAGAACAAAAAAATGAAATATACGACATAAACTAACAATCACTAAACAATCATAACCATGAAAAGCAAACAAAAAATCACTAATTATTTTAGACCCTAATTTTTTCTACCTTGTAACACATTGCAACAAAAACCAATTACAAGAAAAGTGCAAAACCCAAAAAATTAAAAAATTAGTAATTTTGACAAAAAACACAGCAATAAACACAAAATTACCTTCTCGAGTTTTTTGGATTCTTCGCTTCGCTCTGAATGACAGAGAATTTCAGAATCACTGATTTTAATGGATTACGCTGATTAAACGGATTTAAGAGAGAGTTTCTCGACTACGCTCGAAATGACAAGGTTAGGTTCTGAATGACGGAAAACCAAGAAATACCCCGTCGGCAAGCCGACACCCCTTTTTAAAAAAAGGGGAATTTTAAGAGAATATGGATTCTTCGCTTTACTCTGAATGACAGGGAATTCAGAATCACGGATTTTATGGATTACTCAGATTGCACGGATTTAAGATGTTGGTAATTTTAATGAGATAAAAAAAGGAGCCGAAGCTCCTTAATTATATTATAATTTAATTACTTAATGACAGAGTAACTATTTAACTCAAATACATTATATGGTAAGGCATCTAATGAATCAAGTATCTTAGTAATTGAACCAGATGATGTAAACTTAATTGGAGAATCATCTCTTTTTACCTGTCCAATATCTTTCATAAACCATCTTTCGATAGATGACTTAATAGATATTGTTCCAGCATCAATTTTTTGCCCTACTATAATAAAATCAACTTTACCTGAAATCTCAAATTCGTACAAGTAAGCAACTGCACTACCATTCAAACTTAAAGCAATATTTGTATATGGTCTAAGACCTAAACTTTTTGCTTTCAAAGTCGCTTTTCCTGTAAAACTAATATCTTGTCCTTCGATATTCATAGCTAAATCTGTAAATGGAATTTCTAATATATTCCAACTTGAAGTATATTCATCAATCAATGTAATAAATTTTACTTCACTATTTAATGGTATCGTTATACCTAATTCTTCCACCGTTAATAATTCTTCAATAAAAGAAATTGAAACATTCGTTTTACCATCTTCACTATAATAAAAATTTGATTTTACGACTTCAGTACCAATTTCATTAGGACTATCACCTTCGTAAGTATCAATTTTAGTTGCAGTTTTACCAGATATAACTTCTGTACCACTAACTTCATTTTTTTCGTACTTTGGAGCACCCAATGTGCCATCAGGATTAACTTCTGCTCTGAGATAAACCCAAAAAGACCCATCAGTAAGTGGATAATAATTAGTTGTATCACGTATTTTCTTGTCCTTTTCATCATCATCAGAACAAGAGTAAGCAAAAGAAATCAATGATAAAAGCAAGAGATATTTAAATAAAGTCTTCATAAATCAATCCTTGTCAAAATATTATTTTATAAAATAGAAAGTCCACTTATTCATCTCCATTGAAGATATAAATATAATAGCATTCCATAATTAATTGACGTTTTAGCATATTACTTTATTATATTAATATTTTGGAAAGGATTAAGAAAGTCAATCTCAGTTGTTCCGACAGTTACCTCAAGGGAAGCATATTAAGATAATTGATTTTGAGAGTTGTGCTGAATGACGGAGAGGTTTTTTATTGAAATAAGGAAGAAATACCCCGTCGCTGCCGCGACACCCCTTTTTTACATTTCGACTACGCTCAATGACCGAGGGGAATTTTGAGAGAATATGGATTCTTCGCTTACTTCGGCGTTGCTCAGTACAAGTCGCTCTGAATGACGGAGACTGGATTCTTCGCTTCGGTCTGAATGACAGGGAGTTTTTTGAATTTTGAGCTTCGGTTTGAATATGAGGACAAAAAAACTGATAAGTTGCTTATTTTTTTGATAATTTAATTAATATTTGAATATGAATTTATTAATAAAATATTTTCCGTAATTTTGAATTTTTAAAACTTAAGATTAATAAAATGAATTTTCACCCTTGGCATGATATAGATTTAAGAACTGATTCTGAAGATACTTTTAATGCAATTATCGAAATCCCTAAAAATTCAAGAGCTAAATACGAACTTGAGAAGGTTTCTGGTTTATTGAAAATGGATAGAGTACTTTACTCTGCTATGTATTACCCTACTAACTATGGATTTATCCCTCAAACTTTATCTGATGATGGAGATCCATTAGATATTTTAGTATTCTCGCAAATAGCAATTGAGCCACTATGTATAGTAGAAGCTACTGTAATTGGTGCTTTTAAGATGTTGGACGAAGGAAAGGCTGATGATAAAATTATCGCTGTTGCTAAAAATGATATGAGTGTTAATCACGTTACTGATGTATCGGGTCTTGCTCAACATTACCATAGAGAAATTAGAAATTTCTTTGAAGAATATAAAAAACTTGAAAACAAGGTTGTTTTAGTAAATGATATGATAAATAAGGAAGAAGCTTTAAAAGTAATCGAACATGATAGAGCTAATTATATCAAACATTACTCGAAATAATTTCTTTTATTAATCGAATTCAAATCCTGCAAATTGATTTTCTGGGACGCTTGCAAGTTGTTCTTGTTGAGTTGCTCTGATTGTAGCAATAATTTCTATCTCAGAATCTGATGGTATTTCTGTGTATGAAATCACCGATACCATTGGATATTGAGTTTTGATTAGTCTAAAGAAGTAAGGTCTAATTTGAGCAGAACATATCACAGTTGGTAAATGACCAGCAACTGTTATTTCATCAATTGCATTTGATAATGATTGATAAATAGCTTGTATTTTATGTGGTGATAGTCCCATCGTAGCTGATACATTTCCATTTTGATTCTCTTGTAGTGCTTTAGTAAGTTCTTGCTCTAATTGAGGATCAATCCCTATAGTATGAATTACACCATTCTGATCTTCAAATATTTTCTTAATTGATTCGGATAAACTGTGTCTTACATATTCGGTTAGTACATCACTATTTACAGTAACTTTAGAATATTCAAGCAAAGATTCTATAATTATTGGTAAATCTCTGATTGGAATATTTTCAATAAGTAAGTTCTGTAATACTTTTTGAATTAATGATAATTGTAAGTTTTCTGGTTTAATTTCATCAATTAATGCTGGGTAATCTTCTTTTAAATTATCAATTAAATGTTTAACATCTTGACGGGTTAATAGTTTATCAGCATTTCTTCTTAGTAGTTCTGTTAAATGAGTGATTAAAACTGTAGCAGGTTCTACAACAGTGAAGCCCATTATTTCAGCGTTCTCACGTTGGTTAGGACTAATCCAAGTAGCTGGAAGTCCAAACACTGGCTCTGTTACATTCATACCTTGTATTTCACCTTCGGCAGTACCAGGGTTCATAGCGAGAAGTAGATTAGGGTATATTTTGTTTTCTGCTACATCATTAGCTCTAATTTTAATAACATATTTTTCTGCTTCTAATTGTAAATTGTCTCTTACTCTTACTGGTGGAATTATAATACCAAGTTCTTGGGCAAGTTGCTTACGAACATTAGTAATACGCTTGAATACATCTCCACCTTGAGTTTCATCGACCATAGAGATTAAGCTATAGCCAAGTTCAATTTCAATTGGGTCAATTTTAAGAAGTTCTTCAACAGGTTTTTCTTCATTACCTTTTTCAGATTTCTCACTTTCTTGTAATTCTTGTCTAAGTTTAGAGTCTGCTTCTTCGTTAATTGTTTTAGTTCTAAAATATGCTGCAAGTCCCGCTGCGATTGAAAAAAACATAAATGGAATTAATGGAAAGCCAGGTAAAAAGCCCATAAGAAGTAAAACTACTGCTGCAACAGCAAGAGGTTTTGGGTCTCTTCCAAATTGAGTCGATATTTGAACATCTAATTTTTCTTTTGAACCAGAACGAGTTACAACTAAACCACCTGAAACAGAAATTAATAGTGCAGGTATTTGAGAAACAAGTCCATCACCAATAGTTAAGACGCTAAATGTATTTAAAGATGTTGAAAAATCCATATCCATTTGCATCATACCGATTACAAATCCACCAAGAAGGTTAATGGCTGTAATTATAATACCAGCAATTGCATCCCCTTTGATGAACTTAGCAGCACCATCCATCGAACCGTAAAAGTCAGTTTCATTTGTTAATTCTTCTCTTCTAGCTTTTGCAGTTTGCTCATCAATATATCCTGCATTCAAATCTGCATCAATACTCATTTGCTTTCCAGGTAAGGCATCTAAAGTAAACCTTGCAGCTACTTCGGCAATACGTGTTGACCCTTTGATAATTACTACGAAGTTGATAATTAACAAGATAAGGAATATAATAATCCCTACAACGAAATTACCACCAACAACGAAATTACCAAAAGCATTGATAATATCACCGGCTTCAGCTTCTCCTAATATTAATCGAGTAGAGGCGACATTCAGCCCAAGTCGGAATAAAGTAGAAATCAAAAGTATTGCTGGAAATGAAGAAAAATCTAAGGGTCGGGTTAAGTATATAGAAATCATCATAATCAATACTGCAATGGCAATATTGATAGTTAGGAAAACATCTAATATAAAAGAGGGAAGTGGAATAATTAAAAGTGCTAAAATCAATATCATACCAAAAGCAAGACCCAAATCTGGATTCTTCCCTATTCTTGATAGAACTTTATCTCTAAATCCGATAAAATATCGATTTTGAGATATTGAGTCTGGTATTTTAAATTGTTGATTATCAGCCATACTAATATTATTATCCACCTGAAATATGATATTTCAGAGAATTTGTGTTAAAAACAACCCGTATCAATACATCAACAAAATACTTGCCAACTTTTATTTATATACTTTTCTTTGGTCTTTATCGTTCGATATTCTTATAATAATTGATATGAAATTGCGTTATTTTGATGTAAGTGTGATTAAAAATAAAGTATTGAATGCAATTTTGGCTCACTTCAATATATTAAAAAGGTTATTAAGCTATATCAAAATGTCGCCATTCTGAGGTGTAGCCGAATAATATCCCATATATTTACACCTAAAAGCCCAAAAATCTGGACAGTATCGTTTTTTTTTGTTTCCTTGTTGTTTGTTATTTAATGCATCTTACATCTGGACAAATTTATATGCCAAAATATGTGTTCAGGACTTTGCAAAATTAAATATTAAAATTGTTTTTATAAAAGTTTGTTATTTTACTAAATCGGCTATTACTCTGCTGTAGATTATATGCTCAAATTCTAAGATTCGGGCTTGAAGTGATTCTGGAGTTTCGTCTGGGTTTAGTTTGATAGTATGCTGAATTAAGTATTCACCTTCGTCGTAGTTTTCTGTTACATAGTGAATTGTTAGTCCGGAAAATATTTCTTGATTCTCGACTACTGCTTTATGGACATTAAGTCCGTACATACCTTTTCCACCATATTTAGGTAATAATGATGGGTGTATATTTAGAATTTTATTTGGGAATGCTTTTATTACTTCGCTTGGTATTTTTTTCATATATCCAGCCAGTATTATTAAATCTATTTTATTTTCATTTAATACTTTAAGAATTTCTGTGTCTGGATCCTCGTGTGTCAAACTTGATATATGATAAGTTTTGATATTATTTTCTTTTGCAAATTGATATGCTCCAGAGTTAGAATTATTTGTAATTAATAATTCTGGAGTGGCGTTTATTTGCCCGTTTAAGCAATTTTTTACTATTGTTTTGAAGTTGCTTCCATTGTGAGAAGCAAAAAAAGCAAGTTTTTTCATTAGAATTACATTTTTTTATTACAAAATTAGTTAATATTTGTTTAATTTGTAAATTATAAAAAGTAAATTTTAGAAAAATATATAAAAATAAGAGCAAATTAATCGGCATAGAATTTGATATATAAATTCTATAAGCGTTGTAAGTTCTTATTAAATTAAAGTAGTAGTGAAAAGAACAAGAAAGAAGATAAAAAGCAAAGTTGATCATAATAGATATCTAATCACTTATGCAGATTTGATAACTTTACTTCTTGGCTTTTTTGTAATATTATATACTACTTCTAAAATTGATGGTGAAAACTACGAAAAGTTACAAGAAGCTTTAAAGAAAGCTTTTTCATCTGGAGTAAAACCATTGTTAGATGGAGGTGATGGTGTATTAGATGGGAATGACCATGTTTTACCAGAACCATATTTTCCAGGAGTTAGACAAGGTAATATTGATTCAATTCAAGAAAGTATAGCTTCTAATTTAGTTAGTTATTTTGATTCTGGGTCTGTTACTATGGTACGAGAAGGTGAATCAATTAAGATTGATATGCCCGAAAAATTACTTTTTCAATCTGGATTTGCAGAAATTAAAGCAGATGGCTTAAAGTTCTTGGACTCATTAGCCGATATATTAAGCGATGTGCCAAATCAGATAACTATAGATGGACATACAGATAATGTTCCTATTCAAAATAGTTCGTTTGAATCTAATTGGCATTTGAGCACGGAAAGAGCTTTGGAAGTTGCATATTCAATGATGAAAAAAGGATTGAAAGAACAAAATGTTGCGGTCAGAGGTTATAGTTCCCAAAGACCAAAAGAAACTAATTCTACTGAAGAGGGAAAAGCAAAAAACAGAAGAGTAGAATTAATTATATCTAAGTTGGACATACAAAGTCCTTCTACTAAAGGATATAGTAAAGATAGTATTAATTAAAAAATTATTATAATGCAAGAACAGGAAGTAATAAATATTAGGACATTACACTTTGGGGATTTAGAAATTCCACAAAATAACGTACTCGATTTTGAGTTTGGTATTTTGGGATTTGAGGACCTAAAAAGATTTGTAATAATTAGTGAAGAAGAGACTGAACCTTTCAAATGGCTATTAGCTATTGATGAACCAAATATTGGATTTCCAATTGTTGATCCTTGGTTACTTGATGGGAATTATAATCCTGGTAGAGGGTTTAAAGTTGAAGAAGAAGCAATATTTACGATAATTACATTAGGAAAAGCTGATCAGAACATGACTGCAAATCTTAAAGCACCTATCGTTATAAATATTAAAGAAAACAAAGGCAAGCAAATAATTTTACCTAACGATAAATACTCTCCAACTTATGTGGTTAGTAAAAAATAATCGTTAGATTTTGTATTTTAAAAAATTATTCATAATTTTAAGTTATTAAAAAATCAAAAAACTATGTTAGTTTTATCAAGGAAAATAGGCGAACAAATTACTATCGGAAACTCAGTGAAGGTTACTGTATTGAGTTTTGATAGGGGTATCGTTCGTTTGGGCATAGAAGCTCCTAAATCAATACCAGTACACAGGAAAGAAGTTCACGACAAAATAGTGGAGACAAATAAAGCGGCTTCTCAAACAGATATTTTATCGTTTAGAAACGCAATTTCTTCTAAAAATGTAAATTTAGCAAATAGTATAAATAAAAATTCAATTGATACGCCAACTCTCATTAGGAAAAATATAAAGAGCGAGGAAGAAAAATGAAAGAATATTCGGTATTAATAATTGATGATGACGTATGGATGCAAAGGATTCTTTCCAAAACTTTAGGAAGTTATGGATTTAAGAAGCCTTATCTTGCTAATAATGGGTTTGATGGTGTTGGTAAAGCTGTAGAATTTAAACCTGATTTAATAGTTTTAGATATTTTGATGCCAGAATTATCTGGGCATTTAACTTTAAAAGTAATGAAATCTATAAAGTCGATTAAAGAGATTCCTGTTATTATGGTTTCTGCTTTGTCTGACGTAGAAAATTTGGGTAGAGCTGTAAAATCTGGAACTGCAGGTTTTATATCTAAACCTTTTACTCGTGCAACTGTTTATGAAAAATTACTTGATTTATACGGAAAAGAGAAATTAGATATGATTCAGAAAGGGATTGATATTTCTGAAAGTTCTAATCTTGGTTATTATGGTGAGAATGCTTTTGGGCAGTTATCTTCAAGTTATTCTGGTGATGGCGATGAAGATGATGACACACCAAGTGCAGGGTTTAAAATGCCTGACTTCAGTAAGGAAACACCAAATTATGAGTCTATGTCTAAAGATTCTTCTATTAATCCAGATAAATTATCTGATAGATACAAAGACGATGAGAAGAAAAGCATTGATTCTATCAAAGAGTTACTTATGAAAACAAGAAAGTAATAAATTATAATTAATTTTTATTAAAATGCTTAAACTTTTGGTTTAAGCTTTTTTTTTGTTAAATTTTCTTGAACTCGGAATAAAATTATTCTTGAAATCAATTCTATTGGCAATTCTTCATTTAATGGAAATTGAACAGAACCTTTTGCATATTTATATTTTGATATTTCTTCTTCAAAATTGGAAATCCCTGATGGAGCAGGATAAAATCCAATATGTTTTTTATATCCTGCGAAGTGAACTAAATTCCCATTTAATACAAAAGTAGGCATTTGGTAAGATATTGTTTCACTTATTTCTGGAACAAGTTTATGAATTAATTCTCTAAGTTGGGTTAATTTATTTTTTACTTCCCCTTCGAAAGAAGCAATATATTCATCTATATTTTTATATTCTGTTTTCATATTAATTGTTAATTTTGTTTAAGTTTAAAATACAAAAATAATAATTTTAGTGTTTGTTATAAATAATATATTTTTATAGAAAGGTATAAATGAAAATAGCATCTATTGACATTGGAACTAATACGATTTTACTATTGATTGCCGAATTTATTGATAGTAAATTGGAAATAATTGAAGATTATCATAAAATTGCTCGATTGGGTGAGGGATTAGATAAAAGTGGGTATATCTCTGAAAGTGCTATTAGCAGAGCATTAAAAATATTAGAGTTTTATAGTGAAAGAATCGAATTTCATAATATTAAGACAATCGAAATAGTTGCAACTTCTGCCATGAGAGATGCTAATAACTCATTTGAAGTTAAAAGATCTTTAGAAAGTATTATCAAATCTAATATTAATATTATTGAAGGTAAAGAAGAAGCTAAGTATTCATTTATTGGTAGTATTGAAGATGATAAATTAAATACTGTGATTGATATTGGAGGCGGTAGCACTGAGATTATCACTGGAAAAAGTAATGAAATTTATAATATTACTTCTCTTCAAACAGGGGCAGTTCGACTCAGCGAAAGGAATAATTTATTTTATCCTTTTTCAGATGAAGCACAGACGAATGCTGATGATGAATTGAATAAAATATATGATGAAGTGAAAGGATTTCAATTTGGTGAAATAATTGCTGTAGCAGGAACACCTAATACTTTAGGTCAAATTAATTTGGGTCTTAAAGAATATTCAAGAGAGAAATTACATAATTATAGAATGTCTTCATCTGCTTTGGATAATGTTATTGAGGTCATAAAGAACAATCCAAAAGAGTTTTTAGTAGAAGAGTATGGGGTGCATAGCAATAGAGCCGATATTATATTAGGTGGTGCTTTAGTTTTACAGAAATTGCTACAAATATCTAAAAAACAATCGTTTACAATTAGTGCGAATGGTTTAAGATTTGGAGTTGCTAAAGCATATTATATGAAAAAAGTTATAGGATAAATCTCTCTTAAATCTAATATTTATAAACACTTTTGAAAATAAATTTGAATTTGTGTAATATAAATTATAATTTTGAGAAATATTTAATACACAAAAGGTTTAAAAAAATGAAAAAATATTTATTATTCGCCTCACTAATCGCTTTAATACTTGTTTCTTGTGATTCTAAAAAAGATTCTCCATTGTTGAATGAGAAATTAAATGATAGAAATCTATATGAAGTTGGAAAAAAATTAAGCGAAGATGCTTTAATCGATTTATTTGATTTAAGATACTACCAAAAAGGAATAGTAAATTTTGTATTAAACAAAGATTCTTTAAAAGATGTAACTGTTAAAAATATTATAGATATGCAAAAAGCAAAAGAAAAATCTATTATTACAAATGAACTTTTGACTGCATCTAAAAATTTAGAATTTAATTTAAACTTAGGTTTCAAATTAGCTAAATTATCTCCTGCCGATAATACTGAAGGACAAATGAATGTTATTACATATCAGTTCTTTAATAAATCTGGTCAAGATATTAATCATGTTAAAGGAATGGTGAAAATATTAGATAGAGCATCTAATACTTTAATCAAACAATTCCCAGTAGATTTTACTGATGTTGTTCCTGCTGACAAAGGTTTACAAAAGAATATGCCATATTTACATGATAACTCTAACCAAAGAGATCAAATTATTAGAAATCCTCAAGCATTATTGAGATTTGAATGGCATCCTGAATTAGTTGAATTTGCTGATGGATCTAAAATTGAAGTAGTTGCACCAGCAGCAAACTAAAATATATTTTCTCTAAATTTTAAAAAGCCGTAAAGTTATTACTTTATGGCTTTTTTTATGTAAGTTTGTAAAACAACTTTATTTAATCTTTATCGTATTATTATTTAATGTTAGACATTTCAAATAAAAAAATCCAAATTCTTGGTACTTTCTTAATCGTAATTCTGTTATCTAAACTATTATTAGATAACATATTTTACTTTATTAATCTTTCCAGTATATTTGAAATCACTCTTGATGCCTTTATTTTATTATCAGAATTTATTTTACTTTACTACATTATTAAAAAATCAAATTTAGATATAAAGATTTATAAAAAATACTTTAAAAAAGATACAACAAGTGAAGATAGTTTAAATTCTAAGTTTATATTACATATAAAAATATTAAAGTATTTATTGCTTATAGTCTATATTATTATGATATTTACACCTGAATATTATAATCGAATTTATATAGAAAATAACTTTTATGCTAAGATAATTACTTCAATATTAGCCCCTATATTTTTAGCACCTATATTTTATTTAGTTTATATTTTGCTAAATAGAAGCAAGTCTAACTCTAATACTCAACTTAAGTTTTATGTACTTACTATTTTCATTCTGTTTTTCCATTTGGTAAAAATAATTGATTATTCGATAATTACTTTTCCTGGCTATATTATTGGTTTAATCCTTCTAATTACTAATATTGCTGTATTTTTTATATCTATATTTGTAATTAATAATAATCACTGGATAGCATATCAAAGTAAAAAAATTAAGTATTCATTAATTTTAAATTCTTTATTAATCATTTTCTTTTTGTTAAATATATCATTTTCTACTGATACATTAATTAATGATTATTCTTCATCTATTTCATTTACTTATGATTATTATTTTTATGGTTTATCTTCGACAGTTAATTTAATCTCATTGGCAGGTATTGTTATATTCTTTAGATTAATTGTCACTTCTATTATTTATTTGCCATCAAGTGATGCTTTTGAAAGAAGACAAAATGAAATGATTTCTCTGGCTTCTCTAAACAAGATAATTGCTGAATCTAAAGATATAAATCATATAACTAATACAGTTACAGAAATAGCTTTAAAGATGACTTCGTCAATTTTTGCTTGGGCAGAAATATATGAAAATGATGAAATAGTATTAAGCTCTTATCATAATACCAGTGAGAAGTATATTAGGCAAATCCTTAATGATGAGAATTTTAATAAATATAGAATGGATTGTAATACTTTAGTAATTGATGATAAAGTCGATAGATCTATTATAGCAAGTAATATGAATTACTTAAAATCAATGATTTATATTCCTATTAATGATGATAATTCTAAAATTGGTGCTATTTGTTTAGTTAATAATAAGAAATATAATCTTGATGAAGATGAATATGAAATATTAAAAGCATTTTCAATTAACGTATCTATTGCTTTTGAGAATGTTAGATTACTAAAAGAATCAATTGAAAACGAAAAGTATAAAAATGAATTATTAATTGCTAAAAATATCCAACAGAATTTATTACCTAAAAAAGTAATTCAATTTGAAGGATACAATGTTGATGCAATTTCAATTCCAGCAGATGATGTTGGTGGTGATTACTATGATTCTGTTCTTTTAGAAAATGGTGACAAATGTTATTTAATAGGTGATGTATCGGGTAAAGGGATTGGGGCAGCTATATTTATGGCTCAAATTAAGGGTATGGTTATGTCTTTGGCTCCAACATCTACGAGCGGTAAAGAATTGTTATGCAAGATTAATAGTTCTCTTTATGGTAATATTGATAAAAATATGTTCGTTACTATTAGCACTATAACAATTAGTAACAAAAGAAATTTGATTTCGTATTGTAGAGCAGGACATACACCTTTGGCAATTAAAAAAATAAATGAAAAAATTGAATTTTTAAAACCTAAAGGATTTGGTATTGGTTTTGTTAATGAAAATATGTTCAATAACAACTTAGAAGAGATAGAAGTAGATTTAGATACGATGGATATGATATTTGCTTATTCTGATGGTCTAAATGAATTAAGAAATATTGATAATAACGAATTTGGATATGAAAATATCAGATTTATATTAGATACTTTCAAATTTGGTTCTGCCTTAGAGATTAATGAATTGTTTCTCGAAAAAGCTAAATCTTATTCAGAAACACTTAATCAATTTGATGATTTGACATTACTTACAATCTTTAAAAACAGAGAAAATAATGAGTGAAACGAAAAATTTGAATATTGAAATCAAAGAAGAAGATGGAATTTCAATAATTAGTATTAGGGGTTTTTTAGATGCTAATACAGCTCCTAATTTGGAGCAAGCGGTGGAAGATATTATTAATAATAACAAATATAAAATCATTGTAGATTTTAGTGAGTTAGATTATATTTCAAGTGCTGGCTTAGGTGTGTTTATGTCACAGATTGAAACGATTAGAGAAAACAATGGAGATTTAAAGCTTTGCAGAATGCAGAGTAAAGTTTATTCTGTATTTGAATTACTTGGTTTTCCTATGCTTTTTGATATTTGTGATGAGATTGATCAATGTAAAAAGAAATTTGAAAATGGCTAAACTAATGGATAACATATTATCAGCTTATGGCGACTACAAAGAATTGGAAGATATTCGAAAGTATGTTCGTGAAAGGGCTGAAAATTTTGGACTTAGCGAAAGTAAAGTTAACAATATTACACTTGCTGTAGATGAAGCTTGTAGTAATCTTATTCATTATAATATTAATTTCGATGCTAAGAAGACCTTTAATATTTGCATTGTAGAAAAAACTAATCAATTTTCGGTTGTTATTCAAGATTCTGGTAAGTCATTTAATTTAATGAGAGTAAAATGTCCTGATATGAATAAATACTTTAAAGAAATGAAACACGGCGGCTTGGGAATACATATCATCAAAAAAATAGTTGATAAAATTGAATATATAGCTGCTACAAGTTCAAATAAAGTTAATACTTTAACTCTAACGATGCTTAAATAATGATTATTTAAGATTTTTTAATCTTGCTTTTGCATTCTCGTGACTATCATTATAATCCTTATATTCTAAACATTTATTATAGTATAATTTTGCGTTCTTTATGTCATTAGTTCTTTCGTAACTATATGCTAATTTGTAAAGTGCAGATAGTTTATATCCACTCTCAAAGTCTTCAATATAATCAGCAACTTCTATAGTTTTTAGAAAATATTTAATTGCATCATTGTGTTTACCTTTTCTTTGCAAAGATAAGCCAACATAATACAAGCCCTCTAAAGCAGTTAGATTATTATATCCTTCCATTCGGGCTATTGACCTTTTAACAATTTCTCTCCATTCCACTTCTAAGCTATCCCAATTACCCATTTTATTCAAACATCTTGCGTAATATCTATGGAAATATGGATTATTAGGGTATTTTCGGAATAATATCTCGCTCCAATAATATGCTAATTTATAGTCTTTTTCAAAAGAATAATATGCTTGCAGTAAAACAACCATAGCTTCAACTTTAGAGTATCTTGAGTTTAGAGCCGCTGCTTTTAATTGATAAAGACCTATCTTCTTATCTGCAGGTGGTAAGAAAGTAAGTAGTGGCTTTGCCATTGGATATTGTTCTGTAAACACTGCCGCAAAATAATTATAAATACCAGAACCAAGCATAATATCATGGTTACCAGGTGCTTCTTTATAGCAGGTCTGCATTATATCAAATGCTTCTTTGCCATCTGATGCTGCATCAAACCAATTTTCATTAATAGCATAATATCTCCCTCGATAACCTAAAGCACCACCTTTGAAAAACAATGCAGTTAAATCTTTAGGATTCTCTTTCAATAATTTATCGCATACTTTTAAGACTTTATTTATATTTTTTAGGAATTCATCTTCGAATGCTTGATTATTCCTGTGGATTGTTATTCTCCACCAATCAATCATTGCATCTAAAAAATACCCAGATGGATGTTTTGGATATAGTCTTATTAATTCTTCAAAAGTAGCACGAGCAGAATCAAACTGAACATTATAAATATAATCACTACCCTTTAAAACCAAAGCGTCTGCATCCTCATACATTATTGATATTTGAGAATAGGAGATATTAGTGCTTAGTAATAAAATTAAGAGATATAAGTATTTATTCATTTGTATTAATTTGCCATTCTTTTTAATAAAGGACAAGGTCTATATCTATCTTCTTGATATTCTGTGTTTAACTCTTGGATTCGTTGAACAATATTAGATAAACCAATTTCTTCACCCCAAGCAAATAGACCTTTTGGATAATTTACTCCTTTAGTCATTGCTAATTCGATGTCTTCTTTACTCGCTATATTCATAAACAAAGCATCATACGCTTCGTTTACAAGCATTGCAATTACTCTATTGAAGATATACTCGCCAAGTCTATTGTCTTTTGATGGCTCGATATTAATAGCATTTTCAGCATAATTATAAAAACCTCTACCAGATTTTCTTCCGTTCATACCTGCTTCCATTAATCTTTTTTGAGTTAGAGAAGGTTTGAATCTTGGGTCATAATAAAATTCTTTAAATACAGTTTCAGTTACTATATAATTTACATCATGTCCGATGAAATCCATTAATTCGAAAGGTCCCATTCTAAATCCACCAATTTCTTTCAAAGCCCAATCGATTGTAGCTATATCTGCAATACCTTCATCTAAAATACGAAGTGATTCGCTATAGAAAGGTCTTGCTACTCTATTAACTATAAATCCGGGAGTATCTTTAGTTAAAACAGTGATTTTACCCCATTTTGTAATTAATGTTTTTACTTGATTAGTAATTATATTATCTGTAATAAATGAAGGGACAATTTCAACTAAAGGTAAAAGAGGAGCTGGATTAAAAAAGTGAATACCTATGAAGTTTTCTTGTTTTTTAAAGCAAGATGATAAAGCCGCAATTGAAAGTGATGAAGTATTAGTTGCATAAATACAATTTTCACCAATAATTTCTTGGAGTTTAGTGAATAAGTCTTTTTTAATTTCCAAATTCTCTATTATAGCTTCAATTACTAAGTTACTATCACTAAGAATGTTAATATCATTAGTATATATAATATTATTTAATATATCTTCTTTTTTATTATTATCAATTTTATTTTTTTCGATTAATCTATCTAATACTTTGATTAAGTTAGATTTTGCTTTGTCTAAAGCAGATTGATTTGTATCATACAAATAAGTTTTATGTCCGTTTGTTGCTGCAATTTGTGCGATACCACTTCCCATTGTTCCTGAGCCAATTATGGCTATGATTGAATTTTGATTTAATTCCATTTTATTCTATTTTTATTATTAAATATTTTTACAAAATTAAAAGAAATAAGCTTAAAATAAAAACGCTTCGGGATCTCTCTCCGAAGCGTTTTTTATAAAAAGTAATAAGTAATAATTACTTAGCAATAACTACAGGGAATTGTGCACTATGACCTAATAAGTTAGCAATGATAAAGTATTTACCATTAGCATAATTATTAGCATCTAAATTAATAGTGTGAGTTCCAGGAGTTTGAATTCCGTTAAATAAATTAGCAACAACTAATCCATTAGCATCAACTAATTTTAATTCAACATTTTCAGCAGAATTAGAATTTAATTCATATTGGAATAATGATTGAGATGCAACTGGGTTAGGAGTAACATTCATAACAAATAAACCAGTATTAGCTAAATAATCATCAACAGAAGAAGTAACACCTTCACCAGATAATGCTACAGTTTTATTTCCGGCATTAGAAACTACTCTTAATACTGCAGTAGATAATTTACCATCTTTTGGAGTATAAGTAACAGTAATTTTAGTTTTAGCACCTGCAGCAACAGAGTTTGGATACTTAGCAACTGTAAAAGCAGCATCATCATCTAAAGAAATTGTTGCTTCGTCAATTACTAATTCAGCATTTCCAGTATTGCTTACTTCAATATCTAAATCAGTTGCTTCACCAACTTTACCAAAATTTAGCACATCAGTATTTAATATCATATTTGGAGCAGTTGATTCAACTGCATTTAACCATTCTATAGATTTTGATAATAAACTAGTTCTTGCACTTGCGTCAGCAATAATATCAAAACCAAAACCAGTTAAAATTGCTTTACCACCACCTGCTAAAGTAACTTTTACACCAGCAATAGTTGCATCTTTACCAGCACCATTTACTGTATAGTTTAAGAAAGATTTAGTAGTAGTTGTGTTTGTAATAGCAAAAACATCAACCCATTGTGCATAATATGGATGAGATGATTGATTATATTGATTGATTGTAAAGTTTAAACCACTAAATAAAGGATCACTTTGCTCTGCAACTACTGGAGTTGGAAATAAAGAAATACTACCATTACTTTGAGTTTGTGAAATAGTTAAAGGACCAGCTGGGTTATAAGTTCTAACACCTAAAGTCGCATATAAAGATTTTGCTTCTGGAGCAACATTCACACCTGAAATAGGGTTACCTGTAGCAAAGAATGCTTCGATAGTACCATTCAATAAAACTTTTTTACCAGCATTTAATGCATCATTTAAAGCACCAGCCATAACACCATTTTGAGCTAAAGTTCCTCTATTAGTGTTGTCAGTACTTAAAATAATCAAATCAAAATCAGCAAATGGATAAGCATTAGCTATATTATTACTATAAGGTATGATTGCAGATTCGCTCATCACTGCAGACATTTGATTGAATGAACTTAATACCGGAACAGCATTGTTGCTTGTTATAACAAAAGCATTTTTAGATGAATTAGATAAACTATATACATTCGTAGATGCAGATTTACCTTTAATATCATCAACTGATCTTGCTTCAGCTTTCACAGCAATCTGAGCAAATCCAGCAGTATTAGCAGTATTTAAAGTTAAGTCAGTAGTTGCAGTAGCACCTGCAGCAATAGTTAAAGCAGTTTTAGAAAACTCAGTAGTCCAACCATTAGGAATAACAGAAGTTGTTCCATTTACAGACATATCAACTGTAATTTCAAAATCATTTGGATTTGTTACAGTTAAAGTTTCAGTAACTTTAGTACCAGCATCATGTCTATTATTAACTTCTCCATCACTAGCAATTTCAACTTTAGCAACAGTAGGTAATACTTTACCAGCCATTTTAGCATTTACTATTTCAAAGTTAGAATCACTTAAATTTTGAATAACAGCAACAACCCAAACTTTATCAACATTTTGAATTTGTGAACTAATATTTTTACTAAATAATTCATTAAATACATCTCCAGCTTTGATAGTTGTTTTGTTAATTGGCTTTAATTTTCCATCATAACCACTTAACATATCTCTAAGTACGTTGTCGTGTACATATCCTTGAATAACACCAGGTTTATCATAATAGTAATGTCCTTCAAATCCAGCTCTACCTGATAGATAGTTTTGTTGATTATATCCACTACCTGTACCAGTAACACCATCTTCCATAACAAATAAGTTAATACCATAAGCTCCAGATGCATCAGCATCAGCAGTAACAGTTACATTAGCACTTAGTTGACCTTGTGGAGTTAAATTCCACTCAACATCAATATCTGCCCAAACTTCACCAAATTCATCATAAACAATTTGAGTAGCAGATTTCCATGCGCCATCACTTAAAACAACTTTACTTTGACCAGAAAATAACATTCTATTAACTGAACCGCTTGGGTAACCAGTTAAACCTATTTTCTGAGCTAATGGAGTTTGGATACTTTGAATTGCCATTCCATCACCATTATGCACAGCAACAGGTATAAAATCTTCTCCATACTCTTCTGATAATTCTCTTAGAGTTTGAGTTCCTCTAACACACCATCCACACCAAGCACCAGTGTGATCTTCGACTACTACTCTTCTTTTAGCAGCGTCGGCTGTTTCGTATGAGCCAAACATAATTGCTGCTGCAATTGTAAGTGCTCCTAACGTTTTGTATAAACTACGCATTCGTAATACCTTTCTATAAAATTTAAAAAATTGTTTTTATTCTAATCTAAATGACACTTCAAATCAAAAAAAGTTACACTTTAGGTAATATTTTTTAGAATTGCTTTGAATTTTGTCTAAAATTAACAAATATTTAACATATAAAAAAATAATTGTTTCAATTAAGAACATTATTTTTTGAATGTTTTTGTTTTTTAATACTTAGAGCTAATAAAAGCCAAGAAATAATAAATAAAACACCACCTATTGGAGTGATTGCACCAAATAATGTAATATTAGTAAAACTAAGTATATACAATGAACCACTAAATATTATTACCCCAAGAAACATTAAATAATATGAAATTTCCATCTTTTTATTTTTTTTATTCTCTTTACAAAGAATTCCTATGAATAAAATTCCGAGTGAGTGATAAAATAAATATTTAGTAGCAGTTTCAAATGTATCTATTCTACCATTTTTAACTAACAAATCATTTAAAGTATGAGCCCCAAATGCACCAATTAAAACTGCAAGTCCCATTAGTATCGACCCAGTGATTAGTATTCGTTCTTTCATTAAAAATTATTAATAGTTATATTTGTTTGTTTATTAAATTTAAGAAGAATTAGTATTAATATTATTTTAAAAAAAATAATTAAATCATTAACTCATATAATATCAGCATATTAAAATTTAATTACAACTGAAATTCAACCATTACTTGAAATATTCATAATTTATTGTTAATTTTAGAAATTATTCTTAATTTTTTAAAAAAGATATTAGGCAATTATGTATGATTTAATTAAAAATGCAGACAAAGAATTATACGATTCTTTAATTGGTGAAACTTTAAGGCAAACTGAAAAAATAGAACTTATTGCATCTGAGAACTTTGCTTCTCCTGAAGTAATGGAAGCACAAGGTAGCGTACTAACTAATAAATATGCAGAAGGTTATCCTGGCAAAAGATATTATGGTGGTTGTGAATGGGTTGATGTTGCTGAAGATTTGGCACGTGATAGACTGAAAGAACTTTTTGGTGCTGAATATGTAAATGTTCAACCTCATAGTGGAGCATCTGCTAATCTTGCAGTTTACTTTTCATTCATAAATCATGGTGATAAAGTAATGGGATTAAGTTTAGATCATGGTGGGCATTTAACTCATGGTTCTAAAGTTAATTTTTCAGGTAAATTCTTTGATTTTACTCCTTATTATTTGAATAAAGAAACTGAAAGAATTGATTATAATGAAGTTGAAGATTTAGCAAAGAAAAATAAACCTAAATTAATCACTGTTGGTGCATCTGCTTATTCTAGAGAAATAGATTATGCGGCATTCAGACAGATAGCTGATAAAGTTGGAGCTTTCCTATTTGCTGATATTGCACATCCAGCTGGATTAATTGCCAAAGGTCATCTGCAAAGTCCAATTCCTTATTGCGATGTAGTTGCTTCTACTACTCATAAAACAATGAGAGGACCTCGTGGTGGTATGATTATGATAGGTAAAGATTATCAAAACCCACACGGAATAGTTGCCCCTAAATCTGGTAGAGTTAAAAATATGAGTGAAATAATTGATTCATGGGTTATGCCTGGTATGCAAGGTGGACCGCTAATGCACGTCATTGCAGCCAAAGCAGTTGCTTTCAAAGAAGCATTATCTCCAGAGTTTAACGATTATACTATACAAGTAATGAAAAATGCTAAAACAATGGCTAATGCATTAATTGATTTAGATTATAAAGTTATATCTGGTGGAACAGATAATCACTCTATGTTAGTTGATATAAGAAATAAAAATATCACAGGTAAAGATGCTGAAATAGCATTAGATAAAGCTGGAATTACTTGTAATAAAAATGCAGTCCCTTATGATACTCAACCACCTTTAGTTACTTCTGGTATTCGACTTGGAACACCTGCAATGACTACTCGTGGTATGAAAGAAGATGATATGAAGACGATAGTTGAATTTATAGACAAAGTGGTTAGAAACCATGACAATGAAGATGTATTAAACTCAGTTAAAAATGAAGTTAAAACATTCTGTTCACCTTTCCCACTTCATAAGAAGATGTCTTAAATAGATAGCAAAGATATAAAATTCAAAAAGAGTCACAATATAGTGGCTCTTTTTATAAGATTAGATATTTAATATTTAAATCAAAACATACTAATATCATCAAGTAAATCAGTAGCACGCTTTCCACCTGCTATTTCTACAATTTTATCATCATAGTGGTCGGCAATTACTGCTACTGTATTAAGAGTATTTAGTAGTTCATTTTCGTCAAGGTGAGTACCTGCTATTGCGTGAGAATAAGTGATTGTATTATCGAAATATAAACCAAATGCTCCAAAGTGTAACTCTGCATTTTTACGAAGTAAAAAGTTCATCAATTCCGAAGATATTTTCGCTCCAGTTACTACCTGACTAATACATTCAACACTCGTTTCTTTATTAGTAAATGGTCTTACTATTATCATCACTTGAGTAGAGCCACGTGCAATAGTGAAGGAGCCATTACCAAATGATAAATGCTCTGGAAAATTCTTATCCAAGAATTTTTGAACTTTTTCTACTGTAGCATCAATTAATTCTTGTGGTGTGTTCACCAATACCTCGTGGTCATCTTTATTAAATACTTTCTGTGCCATGTCGATTATTCCTTTTCATTATTTTTAGGTGAATCTAATAATCCCATTTCAGCTTTTAATCTAAGTAAATCATCGTCAGATGAACTTGCATCAAGTAACTTAAACTCATCTTCCAAACTTGTATCACCACCAGCTAAATGTCCAAATGCTTCTGCTTCTGCTTCTAAAGTTTCGATTTTGCCTTCAAACTTGTCAAATTTTGAAAATGCGTCAGAGCCAACTCCAGAGAAAGATTGACTAATTAATTTTTGAGCTTTCGCAGATTGTGAACGTGCAATCAAAGTGCTTTGTCTTTGTCTTGCTTCTTCCAATTTTAATTTCAATTGGTCTAATTGAGATTTCATTTTATCAGCAGTTTCTTTTGCCTGAATATATAAAGGAGTTAAATCCTTTTCATTCCGAGCCGAGATAGATTTTTTTTCAAGAGCTTGCTTTGCCAAATCTTCTCTTCCAGCCATCAAAGCTTTTTTTGCTTTTTCCTGCCATTCTTCTTGTTCTTCTTTAGCTCTATTCAATTTTTTAAATAAACTTTTTTCATTTGCTATGCCACGTGCAACTGCAAGTGTAGTTTTATTAACAGATTCTTCCATCTCCAGAACCATCTGCTTTATCATTTTTTCTGGATCTTCTGCCTTATCCAAAGCTTCATTTACATTTGCTTTGAAAATATCTGTTATCCTTGAAAACATTCCCATTTATTATCTCCGATGAAATTATAATCAAAATTAAGAATTTATTTTTTAATTAAACGAAATCAATTCTATTTTATTTAAAATTAATACGTTTGAAAGTAAAAAAAGTAACTACCAACCTAATAAATATGCAAAAATTAATGGAGCAACTATTGTCGCATCTGACTCTACAATAAATTTTGGAGTATCGATATCTAATTTACCCCAAGTTATTTTTTCATTAGGAACTGCCCCAGAATATGAACCGTAACTTGTAGTTGAATCAGAAATTTGACAAAAATAAGACCAAAAAGGAATGTCTTCCATTTCCATATCTTGGTACAACATAGGAACAACACAAATAGGAAAATCACCAGCAATACCACCACCAATTTGGAAGAAACCAATGCCTTTTCCACCAGAATTTTTGATATACCAATCTGCAAGGTACGTCATATACTCAATACCAGATTTCATAGTAGATGCTTTCATTTCACCTTTAATAACATAAGAAGCAAAGATATTACCCATAGTAGAATCTTCCCAACCAGGAACGATAATAGGCAAGTTTTTCTCTGCAGCAGCTAACATCCAAGAGTCTTTAGGGTCAATTTCATAATACTGCTCAAGTACACCCGATAAAAGCAATTTATACATATATTCGTGAGGTAAATAACGTTCACCTTTAGCATCAGCATCCTTCCAAATAGCGTGAATGTGCTTTTGCAAACGTCTAAATGCTTCCTCTTCGGGAATACAAGTGTCGGTAACTCTATTTAAATGTTGGTCAAGTAAATCTCTTTCATCTTGGGGAGTTAAATCTCGATAATTAGGCACTCTTTTATAATGATTATGAGCAACTAAATTCATTATATCTTCTTCTAAATTAGCACCAGTGCAAGAAATAATTGCAACTTTATCTTGACGAATCATTTCAGCCAGGGACTTGCCTAACTCGGCAGTTGACATTGCACCAGCAAGTGAAATCAACATCTTACCATCGGCTTGTAAATGAGCTTCATACCCCTTAGCAGCATCAACTAAAGCAGCTGCATTAAAATGTTTGTAATGTTTTTCAATAAATTCTGTAATTGGTTTTGCCATTCTATTATCTTTTTTGATTTAAATTTTAATTCAAATTTAAGAAAATAATTTATTTAATTAAAATAAAGAGATAATTTAATTCATTTCCTTGGAGTTAAACTTAATATTTTTCATATAAGTTTATTGTGAATTTATAATTAGATGGAGAATCAAAATAATACTAACTAATCAGCCATCATTTTCTCTCATAACTATAGTCAGGGCTGCGACCAAATTTCTTATCCAAATCTGTAATAGTCATCTCTAAAATCACTGGTCTGCCATGTGGGCAAACATAAGGAGTATCACAGTTAAATAAGTCATTATGAAGCATTTCCATTTCTTTTTGAGATAATATTTTACCAGTTTTTATTGAACTTCTACAAGAATATGAAGCCGCCAAATTCTCTCGTTTCGACATCTTACCTTTTTCTTGATACTCCGAAAACAATTCCAACATCTCCCTAAAATCTTGCTCTTCTGCACCATTTTTTACATCAATCGGTTTAGCATTTAGAGTAATTTCAGAATCATTAATTTCAAAGTCAAAACCAAGTAATTTAATTTCTTCTTCAATTTCATTCAAAGTTAAAATTTCAGATTGAGTTAAAGTGAAAGATTCTTCAAAAAGTAATTTTTGTTGACTTGACAATTCTCTTTCAAACATCTTAATTGCTTTTTCATAATTAATTCTTTCGTGAGCATTATGTTGGTCAATAATTAAAAAGCCCTTACTATTTTGACAAACAATATACTTATTATGAATTTGAATAAAATTTTTATCAATCTTTTTAAAATCATCAACATCATTATTAAAAATCAAATCAAAAGCAGATAAATCATCATTTGGCTTAAAAGAGTTTTCCCTTTTTTCTTCAAATCTACTATTAAAATCATTATTTTTCTCAAATTTCTGATTAGATTTATTACTCTTAAAACTTTCCTTATAATCTACAATTTCACCAGTATTTCTATTAACAAAAATATCATCATTTTTATCTTGTTGTCTTTCAATATCAAAAGGATTTTTATAACTCTCCAAATTCATTTCATTTTCAAAATTAAACTTCACTGGTGCAGTTAAGTCATTTGCTCTTAGTGCATTTTGAACAGCACTTTTCACCGTCATATAAACATATCGGTCATCATCAAACTTCACTTCGTGCTTCTGAGGATGAATATTAATATCAATTTTATGAGGGTCAATCTCCAAAAACAAAACATAAGGAGGATATTGATTTTTGTCAATCAAAGGTCCAAAAGCAGATATAATTGCATGATTTATAGACTTATTCTGAATATTCCTATTATTTAAAAACAAAAATTGATGCGAACGGCTTAATTTAATAATTGATGGCTTAGCAACATACCCTTTCACTTTCATAATTCCATCATCAAAGTCAACCTTAATCATACTTTCTACAATTCTGTGACCTAATAACTCATTAATTCTATCTTCCAAATTATCAGAACGAAGATTAAGAACTAAGTTATTTTCATTATTAAAAATCAATTGAACATTTGTATGCGAAAGAGCAAATTTAGTAAGAGTATCAAGTATAGCTTTGTATTCAGACAAATTAGACTTCAAAAACTTACGTCTTGCAGGCACATTATAAAAAAGATTTCTAACAAAAATTTGAGTACCAACTTCGGTATCACATTCCTCGATAGCAGGAATAGAATTTGGCTCCGAAATCATACAATATCCTAACTTATCTTGTCTTCTTTTAGTACGAATTTCAAGTTTAGCAACAGCAGAAATAGAAGCAAGCGCTTCTCCCCTAAATCCAAAAGTTAAAATCGCTTCTAAATCTTCTTGAGTAACTAATTTACTAGTAGCATGCCGACGAATAGACAGTTCCAAATCTTCCCTTGACATACCAAGACCATTATCTTGAATATGAATTAAATCCTTACCAGAATTATGGATAGTAATAAAAATATTATCAGCTTCTGCATCAATAGCATTTTCAACTAATTCCTTAATAACCGATTCAGGTTTCTGAACAACCTCACCAGCAGCAATCTGATTAGCAAGGAACTCAGGTAATATTTTAATCATAGCCATTTAAAGCATCCACAATCAATAATAGATAATATACAAAATTAAAGAATTTTACTCAAAATATTAAATTTGACTTTATAATTCAACAAACAAGAAAGTTAAACTCATCAACCATATATCTATAATCGACAACATATCTTTAAAAATAAATTAAAATTATAATAAAATAAAAATCCTGAAAAAAACTATTTTTCAATTAATTTAGCATTGTCATTCTAAGGCGAAGCCGATAAACCCAGTTAAAAATTCATTAACTTGTAGGGAAGAGTTTCACATTAAACTCATAATATGCAATATATTATGACAATAATTAATTTATTAAATAATAATAAAACCACACAAAACCCTCCCTTCTTTTTCCATTTCCCGTCATTCAGAGCATTGCTTGGATTCCATTGTATTATGAATAGGGGTGGGCTTCAGCCCAGCCAATTAAACATTTAATAATAATGGCTTTAGCCAAACTTACAACAATTTCCCTGTCATCCAGAGCGAAGCGAAGAATCCACAAAAAAACCTCCCCTTCATTTTTCTTCTTAAAATCATTGATTTGTCATGGCTACTTAAAAAAACTTCGGAGAAGTTT
>JAUIIX010000133.1 GCA_030431515.1 bacterium
TTATTTACTACTATACTTTGAGTAGTTTCTCCTGTATTCCAAAGGTATGATTTTCCTTGTGGTTGGATAGTAAGCGTAGTGCTTTCTCCGTCACAAAAAGTTGAGTCGCCTTGTATTTCTGCTTTTAGGTTTTCTATATCTGATACTATAATTGATTTTGTGTTTTTGCAACCAGTAGTTAAATCTTCAGCGGTAAGTGTATAAGTTCCTGATATAGACACAGTTCGTTTCGCTAATTTAGTTCCATCATTCCAAGTTATTTTTGTATTTGCTGGAACTTTTGCTTCTAAAATTATACCTCCACCATCACAAAGAATTGTTCCCTTAGGTGCTTCTATATCAAGTGTCGGTAAAGGATTAACATTAATTACTATACTCGTGTCATTGGTGCATTCACCCTGAGTAACAGTTGCCGAATAAACGCCACTTTCTTTCACAATAATATCTTTTGTGCTTTCTCCTGTATTCCAAATAATTGTTTCATAATCCTTGTCAAGTGAGAGAGTTGTAGAATCTCCGTAACAAAAATTGTTTTGGGAGGTGGTTATTTTGGGAAATAAATCATATTCTTCAATATAGATTGATTTAATAGTTTCACATTTATTACTATCAATATATGAAGCAGTATAAGTTCCTGAATTATAAACTGTAAATGATTTTGAAATGATATTATTATTCCACAAAATATCAAAGTTTTCTTTTGTAAACATAATCAAACTATCGTTTGGACACAAAATATCTTTACTTTTAATTAACTCAAAGTCAGTTCTTTCATTTACAGTTACTAATGTACTATCACTCAAAGTATCACTTTCATTATAAACCTTTACTTTATAATAACCTTCATTTGTTTTTAAAATATTTTTAATTATTGGGCTTTCTTCTTCTGAATAAAAACTATTAGGACCTTCCCAAGTAAAAGAGGCACTTGAAATACTACTAAATGGAATTGCTTTTAATTCTAAATCTTCATATTCGCATATTTCTTGAAAGTGGTTTATACTTAGAAAGGAGTATTTGCAAGAAAGTGTTTTAGGCAAATAACTTCCGGTATAACCATAATTAACTGAATCTTTTAAATAAAAATTAACTTTACTAAACTTTAGATTATTATAATTGTCATTTGGATTATTAATAACACTTACATTTCTTCTATTACTTTCATTACAAATTATAGTTCCATTAGGAGCTAACTCTAAATCATGTACTCCTAAATCTAATATCTCTGTTTCTATAATATTATAATTATTAATATTTTTCTTGTTATTTAGAGAATCTAAATTAAATTGAATTAAGTATTCTTCATCAAAATTAAAGTATAACTTATAAGCACCTAAATATAATTTTCTTGAATTGGGTGAGAACTCTAATGATCTTGACAAAAGATATCTAACATCATAAAATCTTTTTGCTTTATAATCTACATTCGATATTGCATAATTTGAGATTTTACCAGTTTTATCATCAAAATCAGCAAGCAATAATTTATTTAAAGTTACATTTCTTTTATCAAAATAAATAGCGGCAAATTTTTTTCTATTTGGTGATATTTTTATTTCAATAGGAGTAAGTGAATCTAATTCATTTAATGTTAAATTTACTATTGGGTTTGTACTATTAAGTCCATTGCTATTAAAATTATATGATACCAATTCGTTTGAAATATGTTTACTAATTAGCACCCAATACTCTTTATTGTTATTATTTAATGTAATTTCAATACAATTCGTAGTTTGTACATCTAATTTATTATTTGTTTTTATAATTGATTTATTTTTTGAATCATATACAAAATAATTTATACCAAAATCATTAATATTGATCCAATTTGGTAAATTAATAGACTGATAATTTCCATTTATATAAAATAAGTAATGTAAATCTTTATTATTTAAATCATTAATACAAAATGAAGAGTTATCTATTAAAACTGATTTTTCTTGATTTCGAAATTCATTTCTCATATTAAATATTGTATCAAAATTATTATCACGTAAAAAATATAAATCTGATTTAAATAGAAAGTTACCTTTCTTATCTGAAATAGAAATTGGGTTGTTATTATGAGTATCTATTTTTCCATTACTTATTGCTTTAGGAAATTTTAAAGTATCTTCAAAAATCAAACCAAAAGTATTATATACTTTGTTTGTATCTTGAAAACCATAACCAAAATACCAATTATAGTATTCTCTTTGGGAATATAAATTATTTATATTAACTAATAAATATATGTAAAATATTATTTTCATATTTAGTAATGGCCTTTTATTTAATTAAAAGGCCAATTTTAATTTAATAAGGTGAACAAAGTGTAGGTATATTAAAGCAATCTGTTTGTTGATTTAAAGCTGGATCAGCAGGTACAGTGCTAGAAGGGCAAACTGTATTAATATTTCCTGAAACAGAAGGTCCATAATATAGATCTTTTCTATATTCATTATTTGGTAAACGACAAATTTTCCAGATTGTTTGACAATAAACTTGGCCTGAATAGCATGGATAATAATGTATTAAACCACCAACGTTCTTTTTATACCAACATATATCTTCAATTCTTTCAATATAATAATCTACTGTAAATGGCACATCACAAGGTGGTATAAGATTATCGCACTCATCAAACAATTCATCTATAAAATCTTTAGAAAGTAGATAGTCCCAAATATAATTTGTTATTTGGTCAATTGACCAAGTTTGAACACATGCTGGAACTAATTTTGTAATTCCTACAACTCGCAATGAATTATACGGACCTGTTACATCACATTTATAACAAATTTCAACTTCATAATCACAACCATTTATATTTAATATCTTGAATTTAGGTGTAAACCCAGTAGGACAGACTTGACTTTTTAGTTCAAAATTTGATGATGCAATAAGCATAAAAATGCTTAAAAATAATATTTTATGAATTGTTTTCATAATAAAATCTCCGTAAATTTTTAAATTTGTTTATTAATCAAAGGCAGAGGCACGATTAACTGGCTTAGGCAAATTTAAAAATCTGTTTGAGTTTTTGTTTTGGTCTATTGTAATAAAAAAAGTATTTAAAGTTAATTTTCGATTGGATATTA
>JAUIIX010000061.1 GCA_030431515.1 bacterium
GTTAACAACTTAAAACGATAATAGAAAATTGACATACTAAAACCCAAAAACAACCCATTCGCCGATGTATCCTAAACATCGGCATTTTTTTTTAAAGAACTGGGTTTAGAATTTAAATAAGAGGTGCTACTCCGCTAGATTAGTTGTCCTCCTTATTCTCATTTACTACTGAAATGAAACTACACTGTAGTTTTAAAGTGGCTACGAATATGTAGTGAACGCAAATTTTCTTTCACTACAGTTACATAAATAAGCATTGAGCATAGTCGAAATATCATCATCCAGAATTGGATTTAGGGTAATTATTACACTTTCATAAAATAAAGACAAAATTTACTAACTTAATGATTTAACTAAAATTTCCCTCTTATTCTTCAAATACTTAATCTCGAGATTATTTTTGCAAGAATCAATCGCTTTATCTAATTCTTCAACTGCTTTATTTTTATCATTTATTTTAATATAATATTCAGCTAAAGTACCATGATATAAATATACTCTTTGATTTAATTCTTTTGGTTTAATCAAATCAAGTATTTCTTTCGCTTGATTATACTTATCAATTTGCAAAAAGGCAATTGTTTTAGATAATAATATATTAATTGAAGGTGAAAATTTATACATTTCATCATAATATTTAATTATTAATTCCCAGTTCGTATTCTCGAATTTAATTGCTTTCACATGTTCGGCAGCTATTAGTGCTTCATAATGATATGCTGACCTATCACTATACATTTGAGCTGTTCGCAAGGAATCCTGTCCTAATACAATCAATGGTAAATACCATTTAGAACGGTCTTGATTTTTCAAATCAATTATTTCTCCATCAAGTATTTTAGAGTCAATTCTTGAAGAATTAAAACAAAGTAATGCAAATAAAGCATACAAAGTACCAGTTCTAAAGTTATCTTTCATTAATAATAATTTGGTCAATCGTAATGCTTCGCCGCACAACTCTTTATCAATTAAGCTATTTTCTTTAATTGAATGAAACCCTTCATTAAATATTAAATAAATAATTTGTAAAACCCCTGAAATCCTTGATTCAATTTCACTTGGGTTAGGATAATCTAAGGTAATTTTTAAATCTTTAATTTTCTTTCTTGCACGTGATAATCTTTTCTTGATTGTTTCTTCATTTTGTAGCAAAGCAGAGGCAATTTCTTTTCCAGAAAAACCTGATATTGCTTTTAACGCAAATGTAATTTGGTCTTCTTTAGAAAAAGCAGGATGACAAGCCACAAATATCATTCGCAGTTGACTATCTTCAACTTCATGATTCATATATACATCATCTATTTTAGAATACTCGTCAAGTTTGTAATTTGCGTTTCTGTTTTTTAAAGATTTACTTTGTCTTAGCAAATCTATAACACGATTTTTAGCAGTTAAAGTAAGCCAAGCTTCTGGATTTTCGGGGAGTCCATTTCTCCATTTGATAGATGCTTGTAGGAAAGTATCTTGAACAGCATCTTCGATTAATTCAAGATTAGAAAGACCAAAGATTTTTGACAAAATAGCAAGCATCTTTCCAGACTGATGCCTGAAAAGATGATCAACTATTTTTATTTCATTATCAGTGTTCAAACTTCATAACTTCTCTGATTTCAACAGTTCCACCTAAGTCAAAATCAGGAAAATCTTGAGCAACTTTAGTAGCTGCAGCCATATCTTCCACTGCAATTACGTAAAATCCACCAACAATTTCTTTGCTTTCTGTGTATGGTCCATCAGATTCAACTCTATCTGGTCCAGAAATAGTTTTACCAGTTGGATACAATGCTTCTCCACATCTGATAATACCTTGTTCGCCCATTTTTTTACTCCAAGCAAACCATTTACCCATTCTCTCTTGTAATTGCTCTGGCGATAATCCTAACTCTTCATAGTCAGCACCAATAAAAATCATCATAAATTCTTTCATTTCAATTTCCTTTTATAATTTTAGTTAATTTATTAAAATATAATTCATTCAATTTATTTATTAGAATGAAACCCTACTTTATTTCCTTCAGTATCCATGAACATTGCCATAAAACCATTATCACCCAAAGATGTTTTTGGTAATACAATTTTTCCACCAGCAGCTTCAACACGCCCAAGTGCATCGCTTAAATCTTCACCAGCATTCAGATACACAATAGTACCCTTGTCTGACGGTACACAACCAGGACCAGTACAAACACCTCCACCTACACCATTCTCCCAATCAGATGGAAAGAAAGCCATAGTCATACCCATTGACTCCATAGTCATCGTTTCAAACTTAGAATCAAGTACTGCTTCATAAAAAGCTTTAGCTCTTTCGAAATTTAAGGCAGGAATTTCGAACCAATTTAATGCGTCTTTCATAGTTTTTTCCTATAAATGTTTTACAAATTATACTACAATAACGAAACAAAAATCAAAAAGGGGACAAAGGAATAAAAAATATTAATTTTTAAATAAATTCTTTACTTCATCATTTACTTTTTCATTGTTTAATTTAGATGCAATTTTAACAGATAATTCTTTTAATTCATTTGCTTTTTCTATTTCTTTATTATTCAAATAATATGGATATAATTCAGAAAACATATTTACATAATTAAGATTCTGAACGTTTATATTATTTTCATTTTTTGAAAAGTAGAAATCATTTTTTAAATAATCTAAATTAAATATATTTTCATAAAAATTCAAATTTAATTTTAGAGTGTCAATCTTATCCTTTGAATACTTTAGAGTTAAACCACTGATATATAATTTGTCATTCAAATCATTATATAACTCGTTATATAATGTAAGACCTAAATGTATATTCTTATTTCCTTGATAATTATTGATTATATATTGTAATGCTTTTTTCCAATTACCTCTGTATTCATCAATATCAATCTCTCCCAAATCAATATTCTTAATCTTTAATTCATTGAATATATTTTTTCTGTAATCATCTAATAACATAAAATCAATATTAATTATTAGTACATCTGGTCTGATTTCTAAAGCATCTTGCAAAAGCCATAAAGGGTAAGTATCATTATCATTTTGAACAAAAAGAATTGAATTTTTATCCATTGAATTAAGTACATTATATGAATAATTTAATAAATCGGTAGAAAAATAGTTTGTTTGATACCATTCTCTATTTACTTTTTTTCTTAAATCATAATTCATACTTGACTCTGCATAAGAAATCATACTTGAATGAATTCCTACAAAATTCGGATTCATTTCATAAGCTTTAAGCAAGTTTTGGTAATTCTCTACTCCTATTCCATTTGTTAAAAAAGAACAATAATAATAAGTAAAAGTATTTGGAATTGCTTCTTTAATTAATTTTACAATTTCCGCACCTTCTTTAAGGTATGGAGATAATTCTAAAAAGTCAGACCTCCAATCATAAGTACCATTTGCATTTCTACTAGCTCTAAAATAATTATACCAATTGATCTCAGATTTATTATCTTTTTCGACTTCTTTCCACCAAAGTTCAGCTTGTTCTACATAATATTCGATAGATTGTTGATTTTTAGCGAATGAAATTTGTGGCTCGGCTTGATTGGCATATCCTATGAAATTTAATAGAATTAGTATAAAGTAAATCATAATATCCTTATTTATAATTGAAAAATCAATTACGAATAGAATATAAAAATAGTTGCGAATAAAAATTATTATAGTATTATTATTACTTTAATCTAACTCACAAAACAACTTCTCAGAATCCCAAATTGTAGCAAACTCATCACTTAAATTTGCCAAAGAAGTCTGATGAATGAGTTCAGAATCAAAGACTTCACCATTAAGTCCAATTCTATTAAAAGTTGCACAAGCATCTGAAATCAAATAAGTTTCATACCCTAAATTACCAGCCATTCGAGTAGTAGTCGAAACACAATGATTAGTCGTTAGTCCTATTATAACTAATGTAGTAATTTTTAATTCATCTAATCTTTCTTTTAAATCAGTACCAATAAAAGCACTATTTACATTTTTAGTAATTACTATTTCATTATCAAAAGGCATAACATTTTCATTAAAATCAAAACCTTTATTCGACTTATGTAATTTTGAATTTGGGTCAGTAGAACTATGTCTAATATGAAATAAAGGTAAATTATTTTCTCTCCAATAACTTAATATTTTAGCAGAAATTAATTCCGCATCTTTATTATTCCTATTACCACCCCAATACTCTTCATCCAAAAATGCCTTTTGAATATCAATTAAAAGTAATGCTGGTTTTTTATTTTTTAGGGTCATATAAACTTACTTAGTTAATTAACATTTTATTTTTAATCTCTTATTTGTCATTTTAAATTTTTACAGTAAATATTAATTCGTATATTCCATTACTAATTAAATATAATGAAATAAAAACTATTGTTAAAAGAACTGACATAATTATTCTGAATAAAAGATTTTTAGGTATGATTAAAATTTTAAAGATTAAATATGTAATATAAGGTATAATTAATATTAATGGATAAAAACTCATTTGACTTAACATAGCTAACTCAAATAATGTCATAGCAGTTGAAATGAAATAAATACTTATTATTAATCCATTAATATATTGTTGACCTTTATTTATACTTAACTTATAAAATATTAATGAGAAAATGATAACTTCAATAAAAAATTTTATGTAATAAATTACTCTCTCATTATTTGGATCTTTATAGTCATTATAAGATAATATTATAAAGATTATAAATAACAAAATTGATTGAGTTGAGAACATAAATAATATTGGGTTAGTAAATGGCTTAGTCTTTCCATTCAAATAACCTTCAAAAAACTCTTTAGGTCTTCTTACAATATCCCAAAAAGTTCTAAAAAAACCTCTTTCTAATTCAATTATTTCTAATACACCACTAAATACATTCTTGAAAGAATGTTTTTCAATAGTTTTCTGTCCACAGTTAGGGCAGAAATTAGCTTGATATTCTGTATAGCAGTTTTTACAATTCATAAAATAATCTCCAATTTACTAATATTTTGGAACAAAATAACCCAGCATCTATATTATTTCTATTTCCACCTCAATTCTCTTCATCCAAAAATGCTTTTTGAATATCAATTAAATGTAATGCTGGTTTTTTGTTTAAAATGGGCATAATAATTCACATAGTTATTGTTAAATTGAATATATTTATTTGCCTTCTAAAAAATTTTTAAACGGTGGATCTATTTCTAACCAATCAGACCAATTAATTGATTCATTACCTGAGATATCCATTAATTTAAATCTTACTTTATATTTTAAATTTTTATTATACTTAAATTCACCACCACACATACCGTGACCAACAAGTAACATGCTATCATTATTATAATTAAGAATGTACTTGTTTGTTATATTTGAATCAATATTAAAAAATTCAGTTATTGCAAATACTTTTGAATCATCAATATAATTAAGCTGAATTTCATTATGAACTATATCACCACAACCAGCTGGTAATAAACTATTATCTTTTAAAAAAGGTTTGCTTTGTAATAATATAGGTTTTGTATTATCTATATAATTAATAACTTTCCATTTCTTTTCATCATAATGGGTTCTATGTTTGCAAAATAATAAATGACGTTCATCTTCTTCAGTTAAGTTTTCAATTTTTATTTGATAAAAATTATCTACCGATAATTGTTCTTCAGGTTTTAAAACTGCTTGAACGACATCATCCATTCCTTCGTTAATTTCAATTACTTTTAATTTTATTCTATGTTGTTCTGACTCTAAATAAATTGGATAAATTTTATTTAAGTTAAAAACAATCCGATTAGATAATCCATAGCTTTGAATTATAATATTTGAATTCAAATTTAATGTGCTACCTTGTGGATAGTATGTTATAAATGCAACTGGACAATAAGCTGTAACATTCATAATAAAAATAAATAGAAACAAAATAAAAAAATAATATGTCTTCATTCTCATTTCTCACCCTTCAATAATTTAATATTTTACCAGAAACTAATTCTGCATCTTTATTATTTCTATTACCACCCCAATATTCTTTATCCAAAAATGCCTTTTGAATATCAATTAATAGTAAAGCAGGTTTTTTATATTTTAGGGTCATATAAAAATATGTTAAAATTTAATTTTATTTTACCATTTAATTTTAACTTTTAATTCATTTGTACTTATTACTTCTATAAATTTATTATGTTTTAAATGGTTAAATAGTTTTTTATCACTTGTCCAAAGTTTTCCATTTAGAAAACGTGTTAATGCTACAAAATCAATATCATATTCATCAATTTCAGAAACATTTATCTCGCTTTCTTTCCAAATATTCAGTGGAATTAAATTTTCATTTACAAAATTAATTCTTGATAATATTTTCAAGTATGAAATTTTTAATGCTTTATCATCTAATTTAGAATATTTTCTTAGTTTTTCCCAATGATTAGAAATTTCATCAAGCATGTAATTGCAACTATAAAATTTAATATCATCATTAGCAAAAAATATGATTTTAGATAATTCATTATTCGTATTTAAAAGACAACTAAAAATGATATTAGTATCAACTATCAGCTTCATTCAGTAACCTTTCTCTATTTTTGCTCCACCAATTTGACTTAATTTCTTTTTCTAACTTATCTACATCATCTTGAGTGGCTTGAGAATTTGAAACTGCTTCTTTGTATGTTATATAATCAAAAAAATCTTGTAATCCATCAATATCAATATTTTTTGAAAATTTTAATATTATCTCGTCATTTGTTTGTGAAATAGTCATAGTTTGCTCCATTTTTAAATTATAAACGTAATGTATTTAGATTTATTTGATAATCATTATTCATTTATTTTTCTTTTTTAATTTTCAATTTAATCTAATATTTCATCAGTAAGAGGATCTTTAAGAATTGGTATTTCAGATGAAACCTTATTAAAAAATCCATCGGCTTTTACAGCATGACCAAAACTACATCCTGAATTATAATCATCAGATTCTTGAGTAACTTTAATTCCTTTTTCACTAAATTCAAAAGTAATCTTACAACTTAAATCTTCTTCTAATTTATAAATAGCTTTATAATTTTCATAAATCAAAGTATCAACAAAAGACCCTGAATTATAGCTTGGAGCACCTTTATTTATAAAAAAGTCATAATAATTTGCTTATTATTTATTAGTTTTATGTTAATTTCACCATAATAACCATAAATATCTTCATCATCTTTAGTTGTTTCACTTTCAAGCTCATACGTCCCAATTGGATTAATAAAATTTTCCTCTGAAGACAATCTAAAAGTTTCCAGTAAAACAATTAATATTAAATACCCCACTTTCATATAAACTTACATTTTATTTGTTAAATTCAATGCTCAAATTACAAAAAATATTTTAACAAAAAAAAAGCCCCAATTAAATCGGGGCAATTAATAATATTACGCAGGCATCACAAATTCATCTGCTACAGTCAAGAACCCTTTTTCAGTTGCTTCATGTCTCATTTTCTTTACTTCCATATAGTCAGGGTCATTTATCCAGCCCCAAGCTTTTTCTTTAGACGGAAATTTAATAATAACAACTTGATTTCTTGGCTCACCTTCAGCACATTCATTTTTAGCATCTGCTACAATAGGTTGACCACCATATTTAAAAACTATAGGCATAGTCTTCTTAATATATTCTTTATATATTTCTTTATCAATAACATTATAAGTAGCAATCACATAAGCAGACATATATTTTCCTTTAAAACATGTAATAATTTAGAATAGCAAAAATAACAAATTATTCCCATTTATTCTTTTCTCTATTAATAAATTCATTTATTGAGCTTGGTTTTTTATTAGTTAATTCTTCATAAAATCTTGATATTTTTGGTTCATCTTGGAAGCGAGGTAAGAAATGCAAAATCAACATTACAATAGCAAACCCGCTGCTTAAACCTTCTCTTCTTTTATAAAAATAAAAAGAAATTGGGTTCATGCTTATATATTTTATATTGTGTTTAAGTGACTTATTCATTAATTTCACAACATCCGGATAAGATAAATTTTCATAACCAGTGATCTCAAATGATTTATTTAAATATTTATCAAATTCTATTAAAAGAATAGCACATACTTCACTTATATTTTCTACATCAACCCAGTTAAATTTTGCATTCCCTGATGGTAAAACAATTTCATTTTTTTCTTTAATTCCATTTAGGAGTGTAGTTGTTAGATTCTGCATAAAATATGAAGGTCTAATAAAAATATAATTAAATTGATATTCCTTAATTAATCTTTCTATTTTATTATGTGGAATTACTTTACTTATTTCAGCACCTTGTACAGATAAAAAAACAATGTCATTAATTTTATATTCTTTAAATTTATCAAATAAAGGTTTAAAATATTTATCAATATCAGAAATATGTGGAGGTCTTAAAAGAAAAACTCTATCAATATCTTTAAGTGCATTATCGAAAGTTGCTTCTTTTTCGAAATCAAACAAAACAAAGTCAATATCGCTATACTGACTGAATCTCTCTTTATCATTTAAATCCCTCAGACCCGCAATAATTTTATTATCTAATTTTATTTTATCAATATATTTAATTAGTGTAAGTCCAATATTACCAGTTGCACCTGTAATAAGTATTTTTTTCATTATTAATTTTAAGTTTTATTAAGTAAATTGAATTAAAAATTATATTTTGTTTATTCATTTTAAATATTCTCTTTTGTTATTAATCCCGAAACTTAACTTTATTTGCCTTGCCAATTTATTAACATCTACTTTCATATTTTCACTATCAAGCTCATAAGTTTAAGTTGGTTCTGTTATGTTATCCTCTGTATAAAACCCTGAAAACGCCAACCAAATTATTAATATTAAAGATTTATTTTCTCAACTTATTTAAGTAAAAATGAATCTATTTGGTTACTTAATTGATATAAACTAGAAAAGTCGTAAATGGTAGATTTGTAAGTCCAATATCTACCATGTGCTAACCAATGACGATATTTGAAAGCACCTTTAATTATTGATATATATTTTTTGGATTCTTTTGAATAATTTTTCCATTCTTCCAATATTCCATCTTCAAATGAAATTCTATATTGTGATTCAGCATAAAGCTCTCTAAACCTTTGAGAAATACTATCTTTAAACCTATTTTCACATCGTAAAACATAATCCAATCTAAATTTAGCTTCTATACAAGCCAAAATATTTAAACAAGCATCTTTTTCAACTTCTTCAATTTGCTTTTGTAATTCATTATTTACTTCTGATTTAGAATACCCTACAAATTCTAATTCATATTTAGGATTCTGTTCAGAAAATAAAAATCTTAATCCCTTTTTTCTATAGTTTAAAGAATTAGCAATTTCTTCATCTGATAATTGCAGGTTAGACTTTGAAAACCTTTTAACCATTTGTTACTTTCATTAAACAATTTAAAAATGTTTCTTGATTTAATTCTGTAAAAGTAATTTTTGGCGGTTCTGATGTTAATTTCCAAACCCACTCAACTTCTTTTTCATTAGAATCTTTAAATTCTAAATTAATATCTCCTTTTTCATTTTCTTTTTCAAAAAAATGAATTTTCGGTGAAGAAGCATTTTTATCAGTCAAAATTATTTTTTGAATTCCAGACTTTCCAATTAAATCAACTCTTCCTATAGTTCCAATCATAATTGTACCTTTAGGTTGTACAACTACTGAATTACCAGCAAAACTTAATTGCAGTGATTTTACTTTATAAGTTCCAATTGCTTCTTCAACGATTTCTAAATCATTTTCTTCAATCTGAACTTTACCAGATTCAATAAAATCATTTAACCATAATTTAATTTCTGTATAAAGAGTATCAATATTATTATACCAACGATTTAAAATAAATTCGGTGTTATTTATACTATCTGTAGATGTATAACTTTGATTTATAAATTCTTCAAATTCTTTTTTACCCATCTTTATTCCTCTATTTAGTTTTATTTATAAGACGAATTGCAATTAATTATATTTATTAAACAAAAAACACCCCCAAACCACAAAAAAAAAGCCGAACAATATGCTCGGCTTTCTTTAGTAATTATAAGCGTTAGAGAGGAATTACATCATTCCGCCCATACCACCCATTCCGCCCATACCACCCATGTCAGGCATTGCAGGAGCTTTCTCATCTTCTTTTTCTACTATCGTAGCTTCAGTTGTAAGTAATAATCCAGATACAGAAGCAGCATTTTCTAATGCAACACGGCTTACTTTTGTAGGGTCAATTACACCCATTTCAAACATATCGCCATATTCATCAGTTCTTGCATTAAACCCATAAGCACCTTTACCATTTCTAACTTCATTAGCTACTACAGAAGCTTCGCCACCTGCATTAGTTACGATTTGTCTTAATGGAGCCTCTAATGCTCTACGGATAATATCAATACCAACAGTTTGGTCGTGATTAGCACCTTTCAAATCTTTTAATGAATCAAGTGTTCTGAAGTAAGCAACACCACCACCTGGTACGATTCCTTCTTCAACTGCAGCTCTTGTAGCGTGAAGTGCATCTTCTACTCTTGCTTTTTTCTCTTTCATCTCTACTTCTGTAGAAGCACCGATTTTAAGAACAGCAACACCACCAGATAATTTTGCTAATCTTTCTTGTAATTTCTCTTTATCATAATCAGAAGTAGTTTTCTCGATTTGATTTTTGATTTCATTTACTCTTGCTTTGATAGCTTCATTAGATCCGCTTCCATCAACAACAGTAGTGTTATCTTTATCAATTACAACTCTTTTAGCAGTACCTAAGTTAGCTAAAGTAGCAGCATCAAGTTTATAACCTTTTTCTTCTGAAATAACAGTTCCACCAGTTAATACAGCAATATCTTCAAGCATAGCTTTTCTTCTATCACCAAAACCAGGAGCTTTAACAGCAGCAATACGTAAAGTACCACGCAATTTATTAACAACTAAAGTTGCTAATGCTTCACCTTCGATATCTTCAGCAATAATTAATAATGGTCTTCCAGCTTGAGAAACTTTCTCTAATACTGGTAAAACATCTTTAATAGTAGCGATTTTTTTATCGTGAATTAATATATATGGATCATCTAATACAGTTTCCATAGATTCAGCATCAGTAACAAAATACGGAGATAAATAACCTCTATCAAATTGCATACCTTCTACAGTATCAAGTTCAGTAGCAGTTCCTTTTGCTTCTTCTACAGTAATAACACCTTCTTTACCAACTTTATCCATGGCTTCAGCAATCAAATTACCGATTTCTTCATCACTATTTGCAGAAATAGTACCAACTTGAGCAATAGTTTTGCTATCTTCAACTGGCTTAGAAATAGAAGCTAAAGTTTCTCTAACTTTATTAACAGCGATATCAATACCACGTTTCAAATCCATAGGATTAGCACCTGCAGTTACGTTTTTCAACCCTTCAGCATAAATAGCTTGAGCCAAAACAGTAGCAGTAGTAGTACCATCACCAGCAATATCAGAAGTTTTAGAAGAAACCTCACGTACCATATTAGCACCTAAGTTTTCGATTGCATCTTCCAATTCAACTTCTTTAGCTACAGTAACACCATCTTTAGTAACAGTAGGTGCACCAAATTTTTTATCAATAATAACATTACGACCTTTTGGTCCTAAAGTAACTTTAACAGCGTTTGCTAATTTATCGACACCTTTTTTTAATGAAGTACGAGCGTCAACGCCATAAGTAATAATCTTTGCAGACATTTTTAAATTCCTGTTTTTTATTTTACAAATTAATTAAGAAAAAATTAGCTAATAATAGCATAGATATCAGATTCTCTCATGATAAGCATATCTTTACCATCAACAGCGATATCTGTTCCACCATATTTGCTGAACAATACTTTATCCCCAACCTTTACATTCAAAGGTAAAACTTTCCCATCTTCAGTAATCTTGCCACCACCAACTGCTTTGATAGTACCTTCTTGAGGTTTTTCTTTAGCAGTATCCGGAATAATTATACCACCTGCAGTAGTTTCTTCTGGAGCTTTCGGCTCTACTAACACTCTGTCGTGTAATGGAGTTAATGCCATTTCACAATCTCCTATTTTTATATTGTTAAACATAATCTTTTAAATTATTAGCACTCTCTTGTTGCGAGTGCTAACGTATAGAAGTTAAAACGCAAAAAATATTTTAAAAGTTTCAAAATTTTTTAATTTTTTTTATTTGTCATTCAGAGCGAAGCCGAGAAACCCTCTCGTCATTCTGAGGCGAAGCCGAAGAATCCACAAAAAAACCTCCCCTTCATTTTTCTTCTTAAAATCATTGATTTGTCATGGCTACTTAAAAAAACTACAGAGTAGTTTAATATTTGTAGCACCGAGTTACAACTCGGTGTAGATGAAACAATCCCACCCCCCACAAATCGTAGATTTTAACACTCCGACACTTTTAAGATTGCACAATTTCATTTTTCTCCTTAAATCGCAGGATAGTTTTATATTAAACTAACAAAAATATTATAACTATGCATTTATTAACATTTTCAAATTAATTTTGTATTTTTGCGTTATAAATATAATTATAAAATTTAAAATTATGAACAACATCAAAAAATTATTAAAGGCAATTAGCTTCATACCAAAGGAAAATGCTTCTGATATATATATTAAAAAATATCAAGATGATTATTCTATTGAAGTTGATTTTAAAAGCTTAATAATTGATTTTGGTTCAAAAATAAAATCTGATAGTAAAACTACCCAAAATTTCTCTCAACCTGAAAACTGGGTTGTTCTCGAATGTGTTAATCGATTACTCGAAAAAGGATACAAACCTGAAAATATTATCCTTGAAAAAACTTACCCAGCTGGACATGGACATTCTGGCAGATTAGATATTTGTGTAAATAGAGATAATGAAGATAATGAATATCTTTTGATTGAGTGTAAGACCTACGGTAAAGAGTTTGAAAAAGAATTTAATAATTTGAAAAAAAATGGTGGTCAATTATTTACCTATTTCAAATTTAGCAATAAAGCTGATTTAATAATGCTTTATACTTCTGATTTAATTGGAGAAAAAATTGATTATATAAGTGAAATAATTAAAATAGAAGAAGATTACAGAACAGGTGATGTAAAAGATTTTTATGAAAAATGGAATAAATTTACAAAAGATAATGGAGTTTTTGAATCATGGGTAAATCCTTATAACTTTGTTAGTAAAGCACTTACTCTCGAGCAACTAAAACCAATAGAACAAGAAGATAGTAGTTTTATTTTCAATCGCTTTCTGGAAATTCTACGCCACAATGTAGTTTCAGATAAACCAAATGCTTTTAACAAAATCTTTACTTTATTTCTTTGCAAAGTCTATGACGAAAAATCAAAATTAGAAAATGAAGAACTTGATTTTCAATGGATGGAAGGTCAAGATGATGATGTTTCTTTTCAAATTAGATTAACCGAAATTTATAAAAAAGGAATGAAAGATTTTCTTGATAAAACTGTTTCGGACTTCTCGAAAGAAGACTTTGAAAAAGAATATGCCGAATTAAATGAAGATATTAAGAAACAGCTTCTTGAAAGAATTTACAAACTTCGTCTTGAAAAAAATAACGAATTTGCATTTAAAGAAGTTTTTGATAATCAATCATTCAAAGAAAATGCTAAAATTGTCAAAGAAATTGTAGAACTTCTTCAAGGATATAGATTAAGGTATAATAAACGTCAACAATATTTATCAGATTTCTTTGAATTGCTTCTTACTACTGGGTTAAAACAAGAATCAGGGCAATTTTTTACTCCTGTCCCTATTTCTCAATTTATTATCAAATCCTTACCTTTGGATAAAATAATTGACGAGAAACTAAATAGTAGAGATAATGATAATTTATTACCTTATGTTATTGATTACGCAGCTGGTAGTGGACATTTCCTAACTGAAAGTATGCATGAAATTCAAAATATAATTGATTCAAAAAATCATGAAGATTATATTAGGGAAACTGGTAATAGTATTCATAATTGGCAACGAAGTCATTTTGATTGGGCAACAAAATATATTTATGGAATTGAAAAAGATTATAGACTTGTAAAAGTTGGTAAAGTTGGCTGTTATCTTCACGGAGATGGTTTAGCTAATGTAATTCTAAGTGATGGCTTGTCTAATTTTCATAACAAAGAATATAAAGGAATATTAAAACAATCGGACCCTACTTTTCCAAAAGAAAATAAAAAATTTGATATTGTAGTTTCTAATCCACCTTATTCAGTTTCTGCATTCAAAAATGCTTCAAGAGAATATTATAATGAAAATGATTTTGAGTTATATAATTCATTAAGTGATTTTAGTTCTGAAATAGAAGTCTTATTTATCGAAAGAACTCAACAATTATTAAAAGATGGTGGAGTTGCAGGGATTATACTTCCAAGTAGCATTCTTAGTAACTCTGGCTCTTATTCTAAAGCAAGAGAAATAATTTTAAAATTCTTTGATATTGTTGCTATTACAGAACTTGGTAGTAATACATTTATGGCAACGGGTACAAATACAGTAGTACTATTTTTAAAAAGAAAAGATAATTATATATCAATTAATCTAAAAAAATCAGTTGATAACTTCTTTAATAATTACCAAAATGTTACTTTGCTTGGCATCGAAAAACCAATTTCAAAATATATAAATCATACTTGGGAAAATATTAATTTTGAGGATTATATTTCTCTAATCCAAAATAATCCAAATGAAAATATTATAAATAATGAATTATTTATTGAATATAAAAGTAAAATAAAACATAAAAACGAAACTGATTTATTCAATAAAATCAATGAAATTGAAAAAGAAAAAATATTCTATTTTATTCTTGCTTATAATCAAAAAGTTGTTGTTGTTAAAAGTGGTTCAAAACAAGATGAAAAAAAATTCTTAGGATATGAATTTAGTTTCAGAAGAGGTAGCGAAGGTATTCACCCAATCCAAAGAGGCAAAACTATATCTGAATGTACAAAACTATTTGATGAAAATACATTTACCAATCCAGAAAAAGCAAGCACTTATATTTATAATGCATTCAAAAATAACTTTGATTTAGAAGTAAATGAAACACTCAAAAATAATATTTTCTATCAAGATTTAATTGATTTATTAACATTCGACCGCTCCGAATTTCAAAATAATATCAATCTTTCCATAAAAAAAAAAGTAAAAATTGAAAGTAAGTGGGAGTTGAAAAAGCTTGGGGTAATTTCTGTAATTGATTATGGTACAAGAATTGTAAAAAAAACTGAGCAAGGATCAATTTATCCAGTTTATGGTGGTGGTGGAGAAACTTTCAAGTCTGATAATTTTAATAGAGAAAATACATTTATAATTTCAAGATTTGGTATGTCTCCAAAATGTGTTAGATACATATCAAGAAAGTTTTTCTTAAATGATTCGGGATTAACATTAAATTCAGCAGATTCAAATATTTTAAACCCAAATTATTTAAACCAATTTTTATTTTTAAATCAAGAAATGGTTTATTTATGCGGTCAAGGTGTGGCTCAAAAGAATCTTGAAATAGAAACTTTTAATTCTTTAAAAATACCTCTCCCACCTCTCGAAATCCAAGAAAAAATAGTTTCTGAAATCGAAGTTTTAGAAAAAAGAGAAGAAGAGATAATTGTTAATATAAATGAACTAAAAGATAATATTTTTAATTATAATTTTAATAAGTATAATAATAATGAACCTATCAAATTAAAAGAAATAGCATTCTTTAAAAGAGGACCTTTTGGTGGTTCATTAAAAAAAGAAATATTTGTTAATGAAGGATATAAAGTTTATGAACAACAACACGCTATAAAAAATAATTTTGAAATCGGAAAATACTTTGTTGATGAAAGCAAATATAATGAAATGCTTGGATTCTCGCTTGTTCCTGGTGATATTATTATGAGTTGCTCTGGTACAATTGGTAAATTAGCAATTTTTCCAGAAAATGCAAAACCTGGTATAATTAATCAAGCTTTGCTTAGATTTAGACCAAATAAGTTAAAAACTACTACAGAATATTTGAATATTATTTTGACAAAAATAAATGAAGATTTTATTGAAAATAGTCATGGTACGGGTCTAAAAAATGTAGCCTCAGTTAAAATACTAAAAGAGATTAATGTTTTCTGTCCACCTTTAGAAATTCAAGAGAAAATAGTTAAAGAAATTGAAAAATTAAAAAATGAAATAAATATTTTCGAAAAAGAATTAAAAGAAATACCAAAACAAAAAGAAGAAATCTTGCAAAAGTATTTGTAACTCCAACAAAATCAAAGTCCTCCCCTCCGGGGAGGATTTAGGTGGGGTTCTCTGTTCTTCTCTCAAAAACAACCTCATATTTTTAAAATAAAACCCAAACAAAACTAAAACAAAACAAAAATATATTCACAATAAATAACTTTATAAATAATTGAAACACCATAAATTCGCCAAAATTCAAAAAACAATAAGGCGATTAAAATGTCCGTAAGATTTGACGATAGACACATAGTAGAAAAATTAATAAACCACCCACCAAAACAAGAAAACG
>JAUIIX010000134.1 GCA_030431515.1 bacterium
TCGGACAACAATTAATCAAATTTTCATTTTAAATTTTAAGATTATGAAAAATAGAATTTTAATATGCATTGGAGGGGCATTATTCGCTCTAATGATTCTATTTAATTTAAATTTAAGTAATGTAAAAAGCGAATATTCCATATCTACCAATTTAGCATCATTGGCAAAATTGGCAGTTGTTAATGCTGAGTGTATAGCTGATGATCCTGGGGAATGCTCGGCTTCTTGTACAAATGGTACTATATGTTGCGTTGGATTAAGCCCAAATTGCGAAGAAGATCCGTTGCAAAATAACTGGATAGATTGTGGCAGCGGCAAAATGTATTGCTAAACGAATCAAACAGGGCGTCTTAACTTTATTTTGTAATTACGCCCTGTTAAACTATCTGTATAATAAAATGATCAAAATGAATAAAAGAATCGTTATTGCCACTTGCACGATCCTTGAATGCTTGTTGCAATGCAGTACTCCTTATAATGAACAAAAGGAAATCAAAGTACAACTTTTGAAGCCAAAAAAAATAATATCTACTTTGAATGACTCAATTTATTTATCAGATAGGATTAACGAAATAATTTCAGATGATAGTTTAGTTGTAATTTTTGATAATAAAAGGGGCAAAACGTATTTGTTAGATCATAACTTTAGAATAATAAATTTTATCTCTCATGGTAAAGGACCTTCCGAATTTCTTTATGTTTATCATGCATTTATAAGAAACAATAAAATAATTGTGGCTGATTATGGTAAGCGTGAATTTTATATATTAAACAAAAAGGGAGATTTTCAAAAAAGCATTACTTCCCCTTATACAGATGGCTTTCTTTTTAAATCTGCTGCAAACGATAGTTGTCAATTTTATTTTTCATCTTTTGTATCTGAAAGACCTATTGTGAAAATAGATTCGTCATCTGTAATATTGAATGAGTTTGGAGAAAATTTACCATTCAAAGATGAAAAACATAAAAGGGCACTTAATAATAGAAACCTTATTGCAACAGAAAATAATCAATTATTATCGATTTGGGTTTCAAGGCCTATTATCGAGAGATATACATCAGATGGAAAGCTACTTGAGAAGTTTGATTTATCCGAATTTTTTCAATTTAGGAAGAAGAAGATTCAGCAATTAATAAGTGATGATCCGAGTTTAGAATATAGGATGTCATTTAAATATTTTAACGATATTTTATATGATAATCATCGAATCTATTTACTATATCTTGGTAATTACGAAATACCTATCAGCAATCAGATCTTGGTTATAAAAAATGAAGACAAGGGTTTAGAAGTTGAGAAAAAAATAGATCTACAAATGGAAGGCGCTTTTTTTAAGCAGATAAGCATAATAAATAATACTCTTATAACTTATGATGCGGCTGGCTCTGAGATTGTTTTGTTTGAATTGGGTGACAACTGAGAAACTGACTTTTACAATCATTTGCTATGACGCTAAAAATAAAGACTAATTTCTTTTTAATATTAAATATGACTCTAGTACTTTTTATTTTATATGGATGTCAGAACAATAATTCAAGCCAAAATAATAGTGGTTTAATCAAAAATGATGAAAAAGTATTAGATAGATTAAACAATAGAATTCTGATTTCTAATAATAGGCTTATAGGTAAGGAAATTAAGTTTGTGGAAAATCCGACTTTATCAGATGGATTCACAAAAAATGTATTACTTGTCTATAATAGTTTTGATTGTTATTCATGCCTTGAAAAAGGGTATAACATCCTCGATAAAATAAAAAATGAGTCTGATCAGGTCAATTTATACATGATAAGACTAAATAAAGAGATTGGCGAAAATAAAATGTTAAATTTTGACCTAAATGGCATCAATATTATTGAGGACAATGATCAATTGCGTAATTTTTTGATGGAGACTTATACACCTGTACTAATAACTATTAATAAAAATAACTTGATAACGCATGTCTATCATCCGATTACAGGAGTTGATGATACACAAGAAGTTAATAACTATATTAACAATACTTTACAAAAGTTGTAAAGATGATTACTCAAAAGAAATTGCTTTGGCAGTCCTGTGATAAATATAGCTTTTGTCAAATATATACATATGAAATCCATGGTATATTAATGATACATACTTCTCAGAATTATTCGGTGGGGATTCTGTGGAAAGAAGCTTCACAAACATATTGGCAAAGTTATATATAGACGTCCAGTTTATTTTTAAGAAATATTGCCATGGATGATTATTTTCATTCTTTTAGTTGTAAGGAGGTTTCACGTGACATGGGTGCTGATATCTCCGGTGTCAATTTAACAAATAAGTACAATAATGTAAATATTCTCCAGGCCAAATTAGATATAGTGGTGACTGCCACAGTTCTTTTGGTCAGAGCCATATTTAGTGATCTGCGAGAAAGTACATGCGATAGTAAAAGCCCATGGGTAGGAATTCTACCCAGTACCAGCATAAATATTGCCATGGGCGTACAGAGCATTGGCTGGGTCAAAACAACTGTGCAGAGTAGGCATATGTATAGACGATACAGATACTTTCCGACCACTTTTTTCAATGTTAAAATATGCCAATCAGCAGACCAAGCTTATAGAGAGGCCAATAATTAATAAATGAAATAAATATCCCTAGCATTAGAAGAAATAAAAGCAGAAGTGCAGACTATAGTGGATAAATCAAAATTGAAATCAAGTTGAATTAATTATAAAATGTGTAATCTGAAGGAAAAGGACAGGAAGCCAAACTGACCAAATTTATATTCTTCTTATCCGACTCCTTCCCAGATAAGAAAGGAGGTAATACGGCAAAGATAAGGAAATAGCGATTTATTGGTAACTATAGTTTCCTGTCTGTGAAATGATATATCGGACAACAATTAATCAAATTTTCATTTTAAATTTTAAGATTATGAAAAATAGAATTTTAATATGCATTGGAGGGGCATTATTCGCTCTAATGATTCTATTTAATTTAAATTTAAGTAATATAAAAAGCGAATATTCCAT
>JAUIIX010000062.1 GCA_030431515.1 bacterium
ATCATTACCTTCTTCATAATAAACTAAGCGATCTATTTTATATTTTTTGGTAAATCCATCAATCGCACCGGTCTTATGTTCATAAATTCTCTTCATAAGATTAGAACTTACTCCAACATATAAGGTGCCGTGTTTATAAGACGCAAGAATATTTACATAAGCTTTCTTCATATCGCAAAAATAAAATATATTTTAGTTTATTCAAATAATTAATAGTTTTTATTTAAAATAATTTTAAATTTAAGAAATGGATTCTTCGCTTCGCTCTGAATGACGGAGATAGAAAAAAATGGATTCTTCGCTTCGCTCTGAATGACGGAAACCCTCTTCTTAACTCCTTACGCCGTTTCGAATACTTCTTCCGCCGTCTTCTTAAGTATTTTCGCTTTCGAGTGAGATGTTGGGTAAAGCAAAAATAACTTTAACATCGCAGGATTATCCACAAAGACAACTTTGCTGGCTTTATTCAGACGCTTCATAAATATCCACACATTATTCATCGCCGTAATGCGTTCTTCGGTAAGGACAAAGCGATTGCTTTTCATCTCATTTAATTCTAAAAGCATCGCATCCAATTCATTTGCCAAAGTATTCAATTCATCAATTTGAATTTGCGAATAGCCAACACTCAAAAGCACTGTTTTGTTTGCACTTTCCTGAGCAGTATTAAACGCAAGTTCTAACAAATCAATCATTTTACTATAATTTTCTCTTGCTTTCAGATACTTATTCTTGCCAAACTCATTCATTTTCGCCACCGACTCCCATCCGATATTCACATAACTATACAAAATCTGCAAATCCTTTTGTGCGAGAGCCATTTTCTTCCTCAATTTTTCCACTGCAACCGATATTAAAGTATTAATCTCGTACGAGGAAGGCAAACTGTCTGCAAAATCTATCGCTACCTGAAACTCATCAGCAAAAGGGTCAGCCAAATTAGGAAACTTCTCCACAAATATTGCCTTTTCTTTAATAAAAGCATTTAAAAATACTTGACTTTTTTCTAACATTTCCAAATCGCCAATAAGAAACTTTCTTTGTTTTACTTTCATAACTATTCTTTTGAATTAATTTATTATTATTTTTTGCAAATTACTTAAAAATTTTAATAAAAGCAAATACAAATATAATATTAACAAATACAATCTATATAATTATTAATACAAATTTAATAAAATGAATTACAAGAATATAATTATAAAAGTTAAATTTATAAAAAGTAATAACAAGAATATAAATATTATTATTGATATTCTTCAACTTGATATTAATATTATATTTTTTGTGATTATAAATTCTCAACTTAATACAACTTTTTTTTAATTTAATATAGAAACTATTATACTTGATATAGTTATTTTAATATATGATATCAATAATTTTATTTTTAATATTGATAATTATTAAAATGAATATGGAAGAAATCTTGGAAATCACATTGATAGTAAAAAAGAAGCCGTGGATTATTCGCTACGCTCTGAATGACAGAGAAAGAAAGAAATGGATTCTTCGCTTCGCTCTGAATGACGGAGAAAGAAAGAAATGGATTCTTCGCTTCACTCTGAATGACAGAGAAAGAAAGAAATGGATTCTTCGCTTCGCTCTGAATGACGGAGAAAGAAAGAAATGGATTCTTCGCTTCGCTCTGAATGACGGAGAAAGAAAGAAATGGATTCTTCGCTTCACTCTGAATGACAGAGAAAGAAAGAAATGGATTCTTCGCTTCACTCTGAATGACAGAGAAAGAAAGAAATGGATTCTTCACTTCGTTCAGAATGACGGCTTATTTATTGAGTATGACTGGGAAAGCAGGCAGTGGATTCTTCGCTACGCTCTGAATGACAGAGAGAAGAGGCAATTTCAAAAGACATTATAAGTTAATTCTTATACCTCTGTAAACATAAAGGAAACTCTGCGTTTTATTCCGTTGATGTTTCTTTCGGCTATGTTTTGAATTTGTAAAAGATAGTTTGTTCCTTTGGCTGATTGATAGTAGAAGTAATCGCCTATATGGACTTCTATGTCTATTATTTCTTCTGCCATAGCGTCTGCTTGTAAATCATCCATTATTTTTGTGTTGAATATGTCATTTATTCCATTTGAACTTAATGATGCAGAGATTTGATTCCATAGTTCTATTTCATTCAGGGTGTATCCTCCCCCAGTTAGTCTGTTTGTTGGATTTGAAATGTCTTCTATTAGAATATTACCTCTTGTATCAACTAAGGATATTGTGTTTGCATTTGAACTTTTACTGATTGACCTTACTGCACCTGAGAATGATGTAATTCCTTTACCATAAGTTTGAAGTTGAGTGTTGTCTTTGTTAAATGTATTTTCGTAAAAGTCACAAAAATCTTGTGAACTTTCTGAGAAAATGCCTTCATCAACGAAATCAAGCCAGCCTTTAAATCTTATATATGCGATTGGGTCTAATGGGTCTGTTAAATCTACATCAGTTACTATAAAATCACCGTTTATATCACTATTAGCTGGTAAAGTAGATAAAACTGCTAAATAAAGAGGGAATTTACTAAAAGTATTCTTTGGTAAAGATGTTTGAGCAATTGAAACTTTATCTATTCCATTTTCTGATGAATAGCGGTTGTTATCTATTGGTAGGTTTCCACTACTTGATTTTGACTTTGGAAATTCAAATCCATGAATTGAATAGGCATCAGTTGGGTAGTAAACTATTGAATCATTGCCATCTTGATCTGGATAAACATTTTGAATTAATGTTGGGTCAAATTTGGTAATAGTTGCTTCTCTTGGAGAGCAGAATTGTTTTGGAGGAACGCCTTCTTCTAAACAATCACAACAAGATTGAATTATTATTGTGATTAAAAATAAATAAAATATTTTTTGAATTTTTAACATTTGATTACCTTAATAATTAATTCCAAGTCGCAAAGTATATATACTCATCGGCTTAGATGTTGGAACTTTAAAATCATATATTGTAGTAGTTTCACCAATTTTCATATATTTATATCCAAGATCTATAGAAATATCAAAGTATTTATTAACTGGAATATCAAAACCTGCTCCAAGTCCAATAGAAATTGGAATTGATAAATCGACTTCTGGTGCTTTGAGAGCTAAGTCATGTTTTAATTTTGCGTCTGCATCTAATTCTGCTTCACAATCACATTCGTAATCAAACATTCCTTTAAATTGGGTTGATAAAGCAAGTTTACCCATATAGATTGAATTAACATCAAGTGATGCTCCTATCTGTCCGTAAACATAAGGAAATATACAATTCCATTCATTGAATTGATATTTTCCGTGTAGCATTAGTGCATCTCGGTTTAATAATTTATTTGTTTGATTTTCATATACTTTTATTCCTGTGAAGTATGCAAGTCCTAATTGAAAATGTGCTTTGCTCCTATCTTGGAATCTATAGCCGATTGCAAATTCGCCAAAGGGTCTATCAAAGCCACTTTCTGTTAGTAATAATGGAGATTTATCTGTATAAGATGCAATTCCTATATTTGCTGAGATGAAAATTGGACTCCTGTTATTTGCTCTATCTTGCCAAGGAAATGGACATTCTATTTCACAATCTGGACAAGTGATTTTACTACAACCACATCCTTTGTCATTGATTGTCAGTGTATCGACTTCTCTGATTACATCGTGGTTAAGCGGGTTGTTGTAATTTTCAAACCAATTAGATGTTAGTCCAATTTTAGGTCCTTGTAAATCGACTATATCTATTGGAATATATTCGTATTTTGGATTTTCTAAATTGAATGCCATTTGATCAAGGAAAATTACATATTCATTTGTTGTGCTATCATTTTTTATTTTAGTTACGCTGAAAACATTTCCTCTTAAAGTACTTGGGTTACGCTGTTTCCCAGTATTTGGCTCTATGTAGGGGTTGAAGTTTTCAAGGTCAGTGACTTTTTCTAAATCAATTCTAACAGCATCGTCATTCATCACTTCTTTTGTTGAAGAGCAGGAATTTAATATGATTAATGCTAATATTGCAAATAGGATATTTAGATTTTTCATAATTTCATACTCAAGTTTAGTCCAAAATTAAGAGATTCTATAAATATTCTATTGTCTGACCTATGTAATGTATTGAAGCCAGCATATCCACAATTTAGGTCTATCATAAAGCATTCGTCAAATGCGACAAAACCGTAGGATAAACCTACTGAAAGTGTTCCACCTAATGATTTATCACTTAATTCATCTTCTGCATCTATCAAGCCGATTAGGAGTGATGTTTTTACATAAGGAACAAGTGAATAAGTAATTGTATTATTTGATATAAAATTATATCTAATTGATGGTTCGATTTGTGCTATGTAATTAAAAAATGGACTTTCTGGTGGAGCTTTATCAATTCTATTAAGATTAGAATAATTAAGTGCTAAGCCATACCATAATTTACATTTGCTTCTGTTTTCAAGGTGTATATTGAATGAAGCAAAATCATCATTGATTAAGTCATTTGGTTTTTGAATTAAGTTATAATTAGCACCAAACCCAGCATAGTATTTAGAGTATGAGGGGTATGATATAATTATAAAAAGTACTAAAATTAAGAGTTTCTTCATTTTCTTTTGATTTTAACTAAAATTTTATTCAAAATTATAAATAATTTATCAAAAAAAATAAGAAATTGAATTAATTTTTGGTTTAATTTAGCCAAGTGGTTATTTAAAAGTATTATTAGCCAAATTTATAAAGATAAAATTAATAATTAGCCTTAGTTTAAGTACATTGATATTATCAAATTAGTAAGAATATTATGAATTGGCACTATTTTTTAATGTGTTAATCAAAATATTTTTAGTTAATTTCGTTATAAATTAAACTTTTTAGAAATATTTCCGATAAATAAAATAGGTAGAATTACTCAAAAAGAAAATTATGGCAGAAAATACAGATTTACAAGAACCTGAAAAAGGTGAACAAAAGAAAAAGAAAGCTGGCGATAAGCAGGGTATGTCCTTGCCTGTTGTTATTGTATTAATACTTGCAGTTGTAGTTGTGCAAGCGATTTTGTTTATACTTATTTATAAATTTATCTTAGTTCCAAATGCTGCTGAAGAAAACGGCGAAGTAAAAACTGAACAAGTATCTGAAGATGATCCTATGGGTGAAATGACTGATATGAATGATGTGGATAGTCAGGAACAAGAGTTTTTAGCGGGTGAAGAAGATAGAGATTTTTATGAAACAGAAAGAATTACAACTAATCCAATGAATTCGACTAAGTATGTTGTAATGAAGTTAAGTTTTGAATATAGAGCCCATCCATCGTTAATTGAGAATTTGCCAAAAGATGACAAGGCAGATGATAAAGTGAAGAAGGATGGTCCATATATGACTAAAATTATAGCAAAGACAAAATCTATTGTAATTAATGAAATCGGTAGTATGACAGAAACTGAAATACAGAGTGATCGAGATAGATTGATAGATAATATACAAACTAAATTAAAAGAACTTTTCTGGAAGAAAAAGATATTTTTAAGAGAAGTTAATATCACTGAATTTATAGTGCAGTAATTTACTGTCTGATAAATTTTTTATTCAAGGATTGAACAACTATGTCAGACGTTTTATCACAAAGCGAAATAGATAATCTACTTTCCGATATGTCCTCTGGGACAGTGGATGTAGATGAAATACTTTCAACGAAAACCCTAAAAGGCGAAATAGCTAATTATGATTTTCGACGTCCGAATCGTATTTCAAAAAACCAAGTAAGAACTCTTCAAAACATACACGAAAGTTTTGCGGAAGTTTTTGGTTATTATTTGGTATCTAAATTGCAAACTGTAGTATCTATTAGTGTTACATCTGTTGATCAATTATTTTATTCAGAATTTATTTTATCAGTTGCCAACCCAAGTTGTTTATATGTATTTGATATAGAAGGGACTGATGGTAGTGGTATATTAGAAATAAGCCCTCAATTAGCATTGACTTTGATGGAAAGAATGTTAGGTGGTTCGGCTGATGCACAAGAAAAATCAAGAACAATTACTCCAATTGAGCAAGCAGTAATCAGAGGTATAATAGAACATGCATTTGCAGATTTACGAAATGCTTGGAAATCAATTTCAGATTTGAATTTCAAATTTTCAAGATTAGAAATGGAAGCAGACTTTGTTCAAGTTGCACCAGCATCTGAAATCGTAGTTGTAATATCATTTGATGTAAATATTGGAACACAATCTTTTTTAATGAATCTATGCTTCCCTACTTTTGCTTTAGAAGAAATATTAGCTCAGTTGAATAGACAACAAATAACAACTTCAGCAGTTAAGGTTTCTGAAAGTAAAATGCGAGAAAATATGAAAATGATTTCTCGTCATATTGATACTACTTTTCTACCAGTATATGCGGAATTAGGAAAAGCTAAACTTACAGTAAGAGAATTATTAGAGCTTAAAAAAGGTGATGTAATAAAATTAGATAAAAGAATAAATCAAGAAATTGAAGTTATTATTGGTAAGAAACGAAAATTAGCTGGAAGACCTGGAACGGTAGATGGTAAGAAAGCATTAAGAATAGTTCGACCACTAACAGATGATGACTTGATAGAACAAGATTTAACTTATAAAGAACCGGAGGAGTCTTAATATGACAATGACACAAGAAGAAATTGATGCTCTAATACAGAGTGGCGATTTAGAAGCAGATGCTTCCAAAAAACAAAGTTTTGATGAAGGCGGATTTAATGAAAGAGATATTGATGATGCTGATTTTGCTGATTTAGATACAGATGATACTGTCTATTCTCCAGTCGATCCTAAATTAGAATTACTTTACGATCTTCAATTACCAGTATCTATTGAGCTTGGTAAAACTAATATGTTAGTTAGAAATATATTACGTTTGGGTAGAGGTTCTGTAATTGAATTTGATAAATTAGTATCTGAGCCAGTAGATATATTAATTAATGGCAAGAAAGTTGCTGAAGGTGAAGTAGTTGTTATAGATAAACATTTTGGTATAAGAATTACGACTTTAGTTGATCCATCTGAAAGACTAAGAGGCGTTAAATAAAGGTTAGATTTTGTTTGAAGATCCACTACTTAATGCATTTGCTACATTAGTCATAACCGTTGGTGTTGTGGCTTTGTTGCTATTTATGGTTAAGAAATACTCTCCTAAATTTACAAATACTTCATTTTCTAATAAACAAATTAGAATAGAATCTAAACAAGCACTTAGTTCAAAGTCTTTCCTTTATGTAATAAATGTAGAAGGCAAAAGGATTTTAGTAGGTGCTAATGATAATTCAATTTCGAGAATATCTGAACTTGATAATGAAATAAAAAGTGACATAAACACTCCAGATATTGTTCCAGATGAAATAAAAGATGACTTATCTTTTAGTAATTTTCTTAAACAATCCTTTAATAAGAATAAACAAAAGTAATATATCTTGATAAATAGATATTGGCAAATTTTAAAATAGAAGAAATAAATGTTAAGTTTGTTTTTATTTTTAATACAAATGTTTATATGTTTTTTCAGATTTTTATTCTTTTAAATAGTTTTCTATTAGTCGCTGACGAAGACCAGAACTTATCTACTCCCTATAATACAGTTTATACTCACTTAGAATATTTACAAGATGAGAACTTTCATCCTGAAATATCTGCATTGTCTTTTAACGTTAAAGACAAAGATCAAGCAGTTAAATTAGCTATAAAATTAAAACGATATTTAGATGCTAAGGGTTTGTTTATTGAAATGGATAGACTGTCAAACAATCCTGACTTTACAGATTCTGTAACTGGAAGACAAATCTTTAGAATTATTCCAAATAACAAAGATATTTATGTTGAAAAAATTGATAGTAATTGGTATTATTCTAAATATACGGTTAAGTTAATCCCAGAGTTATACAAATCAATATTTCCAATTGGATTTAAGACAATTTTACTAAATATGCCTGAATTAATGTTTACCAAAGTTTTAGGTCTTGAATTATGGAAGATGATTGGGATTTTAATTTACATAATATTTGCTTCTATTCTGTTTTTGATATTCAAAAAAATAGTTAATAACTACGTATTAAGAGTATTAGAAAAATTTAATAGAGGTATATTAATTTCAACTCCTGTATCAAGAGCATCTGGTCCGATAAGTTTATTAATAGTTTTATTATTATTAGATAACTCTCTTCCCTACTTACAGTTTACAGTAAATGTATCTAAATTCTTAAATATGTCACTAAGAATTATTTATCCAATCTTAACTACGTTAATAGTTTATAGAATAACAGATATATTTTCAGGAATATTTGAGAAAATAGCAAGTAAAACTGAAACAACAACAGATGATCAATTAATACCATTAGTAAGTAAAGCTATTAAAGTAGTTGTAATTGTAATAGGAAGTTTTTATATTGTAGATAGCACTGGAGTAGATTATACTCCACTTTTAGCTGGTGCTTCTATAGGTGGGTTAGCATTAGCGTTGGCTGCTCAGGATACTGTAAAAAACTTTTTTGGCTCGATAACTATTTTTACTGACAAACCATTTGAAATTGGAGATTGGATAACATTCGGTGGCACTGAAGGAACTGTAGAAGAAGTTGGGATAAGATCGACAAGAGTGCGAACATTTCATAACTCATTAGTATCAATTCCAAATGGTAAAATATCTGATATGACAATTGATAATATGGGTCGAAGAGTTTATAGAAGATATACTACGAAATTAAATCTTAGATACGATACTCCTATTGAGATAGCAGAAGAATATGTTAGTAAGATTAGAGAGTTAGTATTAAAACAAGAAGGAACAAGAAAAGATTATTTTGAAATTCATATTAATGATATTTCTGAATCGTATATACAAATATTAGTTTATATATTCTTTGAAGTATCTGATTGGACTGGTGAGTTACAAGAACGTCAAAAATTTATCGTTAGCATTGTAGAATTAGCAAAATCATTAGGAATTGAGTTTGCTTATCCTACTCAAGTGATTAAATTAGAACAGGATTATGAATCAAATGAATTGAATAACAAGAAAAATAAGGACATAAATGAATAAAAATGAGATATTAGATGTAGTTTTTAGTGAATTAAAAAATCAAATATTGGAAAATGATAATCCAGAGCAACAAGTTCTTGATTATAAAGAACCAAATGAACTTAAAGAAATTTTTAAAAATAGTTTTATCGATGGTTCAGATGACTCAAAATTAATTGAAAACATTAGAAATTATATTAAATATTCTGTTAAAACTTCAGCAAAACAATTTCATAATCAATTATTTGCAGGTACTAATCTTCCTTCTCTATTGGGAGAATTGACATCTGTAGTGATGAATGCTTCAAATTATACTTATGAGGTTTCCCCTATTGGTGCTTTGATGGAAACTGAGCTTATTGATAAAATGGCTGAAAAAATAGGTTATGAGCATGCAAGTGGTACTTTTTTAACTGGTGGCAGTAATGGTAATTTAGTTGCTTTATTATGTGCAAGACAAAAATATTATGATAAAGTTAAAAGTGATGGTTTATATAATTTACCAAAGCTAACGATATTTGCTAATGAAAAATCACATTATTCTTTTGAAAAAGCTGCGAATATTAGTGGTATTGGTATAGATTCTGTGATTTATATTAAATCTGATAATCAAGGTGAAATGATTATCGAGGATTTGGAATTTCAAATTAATGAATCAATAAAAAGAGGTGAAAAGCCATTATTTGTAGTTGCTACTGTATGTACAACTGAGTATGGTTCATTTGATCCAATTATTAAAATAAATGATATTTGTAAAAAGAATGATTTATGGTTTCATATTGACGGAGCTTGGGGTGGCAGTATTTTGCTTAGTGATAAACATAGAAATTTATTGAAGGGCTGTGAATTATCTGATTCTTTCGTTTGGGATCCACATAAAATGATGAATATTCCTTTAATATGTAGTGCTTTCCTTACTAAACATAAAGGTTTATTGGAAGATACTGTTTCTACTAATAGAGCAGATTATATTTTCCATGAACATGAATTAATGGAATATGATTTGGGAAGATTTTCTTTGCAATGTGGTCGTCGTGTAGATGCATTTAAACTTTGGCTTGCTTGGGATTATTATGGCGATAAAGGAATGAATGACAGAATTAATAAATTATTTGATACTGCTAAGGAAGTTACTGATTATATTAAATCAAACGAGGATTTAGAATTAGTAGTAGAACCAAGATCCATAAATATTAACTTCAGAACTTTAAGCAAGTTAGATGTAGATTTAGATAAATTTAATTTAGCTATTAGGGAGAAAATGAGGTTAGAAGGAAGTTCTCTTTGTAACTATACTAAGATTAATAATAAATTAGTATTTAGACTAATTATTAACAATCCAGAAAAAAGTTTTGATGATTACAAGAAATTTTTCTTAAATTTAAGAACCGCAAAAAGCGAAATTGAAAAAAGTTTAAAATAAATGCTGAATAGATTTAATATATTTAAAAAGTTAGATGAGAATAAGGAGATTCAAAAAGATTTAAGAACTTCTTATTCTATTAAATTTATAATAACGATTTTAACCGTTGTTATTTGTTCTATGTTCTATATACTTAGAATTCATAATGACTTTACTAATATATCAAGTGATATTCCGACGAAAGGATTTATTTGGACTGGTGAAGATATAATTGCCGATTATTCTTTTCCTATAAAACGATCAGCTGAAGAGTATGGCGAAGACTTAAGAAATATTTCAAAAAACTCTTATATGATTTTTGAAAAGAAAATAAATGTAGAGTCGAGTGAAAAGAAAAAATTAGATAATATTTTAATTAAGTATAGAAATGATAATCCAAATCTTAATGTTAGTAAAACTAGTATTGTAAACCAGTCAGTTAGAGGTTTTTTAGAAAATATATATAGAAATGTTTTTATTAATATTGAACTTGATGATTTGAGCAATTTGGCTGTTTATTCAAACTATGAGAATAAAAGATCTTTGGTTCCTTATGAATATATTTATGATTTGGATAGAGTTAAGCAAAAGTATAAACTGTTAAATTTGAATCAAATTGATGAAAAATTATCAAATGTTATTTACAATGAATTGATTAGCACATTGAAAGCTAATCATTTTATTAATAAAAACTTAACTGATATTGAATTAGATATATTAAAGTCGAGTGTACCTAAAACAAATGGTTTTGTAAGTGAAGGTGAAATTTTAATTAAAAAAGGGGATAAAATTAGTGATGATCATATTCTCAAATTACAATCATATAGGTCTTCCCTATTTGAAATTGAAACTCAAGATAATAAGTTTTTAGTTTATATAGGAAGTATAGGGCATTTTTTATTAGTATTTTCATTTTTATTAATTTATATATTTAAGTTGAAACAAGATGAGTTTTATGATAATGTTAAATACTCTCTTTTATGTAGTTTTTTAATAATAATTGCTGCGCTTTCCTATATATCAATAAGTATTAATTATAATTATCCGATGGAATATTTTATAACTATTCCAGCATTTTCTATGTTAGCTGTTATGATTTTTGACTTTAGAACATCTTTTTATATGACTGTGACTATGTCCTTAATGGCTGCTGGGATTAGAGGAAATGATTATGCTATTGGTATTTCTATGATGTTTGCTGGTATTTTATCAATATACTCGATACGTAATATTAAAGAAAGATCTCAATTGTATAAATCAATATTATTTATATTTTTAGGTTATTTTCTTTCTTTGGTATTTTTAGGATTAGAAAGAAGTATAAGTGCTGAAGAATTAATCCAAAGTACTGCTTTTGCGGCTATAAATTCTGCTCTTTCTCCAATTATTAGTTTTGGATTACTTTTTGTAATTGAAAGAACTTTCTCATTTACTTCAGTTTTGAGTATTGATGAATTTAATGATTTGAATAATGATATTTTAAATAATTTGAATGAAATAGCAAATGGAACTTATTCTCATTCTATTAATGTTGGTGCTTTAGCCGAAAAATGTGCAAACCAAATTCATGCAGATAGTGAGTTCTGTAAAGTTGCAGCATATTATCATGATTTGGGTAAAATCTCAAGACCAGAATACTTTGCTGAGAATATTGACCCAAAAGTTAAAAACAAGCATGATAGCATTTCACCTTATGCGTCTGCTAAAATAATAATTGAACATGTTACTAATGGGGTTGAGTTAGCACATAAATATAAACTCCCTGAGAAAATCATCAATATCATTCGTGAGCATCACGGAACTACAATTTTAAATCATTTTTATCAGAAAGCAGTTACTCAAGATGGATATGAGAATGTGGATAAAAGCAAGTTTATTTACCCTGGTCCTATTCCTCAAAGTAAAGAGTCTGCTATAATTATGATATGTGATCAAGTTGAGGCAATTTCAAGATTGCCGGCAGATAAGCGAGGTGAAACAGATAGAATGATTGATGAAGTGATTGAAAATATGCTTAATCAAAATCAATTTGATGATTCAAAAATCACTATAAAAGATTTAAAAATAATTAAACAAACTTTAATTAAACAACTTTCTGGTATGACACACAATAGAGTTGAATATCAAAAGGAATTTAATAAAAGATGAGTTTAGATATTATTTATAAAAAAGAAATCAAATCTTTTTTAAATTTCATATCACTTGAAAAAGGACTTTCTAAAAATACTAAAGAATCTTATGAATTTGATTTAGTAAAGTTAGCAGAATATCTTAGTAAAGAAAATATTAGTTTTACTGAAGTTAATCTTAAAATTTTAGTTAGTTTTTTTGATATGCTTTCATCTTTGGGCTTAACTTCTTCCACTCGATCTAGATATATCTCATCATACCGAACTTTTTATAAATATATGCAAAGTGTAAATAAAGTTGAAGTTAATTACGCTGAGAATTTAGATTTACCTAAAAAAGATAGGGATTTACCTGATACTTTGACTATTGATGATATTGTATTAATTATTGATTCAATTGATGAAAATAGTAAAATGGGATTACGTGATAAATCAATGATTGAAATGTTGTATTCTTGTGGTTTGAGAGTATCTGAATTAATTAATTTAAAAGTCAAAGATATTTATTTTGAAGAACAATATGTTAGAGTAATGGGTAAAGGTAGCAAGGAACGTATAGTGCCTTATGGTGATAAAGCTGCAGGTATTTTAGAATTGTATTTATCGAAATTGAGACCATTTCTTTTTAAACCAGAGAAATCTGGTAACTTTATGTTTTTGAATAGCAAAGGAACTAAGTTAAGTCGAATGGGTGTTTGGCTTATAATTAAGAAACATTCTGAAATATTAGATAAGGAAATTCATGTTCATCCGCATTTATTTCGACACTCTTTTGCGACACATCTTATAGAAGGTGGTGCCGATTTGAGGATTGTTCAAGAGTTATTAGGACATTCTGATATTTCTACAACTCAAATATATACTCATCTTGATAAAGAGTATATTTTAGAAGTACATAAAACCTTTCACCCAAGAGCATGATTATCTTTTTGATTCTCTTTTTTTGAAGAATTTTTGTAATGGCGTAATATAAGATTCATCGGTTCTTATATTCACAAAATCAACTTTTGCTTTTTTGAATGATGTTGTAATTTCATTCATTTTATTTTCCCACCACTGAGAATATATTTCTCTATTTTTCTTTGAGGATGTATCAAATAAATTAATTTGATTTGTTTCAGGATTTTTAACTTTTATTAAACCAATATTTGGGATTTCGGTTTCAGTTTTATCAAATATTTGAACTGCAATTGTATCGTGTTTTTTACTAGCTATTTTTAAATCATGGAAGTAATCACTATCAATAAAGTCAGATACAATAAAAGCAATGCTTCTTTTTTTAGTTACATTGTTAAAATATTTTAATGCTTCAGAAATACTTGTACCAGTGTTTGTTGGTTTAAATTCGATTAATTCACGAATTATTCTTAAAACATGAGATTTACCTTTTTTAGGAGGTATATATTTTTCAACTTTATCTGAGAATAATATTAAGCCAATTTTATCATTATTTTGTAATGCAGAGAAAGCTAAAACTGCACTTAATTCAGTAACTATATCTTTTTTTTGACTTTCGGAAGTACCAAAATTTTCAGAAGCAGAGATGTCAATGATTAACATCATAATTAATTCTCTTTCTTCTTCAAATACTTTCACATAAGGTGCAGATGTACGAGCAGTTACGTTCCAGTCTATAGTTCTTATTTCATCACCTGCTTGGTATTCTCTAACTTCAGAAAATGCCATTCCTCTTCCTTTGAAGGCAGAATGATATTCACCAGAGAAAATTTGTTTAGAAAGTCCTCTGGTTTTTATCTCGATTTTTCTTACTTTTTTTATTAACTCACTTGTTTCCATATTTACTACGGTACTTCAACTTTATTTAATATTTCATTAACTATATCTTCTTGAGAGATATTTTCTGCTTCGGCTTCATAACTAATACCAACTCTGTGTCTTAAAATATCCATAGCCACTGCTCTGATATCTTCTGGGATTACATATCCTCTTCTTTTTAAGAAAGCATAAGCTTTTGCAGCTTTAGCAATATTAATAGTAGCACGAGGTGAAGCACCAAATGAAATTAATTCTTTAAGGTTTGGAAGTCCATATTTATCAGGTTCACGAGTAGCAAAGATTATATCCAGTATATATTTTTCAATTTTTTCGTCTAAATAAATTTGCCCAACAATATCTCTTGCTTTTAGAATATCTGCAGGAGTTAGAATTTGAGAAATTGTAGGAATCACTTTTGTTAAATTAGCTCTTAAAATATCTCTTTCTTCTTCAATTGAAGGATATTTTACAACTAATTTCATCATAAATCTATCTACTTGTGCTTCTGGTAGCGGATAAGTTCCTTCTTGTTCAATTGGGTTCTGAGTAGCTAAAACTAAGAATGGTTTAGGTAACTCATAAGTTTTATCTCCAATTGTTACTTGCTTTTCTTGCATAGCTTCAAGTAATGCAGATTGAACTTTTGCTGGGGCACGATTAATCTCATCAGCTAATACAAAATTAGCAAATACTGGTCCTTTACGAACTGTAAATTCTTCTTTTGATTGAGAGTAAATTAAGGTACCAATTAAGTCTGCTGGTAATAAATCTGGAGTAAATTGAATTCTTCTGAATGATGCATCAATAGAATTTGCTAAAGTATTTACAGCTAAAGTTTTTGCTAAACCAGGTAAACCTTCGAGTAATATATGTCCGTTTGAGAGTAATCCTATTAGCAATCTTTCGACCATATATTTCTGACCAACTATTACTTTACTAATTTCCATTAATAGCATATCTACGAATGCAGATTCTTTTTCTATTAATTCATTTAGAGCTTTTATATCGAGCATATTTTTAATTAAAATTATGTTTTACAAAATTATTATTATTACGTTTAAAAACTTATTTTGTTATAAATTGTTTTATAAATTTGGTAAAAAAACTATTAGTGTATTTGATAAAATTAAATTCAAAGAAAATTGTTACTTTATAAACTAATATTATAACCACTGAACCGTAGCTATAACCAGTTAATTCCCAGCTCATATAGGACATCACATTTCGAATGGATAATAATTATATATTGCTCGCACGTCCAATTTATACCTATCTCTTCTAATATTTCCAATATTCACATATTTCAAATTGCTAAACACAAGTCTAACATTTCCGAGATGGTCTTTCACTTCAAATTCTTTTTGTGATACCACTCTGTTTACATTAATGAATTACTTGAGTTATATACATACTATCTTTCAAAAACTTGAATTTTAGATTAATTTTATTATTCTTAGGAGTCAAACCTAAAAATATCTTCTCCCCTCTTAATAATCTTTTTGGATGCCCAAACGAATCAATTAAATTAGCATCAATACATAGGGTTGATATTTTTATAATTAATGTATCACAATTATTAAATTCTTCTAAATTCAATGTTGCAATAGATGGATTTAATTCACCCTTATTGTTTTCAATTGAATAAAATCTAATTTTATTATTACTTCTACAAAATATTTTTAAATCAACAAGCCCTAATGGATAGATTTTTTCATCATAATTATATTCAAAATTTAAATTCAAATTCAAATTTTCATTTGTATTTGAAATTAATAACATTATAAATATAATAATTGTCTTCATTATGTTTTTTTGCCCCTTTGTTTACAAATGGATTACCTTCCTGAACTTTACAATTACTTATTGTTGTATCTCCAATAATCACATCTTTCAAATCGTAAAACACAAGCCGAACATTTCC
>JAUIIX010000063.1 GCA_030431515.1 bacterium
GTCGGCTTGCCGACGGGGTGTTTCTTGCTTTCTTTCGGCATATCTTCAAAACAAAAACAACCAAAAAGACAAACGAAGAACAAAAAAATAAAATATACGACATAAACTAACAACAAGCAGATAATCACAACTATGAAAAACAAACAAAAAATCACTAATTTTTTTTGACCCTGATTTTTTCTCCCTTATAACACTTTGTAACAAAACTAATTACAAGAAAAGTGCAAAAACCAAAAAATGAAAAAATTAGTAATTTTAACAAAAAACAAAAAAATAAACAAAAATTTACATTCACGACTATTTTCTTGATTTCGAATAATTAGAAAAAAAAAGTGAACGCAAATTTGCGTTCACTATGGTATTAGAATTTATTTGTCAAAGTCGATATGGGTCCAAGATCATCAAAAGTCATAGATTTTTGATGTGTATAGATTAAAATTTCAAATATCAATAGTAATCTAAATTATTATTCAATATAATCATCTACTGTTAAATATTCGTCAATTGGTTCATCAAAAGGGATTTCTTGACCGCTTAAAGAACGATGTAAATGAATTCTAACTGTCTCTTGAACTTCTTCTTTAGTTTTTTTGCCTAATTTGATTTGTATTCTTAAATCTTTATAATTTAAATTATCGAATGTAACATCTTTAATATTTAGGTCTTGGATTGCATTTTCCATACATTGTTTGCTACAAAAGCCCATATATCTTCTGTAATAACGTGGTTTTGAGATAATCTGACGATTACACATTCCATGACGACAGTTGTGCATATACTCAGTTTTCTCGCCAGAATAATAGCAAGTTGCAATTACCTTGTGAGTATTTTCATCACCAACTTTAGTTGAAACTCTTTCATCAAAAGTATATAAGTTACCTAACCAATTACCATCATTATGTTTATTTACGTAATTAACTACGCCACCATCGAGTTGCTTTACATTTTCCAGACCAGATTCTTCAAGTAAAACAGCTAATTTTTCGCATCTAATTCCACCTGTACAATACATAATAACTTCTTTATCACCAGAGCGTTTTCTGTATTCGTCTAACAACTGTTCGGTTTCTTTAAAAGTCATAGTTCCAGCAGGACGAGCATTTTTGAAATGACCTAATTTATATTCATAATTATTTCTCATATCTAATATCAAATATGAATTAGGGTCTTTTTTCTCGAGCAATTCTTTAAATTCGTCAACAGAAACTTTTACTCTTGCATTTTGAATTTGACTTGCTTTATATACTTTACCTAAAGCAACTATTTCTTTTCTGTATCTAACTATTAATTTTTTGAATTGATGCTCGCTAACTTCTTGTGCTTTATCATCAATATATGGAATGTCATTAAAATAAGGGTGCTTTTCTAAAAAATTCATTAAAGCAATATACTGACCTTTATTAACAGAACAAGTAGCATTTATACCTTCTTCACCAATATAAATTCTACCTACGATACCAATATCGCCGAGAAATTGTTTTAAATATTTTACTTGTTGCTGAGGGTTCTCTATATCTACAAACTTGTAGAACGAAAGTAGCTTGAAACTTGTTGTTGGTTTCATTGTTAAATCTCCATTGTGTCCGACTTGTCCAATCGGCAATTAAAAAAAATTCTGAGGAAGAATCACTCAGAATTTCAAAATTAAGGAAAAATAACAATTAATAAAAATAACTTATTTATTCATCTAAATCAAAGTCGGCTTTTCCATTTTCAACATTATATAAACAGCCAACAATCTTGATTTTACCTTCGTCTTCCATTTCTTTCAAAATAGGGCTTTCCTTTCTAATTCGTTCAATTGATAATTTAATATTTTCTTTAGCTACATGATCAACAAATTCTAAATTAGAAGAATTTCTCAACTCCATTTCTTTAGGTATAATAACACTATTAACAGCAGGTTTAATTTTAGAGATAAGTCCAGTTAAATTCCCTAATTCAACATTGTCACAAGCACCTTTGATAGCACCACAATTAGTATGCCCCATAACAACAATTAGTTTACTACCAGCTAATTTACAAGAAAACTCCATAGATCCAAGTATATCAGAGTTTATAAAATTTCCTGCTATTCTAATACTAAAGATATCACCAAGTCCTTGATCAAAAACTAACTCGGCAGAAACTCTTGAGTCAATACAACTTAAAATAGCAGCAAAAGGGAATTGACCTTCACTTGATTCATTAACTTGTTCTAAAAGATTTCTATTAGCTTTTAAATTATTTTGGAATCTACGATTACCTTCTTTTAAAATTTCTAAAGCTTCATAAATTGTCATTTTTTCTTGTGTTTTCTTATCTACTGTTCTCATTTTTTATAACTCCTTTTTTCTAGATATTCATTAAGAGAAAGCTTGTCAGCAATATTACCTTCTCCGGTATAAAACGATACATTAATATTTCTTTCTTTTGATCTAATCAAATAATTTTCAATTACTTCAATTACATCATAATCAATAAACTTATTATTTGAGAAATCTAATAAAATATCAGATTGTTCTGGTACAGAATCTAATTCTCTTAAAATTGAACCTTTATTTAAAAAGTTTAATTCTTCAGCGAATTTCAAAATTAACAAATTATTATCATCTTTCTTTACAATTTTTTGAAGGAAATGAGAATTTTTATAACTATTTAATATTACTTCTATAATAGAAAAAGCTAAACCAATACTAATTCCCCATAGTAAATCTTTAAAAACTATGACTAATACTGTTACAATAAAAGGAATAAACTGATTATTTCCTAATCTATACATCTTAATAAATAATTGTGGATTGGCTAACTTATAACCAACTACTAATAATATAGAAGCTAATACAGAAAGTGGAATTAAATTTAAAACAGTTGGTATTAAAACTACAGCAATTAAAAGTAAAAAACCATGAATAATAGTTGAAGTTTTTGTTTTACCACCAGATTGAACGTTTGCGGAACTTCTGACTATAACTTGTGTAATTGGTAATCCACCTATCATTCCAGATACTATATTTCCAGTTCCTTGAGCAAATAACTCTCTATTTGTTGGAGTGTCTCTTCTTAATGGGTCTAACTTGTCTGTTGCTTCAACACTTAATAATGTTTCCAAACTTGCTACTAATGCAATTGTAAATGCAATTATCCAAATTTGACTATTACCAATAGAACTAAAATTAGGGAAAGCAAAGACTTCAAGAAATTCATTAAATGATCCTGAGATAGGAATATTAACTAAATGGGATTGACTAATTCCTAATACTTCGTGGCCTCCAAAGATTAACTGGTAGCTTATTCCTAATATTACAGCTATAAAAGCACCTTGAATAATTTTAAAAAACGAATGCTTTTTAGAAAGGACTTTATCCCAAAATAGCATAACAATTAATGAAATAAATGCTATAATAGATGAGCCAAGAGTAATATGTTTTAAAGATACAAAAATTTCTGTAAAAGTATTTTCACCATCAAACTGTAAAAAACTCCAATCGCCTTCAGGGTCTGCATCATATCCAAAGAAATGTGGAATCTGCTTTAAAATAATTATTAATCCAATACCGGTTAACATACCTTTGATAACATTAGTTGGGAAATAGTGCCCAATCAATCCTGCTTTTAGCAGTCCAAAGATTACTTGAATTACTCCAGATAGTACTACAGCAAGAAGAAAATCTTCATATCTTCCTAATGTTGCAATTGCAGATAGAACTATAGCGGCTAAACCAGCAGCCGGGCCACTAACACCTAAAGATGACGCTGATATAGAACCAACTACAATACCACCAACTATTCCGGCAATAATACCAGAGAATAAAGGTGCTCCACTGGCTAATGCTATACCTAAACAAAGTGGGAGTGCTACAAAAAATACTACAAAACTTGAGGGAAGATCGAATTTTAGGTTTTCGAGGAAATTGTTTTTTGACATATAAAAATATTAATTTGAAAATACAACTATTACAAAAATAGAAAAAAAATATTTAGCATTGAATAATTTTTTTGATTTTTTTTCTCAAACGTATTAATTCAATGTATTAGTTCAATTTTCTTCTTTGAATTTTCATTTTTTAAATACATTTAATTTAAAAAACTTAGCGATTCTGTTTTTCAATTTTTTTAAAATATGATAAAAATGAAGATTGACTTTAAAAAATAACATTTTTCTATATTTTGCGTATATTATTATATGCTTTGTAGTTAGAGCTTTTTCATTTGTTCCTAAATTTATTAATAAAAAAAAATTGGTGTGTTTGCGTGATGTTTTTACCTTTTATGTGTCTATGTAGATAAGAGAGTGTTGCAATTAAAAAAAAGATTGAATTATGAAAATTAATTCAAAATATGGTTTTTTAATTAAAAAAGCATATATTTGAAATCTTTTGGATTGTAATTTTAATTACAAATTTTAGATTCTAAGGAATTTTTAAATGTTAATAGCAAATATACAAGAAAATACTAAAGAAAATTTGATTGTTAAAGATAAGGAATTTGTCTTAGATACTGGTAATATCAAAATTCCTGTTTTATATTTAGAACTTCGCTACATTGTTGAGAAGATTATACTTGTTTTAGTTTCTCCTTTATGGCTTCCTGTTTTTATTGCTACATATATTGCACTAAAATTTATATATGGTGGTAAATGCCTTTTCAAACAAGTAAGACCTGGAAAAAACAATACTACATTTCAGATTTATAAATTTAAGTCTATGAAAGACATTGATCCTGAAAGTGAAACTACTCTTCATGAAGAAGAAAGAATAACAGCATTTGGTAGATTTATCAGAAAACACAGAATCGATGAACTTCCTCAATTTTTAAATGTACTAAAAGGTGAAATGAGTTTAATTGGTCCTCGACCAGATGCCTTAAATTGCCATTTAGAGTGGAGACAGCAAATCCCTCAATATGACTTAAAATATCTAATAAAACCAGGTATAACTGGTTATGGACAAGCATACTATAAACACGTATCTGATATAGAAGAAGTATTTGAAAAATTCAAATATGATGTTTATTATTTGAACAATATTTCATTTAAAAATGATATTAAAATTGTTTTTAAAACCATAGAAGTAATGTTTACTGGCTATGGAGCAAGATAATTAATCACGGATTGAATTATGAAAAATTTACTATATTTATTCCTAATTACTTCTTTGTTTTCTTGCAGTGAATTTCTTTTCGAGAATCCTCAACCAGAGGATTCTAAACGTATTAAACAAGTACCTAAAGAACTTTGGGGCTTTTACAAGAACAATAATGACACACTAATTGTTTCAGAATATAATTTTCAATTACGATCTTCTTTAGGTATAATGAAAGAAGTCGATTTTGATTTGAGAAACGAAGAATTTGTCTTAAAATTTAACGATGATAAATACTATCTTAATGTTAAAAAAAATGAAGATAATTATCAAGGTTGGATGTTAGCTCGTTTTAAAAAAGACGGTAAAAATCTTGACTTTAGAACATTAGAAAATTTTGAGAACTCTGACTCTGACAGTACTTTTAATCTGTCTATCAAAAAAATAATATATGATGACAATGGAAAAAGATTGGCTACAATCTTAAATTCAGAATCATTTAAGCAATATGATTTACTTTTAGATTCAGCAAAAGCCCAAATATTTAAGAAAAGATAATGGAATATCTAATATCATTCCTAAAAGAAGTAGTTTTTATCTTTGCAGATATGGCACCTTATATTCTGTTAGGTCTTTTTTTTGTTGGTTTGATGAATCTATGGATTACAAAGAATATAGTAGAAAAACATATCGGTAAGAATAATATTGAATCTATTATCAAAGCCGCAATTTTTGGCATTCCTTTGCCCCTCTGCTCTTGTGGTGTAATCCCTACTGCTGTTTATATGTCTCAAAGTAAAGCATCAAAGCCAGCTGTGGTATCTTTTTTAACTGCTACTCCACAAACGGGTATTGATTCTATACTTGCTACCTATGGAATGATGGGTCCAATTTTTGCCATTTACCGACCATTTGCAGCATTAGTAATGGGTATCTTTGGTGGTATGATGACTAAGAAATTTTACAAAGAAGAAAAGAAAGCATTTATTTCTTTAGAAGTTCTTAATGAAAAGCAAGAAGAAAGTAATAAAACATTTACAGACAAATTTTTTAAATACCCTTATATTGATTTTTTAGATGACATTGCTCCCCAATTTATTTTTGGTATTGTAATAGCTGGTCTTATTTCATTTTTAATTCCTGATGATTATTTTGCGAATAGTGGCTTTAATTCTGGAATACTTGCAATGTTATTGATGATTGCTATAGGTGTTCCAATGTATATTTGTGCTACTGCTTCTATACCTATTGCAGTTGCTTTAATTCTAAAAGGATTTTCACCTGGTGCTGCTTTTATTTTCTTGGCAGTTGGACCAACTACAAATGCTGCAAGTTTTACAGTTTTGAGTAAATCACTTGGTAAAAAGATTGTTTCAATTTATATTATTTCAATAATAATTTCTTCAATAATATTTGCTTATTTACTTGATTTTATATACTATTACTTTGAAATTGATTATCTTGCTTTCTTAAATACTGGACACCATCATCATAGTGACTTTAGTTTAATTACTATTATTAGCTCTATTCTCTTGCTATTATTACTAATATCTTCTATTTACAGGATTTATCTAAAGAAATATTTCCTTAAAAGTGATGTTCCAAAGGGATATTCTAAAATTAATATTTCTGGAATGACTTGTTCACATTGTTCGGATACGATTACTAAAACTCTTAATCAAATTAAAGGGTTAGAAGATATTAATGTTGATCATATCTCAGGAACAGCCATATTTAAAGGTGAATGGGATAAGGAAAAAATTAAAGAAAAAATATCAGATGCAGGATATGAAGTTACAGATTAATCTTTACTCAATTCTTCTATTTTGAATTTGATTTTGTCTAATATTATCTTCTTTTCGTCTTCATATTCTTTTACTTTAGCAATAAATTCGTTGTTTATTTTTCGTAAATCAAATAACTGAGCATTGTAATTATCTATTTTTGCTTGATTTATACCAACGTGCATTAATTCATATTGATGGTCTTCTAAAAATTTGGACACTTCGTAAGCGTATTCAATAAATTTATCAATACTTAATTGATAAAAATTATTATGAATGACTTTGTCATAGGTTGAAACTGAATCTTCAAAATAAACTTTGATTTTTCTAACAAAATTTTGAGTTATGTCTAATAGTCTTCCAAACATTTTGTCAAGCACTTTTTGCTCACTTCTTATATTTTCTTCAAACTCAAATGTCGATGGAAATGTATTAAACTTATCAATTAATTCAAATGCTTCTTCTTTATAATTCAAACTAATATCATCAGAATCTAAAACCAAATTCTTTAATAATCTACTTAATTCTAATTCTGAAAATTTATCTAAATACATTTATCCTTACCTATATGTTGCACCAGATATATTAAACATAATACCTGGCTTTTCTAATTGACTTAATCTAGCAGTAATATCAAATCTAAAAAACAAGAACAATTTATTCATACCTATTCCAAATTCATAGAAATAATTGTCTTTTGTATTTTTAGTATAATCAAAATTATAACTATATTTTTTATTATTCAAAATATTTTTTGCACTAAATTCAGAGTATCCAATATTTCCCATCAAAATAAACTCTAAGCCGAATGATGTAAGACTCGGTATTCTAAACAAGCCAGGGAATATTTCGCCAAAATTATGTTCGATATTTAATGTGTAAAATTTATCTCCATAAAACTCTTTTTGTCTGATTGTTCTAAAAGAACCTGGAACTGTAATGATTGAAGGTCCTGATTCTAAAGCAAAATATTTTTGAGGTGGAAGGTTAGCATTATTCCAACCAAAAGTTGATAATATACTCAAATTCCATAGTGGTAATGTTCTAAATTTTAAAAATACCTCACCATAATAGCGAGTATAATCCAATAGACTATTTAGCTTTTTATCTGAATGTTCTACACTGAAGTATAGTCCGTAATTAGATATTCGTCTGAATCTATTATAGTTTAAGGATAACTCCGCACCTACTAGATTAATTTTTCCAGATATTGCTTCAGGATTATCTCTAAATTCATTACTTGACAAAGCTTTTTTTAATTGATTATCTGCAGAATTATGATTTTCAAAAGATCCAAAGAATAGAATCTTATTTGGTCGGTCATAGGTAAATCTTTTTATAAATTCTCGTTGTCCCCACCCATACTCTAAGTCAACTCTATATTTTTCATTATAGTAATAATCACCTGCATCTGAACCAAAAATTGAAGTATATGTAATTAAATTATCTTTAACAATAAATGGATTATCACTCCTAGTTATTCCATTTGCTACATTTAGTCCTAATCTATATTGTTTAAATTTATCAAAATATTGATTTAAATTAATATTATAATTTAACTTTTTATCTTCTAATCCATAGCCCATGTATAATCTTGAACTCGTGTAGTCTGTTAAGTCACCGATTAATCCGATACCAAGTAATACTCCAGAAACTCTATTATGCTTAAAAAAGTCCTCTAAGCCAGTTAATGGAGGTCTTGATAGAAATCGCAATCGATCAGTAATTGGTTTTATTGATTTCGAGAAAAAACTAGTTCCTTCTATAGAATCTGGATATTCTATTTTGGTTTCAATTCTTTGATAAGCATATTCTTCGCCAAATCTAAGTGGCATTATCTTTTTATCTTGCCAAAAAGTTGAATCAAATTCATTTGCATTTTCATCTGCTTCTGATTTTCTTTGATTAAAAATTCTATCATCAATTTTTATATTAAAATCATAATCATATTGATAAGTTTCGAGCAGTATCTCTAATCTTGGACTATATAACCATAATATTTCTGCCGATAAATTTGAAAATATCCTCAAACTGCTCGGCATTACATATTCATCATTATAAAATTCAAAGTGTTGTCTATATTCCAAACCAGCATTGAATGGCATCTGCACACTTTTATTTGGCTCTAAGACGAACTCGACAGGTACACTATTAATCGAATCGACTATGACATAGCCCTTAAACATTTTTCTATTATCTTTTTTTGGCTCAATTAATATTTTATGTCTTACTCTCCCATCATCTTCTATGAATTTACCCTCTAACACAAAGTTATAAAAGTCTGGTGCGTCAGGGTGCATCGGAGAGTAAATCATCTCGTTTAATATTTCTACATAATCATCATATACATTGATATTATTCCCAAATGACACAAAATTTGCTTGTGGTGGAATGTTCGATGTTTGCCGCTTTTTTAAAATATAATTGAAATAATTATCTTCTCTTTTGAAATAACTTTTAGAATAAGATTCTAATATAGATGTTATTGTTGTATCACTTTCGCTGTCTTTTCTTCCTGCTGTAATTGTATCTGTAGCTATCACAAACTTTGTATATAATTGATAAGTGTATGTCTTAAGATTCTCTTTTTGTTTTTTCTTTCTATCTAATAATCGCCTCATTATTCTAAGACCTGGACCTTCTGCGTAAACTATAAAGCTTTCGAGTACGTAATCTGCCAGAGACATATCAAAGACTAAGTCTTCAATATTATTTTTCAAGTCAACATCTAAATATTGAGTTTGGTAGCCAGTCATTGAGACTGCAAGACGATATTTACCTTTATCTAACTCAATAGAAAAGCTGCCATCTAAGTTGGTAAAGCAACCAAAACTGGTGCCTAAAACTGCAATAGTAGAGTAGGGTAAGATTTTCTGATCAATAGAATCTCTTACAGTTCCTTTTATCAAAAATCTATCTTCTTCTGAAAATAAATTGGTAGAAATAAAAAATAAGAATATTAAAAAATATTTCATAAAGATGTTTTTAGTTGAATATACATAGACGATTAAGAAGTATTATTAATATTATAACTGAAATTTCTTAGAATTTAATGTCTTATATCATTAGCTCCGCTGAATTTTTTTGTGTTATCCTTCGGATGAAAAAATTGCAGTAAAAGGGATGTTTTTTTTGTTTTTTAGAAGAACTGGGTTTAAATGATAGATAATTTAGGAACGGTTTTGAGCAGTAAGGTAGTTTATATCATCTCATATAGTCTTTAAAAAGTTGCGAATTTTAGTTTTGTTGTTTTCTAACCGTTCCCTACAAATACAGGAGAATTTGCAATATTTGCAGTAAAATCGGTGTTTTTTTTGTTTTTTCAAAGAACTGGGTTAAATTTTTAGAGATGTTAGGAACGGTTTTGAGCAGTAAGGTAGTTTATATCATCTCATTTAGTCTTTAAAAAGTTGCGAATTTTAGTTTTGTTGTTTTCTAACCGTTCCCTACAAATACAGGAGAATTTGCAATATTTGCAGTAATATCGGTGTTTTTTGTTTTTTCAAAGAACTGGGTTCAGAATTACAAAGGCAATTTCTGGGAGATTCTTAGGCTACGCCTCTGAATGACGTAGAGTTTTTTATGGATTCCACGCTTCGCTCTGAATGACCTATTTTTACAGAAAAGTGCAGTATTTGCAGTTTTTTGCAGTGATTTTTTATAATATTTTATTATTTTTAGCATTTTCCCTCTTTGTAATTATTTAGTTTTTGTTGCCTTACAACATTTCTGCAGTTTTTGCAGTGAAATCGGTGTTTTTTTCGTTTTTTCAAAGAACAGTTTTTAGTAGTAGATAATTTAGGAACGGTTTTGAATATTTATAGAATTGAAAACAAAAGAAATACCCCGTCGCTACCGCGACACCCCTTTTTTACATTTCGACTACGCTCAATGACCGAAGGGAATTTTAAACAATGGATTCATCGCTTCGCTCTGAATGAAGAGTTGTTTCTCGACTACGCTCGAATTGACATAGATTTTGAAACAAGTTCAGAATGACAAGACAAAATTAAGATAATAATCGTTTTTATAAAGATTTTTATTTTAGAATTATTTTAATTTATTTTTAATGATATGTTATTGGTGGTTTTTGTGTTCTTTTTTACTATATTTTAGGACTTAATATCTAATTCTAATCTTTGTGTTATTGATTTTTAGATATTTTTCCGTAATTTTAAAATTATAAATTATCAAAATCTATGAAAAAATACATACTTATATTTTTAATCCTTGCTATCTCTTGTACTGTAACTCATACTCCTAAAAAGAAGTTGGATTGTGAACCAGTCCTTCCTTTGTGTCAACCTGGTAAGTTTGCTGAAGTTAAATTCGATACTATGTCTAATCAAAAGACTTATTTTATTGTTAAAAAAGTTGAATCTATTTCGAGTGATGATAATGAATTTGCTTTGGCTTTTTATAATAATAATAATGTTTTATTAACTTTTGAGCAAAATAACTCGCAATTAATGAAGCATTTTAAGCATATTGGTGATGATATTTTTTCTGAGAAATCTATCGTTCCAACTGCTACTGGTCCTAATGGAATTGCAAGTGTTTACAAGGATAATGTTTATTTTACTGCTGAACCGAATTACTTAGATGATAATAAGAAAGCTAAATTTGAAATTGAAGCCCAAAATGGAGATGGAAAAGTTAGAGTTCCGATTTCTGATATGGCTGGTAGAATGCGTCTTTTTAAAGGGAAAATTACTGAAGATAAGGTAAGTGATATTAAGATTTTGAATAATGCTTATGGTTTGGACAACTTTGATTGGGAAGGTCATCCTGCTATTAGCCCTAATGGGAAAGTGATTTTCTTTGCTAGTACAAGACGTGATACTTATTCTGATGTGGATTTGTATTTTGGTGAGATTAGTAAGGATGGTGAGGTCAGTAATATTAAAAATTTAGGTGAGAGAGTTAATTCGCCTTGTGATGAGTTTTCTCCTTTTATTTCGAAAGATGGTAAGCGTATTTATTTTTCTTCAATGGGACATAATACTGTTGGTGGGTATGATTTATTTTATGCTGATATTAGAGATGAGTTTTGGAATAATTTAGATCCAAAATTTATTTCGAATGCTATTAATGTTGGTAAACCTGTTAATACTGAATATGACGAACTTTTTCCAAGTTCTCCTGATGACCCCACTAAGTTGTTATATTATTCTTCTAATCAAAATGATGATAATTATAATATCTTTGTTTTGTATGAAAATGAAAGGCAAAGTATTGAAATGGGTCAAGGTCTAAAATTAGATTATGAAGGTGTTAAAACTGATATTAGTGTAGAAAGTGCGTTTAAAGAGCCAGAAGCATTGCCGATTGTTACTGAAGTAGTTGAAAAGAAAAAGGATACTTTAATTAAAAAAGAGAAGGTTTATTTTCAAGTAAAGGGTGAAGTGAAAGATGAAAATAATGAGCCAATTGTAAATGCTGATGTGAAAGTGAAGAAACAATCTGGAAGTTTGGTTTCTTTTGAAACCAGAACTGATGAGTTAGGTACTTATGAATTAAGTCTTGAAAGAGGTTTTGCTTATGAAATAACTGCTCAAGATGGAAAGCATTTTTATGATTCTTATTATATTTCTAAGGAAGATAGTGAAACTTTAGAAAAAGTAGAGAAGGAATTTATACTTGCTAAAACTTTTGATTTAAGAATTAATTTTCCTTATAATGTTTTCAATAAACCATATAGAAATATAATAGATAATAATGGAGTTGAAACTAATAAACAATGGGAATTAGAATTAAATGATTTGGCTGCTACAATTAAAAAGATGCTTTCTAAAATTGATGTAATTATATTAACTGGTCATACTGATATGCAGGGTTCAGAATCATATAATAATACTCTTGGTTTAAATAGAGCTAAGTTTGTTGCGTCTGAATTAATTAAACGTGGGATTGCCAAAGATAAGCTTAAAGTTCAGAGTAAAGGTAAAAGCGAAGCGATTGATAGGTTAGCTAATGAAGAACAAGATACTTATGATAAAAGATTACGTAGAGTGAATTTAGAAATTATAGAAAATAAATAGGAATATATATGGAATCAATATTAAAATATACTGGAAAGTATAAGTTTGAAGCTGATAATGGTAGAAATCATACAACTAAATATTCTTCTAAAGGATTAGAAGGTGGCGATGAAAATGCAGCTACTCCTATGGAAATAATGTTGCAATCTGTTGCGGCTTGTTCTGGGATTGATGTTGTTACGATTTTAGGAAAAAAGAGAAAGAATATAGAATCTTTAGAAATAACGATTACTGGTGAAAGACGAGATGAGCATCCGCAGATTTTCACAAAAGCACATTTGCATTATGTTTTGAAAAGTGATAATGCGGAATTAAAGGATTTGAATAGGTCGGTAGAGTTATCTCAAGATAAGTATTGCGGTGCTTCTGCTATGTTTAAATTGGCTGGTGCAGAGGTAACTTGGTCTGCAGAATTACTTTAATTTATGGATTTTAAAAAAATATATAAAAGTGCTTATTATTTAATTTATGATATTAATTATAAAATTAAATTAAATGATTTTAATCCAGTAATAGATGCTTTATTTGATGATATTGATATCAAAGAATGGGGATTTATTACTGGATTTAATCCTCAATCAATTTCACATTGTAAGGAAGAAAATAATAGTTTTAATGAGAATTTATTTAATGATTTAAATGAATACACAATACTATTAGGTGAAGGGGGCGATATTGAAGGTGATTGGGAGCCAGAAAAGAGTTTTTTAGTTCTTGGAATTAATAAAAAAGAATTAATTAATTCAGCAATTAAGTACAATCAAAAAGCTGTTATATATGGAGAAATAAATAAAGTAGCAGAATTATTATTTATTTGAGTTTATTTATTTATTAAATATTTTTTTAAATCTGATTCTATTATATCGTTGTGCAATAATACAAGGTAGATTTGCAATAATTGCATAAATTATCATTAAATATCCTACCCATTCATAATTCCAAATAAAAAAAATAGGTGAGAAAAATATTACTATCCAATGAGTTAATTCTGCTCTACATAATTCTAATATAAATTGATTAATATATTCAGAATCAGTATTATTTAATTTCTTTTTTCTAAATCCTTTTTTGAACATAGCTGAGCCATCGGGTAGAAGATGTTTCCATGATTTAATTTTAACTATACTTTCATATATTTTTCCATGATTTTCCCATAATCTTTCTTTATATATCCATGATTTAATATTTATATATTTATTTGGTAATATTGTAGCGCCATAAGCCACTGAAATGTGTATAATTGCCCATGCAATTATATTTGTAATAATCATCCATAATTCTGATATTTCAATTAGCATTAAACAGCTCTCTCCTTCCAGTTTATTTTTTTTCCTGTCTTTAAATAATATAGGGAACGAAAAAATACAATAAAATAAAAAATAAAATATATTGGGAATATTATTGCTGTTAATACTTTAAATGATCCAATTCTATTTAGCATCCAGTAAAATTGAAAAACAAATAATAAATATAATATTGATGTAATTAAACTAAATGAATATAAAACTAAAATAGTTGCTATAACTCCACCATTTAACCACATTATTATTTGTAATAATACGCTGATTGATGTTCTACTTGCTCCACTAGCAAATGCTTTTGTCCATCCATTAATTAAATTAAAAAATCCATCTGGATACATTCTAAAAGAGAGAGTATTTTTTCCTCCAAAGCACTTTATATCTACATTTTGTTTTTGTAAATAAGATGCCAGAAAAACATTTTCTAGAACTTTGTCTTTTACAACTTCATGTCCGCCAACTTTATTGTATGTATCTTTTTTTATAATTAATGATTGCCCAAAAAGTCCATCAGCATTTTTAATTTTAGAAGGTGTAAATGCATTCATTGCACCCATCATTACGATATTAAATATTGAAGAAAATTCTTCATAATATTTTTCTACTTTATGATATGGTGCTAATGACATTGCTGTTTCGTTTTCAAAATCTAAAAATGTATCGATTATTTTTTTTAATCCATCATTTTCAAAAGTTGTATCAGCATCTAAAAAGATTAAGACTTCCCCACTTGCTAAATTTGCTCCTTGGAAGCATGCCCATGGCTTTCCTTTCCAGCCATTTGGTAAATCTTTGGCATCTAATACTTTCGCACCTAAGCTCTCGCTTATTGATTTAGTTTTATCTATGGAATGATCATTAACAACTATAACTTCATCGATTTTGAAGTTTTGATTATTAATCGATTTTAATAATTTCGAGATATTTTTTTCTTCATTTCTTGCAGGTATAATGATAGATATTTTTGGATATATTTTGCGTTTATTTAATTTACAAAATGGAATTTTATAAAAGAAATAAAAAGCACTTAAAGAAAATAAAGTTGCAATAATAGCTAAAATATTTATTATTAAATCCATTTAAACACCATAATCTTGTATTATTTTTTTACAAGCATTTTGACCTGATAATAATACCATAGGCATACCGGCACCAGGATTAGTAGAGCCACCAACAAAATATAAATTATTATATTTTGTACTTCTTTGAGGCATTTTAAATGCAAAATTTTTCTTCATATCTGATACTACTCCATATACAGAGCCACGATTAGAATAATACATTTTTTCAATATCAATTGGAGTTAACATTTGTTCGTAAACAATATGTTTTCTAATATCAGTTAAGCCAAATCTTTCCAGTTTATCTATTACAACTTCTTTATATTTGATATAATCATCATAAGTGTAAGGATTCTTGTCATTAATATATGGAATATGAGGCAGTACTTTTAGTGCTGATCCACCTTTTGGAGCAACAGTATCGTCGGAGTGTGATGTATCCACTAAATAAATTGTTGGGTCGTGAGGTAATTCTTTTTTATTAAATACTGAATTAAAATGTTCTTTTTGGTTACCAGAAAATAAAAAGTTATGATGTCTTAAATGTTTATATTGTATATCAAGACCTAAATCTAATACAAGTCCAGAACAAGCTGGCTCATATCTATTTTGTTTTTTCATAAATGATTTATCTTCATTTAATAATTTTTTATATGCTGGAATACCTTCCATATTAGATACAATTATATCAGCATTTATTTCTTTTCCATTTACATTAAT
>JAUIIX010000135.1 GCA_030431515.1 bacterium
TCTATTTGGAAAATTTCTTCATAGCTATATTTACTCTTGCTTGTGTTGTAATCTTGTTGTTTTACTATCTGTCCATTTACATCAACAATAATGAACTTAAAAAGTCCTTCTTCTTCTGTTGCGAGTTTGATCCTTAAATTACGATTTACTAAAATAGCTTCAAAGTCTGTAACAACAACCCATTTTATTTGCCTAAACGGTTGGTCGCAAGAGATATATTCAATATTTGAATTGATTGAATCTATTAAGGAATACGAAATTTTACTTTCATCATTATCCAGCACATTTATAACTGGATATTTGCTATCACCTAATAAACTTCTAAAGCAAAAACTAAACTCATTTGCTTGATTTACAAGTAAATCTTTACTGTCAAATGTTAATTTTAATATGCTTTTTTCTTTATTTTGAATAATTGAATATGTAGAAGATGAAGTAGATAAAAAACTCATTAGAAAGGGGTCATATTCAAAGTGTATATTTAATTTATCTAAGAAAGAATCATCTGCACATTCTGGAATAAATGTTCCATTTATGCAGAAAGTATCTCCTAATTGAACAGTTTTATCATTAAGATAGACTGATAAGTCTGGGATGCATTTTTCTAATTGAGGAGGTTCATTTAATATTATAGGTGTTGTTTGAATTCCAACTATAGAATACCTACCATCGCTAAACTTAAAAGTATTGCTCGTTATATTATCAACATTTTCATTCGTGTTTTCTAAAACTATTAAGTAATTATCTTTACTATTAAAATTATTAGGATTAAATACTGATTGATAATCCACTGTTGCAATATATAACTTATTATCAATTCCTCTTTTTATATTTCCAAAAGCTATTGTGTCTTTCATTAAGGTATTTCTGGTTTTAGAAATATCTACACTTATATCGCTGATAGTTAATTGGTCTAAATAACCTACATTTTTATTGTTTTCTGACTTGTGATAGCTAATATAAAGTTTGCTCTCATCTTCAGAAAATTCGGCAGAATAAATACTTGAAGTATTAAAATTAGAAGAATCTATTTTGAAGTTAAAAATATTTTCTATCGTACATTTTTCAAAATCAAATTTATACAAATCTAAATAGTCGCTTCTTCCTCCACAAACGACAAGTTGCCTACCTGACATTGAAAATTTCATATCACCCACTAAATCATATTTACTATTTGCTTTAATTTCGATTGGAACTTCGTTAAGTCCAGTTTCGTTTAATTTATAAAATAAAAAATTTGGGATTTTAAATAAATCTGATGATGTTGTAACAATCCAATACCAGTTAAAATTATAATCATATACTACAGCTAATTTTTCAGAAACTTTATCATTTATTTCTTTCATATTTAAAGTAAAATCACCTAAACCATTATTCAAAGAAATATCAAATATGCCATAATACATTTCTGTGAAATATTTATCAGTTTCAAATTCACCTACGACGAAAATATGAAATTCATTTGGATTTGATAAACTTGGTAAAATTATTGTTGAATTTGTTGAACTGGTAACCCTTTGAATATTCTCAAATTCAAATATTTTATATTTTGTTAAATCATTTTTATCATAAAAATGTACTAATCTTTGACCATTACAAACTAATTTTACATAGCCTTCATCGTCACTATAAGTAGATATACCCTCACTTGCTCTAAGTGTATCTATATTAGAATAAATTTCAACAGGAATACTATCTGAAGTATTAAAAGTAATACCTGCTTTATGTCCAAACAACCAATTAGAATAATTAATTGATTTTGGTTGAGAATAAAGAATATTATTTGCGGTTAAAACAAATAAGCAAATTAGAAAGAATTTGGCGTTTATTATAGTTTTCATATTTTTTCAAAAATTAAACATAAAAGATATATTAATAACTCAAAATTTTAAATAAAGTTACAATTTTCCTACCTAATCAACCAAAATTATTCTTTTAGTATAATACTTTCCAGAAGGTGATGTCATTCTGATATTATATACACCTGATGAAATATCGCTTAAATCTAATTGAAAAATTTCTTCATAGCTATATTTACTCTTGCTTGTGTTGTAATCTTGTTGTTTTACTATCTGTCCATTTACATCAACAATAATGAACTTGAAGAGTCCTTCTTCTTCCGTTGCGAGTTTGATACTTAAATTACGATTTACTAAAATAGCTTCAAAGTCTGTAACTATAACCATTTTTATTTGCCTAAACGGTTGGTCGCAAGAGATATATTCAATATTTGAATTGATTGAATCTATTAAGGAATAGGATATTTTACTTTCATCATTATCCAGAACATTTACAACTGGATATTTGCTATCACCTAATAAACTTCTAAAGCAAAAACTAAACTCATTTGCTTGATTTACAAGTAAATCTTTACTGTCAAATGTTAATTTTAATATGCTTTTTTCTTTATTTTGAATAATTGAATATGTAGAAGATGAAGTAGATAAAAAACTCATTAGAAAGGGGTCATATTCAAAGTATATATTTAATTTATCTAAGAAAGAATCATCTGCACATTCTGGAATAAATGTTCCATTTATGCAGAAAGTATCTCCTAATTGAACAACTTTATCATTTAAATAGACTGATAAGTCAGGGGTGCAAAGATTTAAACACGGGTCAATATTAACTACTATAGTTTCTTGATATTCGCAAAAATATTTGTCCTTCACTTTAAGCGTGTAAGTAGTTGATTCAGTAGGAGAAGCTATTGGATTTAATGATGATGGGTCGTCTAATCCAAATGTTGGAGTCCACTCCATTGAGCTAATCTCACCTCCAAATTTACTTTCAAGTTTAACGCTTTCAGTTTCACAAATAATAGTATCTTTTATAGTTTCTAAATCATAATCTGGTAAAGGAATTAAACTAATATCATCAATTCCAAAGGCATAAGATGGCATATTACCT
>JAUIIX010000064.1 GCA_030431515.1 bacterium
TTCAGAAACAGTATGATGGGTTTAAGGAGAAACACAGATTACTTAAAATTGAAATAAATCAGTTAAGTTTAAATGTTACTAGTTCTGAGCCAACAGTAATTCAAATCAACAATACGTTAAAAACATATGGTTTTCAAAGTTTCACAATAGTTCCCTCCCCAAAAGAAGATAATCACTATGAAATACAGAGAGAAGATGGATCATTAGCTGAATCTACACTAAGTGAAGGTGAGATAACATTCATTACTTTTTTATACTTCTTACAGATAGCTAAAGGTTCTTTAGAAGAAGGAAAAACCGCCGAAGATAAAATACTTGTAATTGATGACCCAATTTCAAGTTTAGACAGTAATGTCCTATATGTTGTAAGCACTCTGATTAAAAGTATATTAAAAGACATAAGAAAAAATAAAGGGAATATCCTTCAGGTTATTTTATTAACTCACAATGTGTTTTTCCATAAAGAAGTTTCGTTTATTGATGGCAGAAAAAACAAATTAAACAAGACTAATTACTGGTTGTTAAGAAAGAAGAATAAAAAAACATCTATTCAATCTTTTGGGCAAGACAACCCAATACATTCATCTTACGAATTACTTTGGAAAGAATTAAAAGAAGAAAGTACACTTGTATCGGTTCAAAATACAATGAGAAGAATTATAGAAAACTATTTCAGGGTACTCGGAAAATATCGAGATGATAAGCTTATTGGAAAGTTTGACACGAAAGAAGAAAAAGATATTTGTAGGGCTTTAATAAGTTGGGTAAATGATGGTTCCCATAGTGTAAATGATGATTTATATATTGAGTATCAAGATGAAACCATCGAGAATTATAAAAAGGTTTTTAAGGCCATTTTTGACAAAACGAATCATATTGAACATTACAAAATGATGATGCAAGAACAAGAAGAGAATAAGGAAATAGAGATGGTTGTATAAATAAACTTTAAATATAATACCTAATATCATTAAGATAATAACTCATTATATTCTTATGGTATTTTTTCAATGTTTTCATCGTTATTTTTATTAAATGTTTTTAAAATTTTGTAACATAGTATATGTTATTTAAGAAAAAGAAAAACAAATCGATTCAACTTGATGATGAGTCAAAATTGATTTATGATATATTAGGTGAATCTGATTATAAAACATTTAACAGAATCTTATTGGGGTTAAATTACTCTAGTCCAGGCGAATATTTAAGAATTAATGTTGAAGAAATAGAAGATATACTGGATTGTCCAACAAAACTCAAAGAATCTACTTTTGAAAAACGTGTCAAGAGGTTTCGTTCTTCAGCTTCGCAAAGGGCCTTTAGTTTACTTACAACTTCTAATCTAGATGTAGATTTTTCAAGAATAAATGATAAACTTATATATGAACTAATAAATAGAAAGTTTAAAAGTTCTACTAGTAGTATTGAGGAATTAGAATCAAAAGTAGTTAAATTTGAAAACTTTTGTTTTTATGTAGAAAAAAATGGTGGCAACAACTGGAATTATTTAAGCCACATGAAAATGCTTCTTAATGAACGAAAATTAGGTCGTTTAGTTAAGTTAGATGAGATAGTGGAGGAGAAAGAAATTGATATGGTGTACCAATTTGACTTGAATTCGTCTAATAAAAATTTTAAAAAATTTGCAAAGCTTCTTGCTCAAGAAAACCTAATTGATTCAAGTAAGAAGTTTACATCTCTATTTATTTTTCCAGAAAAAAGACTGGAAGATAAAATTACTTGGAAAGGATCCATTACATCCTTATTATTTCTTATTGAGTTCCTTAGCTATAAAAAGATAATTACTAAACCTAAAAATTATCTAATGTCTTTATCAATTAACTTTAGAGTTAGTGAGAATAGGGAATTAATAAACACCAATTTATCAGCGTTATTAAATAATGCTGGTTTCAAGAAATTTAACGATAAAGATTTCGAAGCCTTATTTACCAAAAATAGTAATGTTGATATTAAAGTTATACACAAGGTATATTGTAAGGTTTATAGTGGTTTATAGTGCCCCATTTTCCAAAATAATTGGTAGGATAATCCAGAATATTTTCGAAAAATTTGTGATGTACAAAAAAAGCGGTGTGATCCATTTCGCATTTGTCTCCACCGCTGTCTTATTTTTTAACTATGACAAAAGTAAAATTATTTAGGATAATATCCTACGAAATCCTCTGTGTTTTTAATTCTCAATTCAAAAAGGATTTTACAGAAATCATTTCTTGACAAAAGATTGTGTTTTCAATTCTGAGAATTACTCAATCATATTATTAATTAGATATAGCAATTATAATTACTATTTGCTTATATCTATAATTCTTATTTCAAATGGATATTATTAATTTAAACGGAGAAATCTATGTCCAGATTTCTTTCTTAAAAAAGTATGGACTTAATTCAAATACTGTTTATAATGGATTAAGCAGAAACAGAAAAAATAACTGCAGGAGTTATATTCATTTTGCTGATACTAAAGATAAAAGAATAAAGTGGATAAAATATACATCAATTCCATCGCAAGTGTCAAAGAAATATCAATTACCATCTTCTTCTGCATTATTAGAATCATTGGAAAATAATGATATAGAAGCAAAAGAGAATTTAATTCATAGATGCTTGTTTTTTGCATACGAAAATGGATACAATACGTATAAAAAACATTATAATGGAGTCTTTCATGATATTGATTCAATAAATCGTTATTCAAAAACGCATGCTGTTTTTATAAGCATTTTAGACCTTAGAAATAATGGAATACCTCTTAATTCTATTTTTAATTTTTATTTAAAGTTAGATGATTTAGTTTTTGAGACGAAGTCTCTTAAATCTTTTTATCATAAAATAAAGGATTTTGAAATAAAAGGTTCAGACTCATTGATACATAAAAGTTATGGAAAAAAAAGACCTCATAAAATAGCTGATGTACATTTAAAAAAGTTAGAAGAACTATATAGGAACTCTAAGATTTATTCAGGAAGAGAAATTCACAGAAAAATTAATCTATGGGCTGTAATAGAAGGCTATACTGAGTTATCTTTTTCTTCTGTAAAAAAGATTTTAGCTGACCCTGATTTTAAAAATAGAAATAAAGGATATAGGTATGGAAAAGAATGGGTATTTAATAACTTTAAACCATTTAAAACAAGAGAGAGCCCAGCTTATAATGGTACACAATGGCAATTAGATGGATCAAGGTTACAAATACCCTATTTAGGTCAAAATAATTTTCCAAGATTTTTAATTCTCTTTGTTGTAATGGATGTACATTCAAGAAAAATAATCGGCTATTCTTTTGATGATAGTGAGAATAACAAAGTAGTTATTGAAGCTTTAAAAATGGCTGTTAATAACACTAAGTACTTACCAAGAGAAATTTTAAGAGATAATGGAAAATGTTTTAGTCATAAAAAGGTTAAATATATAGAAGAATATTTTAGCTTTTTAGGTTCTAACATAAGAAAACATTCAATTGGTTTAGCTAGAGATAAAGCTCACGTTGAAAGGTTCTTTTCTACTTTTCAAACAACGGTTTTAAATAAGGTAGATGGCTATATTGGCGAAGGAATAAAAAGTCGGAGAGAAGAGGGGCGACCGTCTAGAGAGCTTATATTGAAAAGCTTGAAAAAAGATCAATTAAGGAGTCGAATAGAATTAGAGACTCTTATTCCAAATTTAATCAATAAATATAATAGTCAAAAACTTAATGAAGATAAGCCATCTCCTCAACTGATGTACGAATTAGCAAAGAAAGATGAAGATGCTATAAATATATCTGAAAATGAGTTTTCTTTAATATTTTGGGATAAGACAAGAATTAAGGTGAAAAATTCAATGATTTTAATGTCTGAAGGAGGAAATAGAAAACAACGTTTCCAGTACATAATACATGATGAAAAACTTAGTTATAGTCTAAATTTGACAGAAGTTCAAGTTATTTATCAAAAAGAAGACAGATCTATCATTAAGATATTTGATTCTAATGATAAATGGATAACTAACTTATCCATTCATATACCTCTTCCAGTAGTACGGAAAAAAGCAAAAACAAAAAATAGAACTTTACCAACAAAAAGTGAAACAATTGACCAAGTAGCAGCTAAAGATAAAAAACAAAAGCTTTCAGATTTGAATCAAATTTATAAACAAGAAGCAACTTTAGAACGTTTCTTTATTAAATCAAAGAGTAATGAGTGATTTTATAATTAGAACGAGTAATTTTAATACTGTTTTCAAATTATGTAATGTAGCTCATATGAAAACAAAAATGTTTGGAATATTAGGTTACCCTGGAGCAGGCAAAACTACAGCTCTCTTATCTTATGTTCAAACTCATGATTATGCTCATTATGTTAGAGTTACAGCAAGCATGAATGCCAAAGATTTTTACCGAAAACTACTAAATGAATTGGGCATAATAGGTGTGCACAAGAACACCTCGCTTCATAGTTTAATTAATGCTATTTCTTATCATCTTAATAACGAAATTGAAAAGCAATTAATAGTCATTGATGAAGCGGGGAAATTTAACCCTAGATTACTTGAGTACCTTCATGAATTGAGAGATAATACATTTAAGTCTACAGGGATCATTATTTCCGGACCAGAATATTTTAGAGCTAATATTTTAAACTGGACAAGGAAATAAATAATTATTCAGAAATCATCGACTCTATTGAAATTTACCTAATTAATAACGAATTAACTGAAAAATAACGATGGATTTAATGAAATGTATTTCAGTCTTGAAAGCATCGGTTATATTGGTATTAATAAATAACATTATAGTATAAATTATAATTATTTTGACACGCATATAAATCATGAAAATTATTAGTTATTCCAGAGTTAGCACAGCCCAACAAGACATAGATAAACAACGTTATCTTATTCTTTCATATGCTCATAAGATGAAGTTAAAGATTAATGAGATGATAGAGGTTGAGATATCTTCAACGGTTTCACTAGAAAAACGAAGAATTAATGAATTAATTGATAAATTAACTGAAGGAGACCTTTTAATAGTAGTTGAGCTAAGTAGGTTAGGTAGAGATATGCTTCAGACATTAAATATAATTAATGAACTAACAGCTAAAGGAGTTCAAGTAATCTTTATTCGACAACCTGAATTATCTACATACAGAGGTAATAATCATAGCAAATTACTTTTAGCTATATATAGTTATTTTGCTGAAGCAGAAAGAAACTTTATAACTCTTCGAACAAAACAAGGTCTTGAAGCAGCTAAAGCTCGAGGTAAAATCTTAGGAAGACCAAAGGGGAGTGGTAACAAGTCTGGATATAGGTTAGATCCGTTTAAAGAACAAATTATAGATTTAATGCATAAAGGATTAAAAGCTAGGTCAATTCGGTTAATTATAAACCCTTTGATGAAAGAGCCATTAAGTTTAAGTTCATATGAACGATATATTAAAAGGCTATCTAAGGAACTTTAATTATTATTTCTGAATGATTCAATAATCGAAACTACGAATTGATATAGTGATAGTAGTTGAGTAAAAAAAACAACCTCGCAAATTGCGCTTATATCAGAGGCGTGCGAGGGATTAACATAACAAATGTAAGATTTATATTTAATTTATTTAAATATTTTCAGAAGTAGTTTGCTGAAAGTTTTTTTGTTTTAAAGAATTTAGTTTCTAGAGATTTTTTTTGATGGATTCATAATCAATGTTTCATTAATAATATTCATTGGTACTAAGCATTCAAATAGTTTGACAGTACTAGTTTTATTATCCCGATGAACCGTTATTAAATTTAATGATTCTAGTATTTCAATTATATCCCAAGAATCAGCATCGTAAGGATCTGCATTATTAAAACCTTTACGATAGACTTCTTTCTTTGTTTTACTTTTTGCTATAATAAGAAGTAATTCTATTTCTTCTTGATCAAGCACCTGTAATGCTTTTGTGAAACTAATTATAGTAAGCTTCTTTTGTAAGATCTGATTAATGGAGTCTATTTCCTCTTTATATTCCCCTAAATATGTCATTAATCTGTTCTTCTTTTCTATAATTTCCGAATTTTGACTTATAAATGTATCTTGAATAGACTCCAATATCTCTTTAATATCTGATGAATCAGCCATAGTTGAATATTATGTAATAAATCAAATATAAAACAAAATAACGATATATCGTTACATTTAACCCGTTGGGAATATCCAAATTGCAGCAATGAACAAATCACAGTTCAATATTGCATTTGGGAATTATCTAAAGTCAATTAGGTTAGAAAAAGACTTTACTCAAATGGATTTAGCATCTTTAATTGGAGTTAACCCGCAAAATATATCTGCAATAGAGAGAGGTGAAGTTACACCTAGTATTTATTGGATATTTAATTTATCTAAATGCTTAGATATATCGTTCAAAGATTTCTTATCTGGATTTTCAGATTATTTAGATTTTTCTTAAAACCACTTCATAACTTTAATCCTATAGAAAATAACTAAGAGAAAGACGTGTTTCTTGGGTATCTTTATTTTAAAGTATTTGTTTGTGGACTTTCTTTGTAGAAAAATTACTTCTAGCTTTTAATTAAAACAATAATAAAACTAATCATAATAATATTTAATATTATTATATTTGATTAGGTTATTTTGTATGAAAATATTAATTATTGAAGACGATCAAGAGTTGTTAAGATCAATGCTAAGGTATTTTGATTCTTTTGGATATAATTCTGAAGGTTCGAAAACTTTAAGGTCAGCTAGAGAAAAACTTTCTAGTCATCTATATGACTGTGTTGTTTTAGATATTAACCTTCCAGATGGAAATGGGTTATCAATTATTAAGTTAATAAAGGATTTAAAAAATAAAACAGGCATATTAATTTTATCTGCTAATGACTCTTTAGATGATAAATTAGATGGACTTGAGTTGGGAGCAGACGATTATCTCACTAAGCCTTTTCATTTGGCAGAACTACACGCTCGATTAAAATCAATTCTAAGAAGAAATCAACATGAAGGAGATAATAAACTTATCTTTAACGAAATTGAAATCAATACTGATTCTAATGACGTTAGAGTAAATAATAAGTTACTTAAACTGACAAAAAAAGAGTATGAACTTATGTTATTTTTAATAACTAATAAGAATAGAGTAATAACTAAACAGTCTATATCAGATCATATTTGGGGAGATTTTGTTGACATGTATGATTCTTACGATTTTATATACACACATTTGAAGAACCTTAGAAAAAAAATAATAGCTCAAGGAGGAAATGATTATATAAAGACAGTTTATGGCATTGGGTATAAATTTTCTAATAATGAATAATCTACTCAATAGAACATTAATTATTTTAATATTCTCTTCTTTAATAATAGTTGGAGTTACTTCTAGTTTGCAATTCTTTTGGATTAAACAAAAAATAGAGAAAAGAGTTGATAGAACTCTCAAGAGGGAAAAAAAACTAATTAAAGAGCAAATTAAAGATATTCAACCAGAAACAGGTTTTTCTTACAATACTAACAGAGCAAGTGTTAAGTTTATTTCAAACAGTATTCAACTTTCAAATGATTCTATTTACAATGGAATCATGATTGAAGATGGTGAAAAAATCAATTACAGAATATTAAACACTTTTTTAGAAGTTGGTGGCCAAAATTACAAAGTAGAAATAAGAAAAGAACTAGAAGAAACCAATACGTTTATCGAAAGTTTATATTTTACTTTTTTAATTACTTTAATATTAGTAATTCTAATGTTTATATTATTCAAGTATTTTTTATTAAAAAACACTTGGTTACCTTTTTTTAAGACACTCAAGCAATTAAAAGATAGTGATTTACAGAATAACTTAACTAAATTCTCTGAAACAGTAAATATTAAAGAATTTAATGACTTGAACAAAGAGCTAAATGAAATTGCAAATAGAATTTATTATGAATATCAAGGGCAAAAAAAGTTTATCGAAAATTTAAATCACGAGTTAATGACTCCACTTGCTATAATTAAAACTAAGTTAGAATTAATTATACAATCCGAGAATTTAAATGAAAATGATTTAAAACTTATATCTTCTATTTTTGATGCAATAGATAGATTAACAAAACTTAATCAATCACTAATACTTATTTCAAAAATAGAAAATAATCAATTTGAAGAAGTAGAAAAAGTTAGCATTGATGAATGTATAAATGATGTTCTTAATTCATTTGAAGATCAAATAAGAATTCAAAAAATAAGCATCAGAAAACAAATAAAATCCAAAGTGATATTGGATTCTAATGAGATGTTAATGTTTGTTCTTTTATCTAATTTAATAAAGAATGCAATTTTTCATAATTATGCTGAAGATGGAATAATAGATATTATACTAAAAGATGATTATTTAGTTATAAAAAATACAGGAGCTGTAAACGAATTGAATCAGTTGGTGTTTGAACGATTTAAAACATCAAAAAAACATGGGCAATCATTAGGTCTAGGATTGTCAATTGTAAAACATATTTGTATCCTTTATAAGTTTAAAATAGCATATCACCAAGATAATAATTTACATACTGTTACCCTTAATTTTAATTCTTCAGAATTGCTACAGAATTAAGTCAGAAATAAAACAGATTTAGTAATCCATATTTGTATAGTAAATTAAATTATTATACAAATGAACTCACAATCCATTATACCAAAAGTAGAGAAAGAGGTGATTAAATCACTTCATTTCCCTAAAGATGATGTCTTATTTTCTAAAGAAGATAGACTAATAAGAAATAATGATTTAAAAAGTGCAATATCATTAGGTAATCTAGAGCACCAAAAAGTAAAAATTTTATTTCAAGATATAGAAGGACTGAAACAAGTAGAAACAACTATTTGGGGAGTAACTGACAGGGAGATTATTTTGAAACAAGGAGCAATCATTCCTATCGTTAGAATTGTAAAAATCAACTTATTCTAAGAACAATGAAAAAAGTAATAATAAGCTATAAAAGACTTCCTGTTATAGTAAGAAAGGCTATAAAATCTGCTTTTCCTTTAGGTATAGAAAATGAATTACAGTCAATAAAAAATGTAATCACAGGTAAATTTTTTGAAGGATTAATTTATGAGTTTGATAACATTACTTATCTGATAAAAACAGACGACTATAATCATTCGGTGGATTCTAATGATTCTGATATTTTATTTGATAATGAGGATAGTTTTAATGAAGAATATTGATGAAAAAAATTGAATTAATACAGCCTAATATATTTGAGCCAGAGAACCACTGGTACGAAAAGTCTTTAAATGCCACTATTCATCCTACTATTAGTTACTTTATGAACTTAAGTAAAGAAAGAATAGTCAAGCGTTATTGCCACCTAAACCCCAGAGTAAAGCAGGAAGATTTACTTTCTATATTAACTTATAAACCAAAATACTATAGCCTTTCTGGTGCAGATTTACTGCATGTAACTACTGAAGATGGAAATAGACAAATGGTTATAATAGAAAATAACTCTTGTCCATCAGGTCAAAAATCTATGCCATTACTAGATGAATTTAAGGAACAAGGTGGGTATAGAAGTTTTGTAGAAAAAACAATACTTCCAAAAATTAAGAGAAGTAAAAAAAGTGGTGTATTAGCTGTTATATATGATAAAAATTATATGGAAGCTTCAGGTTATGCTCATGCAATGGCTGATGTTCTAAAAGAAAAAGTATTCTTAGTACCTTTTTATAATGGAGAAGACAATAGTTTTATAAAGCTTGAAAATAACACTTTCTTTATTAATGCAAATAATCAATGGGTACCAATTAGATTTTCATTCAGATACCTAACTCAAAAGCCTTGGAACAGACTACCTGTTTATTCAAAAACACCAATAATCAACCCAACTATAGTGTGTTTAGCTGGAGGGAGAAATAAATTAATGGCTTCAAAAGCGTATTCATTTTATAATTCAGATTTAGCTGAAATGAATATGCAAATTTTAACACCAAATACCATTTGGGATGTTAATAAAAATGAAATACCATTATGGGTTTCAAAATTTGGTGGAAAAGCTGTGATTAAAAACCCATACTCTAATGCTGGACAAGGAGTTTATACAGTTGTAAACGAACAGGAACTAGATAATTTTATGAAAATGGATTTTGAGTACAATCAGTTTATTGTACAAAGTTTGGTAGGTAACTATAACTGGAGTTCAATATCTGATAATGGTAAATTCTATCACGTTGGTACTGTTCCCAATGCTAAAGGGGAGTCTTTTGTATTGGACTTTAGAATGATGATTCATGCTACTGATGAAGGATATAAACCTCTATCAATATATTCTAGAAGAGCGAAAAAGCCATTGATTGATGAATTGGAAAACGGTAAGTCTTCTTGGGATATTTTAGGAACTAATTTATCTTTTAAAAATGAAGATGGTTCATGGGGAAGTGACACTAATAGATTGCTATTAATGGAGCGTAAGGAGTTCAATAAATTAGGAATCAGTCTAGATGATTTAATTGAAGCATATATTCAAACGGTTTTATCTTCTATAGCAATCGATAAGATGGCTATAAAACTAATTACGAAGTCAGGGAAATTAAATAGGAAGTTGTTCAAATCTTTGAATGATGACAATAAGCTAATTAACGAGATATTATAATGTATACAAAGTATCAAAACATTGAAGTAATAAACAAGATTGATATAAATGAATATGAATCTAATACAATTACTTATAGATGGTTACATATTGTTTCTAATGGTATTGGGCAACCAATTTATATTCCAGTAATAATAGCTAAAGGTAAGTCTGAAGGTCCAACTTTAGGTCTAACGGCGGTTGTGCATGGAAATGAATTAAATGGTATTCCAGTTATTCAGAGATTGTTTAATAAGTTAAACTTAAAACAATTAAAAGGAACTATTATAGGTATACCTGTAGTAAATATACCAAGCATATTATTGAATAAAAGAACATTTATTGATGGAAGTGACTTAAATAGAATTATGCCAGGTAAAAATGATGGTAATAGAAGTCAAATATACGCATATAGGGTGTTAAATAGAATAGTTAGTCAATTTGATTTTTTATTGGATTTGCATACTGCTAGTTTCGGAAGGGTTAATTCATTCTATGTAAGAGCTGATTTAGCTTCAAAAAAGGCATACGAACTAGCACGCTTGCAAAACCCACAAATAATTTTAAATGCTCCTGCAAAAGATGGAACACTAAGAGGTGCAGCAAGTAATCTAGGTATAGATTCTATAACAATAGAAGTAGGAGATCCCGATCGTTTTCAAAAGGATATGATAAAATCATGTTTGAAAGGAATTTTTAATACGCTATCTCACTTAGAAATGATTAAAAATAGAACAGGGGTATTAAAAGATGATGTAATAATTTGCGATTCATCGTATTGGATATATACCGATAGAGGAGGTATAATACAAGTTTATCCAAAAGTAAATCAGAGAGTAAGTCAAGATGAACATATTGCAACTGTACGTAATGTGTTCGGCCAAGTAATTAAAGAATATTATGCTCCAGAAAGTGGAGTAGTTATAGGAAAAAGTACTAATCCAATAGGACAAACAGGAAGTAGAATTATATAATTTTTTACGTGTTGTTAACTCAATTAGTTAACGAACTAAAAGCTGAGCCGAGCTTGAAGTAAATAAAGAAAAAAACGGCGGAAGTACTACAAACAAATAAAATTAAATAAAAAATGAAATCAATATTATTAACAGTTTTAGCATCAACAGGAATAGCAAGTTTAGTTCAAGCTCAAGAGTTTAAAGAAAAAGCAACTTTCATAGGATACGATACAGACTTTAAGACATATACTTTTGAGGCTGAAGATGGAGATTATCTAGAGTTTGAAAAAGTTGATCCAAATGTAATGGCTAAATACAAACTTACAGACAAAACTCAGAGGGGTAAAGACTTCTTGGTTGAGTACGATGTAGAAGCTATAGAAAATGAGATGGGTGATATTATAGAAGTGTATATACTATCTAAAATGTCCCCAACAGTGATTATTAAAAATGAAGAAGAGGAGGAAGATGATGATTTTTAATCACACTTGAATTATTGAATTCAAGGAGGGGGCGTATTGCCCTCTCCTTTTAAAACAATTATGATGAGGGTTATATCAAAATTAATAGTCTTTAACGGCACTCAGCTTTTAGTTCTAAAAAAGAAATCTAGTGTTACTAAATATTCTTTGTTAGGCGGAGGTGTAAAAAAGAGAGAAAGTCCAGTTGAAGCAGTTATAAGAGAATCTCGAGAAGAGGGGGATTTGGATATTGGCAATTACAAATTACAATTATTTAAAGCGAATATATATATAGAAAAAAAAGAAGTTTATGTGATTTACTATTACATAGTGAATGCAGTAAAGAAATATAAATTATTGGAGCCCCACAAATTTGAGTCTTTAGATTGGGTTGAATTAAATTTTGCTTTGCCTAAACTAAAAAAACGAGATAGAAATATCATTATAGATTACATAAACGAATTTAAAAAGAAATGAAAAAGATACCATTCCATTTATCCTTGCCATGTAAGGATATACAAAAAACAAAAAAGTTTTATATACAAGAATTGGGGTTTGAAATAGGTCGCAGTTCATATGCTTGGTTTGATGTAAATATTTATGAAAACCAAATAACGTTTACAATCGATGAACAAGCTAAAATATCAACAAATAATTATGATTTTGAAGATGTTAAATTACCCTCTTTTCACTTCGGAGTAATAGTAAACGATAGAATTTGGAACGACCTTTACAGCAAGTATAATGGAAAAGAATATTTTGTTATGGCTTCAAAACCTTTCTTACTTCAAAAAAAGGGAGAACACAAATCTTTTTTTATAAAAGATCCAAATGGATACTTTATTGAATTTAAAAACTTTACGGAATTTACTCAAATATTTGAATCAGATTAAAAATGAATACAAGATATATAGATTTAATAGACCAAACTTTTGATTTTCCTCAAAGAGAGTTTTCATTAGAAAATCATAGTTTAATTTTTCATGGTATTGACTTAACAGGTTTAATCAAGAAATATGGTACTCCATTAAAATTTAATTACTTACCTAAAATATCTGAGAATATTAGTCAAGTACAAAAATGGTTTCAAAAGGCATTTGAACAACAAAATTACATAGGAGATTATCATTATTGCTATTGTACAAAAAGTTCTCATTTTAAGCCAGTAATAGAAGAGGTGTTAAAAAATAATACACATATAGAAACTTCGTCAGCATTTGATATTGAGATAATTAAAAGTTTACATAAAAGGCAGTTGTTTTCTAAAAACCAGTATGTTATATGCAATGGTTTTAAAAGAGATCAATATATTGATAATATCGCTGGATTGATTAATAATGGTTTTTCTAATTGTATTCCTGTTATCGATAATTATGAAGAATTACCATTATTACAAGAAAAAAGTAAGCGTCCATTTAAAGTAGGAATTAGAATAGCATCAGAGGAAGAACCTAAGTTTGAATTCTATACCAGTCGTCTTGGAATTGGGTATAAAAATATAGTGAATTACTATAAGAATCAAATTGAAGAAGAGAGTCAGGTTGAGTTAAAAATGCTTCACTTTTTTATCAATACTGGTATAAAAGATAATGCATATTATTGGAATGAATTAACAAAATGTCTAAAAGTATATATCGATTTAAAAAAGATATGTCCAACCTTAGATAGTCTAAATATTGGAGGAGGTTTTCCCATTAAAAATTCATTAGCATTTGAATATGATTATGAATACATGATTCAAGAAATAGTAGGTTACATAAAGGAAACATGTAATGAATCTGGTGTATCAGAGCCACATATTTTTACTGAATTTGGTTCTTATACAGTTGGAGAAAGTGCTGGGGCTATATATCAAGTGCTTTATCAAAAACAACAAAATGATAAAGAGAAATGGAATATGATTAATTCATCATTTATCACGACTTTACCAGATAGTTGGGCTATTAATAAAAGATTTATTATGCTTCCTATTAATAAATGGGATAGGAATTATGAAAGAGTATTATTGGGAGGGTTAACCTGCGATAGTGACGATTATTATAATTCTGAGCAACACGTAAATGCGATTTATCTACCTAAGTATGAAAAAGAGGAACCTTTGTATATTGGATTTTTTAATACTGGCGCTTATCAAGAATCAATAGGAGGGTACGGAGGTTTGCAGCATTGTTTAATTCCTCAACCCAAACATATAGTGATCACTAAATCAGAGAATAACGAAATAAAAGACTATTTATTTAAAGAAGAACAAAAAGCAGAATCATTTCTAGAAATATTAGGTTATGAATAAGATAAAAACGTATGCAGGAATAGAAGAACAATATGCACAATTAATCAATTCTAAAATAGTATTGATTCCTGTGCCTTATGATGGTACAAGTACTTGGCAAAAAGGTGCTGACAAAGGACCAAAAGCATTTTTAGATGCCTCTGAAAATATGGAACTCTATGATATAGAAACGGATTCCGAACCATATAAAAAAGGGGTTTACCTATCTGATCCAATTACAGGGAATGAGACTCCTGAAAAAATGGTCGAAGCAGTTTATCAAAAAGTAAAAGAATATTTGAAAAAAGGAAAATTTACAACTGTTTTTGGAGGAGAACATTCTGTTTCTATAGGTGCAATAAGAGCGTATAATGAACAATTTAATAATTTAACTGTTTTACAATTAGATGCTCACGCCGATTTAAGGCATGAATATGAAGGTTCTAAATGTAATCATGCTTGTGCTTTATATGAAGCTAATAAATCAACTAATTTAATTCAATTAGGGATTAGAAGTATGGATAAATCTGAGAAAAGAGTTATGAATATGGAAAATGTCTTTTTTGCTCATGAAATGGCTAATGATGATTATTGGGATGATGCTGCAATAGAGTTGATGACAGAAAATGTATATATAACAATTGATTTGGATGCATTTGATCCTTCTATTTTACCAAGCACTGGTACACCAGAACCAGGAGGTTTATTTTGGTACGAAACATTAAGTTTTCTAAAAAAAGTATTTCAACAAAAAAATGTAGTAGGCTTTGATATTGTAGAACTATGTCCTAATGAAGTTGATAAGTCATCAGATTTTCTAGCTGCAAAGCTTTATTATAAAATGTTGAGTTATAAGTTTTTCTCAAATGAAGAAGAGGAAGAGCTGATTGAAGAAGATGATAATGTTTTAGATAAGCACATAAAAAAGATAAAATATAACGAAGACTTTGAAGATGATGTATAATGTCGTAGCATATCATATAGGGCATAAAATTCAATTACGCGAAGTAAAAGAAAAGTTAAGCTATGCATTAATAAAGAAAGAGCATACTTTTTTATTATATCGATTACATGATTATTCTTTTATATACATAAAGAACTATGGTAGTATTGTTTTTTTTAATTGTTCAGACAGTTTAAAGCAAGATTTTTTTTCAAATGCATTTGATTTAGAAAAGATAAACTTAAATGATTTTCACCAAGAAAAATATAAAATCAAAATAGAAAAAGAAGAAATGTTTTCTATTGGTTTTGATTATCTGATTTTACCAAAAGTTACTGTAGACATTGCTCATATAATAATGCTTAATCTTGCCCAATCAGTTGCACTAGATTATTATTATGAAGAATCGGCAGTTATATTGGAGAGTTCTGCTATTTATTCAAAACAGCTTGAAAAGACTGGAAAAATAAGGCTTACAAGGAATAAGATGAGATCATATATTGGGAAG
>JAUIIX010000065.1 GCA_030431515.1 bacterium
AGTGTCTGTAAATCAGCTAACCCATCTTTTAGACTTACACCAACTTGTTTAGAACTTTCCCAAGCTTCAAGTCTTTTATTTAAATCAGTTTCTTCAGTTAAGATTTTATCAATTTGATTAGGAGTAACTTCTTTATTTCCAATTTTAAATGTATATCCAAACATATTTTTATTTTGAGAGTTATTTGCTTTAATTAAAGCACTAACTTTTTCTTCAGCAGACATTGGATTTCTACCAGCCATATACAAAATTGTTTCAAATTGTTTAACTTGCAAAGGGTCTAAACCAACCTTAAGTTCAAGATAATGTCTTGCAGAATCAATGTTTTCTTTACTTCCAGTGAAAGCTGAAAACTCTTCATTAGCTTGTTGAACCAACTTCTCTGTTTCCTCATCACCTTCAACAATATAAGTATTAGCTTTCCATTCAGCTTCTGCTGATTTGGCAAGTAATTCTTGATATTTCAAATTATAAGATTCTAAAAAAGACGCAGCTTGAACAGACATATCAACAGTTTCTTCTACTTTTTTCTCACTATTGCAAGAAAGCAGAACTATTGAAATCATCAAAGATATAAATAGATTCAATCTTTGCATAAAAAGACCTCCTAAAATTATTAAAATTATTCGCCTATTATTTTAACAAGTACACGTTTTCTACGCATACCATCAAATTCACCATAAAATATTTGTTCCCAAGGACCAAAATCCAACTTACCATTTGTAATTGCAACAACTATTTCTCTACCCATAATCTGACGTTTTAAATGTGCATCAGCATTATCTTCACCAGTATCATTATGTCTATATTGCTCATAAGGTTTTTCAGGTGCTAATTTTTCAAGCCACTTTTCATAATCCTTATGTAGTCCTCTTTCATCATCATTAATAAAAACTGAAGCCGAGATGTGCATAGCATTAACTAAACACAGACCTTCTTTTATTCCACTTTCTTTTAATAATGAATCAACATCATCTGTTATATTTACAAATGCTCTTCTACTTGGTGTATTAAACCATAACTCTTTTCTAAAAGATTTCATAAAAATCCCTAAAAACAAATACAAATATAACAAAAATTAAATTAATTAAAATTTAACAATATTAGAAGTTAATTTATTGAGCTATGGATTCATAGGAGAGAAAATTATAAACTCACTTCTTAATACTATTTCAATTAAGAAGTGAGCATAATAATTATTTGGAAGGTGTGAAGATGCTGTCTTCTAATTCAGGATTAATTTTATAATCCAATACTAAACTACTAGTAAAAATTGAACTGATGTTTTCTATTTGTGTTGGTAATTTGTATTTACCAAACAATTTATAATTGTTGTAATTTACATCTAAAACTATAGTTCCCATAGGAGATTCTTGAGAAGTATTGTATGACTTTAATAAATAAGTCATTGCATCAAATTTATAAACTCTTTCTTCTTCTTTATTATTTACTTTTAAATAAATTTCATTGTTTCTTTTACCTAATACAGTAAATTTTAAATCAGAATCTTCCATTTTGAATAAATAGAATGGCATTATATCATATAATTCAAATTCATTTGTCTTATTATTTTGAACCATACCAGAAACTGAAATAGTAGTTTCATTTCCGTTAATCCAAGTTTCTTGTTTAGTTTGTGCAATATCTTGTGAAGTATATTTTTTGTTTGGAGATTTGCTATAGCTTTCATATTTACCAGATATTTCTTGTCCATTAGCATTAACTACGATATTACCATTAGCTTGCAAGGTCTTAATTTCTTTAAATACCTTATCTCCACCAACTGCATCAATATATTTTTCAAGTATATCTTCATGATCTAAAGATATTTTTTCAAAATCACTAATTGGTTTAATGTCTTTATCAAATTCAAAAACATTTCCAAATTGTTTTAATTTCTCTTTTACAGAAGCAGGACCAACTACAATTACATATAAATCGCTTTCTTTTAGAAATTTAGCAGCTGACTCTCTAATATCTTTTTGTTTATAATTATTCAATCTTGTAGTAAAGGTCTCGTAAGTCTTAGCTCTTACACCTTTAAATTCACCATTTTGAATAAGTGTAGTAGTAAAATCACTATTTTCAAAAGACATTAAATAGTTACCAATTCTATACTTTTTGATTGCGTCTAATTCTTCATTGCTAATTCCTTCAGTAGCTAAAGTAGAAATCAAAGATTTCATCACTGTAATTGAAGAATCAGTTACTTCGGCTTTCACATCTGCATTAGCACTAAAATAATTTGTATATTTTCGTGAAGTAACTATTGCAGAAGGAGAGTAAGTGTATGAATACTTTTCTCTTAATATTTTAAATAAACGACCAGTAAAGCTCGAACCAACAATATTACTATTCAGAGATAATAATTCATATTCATCGTTTGCAAAATCAACACCTTTTGCTATAATTCTTACAGCAGATTGAACAGAAGATTCTCTTTCAATAAAGTATACGCCTTTGGCTAATGATTTAGTTTCTGAAACTGTTTTTAAAGCAAAATCTTCTTTCTTCTTGAATTTATTAAATATATTATATATATTTGATAAATCTTTGTCATTATAAAATCCAAATATAGCTAATGACATATTATTTGAATATAAATGATTTTTATAGAAATGTTCAACATCTTTAATAGTTATATTTTCAATAGTTGCATTAGTAGGGAAGTTAGAATATTCATGATTATTACCATAAATCACTTTTTTAGATAATTTAGATGCTAAAGATGAAGGGTCTGACTTTTCAGAGATTAATGCAGCTTTATATTGTTTTTTTAACTTTTCAAGTTCTTTTTTATCAAATTTTGGTTCAAATAAAACTTTATTAGTCAAATCTAGCACTTCATTCAAGTATTTTGATAAAGTAGTAATATTTAATACAATATAATCATCATTTGAACTTGCATATATAGATGCACCATAGAAATCTATTTTTTCTGATAGTTGTTCTGCACTTAAAGTTTTTGTGCCTTTTAATAACATATTAGCAGTGATTTCAGAAAGTCCAGCTAATTTACCATCTTGAGATGAACCGCCACCAATCAATAATCTTAAATTCGTAATTTCTTGTCTATCATCATGTATTAAATATAATTTAACTCCATTTGATAAAAAATCTAATTTATATTCTGGAAATGTAAAATCAAATTTATCTAATGGTTCAGGTTTATTCAAAAATATAGAATCCAATTTTTCCTCAGCATTAATTTTTAGTGTGAATAGTATTAAGAAAGCTAAAATTACTTTTATCATTTTATTTCCTTTATTTTTCTTTTGGTAGATAATTTAAAACAACTCTATTTTTAGTAGCCAAGTATTTTTTAGCAACTCGTTGTATATCTTCTTTAGTTACAGAATTAAAATTAGTTAATTCATCATTTATCATATTAGGGTCTTTGTAATATGCTTCATATCTTGCTAATAACATAGCTTTTTGCATTACACTTTTTTTAGAATTAACTAAATCCATTTCAGTGATATTTTTAACTTTTTGTAATTCTGAATCAGAAATGCCATCTTCTATTATTTTTTTAACTTCTTCATAAATAGCATCTTCTACATCATCTAAATCTTGCTTAGGGTAAGCAACACCATAAAAAATTATAGCTCCGTCTTCTTGCAAATTTAAAGGAAACATTGATGCTTGCATTGCAATTTCATCTTTGTTAACTAATCTTTTATATAATCTTGAACTCTCGCCACTTGCTAAAATGTTACTCAATAAATTTAAAGCATAATAGTCAGCAGAACCTAAGTTTGCACCTTTGAACCCGATAAATACAGCTTTGTGAGGAGCTTTATCATCAATTATGTTTTCTCTATACTCTTTTTTAAGAGTATCTATTTTAACAGGATTACGAGTTATTTCAATTGTATTCTTGATACCCCCGAAATACTCATTTATATATCCTTTAACATCATCAATAATAAAATTACCAGATACAACTAAGATTGCATTTTTTGGTTGATAATATTTATCATAAAAATTCTTAAAATCTTCAATTTTTGCTTTCTCAATATGATTAGCATCACCAATTACTGTCCAAGAGTAGGTTCCTTTTTGAAATAAATTCTTTAACATTTTTTCGAGCATAGTACCATAAGGTTGATTGTCAACAGAAGTTTTTTTCTCTTCTAATACAACACCTCTCTGAGTTTCCACACCGATTTCATCCACGTTTAACCCACGCATCCTTTGAGCTTCTATCCAAAGTGGAAGTTTAATTTGATTAGCAGAAACTTTAAATTTATATACAGTTTCATCAAATGAAGTGTGAGCATTTAATGTACCTCCTGATTCATTTATCAGTTTTGGTATTTCTGCTCTTTCCAAACTACCTGCTGATTCAAACATTAAATGTTCAAAAAAGTGAGCAAAACCAGTCTTGCCAAAATCTTCATCTTTTGCACCTACTTCATAATGCAAAATAGTAGAAACTACTGGGGCAGTTCTATCTATATTGTAAATTACTCGTAATCCATTTTCCAAAGTCTCTTTCTTGAAATTGACTTTTGTCTCTTGTGATAACAGATTATTAGTACCTGTTGTTAATGCCGCCATAAACACAATCAATATTAATTTATAAATTTTCATATTTTTTAAATATTTGTACAACTTTAACTGCAATTTACGAATAGAAAGCGGAAAAGTTCATTTTCGTTGATAAGTAATAAAGTTAAGATTTTTCTAAGTATATTATTATATATGCTTATAGTAAATAACTATATAATATTATTTTATAAACTTAAAATATTTACATTATATTGTAATCTGAAATTAAATATAAGTAGGGATTCATCAGAAAATAAATAAAAGAATAGAAAAATTAGTTAAAACCAATTAAGAATAAAAATCAATCAATTTTTTTAAATCTTCATCATCAATTTCATCTTCTTCAATCATTTCTATTTTTTTAGGTGATTTTTTAGATTCTTTCTTATGTTCTTTTACTTTTTTTGATTTTTCTCTTTCAACTTCTTCTAATGTTGATGGGTCTAATGGATTCTCATTAAAATATTTAAGCAATAAGTCTTTTGCTTGAAATTCATCTTTTTGAACTGTTTTGAAAATATCATTTTCATAATCATCAAGAGTGTTATTATTAAACATTCTTAATTCTAAGATAAATTGTTCTGAAAGATAATACTCGGCAAAGTGCATCTTAGCAAAAGTAATTATCTCCTTATCAGAACTAATTACAACATAGTCCTTAGCATTAACAGCCGAACTAATGTATCCTTTAATTATATCGTCCGCTTTAAATTTACCTGAACCTTCTATAAATACATTTTCAAATGGGGAGTGAATATCGTAAGGGGTTCCATCAAAAACTAAAGTAAACTTTTTTCGATTATGATGTGCCGCAAATGAGCTTAACATTTTAAACAAACTTTCTGCCGAACTTTCAGCAGAAACATGTTCCAATTCATATTCTAAATCTTTATCTTGGTGGATAAGATTATATGCGTCAATTAAATAGTGTTTCATTTACCAGTCAAATCCTAATGAGAATAAATATTGTGGTTCAGACCAATTATTAAATTCATTTCTCCATGCTATATCTACTTTAAGAGGTAATCCTAATACATAACTTCTAATTCCAACACCAGCACTCATCAATAAATCATTATAAACTGTATTTCCAAAAGCATCTTTTCTAGTTGCAATAAATTCATTATCCCAAGTACCACCAGCATCTAAGAAGAATGAGCCCATTACTCCTTGAATTAGAATAGGAATTGGACCTGCAACTAATGCTTGAAACATTGGAAATCTCATCTCTAAGTTTGCTACTGCGAATTTAGTTCCAGATGCTTGATTAATTTGCCAACCACGTAGAGGCATTTCAAATTGCATAAAAGCAAAATCTTCTGGCTCGTAAAAAGGTAAGAAACCATTGCTAAATGAACGATTTATCCAATTTTCCGTACCTCCTAATCTAAATTTCAATGGATTAGCACCAACAGATGCACCACCTGTTGCTCTTAATGCAAAGTTAATCCAACTTGTGATAGGCACATACTGTCTAAAATCAAATTTAGCAGTAACAAATTCTGACCCAGAATCACCTAATTTTGGAGTACCAAATAATTTAACATAATATCTATTTCCAATAGTAGGGGCAAACAAATAGCCTAAGGTATTATCATGAACAAATTTAACTTCAGGTACAATCAAGTTTTTACTTAAAGAGGGCTGAGTTGGGTCATTCATATTAGAACGAGAAATATTTTTATATGTCGCACCAAACTCAAAACGATTAAATAAATCAAATGGATAAGAAGCTGATGCACCAAAGCCCCAATCACGGTATCTATAAAGTTGAAGCAACTCATCAAAATCTTGAACAACCCAAGCTGCTGAATGATAGCCATTAAAACTATAATCTATGATTTCAGGTAAATAAGAATATTGAGCAAAAAATGTAGAGTTTCGTAAATCTAATAACAAGTTTGCTTGAATAAACAATTTATGATCTCCAAGCATATCGCTAAACTGAGCTTGAGTTACTCCTTGAACACCCAAGAAAGTATTATAACTTGGACTACCAAGAACAATGTCTGGAGTAAACTTAATTTTGTAATCTTTAACTTCAAAAACTGTATCAATATCATTTTTAATAGTTCTAGTTGATAAATCTATTTTTTTAGAAACATCAGGATTTTCTTTAACAAGTTTATCATTTTCAAAATCAAGCTCAAATTCACCATAAGAAATTAATTCATCTTCTTCAGACTTTTTCTCTTCTTCTAATAACTTTTTAATAATACTACTTTTAACAGTATCAGCACCTATTAAGTCAGCTTTAAATTTAGTTAGAGGTAATTCGTCAATTGCTAATTTAATATCAAATGGAAACCTAAGCATAAATATTTCATAGCCACCATCAGTCTGTATTCCAAATAGTAATTTAGAATCATCATCAGAAAGTGAAATATGGTTCATTGCAGAAAGTGAGTTTGATTTAAAATTTATATTATTATTATTTAAATTGATTTCGTAAAGATTTGATATACCATTTTTATCGGAAACATAAAGTAATCTAAAATTATCTTTAGATGCAGCGATAGATGTCTTTTGGTTTTTTGGGTCATTTGTAATTCTACTTTTAGTTTTAGAATCCAAATTTACCTTGTATATATCACTTTGTTCAAAATCATGATCCCAAATTGAAATATCATTTGATTTATAATTGTAATTTACTTTATCACCTCTATCAGAAATAAAGAAAATATCTTTAGAATCGGCTGACCACTCAGGCATCATATCAGAAAAAATATCATCAGTTAGATTAACTAATTTTTTACTTTGAATCTCATAATAATAAATATCAGATTGCTCATATTCACTTGCTGCAAATGCTAATTTAGTTCCATCAGGCGACCAATTTACAGATCCAATATAATGTAATCCTAATTTAATTTTTTTATAATCACCATTTTTTACATCAATAATATAAATTGCATCTTCACCACCAGACTTTGCAGAAACAGCCAAATGTGTTCCCGATGGGTTCCAAGATATACCTGGAGTTAACATATTCAAATCTTCAAAATCTTGTTGTCTGAAAGAACTAACTAAAAATCGTTTAGTTTCAGGTTTTTCTATGTCCATAACAGCAATTCCAAGTAAACCATCTTTATCAGTTATAAATGCCATTTGCTTTCCGTCAGGTGAAATCGATGGTGAAGAGTTATAAAAATTCCTCATCTTTTTTCTGTCAGTAACTTGAACTGCATAATCTTTAGGAGATTCAAATTTATCTAACTCTGGGAAATAGTATTTCTTCATTTCTCTTTCCCACATATCAGAAAATTCCTCAATTCCCATCTGAAAAGATGCTTTAAATGCTCTATCTACATTTTTTAATATTCTTAATCTATTTAAAAAATCACCTACTTTCTCTTTTCCATACTTTTTAGCAATGTACCAATAGAATGTTTGACCAGCTCTATAAGACAAATAACCGTCAATATTTCCTAATGAAGGTAAGTTCTCATTAATAGTCAAATCCCTCATAAACATATCAGTTTCGCTATTCATACCATCTAAACTTGAATACTCTGCAAATCCTTCATTCAACCAAGTAGGAATAAAATATCCACCTTGAGTAATTGAATTTTGCAATGTACCACCATGAAACATATCATTTAGCACACCATGTACTAACTCGTGGTGAATTACATGCCTAAAGTTGCTATAATCTCCACTATATGGCAAAACTACTCTATTTTTAAATAACTGAGTAACCCCACCAATTCCTTCTGAAAGAAATTGATTAATTACATTATTTTGTTGGAATTGATTGTGAGAATTGAAGATAATAATTGGGATACGAGTATTAAGTTTGTAATTAAGTTGACCTTCTATAATAGTTAATGCCTTTTCAGAATGAATAGCAGTAAATCGAGCTAAATATTCACCACCCTCATGAAAATAAATATCAAAATTTGCTGATGAGATATATTTCCATTCGAATTTTTCATATTGAACTTTGTTCTTACCAAATTGACCGAATAAATTACTAGCGATTAAAATTAAAAATATCAACTTATACATTTCATTTCCATTTATTACAATTTTATTGACGAATTAAAAGTGATTTTTACTTAAATATTGCAAAAAAAATTTTAACATAATTATTATACGAATAAATATGAAAAAGTATTCAATAAAAAAGCCCCAAAATTGGAGCTTCTTTAAAATACTATGGGAGTATTTGAGGTAAATATTTTAGTTTGTCATTTTGAAAACAAGATAATTAAATTCTTTTCCTTCTTCTAAATGATATAAAATCAATTTTTCATCTTCCCATTTAAAATTTGTAACTGAATTCAAGCAATTAAAGTAATTATTTTCTAATTGCTGGTTAGAACAAGCAACTAAATTAGCCTGAAATTCCATACTTGTTTCACCTAAATTATTATAAGCAATGAAATTACCATAATAATCATTGCAATAACTCGGTCCTACAAAGCTAAAATTATTTTTTATTTCTAATTTTATATTATTATTCTCAACATTAGTTATGTTGCTAAGAGATAAAGATTTATTTATTGTAGCAACACTTTCTAATATAAATTTTCGATTAGAAGATAAAACCATACTATGAACTGAATAATCCTGAACAAATCTAAGCATAATTTTCTTTTGTGAATCATATAGTATTAATCTATCCAATGCACCAATTAATAGTTCATAAGTGTTTGAATTATTGATAGCATTAATATATTTGTCATTAAAACCACAATCACTTCCATTACTGGTAATTTTATTAAATGCAATACTAGAATTACTCAAATCTAAAGTATAGTTAGTTTCAAATGATTCGCACCTTGCATTAATATCAACAGTACCATTGTTAAATTTCATAGTCCAGTTATGTTCTACGAAATCTACAAATGTTCCATTATCATAATAACCACCTTGATAAGTAAGTCCACCATCTTCTGACCAAGATTCTAATTTCCATGCAGATTTTGGTATTTTATTTTCTATTTGTGGATTGAAGTCGTAAAAGACTAATGTATATTTTTTATTTTGTAACTCACTTTGAATATAAACACTATCAGCCGTATAAGTTATTTTATTTGAATTATATAATAAAAAATAGAATTTATCAGAGTAAGGACAAGCTGCTTCTGTATTTGAAAGTTCAGTAAACTCTATGTCATTCCCATTAATACTATACTTACCATTCCAAGTATTACAATTTGATTTTCCATTAGCAGTGTTATTTTCATTAAAATTAATTGTAAACGGATCTAAAACTACTCTTTGCCATTGAGAGTCAGCATCCATATAAAATTCTGGATCAGTTGTAGAGCCATCAGGATTTTTAGTATATTTTAATTTCCAAGTTTTTCCTAACAAGTCATCATTGTTTGTAGCTCCAAATATCTCATTAGTTGGTAAAAACTTAACTTCATTATCATATTTATCTACTTCTACAAAGACAACTGGCATACCTATATCATCAGTTCCAATACCAGGTACAAACAATTCAGAATTAACTTCTATTATTCCTTCATTCATTTTTACATCTGTAATAGTTAGTTTGTTTGAGCCAGATGATTGCATAGGGTAAACAATACATAATAACATCTTATTCTCATAATCAATTTCTGGTAAAGCCGCACTCGCAGGCATAGTCATATCAAAAATATGATTGGTGAATAAACTATTTTCATCTTCTTTACTTTTCAATACGTATGTTTGTCTTACTTCAAACTTATATTGAAATCTTGAGTTAGTGTTTAATATTTCCTTAAACTCCATAGTAAATGACTTATCTGTGATTTTCTTTTTATCTTCCAAGTCAGTTGGGTCATCACAAGACACAACTATAAAAGCAAGTAATATTGTTAAGTAAAGTAATTTTTTCATTTTATTTTCCTTTTAGTTTGTTTAAAAATTGTATTTAATCCCATAATTAATCGATATCTTATGAGAATTAAAATTATTAAAAGCATTTTTAAATAATAAGTTAGAATATTCTACATTCGTATTAAAGTAAAATCCATTATATAATTCATAATTTGCACCTAAAGCAAAGCGAGAAACAACTCCACCATTATTTGCACCAAAGTGAATTTTAGTATAATTAGAAAAACTATTAAAAAACTTTTCATTCCAAAAATTATACTTTATTGCAATAGAATATGTTGTAAAATTAGGAGTTTGTTCATAATATTTCACTTTGTCTTCATACTTTTGAAAGAAGTTTTCTTGTCTTACTTCAAATCCTAAGTCAATATCATTATTTATTTTATAGTAAAGAGCAAGATTATTATTATTAAAATTCTGAAGGGTAGAGGGACTAATAGATTCCTCTGGTAAATTCTGATTTATGCTATTATTCCATTCTAAATAAAAAGACGATTTTTTTAATTCGGTATCAAATCCATCTTCTTTTTTATCAAAATTAATTTCTTGTTTTTCTACACTTGAATGATATAAAAAGTTAATTTCATTCAATTTAGAGTTATCCAAATCAATCTTATTAATCGCAAATTGTTCAACATTATTTTCTAACATTTCAATTTCATTTGACTTTTCATTTTTAATTGAAGCAAAACTATTTATAATTTTAGATTTATCTTCAATTGAATTTACATAATCATTTTTAATATTGGGTAAATTTAAAAATTCTTTTAATTTAAAGTAATTAATTTCAGATTCATTAGGATTTGATACAACATCTTTATTTAAAGCTACAAAATAGAAAGTAGAAAGCAAAGCAAATGTTATAAGCGAACTAACAGTACCTATAAATCTTTTAGAAGCAAAAAATGAAGTCGCTGGAGCAGTACTTTTGCCCAAGTTCAATCCTAATTGACTGAATAAAGCTCCTTTACTACCACTTGGTAAAATAAACAAATCCTTATTATCATTCAAAGTCTTACTCATAGAATTTGCATACTCAAACTCTTCTCTCATATCTTTATTTACAGATAGTTCTTTGAATAATTCCGATTTTTCGCTCTCTTTCAAATTACCATCTATATAATCGTATATTTTATTTCTTTCATTCATTTTCTTACTCTAAATTTCTTTCTAAATCTAAAATATAGGGTTTTAATATTTTAATTAATTTCCTTTTCGCCCTTGTAGCTCTCAATTTTGCATTTGCTAAAGAAATACTTTCAATTTCGGCAATTTCTTTAAACGAATATCCGTTTAACTCTCTTAGAATAAAAATTGTTCTATACTTTTCATCTAAAAACTCAACAGCATTTAAAATCAAGTCTATTAATTCCTTATTCTCTAATAAATTACTATCCCATGAATTTATATCTATACTTTCAATATCAACTTTATCTTTAGCATTTCGTTTAACATTATAAAACAAATTGCGAGATATAGTTGTTATCATTCCAGGAATAACTAATTCATTTTTTTCTAAAAGTTGATTGTATAATCTTACAAATGTTTCTTGAAAGATTTCTTTGGCTAAGTCTTCATCTTTCGAAATAGCCCGAATAAAAGCAATAGCAAAATTACTATATCTATCAAATATAGCTTCATAAGCTTTACTTCTGTTTTCATTATTTTTAACAAATAAATGTAGTTCAGAATCAGAATATTTTTGAAAGTTTTTAGACATTAATCCTTTTTGTACCTTTTATACAGTAATAACACATAAAACGCAAAAAGGCAACAAAAAAAGTAAATTATTTTTGATTCAAATAATTCAATGCAGATTTTACCAACATTTCAATGCCTAATTTCATAGCGTTTTCATCTGGGTCTAATTTTGAATTATGTAGTGCGGGCATTTCAGATAATTGTGGAGGTCTAACTCCCAAAAACCAAAAATAAGCTGGAATTACTCTTCCATAATAAGAAAAGTCTTCTCCCCACATCTTTGGTTCAAATTCTAATATCTTTTCTTTAGGAAAAATTGTTTTTGTAGTTTCGTTTACTATTTTGTGTAATGATTTATCATTAATAACAGAAGGATAGCCCTTTCTAATTTCTAAACTTGCAGTGCAGTCATAAGTTGAAACTAATAAATTAGTTTTTTCTTCTAAGATTTTGTGAATTTCTTCTCTCCAATCATTATCAAATGAACGAAGCGTACCCATTATTTCAACTTTATCTGGAATTACATTAGTTGCAAATCCACCTTTAATAGATGCTAATGTAAGAACACCAGCTTTAGTAGGATCTTTGTATTTAGTCATCAAAGTTTGGTAATAGACAATAAGTTGTGCTGCTGCTAATATAGGGTCATGACCTAAATGAGGTTGAGCAGCATGAGTAGATTTACCATTTATAGTGATATATATTTCATCAGCCGAACCCATTACTGGTCCTTCTTTTATTGAGATATAACCTTCACTTTCACCTGGGTAAATATGTTGACCAAAAATTGCATCTACTTTTGGATTTTCTAAAGCTCCATCGGCAATCATTAATGAAGCACCACCAGGTAACTGTTCTTCACCTAATTGAAATATTAATTTAATAACTCCATTTAGATTTTTTTCTTCTTTTTTCAGAATACTTGCTGCCGAAAGTAACATTGCAGTGTGCATATCATGACCGCAAGCGTGCATCACATTATCATTCTTAGATTTGAATTTTAAATTAGTTTCTTCAAAAATAGGGAGAGCATCGATGTCAGCTCTTAGTGCAACACATTTACTTCCTTTTCCAATTGTAGCAACCGTTCCAGTTTCGCTACATTTTTTCCATTCAATTCCTAAATTATCTAATTCTTGTCTTATAAACTTTGCAGTTTCAAATTCCTTAAACGATAATTCAGGATTTGCGTGAAGATGTCTTCTGGTAGCAACTGTATTATTAAAAATCTTATTTATTTCATTTTTGATATCAATCATAATTCAAGTTATTATTTTAAAACTAAAAAAATTAAAAAAACCAGTATTAAGAATTATTATAATAAAAATTAATACTGGTATTTAAATGATTTGGATAAATTAAAACTCTAATTTACTTTAGGACTTCCAGGTGCAAAGCCCATTGGCTCATTTCCACCTTGAGTTTTAATTTCACCATTCTGATTTTCAAATTTAATTATATTTTCAGATAAAGCTTTACTTAACATCTTAGCATGCATAGGAGTCATAATAATCCTTGCTTGTACTTTAGCTTTTGGTGTACCTGGCAACAATCTTGTAAAATCTATAATAAATTCAGCATTTGAATGCGAAATTATAGCTAAATTTGAATAAATACCTTCTGCTTCTTTCTCACCTAATTCAATATTAATTTGATTAGTATTATTTTTGTTATTTGCCATTACTTACCTTGTATTTGAGAAATTTTATTTTGAACTTTATTAATCATACTTCCATCATCTAAATCACTGGCTATTTTTAACCATTTTAAATAAAAATCAGATTTTTCATCTTGAGGAACAAATGCTTCTATTCTATTCAAGTCGTTTAGGACTCTTAATAATTTTGGTTCTTTCAAGTTTCCTAAAACGATATAATTATTTGCCAACTCAATTAAAACATTATAATCATTTTTAAAAGTTTCTGTTTTTAAAGATTTTTCAAAATTTTCTGAAGATAATTTTAATATAGGGAAATATTTTTCTACATCAATCTTGTATGTATTATCTGCTTCAACTTTTTGTTGTTCAGCTTCTTGAATTTTTACAGCTTTATTCTTATAAGTTGAAGCAATATTTCTAAGTGCATAATCATACTCTGGGTTGATTTCAAGAGCTTTTTCATATTTTTCAATAGCTTCATCATGCTTTTCTAAATTTGCTAACATATCTGCCCACATAGACCAATATAATGGATTACCTGGGGATGATTTTGTTAGTCCTTCTAATTTATTTAAAGCAACATCCTCTTTACCTAATTCTCTATAAATCTGAATAATAGAAGAATTACTATTGTTATTAGTTGGGTCAATTTTCTGATATTCTTCAAGATATTTTAAAGATTGTTCTAACTTTTTATTCTTATAGAAATGCTCAGATAAGATAAAGAATAAATCAGTTCTAATTTCTGTGAAATTTAATTTTTCATTTTCTAACCAATCAGAAGGGAATCCTTTTCTCCAACCTTTTAGTTCAAATTGATTAGTACCACTATTATATTTAGAGAATAAATATATATCCTCATTTCCATCTACTATATCTATCCTATTTATTTCTTTATTCTGTAGAGTATCAATTCTTGTTTTTACTTTTTTACCAATTGCATCTATTACATTAGTAATTTTCATATTTAAGTAAAATTTATTGCTATTTGCAAACTCAATATCTCCAGAAAGTTTCTCAATATATATTTTATAATTATTAATAGATTTTGTAGTATCACCTTTTAATTCAGAACTATTCCCAATTAAAAAATAAAAATCTAATAAAGTTGGTCTTAAAATCGACCCAATTTCGAAGTAATATATTGCACTATCTAAGTTAGCTTTTTCTTGTGTTGAAAAGTAACTTGAATAATATTGGATTCCTTTATTATAACTATTTACCCAAAGTTTATTTTTCTTCTTAGGAAATTGGTCTTTATATTTAGGGTTAGTTGATTTTGATTCAGCATCCATTAATATCTTCGCTGCTTCTTTCAAATCACCTTGCATTGTTCTAATATCAATTAAAAGTAATAATGCTTCTTCATTAGTTGGATTTTTTGCTAATTCTTTTTGCAAATTATCAATTGCAGCAGTATAATCTTTCTGCTCATATTTCATTTTAGCAGTTGTCATTTCTTTTGATGCACATTGAAATCCTTGCATTAAAAATGCAGCAAGTAATAACACAACGATTGATCCTAGTAGTTTTTTCAAGTTTAATCTCCCAAAAAAATAATTTATATAATCTGCAAAATTAAGAAAACAATAGCGATTATCAAAGAATTAAATAGATGCACGTAATTGTAAGCTTATATGACGGGTTTTTCCTAAGTTTCCTACCATTTGAGTATAGTAATAATCAAATATGTTGAAACAATTGATCGTAATGTCATAATCATAATTATCACCGAATATATTTTTAGTATTATAGTTAAGTCTTACATCAACAATATTTGAATGATTTCTAACATTGGCATCGTTTATCTCAAGTGCTAACAATTCATCAATTCTTTCAATTCTACTATAATATCTATAATCTATTTCTAATCTTAAATCT
>JAUIIX010000066.1 GCA_030431515.1 bacterium
CAAAAAAGATATAACGCAAGAAGGAAGTGGAAACTCAGGTGCAATGAATAGTTATGAAATAACAAATAATAAATTTATTGGTATTTTAGTTTTTGTTCTTGATTTTATAAAAGCATATACTTTACTTTACATTATAAGCATTAACTTTGATGATATAATGATACTTAGACTTGTAGCTTCATTTGTGATTTTAGGACATAATTATTCAATATTTATTAGATTTCATGGTGGTAGAGGATTGTCACCTGCCGCTGGTGTAATGGCATTTTTTAATATTTATGGTATTTTGATGTGGCTACTTATGTTCTTTACAAGTAAGAAAATAATAAGTGCTAATGTCCATATCGCAACAGCAATTGGACTTATCGGAGCAAATATTATGTTATGGGCATCACCAGAAGAGATGCTCAGAGTATTCGAGACCTTCCATTTTGAAGATTTAAGTGATTTTAGAACACTTTATATGGTCATATCAATCTTCATAATCTCAAAATTAGTTTCACCTATCCGTGAATTTGTTATGGATGATGATCAATAATTCTTAATATTTAAACTAATATCTGATGATTTTACAGAGTGAGTCAAAGCACCAGATGAAATTGCATTTATGCCTGTATCTAAATAATTATCAATATTTAAAAAATTAATACCACCAGAAGATTCAATAAATAATTCTTTATTCAAAGCATTATTTCTAATTATATTAACAGCTTCTATAGTTTTATCTCTTGTAAAATTATCCAAAAGAACAGAATCAATAGGGTACTTAATCACTTCTTTTAATTGCTCAATATTATCAACCTCTACTTCAACTTTTAATCCCAAATTCTTCTCTAAAATCAATTCAATAGCTTCTTTAATTCCACCAGCACAAGCTATATGATTATCTTTTATCATAACAGCAGAAGACAAATCAAATCTATGATTAGTACCACCACCACAGTTAACAGCGTACTTCTCAAAGTATCTAAGACCAGGAGTTGTTTTTCTTGTGTCTAAAATATGAACATTATGGATTTTTGCTTTTTCTACATACTTAGCAGTGATACTTGCAATACCACTCATTCTTTGCATCAGGTTCAGTAAAACTCTTTCTTTTTTCAAAATATTAGAAGAAGTAGTTTCGATTTCAGCAATTATAGATTTATTTTTTACAAAATCTCCATCTTTGAAATATTTTTTAATTTCAGCATCTTCAAAAAAATACTCTAACAAATCAATACCAGATAAATGCAAGTCTTCCTTTGCTTCAATCTCACATCTCACTATTTTATTATCATTTATAAAGATGTTGTCAGTAGTGGCGTCTCCATTTGGCATATCTTCTTCTAAAAAACTTTTAATACTTTTGTGGATAACTTCTTTGGGTATTTTTGAAATTTGTTTATATATCATAAAATTATTAGTAATTCGTTTTATAAATTTGTAAGTTGTATTATTGCAAAATTACTAATTTAAAAATAAAATCTTCCAAAATGGCTAGTGAAATAAGAGAAGCAGAGAGTTGGTTAGAAAAAGGTGATGAATATCTCAAAATGAATGAGATAGATAATGCTGTGGATTGTTATACTAAATCAATTAATATAAACCCACAAGCTGCCTTTGGTCATTTTAAACGTGGAACAGCTTTCTACCAAATGGGAAAGATAAAGCAATCTATTAGAGATTTTACAAATACTATAACTCTTAATAGCAGTTTCTCATTTGCTCATTTCAAACGTGGAAGTGCTTATCTCGATCTAAAGCAATATTATGAAGCAGAAAGTGATTTTGACAAAGCAATTAGCCAAAGCCCAGATTTTTATTTTGCTTATTTTAAAAGAGCATTAGCTAGATTAGGTCTTAAAAAAATTGATGATGCTTTAGCTGATTTTGAAAAAACTATAGAATTAAATGATTCTTTTTCTTTAGTTTATCAATATCGAGGTAATAAATACTTTGAACTCAAAAAATTTAAAAACGCAATAGAAGACTATTCCAAATTAATTGCACTAAATCCAAAAGATGCAAAAGCATATATTTCTCGTGGCTTAGCATACGGAAATTTAGAACAATATCGAGATGCACTAAATGATTATACAAAAGCAGTAAATTTAGATGAAAAATCGTACTTAGCATTTAACTATAGAGGTATGATTTATAGTAAAATGAAAGAGTTTGATAAAGCTATTCTTGATTATAATCAGGTACTTAAGATAAATCCAAATCAAGAAGACGCTCATAATAATCGTGGAATTGCACATTTCGTAATGAAAAAGTATGAAAAAGCCGTAAATGATTATTCTCGTGCAATAGGATTAAATCAAAAAAATCCAAATTACTATTATAATAGAGCTAACTCATATTTTAATTTAAAAGATTTTATAAATGCAATAGCAGATTATTCTGAAGCTCTCGAACTTGAACCACGTTTTTCTGCGGCTTATTTCGGAAGAGCAAATGCAAATACAAATCTAAGCAGATTCAAAGAAGCAATTCGTGATTTCTCAAAATGCTTATCAATAAATAACAAATTTCTTCAGGCCTATGTAGGACGTGGAAATGCTTATATGAAAATGCGTTATTACAAAAAAGCTCTTGAAGATTATACACTTGCTTTAGAAATCAACCCAGATTATGCACAATGTTTCCTTAACAGAGGAATTACATTTAGGACTATGGGAGAGGAAAAAGATGCTGCAGATGACTTCAATGAATTTATAAGATTATCTCCAAACGATCCAAATGCCGATAGACTTAGAACATGGCTGCACAAAATGGATTTCCCTGTTAAATATTAAAAAAATAGTATATTATTGTAACTATCTAAATAATGCGAACGTAATAAATTTTATAATTCAAGATTTTATATGAATTATATTAGTTTAAATTATTATTAAAGGTGTTCTAATGAAATATTCATTACTATTTTTACTAACTTTTGTATTAGTTAGTTGTGCCCCGAAATTTGAAGTAAATTCTTCTAACACTTCAAAATACGCTGATCCAAGTAAATCTATTGTTTATGTCGGTGAAAATAATACTCTTACAAATAACATATCTGATATTAAATTAAATCCCGTACTTGAAAAAGATAAATCAAATCAAGAAATCAGAAAAATATATTTAGAGTTATACTCTAAATCAAATGAAAAATATCAATTTGGTATGATAAAGTCAATTAGTATATCAGATGATGCTAACAATACTATTCTTCTAAATTCAACTGATTTTAATTCGGCACCTTATGTTTATATGAATAATGGAAAACAAATTAAATCAAATGATGTTATTGAAACCTGTATGTTTACATTAGATAAAAGTCAATATGAAAGTATAATGAATTCAAATACTATTGATGTTAAAATTACTGGAGTTAGGAAGAATTTCTCTATTTTAAATAAAGATATTTCAAAAACCTTCTTAGTAAACCTAAAATCATTTTACAATTCATATATTTCAAAAACCAACTAATTTAGTTTAATTTTTATTTTTTAAAAAGCTTGGAAGAATTATTTTTCTAAGCTTTTTTTTATAGAAAACATTTATTAAAAAAAATTAATATTTATTTATAAATACTTGTTATATATAAGAAAAATTTAGTAAATTTGAATTTTATTTTTATCGGACGACGATAAAGATTTTTAAAAAACTTTAAAAATACGCTATTGTGCGTATTGACTTTAAAAATATTTACCTTTATTTTTGAATTTTATTTTTACCTTATGGCTAAATTATGAAAATAATATTATTCCTATTTTTTTCTATATCCTGTTTGCAAGCCCAAAATGACTCATTAAAGTCGGCTTTAAAACAAAGTATTAACAAGTGTAAAACTTGCGAACCACCCTCAAGCATTCTCAATAGCCAGTATTTTAAAAAATACAATACCTTTGATATTCGCTTGTCTAATGGCAATTATATATACAACGTTATATCTGCCTCTCGTGAATTAATTGATACAAATGGAATTCCATTCCAAGAATTTATCAGAATTAATTATAATAGAAATGATTCTTGTATTTCTGAAATTTTTGAAGTTACAGATGTAAAAGAATTTAGCTTAGGAGATATTGGCTCTGGTGGACAACCAATCACAATGCCTATAAAACCAGCAAGATTCTTCCAAAAGAAACAAGATAAAATAACTCCACCTAATCACCATTTTTATTTACAAGCATTACTTGGTTACGCAGGAGCTTATGATAATCCAAATCAAAGAAATGTTGGATTTGAAAGCATGTATTATGGTGGTGGATTAAAATATCTTTATGGTAATAGAGCCAAAATAGGTATTAACGCCGAAGTAATTTTAGAAAATGGAAGAGCAAGAATGCCTTTTGGTTTAGAGGGTAGGTTCACATTCTGGGGTGGTCAAAAAGTAGTAAAAAGTAATAACAGTTTTTTTCCATCTAAATGCCAATTTTATCAGGATGGAGATAAAATAGTAAGTCCTAATGATGAAATCCAATCTTCAGAAGAATTTTACAAGCACTTAAAAAGAAATATCAACGATCATGATGAATCTGTTTATTACACAGAAGCAGAATCAATAAAAACTGACCCATTAAGACTATTTGTCTATGGGGAAGGTGGATCTTTCTTTGATTTATTTGAAGAAGGTCAAGGCAAGAATCCTTCATTAAATCCAGAAGAATTTGGTCAATATTATTTCGGTGCTGGATTTGGAGCAGAGTTCATAAATAATCTTGATTTGATGATAGGTATGAGATATATGAGATTAAACTTTAGAACACCTTGCGAAGAATGTGATAATTTGTTTATAGTTAATACAAATGAAGCATTTAGTCTTTTAGTAAAACTTTCTTATTCATTTAATAAATAATAAAATTATGAAAACATTAGTAAATTTGATTTTAATTGTATGTATTATTTTTATTATATCCTGCCAGGATACAGTCGAACCGCTTGACCAAACACATGAAATGACTATAAGTGTTAAAGTTGTTGATCAATCTGGGAATTTGCTTAGCGAAGCTCAGCAAGTAACTGCCACAGTAATTAAATATGATGAAGGTAACCAAACAATCATAGAAAACCCATTAAAAGATTACGCACCAGAAATACTTAATAGAAAAGGTGTAGGGTTATTTAATACTAAAATGTTAGTTCCTATAATGGTAGAAGATACAAAACTAAAGATTGATGCATTTATAGACAATTCTAACTCTGAATTTGGTCTAAATAATCAACAAACTGAAATAATTAGCTTCTGTTCTGACACTTCATTAACATTTGTATTTCAAAAAACTAAAGTTATTGATTGTAGCAATGAAACTATCGAAGAATCTTTTAATTTTACATCAACTAAAAACTCAAATGATGTTTACTCATCAGATTCCAAAAATACTCAGATATATAAAAACACAACTACAAATAATATTAATTTAATAGTTAATCCAGATTTTAACCAATTAATAAACTACGGATTAAATGTTGGAGTAATTTATAAAAACCTAACATATCCAATTGCAGATGTAATTGCCAATCCAAACGCATTTACATTATTGCCTGGCGAATCTTGTTATTTAGTTTATACTTATTCACCAAATAACACACAATCATATTTAGAACTTGAATCAATATTAAATTTAAGCATTGAGTTAAGAAATAACATCGGAACAAACTGTGCTACCATAAACTATAGAGTAGCAATCGAAGCAATAAGTATCGAAGCCTGCGAATGTCCGACTAATTCATCTACTTTCTATTACTTAGCCAATCCTTCTGCTACATTCCCAACTATTTGTTCAATACAAATAACAGATACTATAGATGTAGTATTTAATATGATAAATAGTTCAGAAGATTGTGAATTAATTCTTAAAGGACAAACACAACAACCTGGCAGATTAGATTGGATAGATGCTAATAATTCTAAGACATATAATAATGAAATTAGCTTAATTTCAATAAAGGGAGATGTTAATGGGGCAGATAGACCAGATTATTTCTCATTAGATCCTCAAGAAAAAACTGTCGAGTTAAAGTTAGAAATAAATGCGACAGCTTTTCCTTCAGGTTATTATGACCTAACCGCTAAATATTCAAGCGAGTTAAGAAATGTAGAAACTGGGGCAATTCAAAAATGTCAAACAAACTACTATGTAAATATTAAATTCAAAATTTCAAATGGTGAATGTGAGATATTATATAACAATATAGCTCCAAGGTCAAATAATTTATTTATAACCGTAGCAGGTTCAAATACATTCACTGATTTTAATAGTTGTTTAGATAGAGTAACAGGTAATTCGGAAAGAATAATCTATATTCAAAACAATTCAACTGAATGTGCAATGCAAGTAAACTTACATCTTGAAGATGATAAAATAGCAGCAACAGGTAATTTCTCTCGTCAAGGTATATTTTACTTTAACTATAATAATAATTCATCGAGAGATATTGAAGTAGTTATCGAACCCGGTAAATTTGCTAGAATACCAGTTGTTTTCGCACCTAAATTCGCTGATGCCTTCCCTAATGGAAGATTAAGCACAGTCGAATACGATCAATTTATTTCAAATCTTTTAATCACAACCGAATACGCTTCAGTTAAGTGTGAAGAAGATATAATATTAGTCGGAAATGTTAATTTTGTAGATTGTTGTCAAGATAATGATAAAGCATTAAGAGAGTATGGACTTGTCGATCCAATTACAAACACAACTTATCGAAATGGTATTTCATTAAATATTAATTCAGATTTGAATACATCATTAGAATCAGCAACAAGTGCAGATCCTGATACTGATTTTGGTATCTATGTAAAAAGTATTGTTGCAAATGTTGACCCAAGTAAAAGAGACCCAGCTAATTCTGCAAATATAGCTCCTTTCCAAGCTAACATCTTTGGTAACGATTATGTTAAATTAACTAAATTATGTAATCTTGTTGAAAATGGAACAGGTAATTGTGCAGGTACATTTGACTGGGCTACAGCTTCATTTAATGAAATATGTGATTTTAGAGATGGAGTAATTGATGAATATCTAACTTCATTCGATGCCGGAAGTATGCCTACACTCAGCAGTGGAGAAATTACAATCCACCCTGGTGATTTATACTTAATGTACTTAATATTTGAAGGTACTGATAATAAAGGAAATCCAATTAACTTAGAAATTTACGGGCTAATGTATGTTAATAAAATTAGTGAAGTTTCTGATGGTGTTGGTAATATTGTAAGAACAGTTGATTTGAAATTTGCTTATCCAATAAATTAATAGATTAATATGAAAAAAATAATTTTAGTTTTATTATTCTTCATGGCAATTGAGATATTATCTCAAGTAATTCCTTATAAAGAGCTTAATACTTCAGATGACGAATATGGTACATCTTTCAGAGTTACACCTTCTGGAACAGAGCTATGGTTCACTAAAAGCTCAGCAAAAAACCCACGTTCTAAAGAAATTGCTACAGTAAAAGTAATCAATAATAAATTAGATAAAATAGTGCCTGTAATGAGTCCTATTAACCCTTCTAACATTGAAGGTAATAATTTATCATTAAACGGTGACCCTGTTTTCAATTTCTGTTTATTCGAAGGTTATTTTGTTTCAAACCGTCAGCATTTAGGTAAAAATTACGGTGCAGACATTTATAAAATTGATTGGGATAAAAATGGTTTTAAAGAGGTAAATAGAGTAAATGAATTGAACTCAGAATACTGGGACGATACTCCAAACTTACATCCAAATAATAATATAATGTATTTTTCATCTGATAGAAATACACCAAATAAAGGTCGTTCTGATATTTGGTTCTCAATCTTTGATAGCAAAAAATCAAATTGGACAAAACCACAAATGTTTAAATCTTTAACTGATTATCATAAAAATAAATCAGTTCAAACTCCATTTGCATCTACAGATGGATATCTTTACTACTCTACAAACGACTCAAAAGAAGGAGATTATGACATTTGGAGAGTTAAGTTAGATACAGATGGAACTCCTTTATCATTTGAAGAAGATGCCAATCCAGAAAAACTTGATTGGGAAGGAGTTAACCTTGATAAAGTAGATGATTCACATCCATCATTTTCACCAGGTGGAGCATGGTTTATTTTCTCATCTAACAGAGATTCCTTGAATAAAAGAAAATTAGATAAAGATTTATTCTATGTTAAATTACCAGAATTGCAAGATGATTTATATTTAACAGTAAACCTTAAAACTCGTCAACTAAATGATTTCACAAATCAATACGAAGATACTTTAAAATCACTTTCAAACACAAATATTATTTTAGTAAATCAATTAAATGGAGAAAAAACTACACAAGCTCTATCAGAAGATGGAAAAGTAGTTATTCCAATGAAAAGATATGCTGATACAAAACCAGAATTTGATAAAAGAATTAAATATTTCACAATAACTGCAGACTATAAAGAAAATGGCTACTTTGTTCCAATAGATACATTAATTTATGACACTTACTGCAAAAAAGAAATAGAACATACACTTACATTAATTGATACCGCAATCTACAATGACCCAAATTGTAGTGCAACATTTTCACAAAAAAATGTTCAGTTTTTCGTAACAAATTACTATTGTCCATCAACATTTAAGTATAAAGATTTAGGATTATGTACATCAATCTTTGCAAACGCTGGATGTGAAAATATAGAATATACAGAACCTGAAATACCTTGCGATAACAATGAATTATGGTCATATAACCTTGATTTCAAAAAACCTAAAGTAAAAGAAATTCAAAATATAAAAGGTTGCGTTGAGTGGAAAGAGATAAATGATACAGAACTAATGATGCAACGCTCAATTGAAGTAGATAAAGCATTTGACAACTTTATTAACGTAATGGAAGCAGGACTAAAAACATATTGTGTAGAACGCTCATTACAAAACAACGAAGTACTAAAAGTCTATGTTATGGGATATGCCGACCCAAGATCTATCAGAGACCATTGTACTTATGAAGGTGAAGAAATTGATTTCAATGCAGTAGGGCATTATATCAAATTAGAAGACATGGATAAAAAAACTTATCTGAAAAATGGAGTATTAAAAACAGGAACCCCTTATGCTGGCTCTGGGAGTAATGGAAACCAATTATTAACAGATGTTAGAGCATTACATACAGCATGGCTCCTTGATGAGTTATGGGCTCAAAAAGTACCGGGCTACAAAGCACTAAGAGAACAAGGACTAATCGACTTAATCGCAGAGGGTGTCGGAGTATCAGAAACAGAAAGAGAAGAATATCTCGAACTACGAAAAAAAGGAATACAAGATAGATACCTTGCTGAAAAACGTAAAGTAAACGTAAGATTTGATATACCCAGTTCAAAAGGAAAAACAAGATCTTACGATGCAGTAAGTGGTGGAAAATATACTTGGTGTGATGATACAGAATGTATGCCAAAAGCAAGTGGAGCTAAACAAATAGTGGAAACTGTTACTTCAAATGATGTTGTGAAAGAATTTAAGAAAAAAAGATGGGATTTTGACCAAATCAGAAAAGACTTATCAAATGATAGAAGTCAAAATATCAGTAAAAAAGAAGAAACAAAAAACACCTGCTGGTCAGTTTTACTATTAACAACAAGTGATAAATCATTAGTAGAAAGTACAATCACAGAATTAAAAGCACTCAAAATATCAATCACAGTAGAGCAAAAAGAAGTTGACAACCAAACAATTTATAAACTTCACTCAGGTTGTTGGAACGAAAGCAAAGAAGCAATTGATAATTACAAAACTATCAAAGAACAACTGAGCCAAAGTGACTCACAAACATTAAGCAAAATACAAGTATCATTAATTAATTAAAGCCCACTCGGGCTTTTTTTTTGACCAAATTCGAAAATCAAAATAACCAAATAAACCACGTATTTAAAAAAATAATATTTTATCTTGTAACAAAATCGGATTTCAAGTGTTAATTACATTATAATCTAATAAATTATTTATATTAAATATAATTCATTAATTTTGTGAAAATTAAATTTATAAATTTTAAGGAAATATTATGTTAAAATTATTACTATTCTTAGCAATAATAAGCGTTAACTTATATTCTCAATATGATGTTGCTCGTATAAGGAGTCCATATCTTAATGAATATAAAGAGCTTGAAAAAGGCCCTAATGATGTACTTTGGGTAGGTACTTGGGGCGATGGTATTAAAAGATCGAATGACAAAGCTGTTACTTGGGTAACTAAGAACAATGGGTTGGGAGATATGTATATATCAGATATAAATTATAAGTCAGGCATTTTGCTTGCTGGTACTTATGGAGGTGGTGTATTCAAATCAGTAGATGAAGGAGATAATTGGGTAGCGATTAATAATGGATTATTTAATTCAAAAGTTGTTGGTGTAGCTGTAAAAGATGCCGATACTTATTTTGCAGCGACAGAAGGAAATGGAGTTTTTCGTACAACAGATGCTGGTGCTACATGGGAAGAGAAAAATGTTGGTAATAACTTCCAAGATATGAGATTTATTCATATCACTCCTGCTGGAAATATTTTGGCAGGAAAACAAGGTGAAGGTGTTATTAGATCTGATGATAATGGCGATTCATGGCAATACTCCCAGTCTGGTATCTTCAATAAATATGTTGTTTCAATTCAAAATTTACCAAATGATGAAATATGGATTTCATCTGCAGGAGAAGGTATCTTTCAATCAAGTGATGATGGAAATCATTGGTTAAGAATTGAATTACTTGATAATTTAATTGAGTTAAACATTGAATCATTTACTTATTTTGAACATGAAAATGAATATTACCAAATAATTGCTACTCGTAATTGGGGAATCTGGAGATTTGATCCGCAATGGAATGCTCCTAGATTTTTAACTACTCAATATGTAGATAGAACTGCACACTCGATGGTAACTCTTTCTACTGGTAGAATTGTTGTGGCACTTGGTTCGCAAGGTATTTCATATACTGACGATGATGGAGTATTTTTTAATAATGTTAAAGAACTGAGAGAAGGTAACTATAATGATTATGAAGTTTTTGCTGACGGAAATAACGTTTTAGTTGGCTTAGGAACAAAAGGAATTTATCATTCAAATGATTATGGTTATGCTTGGGAAGATAGAGGGGAGCAACACGAAGAATATGGTATATTTGAAAAACAAAATAATAGATTTTATTATAGTGCTACTAATATATTAAAATATACCACTAATAATGGTGTAAATTGGACTCCAGTTGCAGTTACAGATTTAATGCCTAATGCTACCGATTATGAAAAACAATATAAATATACTGGAATAGTACATAGTGGTAATAATTTATTTTTATCATTTAATATATTTTATTTATACACTGGAACTTCTGCACCTCCTCCAGAACCTCCTACAGTTGAATATGGTATATTACAATCTACTGACAATGGGGTTACATGGAATTTAGATACAGATATTAAAAGCTCAACTCATTTAATTGGTTTAACAAAAACATCAAATGGAAACTTATATACTGTTTCAGAACTTGGAGAAGTATTCATAAGCACAAATAGTGGAGTTAATTGGACACAATCTTCTGCTACTCTAAATTCTGAAAACTCTGCATTTAATTTTATTAAGTCCAATGGGAATAGAGTATATATAGCTGGGAATAAATTTCTTGAAGAATCAATTGATAATGGGTTAACCTTTAATCGTGTAAATTTTAAATTTGATGAAATGGAGTTTAAAGGTTTCACACCTAGAGAAAATGCACAAGACATGGTTTTTACTGGTCCAAACAGATACTTTACAGGGTTTTGGAAAAATCTTGGAGTTTATGAAACTAAAGATAATGGAATAAACTTTGATTCTCTTAACAATAGTTATCCAACTGAAAGAGTAAGATCAATGGCTTCTAATTCAGATGGAGATGTCTATATTGCTACTTCTTCTGTTTGGAGATATGTAGATGCAAAAGGACTACCAAAACCAACATTAGTATCACCATCGGATAGAGCGACTAATGTATCAATTAGTTCAGAGAATACGGAAGGAAGAATTCCTGCAGTTATTACTTGGGAAGATACAGATAAGGCAGATATGTATGAAATTCAAGTTTCAGAATTTGAACAGTTTTATAACTTTATGTATAAAAAAGTACATGCTGGTACTTCTGCGACTTTAACTGATTCATTGAAATATAATACAACTTATTATTGGAGAGTTAGATCAAAGATCAATGATTCTTATGGAAGTTGGTCAAGTAGATGGGAGTTTACTACTGAACTACCTGCACCAACTCTTACTTATCCAGCAGATAATCAAGTTGGAATTCCGACTACTCCTGTTTTCAAATGGGATAATGTTGAAGGTACTGAAAATTATATTGTTGAAGTATCTTCTTCAATGGACTTTCAAGATGTTGTTTTTAGTAATACTGTTACTGCATCTACATTCACATCAGCGACTTTAACATCTCCAGTAAAACTAAATACTTTTAGTCAATATTATTGGAGAGCAAAAGCAATAAGTAGCAAAAGTGAATCAAGATGGTCAGAGTACAATTCTTTTGTAACTGTAACTGGTGCACCTACTCTAATTTTCCCTGAAAATAATGCAAGTGAGGTAGCAACTGAGCTGATATTCAAATTTAAAGGTGATATAAATGCAAATAGATATCAAATTCAAGTTTCTTCTGATTCAACTTTTAAAGAAGTAGCTTTATTGATACTTAATAGAGAAACTGAAACAGATTCAACTCACTATTTTGACTTCTTACAATTCTACAAAACGTATTATTGGAGAGTTCAATCAGTTCAAACAATTGAAGATACATCTGGAACTAAAAACTATTTTGGAGAATGGAGTCAAGTTTGGAAATTCACAACTGGAATTAAACCACCAGGTTTATTATCACCACCAAATAATTCATTCGATGTTCCTTTAGTTACAAAATTAGAATGGGATAGTTTTGATGAAGCAGTTGGTTATCATGTACAATTATCAAAAGATATGTCATTTACTAATGGTTTAATTGTTAATGATACACTTGCTGATCTTAGTTTAGATATTGCAGATGGTTTATTATCTAACTACGAGCTTTACTATTGGAGAATGAGAGTAATTTTGGCAGATAATGCAGCTGCATGGGTAAGTCCTTGGAGATTTACAACAGTGATGGAACGCACAAGTTCAGTTAGTCCTAATTGCGGAGATACAGATCAACCTCTTACGTTTACAATAGTTTGGAAAGAAGTAAAAGGAGCTGAAAAGTACAAAATAGAAATATCAAAAACTGATAAGTTTGATGAAAATGATATTGTTTTCAGCAGAGAGGATATAACAAAAGATAGAGTACTAATTGATGCTGGATTAGAGGCAAATAATACTTACTACTGGAGAACACAAGGATATAACGATAATAATGTAGGTGAATGGTCAGATGTATGTACATTCTCAACAGTAACATTAGGAATCAGAAACATAGAAAAAGACTTTAATTTTGTTGCATTCCCTAACCCAACAAAAGATAAGATGAACTATGAGTTTACATTGCCAAAAGCATGTAAAGTAAAAGTAGAAATCTTTGATATGTCTGGTTTACAAGTATCAACATTATGTGATGCATACTTAAATAGAGGACAACAAGAATTATCATGGGATGTTAGCAATTTATCTAACGGAACATATAATTTGATAATGACAGTAAATGGACAATCTTACATTAAGTTAGTTGGTGTAAGTAAATAATCTATTTAAAAAATAGACAATTAAAAGGAGCTTCGGCTCCTTTTTTTTTATAGTATTTAACTAATCTGAAGTTTTTGTATTTTACTATGGTTAAAAAAATTTGTAATGAAATGGGTTGATTTTAAAATAGGGGAGTCTCTTATAAATTAAAATACTTTTTCGACTGTGATGGAGTCGTCATCTTCTCTGAATGTTATGTCTGCAGAGCATATTGCATCTGATAAGATTTTATCTTTACCGAAAATATTTGTGATACTTTTCTTTTCTTTTGTTGGCGATTTGATATGAATGAATACACTAATTATACCATCTTGTTCTTCTTCATTCCAATATACGTAAGTGTCGTTTATATCTCCATCAGATTCTATTGTGATTGTTTGTAATGTGTCTAATTCTTCATCAGTAAATGATGGTTCAGTTACTTGTAATAACGGTAATTCATCATCAAAAATATTTTTGAGGTATTCTTCTTTGTTTGAACCGAGATATTTAATTATTGAATTGAATGTACCTTCTTCATCAAGATTTAAAAATATTTCTCGAACTCCTGAGATTTGTTCGCCATTAATGTATATGCCAGTTTTTTCTAAACGGCCGTTACTAACTATTGATAATGATTTCATTTTAATTTATTCTATATTATACATAAATTTCTAATGCACTAATTCCAGGTAAAGTTTTTCCCTCAAGGAATTCTAAAGATGCTCCGCCACCTGTTGAAATGTGTGAGATTTCGTCATCTAATCCAATTGTACTAATTGCCGCAGCTGAATCTCCACCACCAACTATTGTCGTTGCTCCATTTTTAGTTGCTTCGGCTAACGATTTTGCTAATTCGAATGTACCATCTGAGAAGTTTGAAAATTCAAAGACTCCCATAGGTCCATTCCATAAAACAGTTTTAGAATGTTTTATAAAGTTTTTAAATAAGTTAATGGTTTTTGGCCCAATATCTAAGCCCATATAATCGCCTAATATATCAGATACTGATGTAACAATTGCGTTTGCATTATTATCAAATGAATCAGCTAATTTTGTATCTATTGGTAATACTAATTTAGTTTCTGAATCCTCAGCTTTTTTTAAAATTTCTTTAGCTAAACCGATTTTATCTTTTTCGATGATTGAATTACCAATATTATATCCTTGTGCATATAAAAATGTAAACATCATACCTCCACCTACTAAGATATAATCACATTTACCAATTAGGTTTTCTATTACATCAATTTTTCCAGATATTTTAGCTCCACCAATTATAGCAGTGAAAGGTTTTACTGGATTTGCAATACTATGTCCTAAGAAATCGAGTTCTTTTTCAATTAAATAACCCATAAATCTGTTTTTCATGAATTTAGTAATTCCCTCAGTAGAACTATGAGCCCTATGAGCAGTACCAAATGCATCATTAATATAGACATCGCCTAATTCTGATAGTTGTTTTGAGAAAGCTGGATCATTCGCTTCTTCTTCGTTGTAAAAACGTAGATTTTCTAATAAAACTATATCACCTGGTTTTGCTTTACTAATTTCTAATTTGATTTTTTCACCAACACAATCATCTAAGAATATTGTGCTATTCGTTTTTGACAGATAGTCAGCTACTGGTTTCAGGGAGTATTTTTGATTTTTTTCGCCTTTTGGCCTGCCTAAATGTGACATTAGAATAGGAATACCACC
>JAUIIX010000136.1 GCA_030431515.1 bacterium
GGCGATAATGTTCAAAGAGAAATTGCTGGAGCTATTGCTGACAAAATCATTTTTGATATCAAAGGATCTTCAAAAAAATAATTTGATTAGATAAAATGTAACTTTTATTACAAAGGTTGTGTTCATTAGTAAATGAACACAACCTTTTTTTTATTAAATCGTTTACTCTACTAACATTAATAATGAACCTTTAAAATGTATAAATTATTTTCTACTCTATTTATTTTCTTCTTTTTACCAGCTTTGTTAATTGGTAAAAACACTCTTGTTGAGAACAATTCCGGTTTCACAGTAAAAATAGATAATTTTAGTCTTAGCTCTAGTGATGAATGGATAGGTGTTTTTGCGATTGATGAATTTAATCCCAATAATTTAGATTTAAGAATATATGAATCAAATTCAGATATAAGAAGTTTTAATTATACTTCTAAGGCTACTTATGATTTTACATATTCTGGAATTGAAAGAGGAGTTAAAATTGCTAATCTTAAAGTAGATTTAAATAGAACAGATCCAATTCATAATAAAAGTTTTAAAGTTGATTCTATAGTGTTCTCATATAGATTTGAAAAAGATGTAATTTTAAATGAAAAGCCGAATGTCTTTAACTCTGGTATTATAAATAAAAAGCAAGTCGAATCACTATTAACTAAAAAAAATAATAATAAGAATAACAAAATCCAATCTAATACTGATTGGTTCAACCCAAATTTGGATTACTTTAAATTTTATTCTACAAGAGATGGTATAGCCCGTATTAACCATTCAGAAATAATAAATATGAATCCGAGTTTGATCGGTAAATCAACAAGTAATCTTCATATCATAAATAGAGGTAATGAATTAAAATTCTATTCTTCATCTAATGTAATTCAACATGATGACTACCTTTATTTAGTTGTTTCCCATTCTTATGGAGACACTTCTTACTATAATTATTATAATGGAAAAGAGCCATACTTTATAGTGTATGATAGTGAAACTCAATCATCTCAATATGAGATAATAAATGATCTGTCAACTAATATTGTTTTAGATAAAGTAAGTATTAACAAAAGATATGAAGTTGATAGAGTTTATGGGAATGGTATCGATGTGACAGATACTGAGACTGTACTTGCTGAAAACTGGTACTTCGATGAAATAAGAGTACCAAACGATTTCAATAAACCATGGGAATACTTTACTGAATTTTCTTTATTCCCTGCCTCTGATTTAGAAATAGAGTATGAGTATGCTTCTAATATTTATTTCTTGCCTAAACCTGAAGCTGTTTATAATAAAACATTGACTTATATCAATAATTTCCGAAAAGATACTGTCAGTAATGTTGGTAGTAAAGTAATTAATACGAAAATAATAGTTCCAAAAGAAAATCTAATTCAAGGTGGAAATACTCTAAATTTGAATTCTTATAAAGTAGTTGAAGATTTTGATAAAACTAAATATAACGGAGTTATAGGATTCGATTATTATAATATTAAAGGAGAAGTGTTACCAGTAGCAGAAGATAATTACTTCTCTTTTATTACAGATAACAGTATAGATTCAAAAGTCAATATATATGGATTTAAAGATAATTTTATTGTAGCAATGGATACAGTAAATAATACAATTCAGTTTCCAACTGCTGTAAATTCAAATTTATTGATATTATCTGCATTCAATAAATATTCTTCAATATTCTATAATTATCAATTATTAACTAGTCATAGTTATGGTTTTGGAGTAATTGAGGATTTAGGTGGTAAAAATAATTCAATATTTTTCGATTTAGAATCAGATTTTCTCAGTTATTTAGATAATATAAATACTAATGAAAACATTGCAATTGTAATTACTTCTAATAATAGTATTAGTAATAATGTTAAATCTAAAATTGGAAATCTGTTCGGTTCAATTAAAATTAGCACTGCTACAAACAAATTTATGTTTGCTAAATTAAACTCTATAAAATATGAGTCGATAGATGAAAATATTATACAGAAAAATACTGGTGGAAATTATTTTAGTGCGGAAGTTTTGCTACCAAAAGGTGAAAGTTCAAGAAAAATTGTTAATTCTAGTAGTTCGATTCAAGATGTAAAACTTTCTAAAGCAAAAATTGGAATAGTTGAAGAACGACAAGCTGATGCATTTTATATTTATCATCCTGAATTTGAATCTACGATTAGTAAATATACATCTTATATTTCACATATTGAAAATAAACAGATTTTATCTTTAGATGTAGAACAATTATATGATACTTATGGCTTTGGTATCGAAAGCCCTCATTCTATTAAGAACTTTCTACAAAATGCGTATGATAATTGGAGTGAGTTTCCTGAGTTTTTGACTTTAGTTGGTGATGCCACTTGGGATCCTAAGAAACAAAGAGAAGGTAGCTTTGTAGATCAGTTAATTCCCGTATATGGAATTCCGTACTCAGATAATTTTTATGGCACATTAGAAGGTAATGATTATATACCTGAATTAGTAATTGGAAGAATTCCCGTAAATAATAATACCGAATTTGAAAATTATTTGGATAAGGTAAAGACATATTATGAAGTGCCAGTAAATCCATGGATGAAAAGTATTCTTCAAATAGCCGGAGGGGATGATAATCAAAAAGATGGTTTTGCTTTGAATATGCATGATATAAATGAATATTTTTCATCTACTAATATTTGTCCTGATACTATGACTATTAGTAAATCTTCAAGCCAAACTGTTTCAGAATCCCAAGCAAATGATATAAAGAGAGAAATTAATAAAGGTAAAATGTGGACAAACTTCTTAGGGCATGGTTCACCAACTGTAATAGATATGTCAGG
>JAUIIX010000006.1 GCA_030431515.1 bacterium
GATAATTTCTATTAATTAATAATTACCTTATATCCATAAAAATAACAAGTAGTTGTAATGGCAATTCATGAATTGCCACTACACCTTTTAAAATTAATTTTTCAATAAATTTAACCTTTTTAGACAGCCTCTTTTAAAGTTAAAAAAAAAGTAGTGAACACAAATTTGCGTTCACTACCATTAAAAAATTGATTCTTATATTAAATATAAACAACTACTAATTTTCTTTTAAAAATTACGCAGAATTTCTACTTGCATTTATATTACCAAATAATGTTCTGATTACCATTTTTTCATAAGTATTTAATAATTCAGAATCAATATTTTCTTCTTTATTTAATTCATTAATTCGCATAAGTGCATATTGTTGAATTGTTAATAATGGCAAAACTATATCTTCTCTTAATTTTATACTTAACTTACTTCTTGGGTCGTCTTCTAATAATTCATCTTGCTTAGATAATTTTAATATCATTTTTTTAGATAATTGAAATTCATCATGGATTTTATTCCAGTAATCACCAAATTTTTTATCTTTACTCAAGTAAGCTGAAAGTGGAAAATATGCTTTTGACATACTCTGCATACTATTAGAAATCAATGCTCTAAAAAATAAAGAATCATTATATAAATTAATAAAATCTTGCAAATTACTTGATGAATTTAATGCACTACCAACACCGTAATAACCTGGAACATTTTGCTTTAATTGACTCCACGCCCCAACAAAAGGTATTGCCCGCAAGTCCTCAAATCGTAAATCTTTACTATTTCCTCTTTTTGCTGGACGACTACCAATATTTGCCTTACCAAAATATTTCAATGTACTTTTTTCATTCAAGTATGGCATAAATAAAGGGTCATTTTTTAAGTCCTTATACGACTCATAAGCATCAACAGATAAATCCTCAATTAACTTTCTATTTTTATCATTTAATTCATTTTCCGAATCACTAAATACATTATTTTTAATTCCAGCAGTTAGCAAACTTTCCAAATTATACACTGCCGATTCTTTATTCCCAAATTGTGTATTTATAGTCTGACCTTGAATTGTAATTTGTATTTGTTTGCTTTCAATAGTTTTACCCATTGCAGCATAAAATAAATGCGAATTTCCACCACCTCTCGCTGGAGGTCCTCCTCTACCATCAAAAAACAATACATTAATATTATACAACCTACTTATCTCACTAATATCCTCTTTAGCTCGGTAAATAGACCAATTCGCCATCAAATAACCACCATCTTTTGTACCATCAGAAAAGCCAAGCATAACAGTTTTATTTCTACCTCTGGACTCCAAATGCGACATATAATGAGCATTACTATAAAGCATATCCATTGATGCTTTCGCATTTTTAAGGTCGTCAATTGTTTCAAATAAAGGCACTATATCAACAGTTAAATCTCTTTCAGCCCAGCCACATAGATTAAACAAACAATACACAACTGCAACATCAACAGCACTTTGGCAATTACTAATTATATATCGGTGGCAAGCATCTTCACCATTATTTTCTTGAATCTGAATCATTGCTTTTATTGAGTCAATTGTATCAATCACAATTGGGTCATCAAACTTGCTTGAATCAACTATAGATTTAGCATTTAAAAGAACTTGAATTTGCTCTTTTTGGTCAAGTTCGAATACATTTTTAGGCAGAATATCAGGATATTGAGCCATAATTTGATGAAGAGTATTTCTAAGCACTCTACTATCTTGCCTAATATCAATACTTGCCATAAAAAAAGCAAAAATATCTACTTTTCTTTGGAATGATTTTAATTTATTTAAAAATAAACTATGATGTTTTGAAATTAAGATATTTTCGATTTCTAATAAATCATTTTTAAAATCATCTAATTTAAAAGTATTTTCGTTTGTTTGAATTTCATTAGATATTGTATTTTCTAATGATTCTAATTTCTCATAAACACCAGAAAAAGTTAAACTTCTTTTTAATTTTTGAATATCTTTATAGTAACAATTTAAAACAGATTTTTTTAATTTAGCCGCAATTTTAAGTGTTGTATCGACCGTAACAAAAGGGTTGCCATCTCTATCTCCACCTGGCCAAAAACCAATTTGAAATAATTTATTATTTTTAATAATTGCTTCTTCATAATCTTCACTAATTTTATCAACTAATTTAGAAATCGAAGGATAAAATATATTAGTTAAATAATTAATTAAACTCATTGCCTCATTATAAGGAGTTGGTTTTTCTTTGTTTAAAAATGGTGTTTTACCAAGTTGAGTTAATAAATCCCTAATTTGACTTACATCATTTTCAGCAATTGCTTTTCTTAAATCCTTGATAATATATAGCACGCTATCAGGATAAAATTGTGTTGGGTGAGCAGTTAAAACAATACGAACACCAAAAGTAGAAAGTAGGTCAGACAATTCATTTACTTTATGTTCTCTTTTAGCTTTTTTGGAAATCATATTCCAAGAATTTGGACCATTTGTATCATATATTTTATCAAAAGCAGCTTCTTCAAGTGCATCTAATAAAACCACTTGCCTTTCTACATATTGAATTACATTATATAGAAAAGCAATTTTTTCTTTTTCAGAATAATTAGGTCTATATTTATCTAAAAATGAATCAATTATTTCATCTGGGCTTAACTTATCTGTAAAAGAAGACTTGCAATATTTCTGCAATAAAGGTAATAAAGTCCCTGTACTTTCAATTGAGTCAAATTGTAAAGTCAAGAAAAGACTATTATAAATTTGATATTTTAATTCAACTAATTCATTAAAAGCTTTTTCAATTCTATTCATGTTGCCTTGTTAATTATTATCCTCTCAAATTAAGGGTTTTTTAGGAAATTTCCAAACTAATTTATAATAATTATAAGCAATAATAATGAATTTGTAAAATAATATACAAGATTCGTTATTTTGTTTAATTTATCATAGCTTTGATTGACTTAATTTTGAATATTAAATTTATACTAAATAAAAAATATATTATAAGTTCTAATTATTTGTATTGTTGAAGTTTAAGTTTAATAGAATTTTTACAAATAAGGAGTAAATACAAGATGAGAGAAATAAAAAAAAATGCTTGGACACCAGATAATATAAGCAATCTGAATGGAAGAGTTTATGTTATAACTGGAGCAAATTCAGGAATTGGTTTTGATGCAACTAAGATTTTATTGAGTAAAGGTGCCGAAGTTATTATGCTTAATAGAAGTGAATCTAAATCAAAACAAGCAATTGATGATATAAAAGTAAAATTTGGTAATAAAGCTAAAGTTTCTTTTATAAAAATGGATTTAGCTCAACTTTCGTCTGTAAAAGAAGCTTCTGAACAATTAGCAAAGAAAATATCAAGAATAGATGCACTTATATGTAATGCTGCTATTGCACAAGTTCCAAATCAACAATTTACAAAAGATGGATTTGAAAGTCAACTTGGTGTAAATCATTATGGTCATTTCTTGCTACAAGGTTTGCTTTTCCCAATTATTGAGAAATCAAAAGGACGTATCGTAGTTGTTGGAAGTATGGGTTATAATTTAGGTTTAAAAACAATGCAATTTGATGATATGAACTGGGATAAAAATTACAATGCTAATAGTGCATACAGTCAAAGTAAATTGGCACAAATAATGTCTGTATATGAATTACAAGATAAATTAAAAAAAGCAGGTAATACTAATGTAAAAGTCTATGCTTGCCATCCAGGTGCATCTTCTACGTCTTTGATTAAAACAAGTGGTAGTTTAATGACAAGAATTGCATGGAAACTCATGACTTTAACGCCATTAGTACAGTCCGCTGAAAAAGGTTCTTATCCTGAATTAATGTGTGCTACTGAAGAGAATTTAGATGAGAAAGGATTTTATGGTCCAACTGGTAGGAATTATTGGACAGGTCCTGTAGGTGAATGCAAATTAGAAGCTCACGCCTTGGATAAATCAGTTGCAGAAAGACTATGGAATTTATCAGAAAAAGAAACAAATTTTAAATGGAGTTTATAATATGGAAAAAATTGATATTTTAAAAGCGGCAACAGATTGGGCAAAAGCCGAAGTCTATTCATCAACTTTCTTTATAATTTTTGGTGCAATGTTTATATTAGCAAGTATAGGATTTTGGCAGTTAGGAAAAAGTGATATGGCTAAAGCTTATATAATTCCTACTATAGTTGCAGGAATTTTACTTTTAGCAGTTGGAGTTGGTATTTTTTATGCAAATAATTCAAGAGTTACTAGTTTTGCAAAGGATTATAAAATTGATTCAACTGAATTTGTAAAAACTGAATTAATTAGAACAGAAAAAACAATTGAAGAATATAATCTTGTAGTATTTAAAATTATTCCTTCACTAATAGTAGTGTTTTCGTTAATTATTATTTTCATTGATAAATCTAATTGGCGAGCAAGTATGATTACAAGTATTGCAATGTTGGTAATGATTTTATTTGTAGATAGTAATGCTAAGACACGTTTAGAATTCTATAATAATCAACTAAATTTACAAGTTGAACAAGTAAAGGATTAAAACTTTAATTTTTCTTTTTTAAATTTGAAATTATGAAAAGTATAAACTTTAAAAATATCACTGAATTTAATTTAGCTCAAGGTTTCCCAGAACCAGAGAACCCACTATTTAGCATTGGTCAAAAAAAATTAAATGATAGCGAAATTGAAAATTGTGTAACATCTTCAGACGAAATTAATTACACAAATCAATTTTATGTAATTAGTCTTAAAAATATTGTTTCAGGAGAAATAATATATGGTAGGACAAAGTATGATTGTAATACAGGTACTTTGTTTTTTTCAGCTCCAAATCAAACATATACAGTTAAAAATTTAGTGGTGAGTTCAGCATCTTGGTTTTTAGCATTTCATGAAGACTTTATCAATGGACTTGATATTCGTAAAAAAATTAAAAGTTATAATTTCTTTAATTATAATGTAAATGAAGCACTTCATCTTTCTCCAAAAGAAGAAAAAATAATTAAATCTATTTTTTCAAATATAGAAGCAGAATACAATTCCTTTCAAGATGAATTTTCAAAAGAGCTAATAATATCGCATATAGAAACTTTACTAAAATATGCAGACAGATTTTATAAAAGACAGTTTTTAGTTCGTAAAGAACTATCAGGCGATTTACATACTAGATTTTATGAATATTTAATTAATTATGTAGATGAATTTAATCTTGAAAAAACCGGAGTTCCAAAAATTGAAAATATTGCAAAACATCTAACAATTTCAACAAGGTATTTAAGCGACACTCTAAAAGCAGAAACAGGAAAAACTGCTATAGAACACATAAATCTATTTTTGATTGAAGAAGCAAAAGATTTACTTTTAAAAAGAAATCTGACTATATCTGAAACAGCATATAAACTTGGCTTTGAGTATCCACAATACTTTTCTCGATTATTCAAAAATAAAACAGGTATGAGTCCAAGTGAATATCAAAAATCCTTTGGGGATAATTAGTTAGTTAGTAATATAAAAGTTTATGCTTTTAAGAATTACTTAACTTATCTGCAAAAGAAGACTTACAATATTTCTGTAATAAAGGTAATAAAGTCCCTGCACTTTCAATTGAGTCAAATTGTAAAGTCAAGAAAAGACTATTATATATCTGATATTTTAATTCAACTAATTCATTAAATGCTTTTTCAATTCTATTCATAAATCCTTTTTTCTATTTTATTATTTCTCTAATCTTCAAAAGATAAGAAATTTTCATCATAATTCCTAATGATTAGTATTTTTTATAAATGCAGTGAATGCAGTAGTGAACGCAAATTTGAGTTCACTACATTATTATAATTTTAACATAAAATCTTTATATACTTTACTTTTTTCATAATTTCACTTTATTTTTCTTAAAATTACTAATAGTTTTTAGAATTTACAAATTGTATATATACATAGACACATTTTTTGGTAAAACATCACGGTAAAGGATGAATTATTTTAAAGAATCCCAATTCTAAAAGCATCTCAGTTGGAGAAGGACTAAAAAACTAACAAGTTATACAGTTTTTAAAAATACTTTCAGTGAAATTTCAGAATTACAGATTTAAAAGATGAGCTAGAATACACGGATGAAGAAAGATGGATTCAACGCTTATTTCAGCTTTGTTCAATACAAGTCGCTCAGAATGACAAGGCGGTATTAATTAATAGATTATTTTTATAAAGATTTTTATTTTAAAATATTTGTAGTTTCTATTACAGTAGAAAATAATCTGATTTCCTAAATTTCCATAAATTAATTTTACTTCCAAATTTTCCTTATATTTGTATTTTATAATTAACAATAAAAGATAATTTGATATTTGACTTTAGCATAATAATTCCTGCTTACAACGAAGAAAAATTAATATCTAATTTATTAGATGAACTTTTAAAATTTAAGAACTCTTTTAATTTTGAAATAATTATTTCAGACGGTGGCTCTTTTGATACTACCCTCGAAATTCTGAAAGCTTATGATGTTAAAGTAGTTAATAACTTAGCTGGCAATAGACAAACTATCGGTGAAGGTAGAAATCTTGGTGCTGAGCAAGCAAATGGAAAAGTACTTGTGTTCATAAACGCAGATACTATGCCTAAAGATACTTCCGTGTTTTTAGGGAAAATCAAAGAATATGTAGATAATAAAATTTATAAAAAATCAATTGCTTTAGCTGGTAAAGTTGAGCCATTTCCTGATGATAAAGGATTTAAAGATCTGTGCTTTTATGCTTTCTTTAATTTTTATTTTAAGTTACTAAATATAATTGGCTTAGGTATGGGTAGAGGCGAATGTCAGATAGTGCAGAGTAAAGCATTCTTTGATGTTGGTGGTTATAATCCTCACATTGCAGCAGGCGAAGATTTTGATTTATTCAGACGAATTGCAAAGACACAGAAAGTAACTTTTGCAGATGATATTGTAGTGCTTGAATCTCCTCGTAGATTTAGACAAAAAGGATATTTGAACACAGTTTTTAAATGGTTTTTAAATGGTATTTCGGTAATGTTTACTGGAAAATCATACTCAAAAGAATGGGATTTAGTAAGATAAAGGAAAATATGGAAAATACATATAAAGCAGCAGGCGTTGACATCGACGCTGGTGAAAAAATGGTTGAAATGATTAAACCTTATGTTAAAAAAACACATAGCGATAAAGTATTATCTGGCTTAGGTTTATTCGGTGGCTTTTATGAAGCCGATTTTTCAGAATATAAAAAACCAGTATTAGTTTCATCTGTTGATGGAGTTGGTACTAAATTAAAAGTAGCAGTTGAAGCCGGAGTTTACGGTACTATCGGTCAGTGTTTAGTAAATCATTGCGTAGATGATATTTTATGTTGTGGTGCTAAACCACTCTTCTTTTTGGACTACTTTGCTACTGGTAAACTTGACCCCTATATGGGAGCAGAAGTTGTAAAAGGTTTTTCAACAGCATGTTATGAAAATGATTGTGCATTAATCGGTGGTGAAACTGCTGAGATGCCAGGCATTTATGCAGAAGGTGATTTCGATGTTTCGGGAACTGTAGTTGGAATCGTTGACAAAGATAAAGCAATTACTGGGGATAAAGTTGAAAAAGGGAATATCCTAATTGGTTTAGAATCAACGGGCTTACAAACTAATGGTTACTCACTTGCTCGTAAAGTGTTACTTGAAAAATATAGCATCAACCATCACTTCAATGACAGAGGCACAACTTTAGCATCAGAATTACTTGCAATTCACAAATCATATTTAAAAGAAGTACATCCACTTGCAGAAAAAGGATTATTGAATGGCATAAGTCATATCACAGGTGGCGGAATAGTTGGTAATACTAAGCGAGTGGTTCGTCAACCATTGTCACTAAATATTGATTGGAAATCATGGGAGTTACCATTTATATTTCAATTAATCCAAGAAACTGGAAATATAAGCGATGAAGAAATGCGTAAAGTATTCAATCTTGGTATTGGAATGATACTAATTGCCGACAAATCAAACGTTGATGAAATAATGAATGCTTGCTCTGGCTCTAATCCAAAAATAATTGGAAGTGTTGAGTAAGTTTAATTATTCTAAAGATTTTCTGAAATTAGGAGGCAAGTATTTCGCACCTTTATTAGAATAGTATAGTCCGATTTATAAACTCAACTTTACCAATATTATCCATAGTTTACCTCATTTTATGTAAATTATTTTTAGGATGGTGAAAAGCACAAATAAAAAAAGCACTCCAAATGGAGTGCTTTTTTTTATTCAAAATTAAATTAATATTAATCTTTTTTACTTTCTTGGTATGCTTTGATAATCTCGTCTTGAACACTTTTAGGAACTTGGCTATATTTCAAAAATTCCATTGAAAATTCACCTTTACCTTGAGTTGCAGAACGAATATCAGTAGAGTAACCAAACATTTCTTTCAAAGGAACTTCACAATCAACTACTACATAATTATTTTCAATTGCAGTATTAACGATGATACCTCTTCTTTGATTTAGTTGACCAATTACTACACCTTGGAATTCTTCTGGTGCAGAAACTTCTAATTTCATTATTGGTTCTAAGATTACTGGACTAGCTTTAACAAGAGCTTCTCTAACTGCAGCTTTTGCGGCAAGTTTAAATGCCATATCTGATGAGTCAACAGAGTGAGTTGAACCATCATTAATTTCAGCTTTAACACCTACTACTGGTTGGTCAATTAACACACCACTTTGTAACTGCTCTTGGAATCCTTTATCAACAGCAGGTATATATTCACGAGGAATAGAACCACCAACGATTTTATTAGAGAATTCATAGTTAACACCAGTTTCCAATGGAATTGGCTCGAAATAACCAGCAACACGACCAAATTGTCCAGATCCACCAGATTGTTTTTTGTGAGTATAATCAAAGTCAACTCTTTTATTAATTGCTTCTCTATACGCTACTTTTGGTTCACCAACTACAACTTCTGTGTTATACTCTCTTTTGATTCTCTCTACATAAATCTCTAAGTGAAGCTCACCCATTCCTTTGATAATAGTATCACCAGTTTCTTCATCTCTTGATACTCTTAAAGTAGGATCTTCTTTCTGGAATCTATTTAATGCTTTAGAGAAATTAACTTGACCAGATTTATCTTTAGGAGCAACAGTTAATTCGATTACAGGAGTAGGAACAAACATTGTTTCCATTGTGTATTTTTTAGTTCCGTCTGTGAATGTATCACCAGAAGAACAATCAATACCAAATGTAGCAACAATATCACCTGGACCTGCTTCTTCAATATCTTGCATCTCGTTAGCGTGCATACGAACTAAACGAGGAACTTTATATTTTTTATCATTTGATGAATTATGGATAAAATCACCTTTAGTAACTTTACCTTGGTAAATTCTCATATAAGTTAACTGTCCATATTTACCATCTTCAAGTTTGAATGCTAGTAATACAGGAGTTTTATTAGGATCATTTGTTAAATGTACTTCTTCTTCATCGTTATTAGCATCTAATGCATGATAATCCATATCTTCTGGAGAAGGTAAGTAATCAACAACACCATCAAGTAATAATTGAACACCTTTATTTTTAATTGCAGTACCAACAAAAACAGGAACTAATTCTAAAGCAATTACAGCTTTTCTAATTACCGGTTTCAATTCTGCTGCAGTAACTTCTTCTTCCATAAGGAATTTTTCCGCTATTGCATCATCAAAATCAGATACTTTTTCAACTAATAAATTTCTTCTTTCTTTTGCTTCTGCTAAAAATTCAGCAGGGATTTCTGTTCTACGGATATCAACACCTTGATCACCATCGAAATACACTGCTTCCATATTTAATAAATCGATAACACCTGCTAATTTTTCTTCTAAGCCCATTGGCATAGTAAACATAACTGGGTTTAAAGCTAATTTTTCTCTCAGTTGAGTTATAACTTTATCTGGGTTCGCTCCAGATCTATCAGATTTATTGATAAATGCTAAACGAGGAACTTTGTATCTTTTCATTTGTCTATCTACAGTTATCGACTGAGATTGAACTCCTGAAACTGCACAAAGTACTAGTACAGCACCATCTAATACTCTTAATGCTCTTTCCACTTCTACTGTAAAGTCGATGTGACCTGGAGTATCGATAATATTAATACTGTTTTCACCCCAAGTAGCATAAGTTGCTGCAGATTGGATTGTGATACCTTTTTCTCTTTCTAAATCCATCGAATCCATTGTAGGACCAGAACCATCTTTAGAACGAACTTCAGTAATTTTATGAATTTTACCAGTATAAAATAAAATTCTCTCTGTTAGAGTTGTTTTACCAGAATCGATGTGAGCAGCGATCCCAATATTTCTTAATTTGCTTATATTTGTCATATTAAAGCCAATACCTTAATTTATTAAATAGTTATTTTCTTTTTTAAAATTTTCCATTAAAGATTACAAAATTATGAATGTTATTTGAATAAACCAAAGAAAATATTTAATATTGTTGATTTTATTGAATTTATTAAGCAAATTTATTTTTATAATTAAAAAAATTTCTCACTTTACTTTGTAATGTTAATTCAACTTACTTTTAATAAGATTTTTACTTTTCTTTAATATTATAACTTATTGAATATAATTTTCATTAATTTTTTTAACACATTTAATTCCTTTTTGAAATTGTAGAATAACATGTGAATTTATATGTTAATTCGATTATGATTTTCTTTAAACTGCTCTGAAGTATTGACAAACTACAATAAAATGATGGCTTTACGAATTAATTATTTGTTAATGAAAGTTGGTACTTTCTTGCTTCATCGTTTCACATTGAATCAAAAAAAAAATCCGAAAGTTTATTTCGGATTTAATTTTATTTACTAATTTAAATTACTTCTAATTTATCTGGTGGGAAGGTAATTTGCATCACACTATCTTTAAATACTTTAGCAGTATCTTTTATTCTCATACCAAATTTATTAGGAATATAAATACCTGGTTCGATTGCCATTACACAACCTTCTGGTACTATATCTTCAGATCTTGAATTGATATATGGTTTTTCATTATAAGTAATACCAACACCATGACCTAAGTTAGTTTTGAAGTATTGTCCGTAACCACCTTCGTTTATTACTTTTCTAGCATAAGTTTCTAAAACTTTACCAACGATACCTTGTCTTAAATTTTTGAAGGTAGCATTTTGTGCTTCTATCAACATACGATATATTTTCTCTTGTTCTGGAGTAGCTTTTCCTACTGCTAATGTTCTACTTAGTGTTGATGCAAATCCATTGACAGTACATCCAAACTCTAACAATAATAAATCACCTTTTTTGATTTTTCTCATAGTCGGGTGTAAGTGTGCCATTGCAGTATTAGATCCACTTGTACATATAATGTGGAAAGGAACACCCTCAGAGCCAAGTTGTCTTGCTTTATATGCTATTTGATTAGTGATATCCCATTCAGTCATACCAGGTTTTATCACGCCTTTAATGTAATCATATACATCTTCGCACATTTTACAAGCATCTTTAATAGACTGCAATTCTTCATCATCTTTAGGCATAGTAAAAGGTTCGATTTCACCTGGAGTTGGTTTGAATTTTAAAGGTCTAACCATATTTCTAATTTCAACAGCTTCAGAGTAATACATTTTATCAGCTTCGAAACCGATAGTTTTTACTTTTGGACCTAAAATTCTATCTTCGGATACTAATTTCCATACTTCCCTTGTAATATGAATTTTCATATTTTTAATGGGGAATAATTCACCTTTTAATTGATATTCATATCGATCATCAGTAACAAAATGAATTTCATTAGGAAGAATAAATAAAAATGCAGAACTTCCAGAAAAATTAGTTAGGTACCTAATATTAGGTAAATAAGTTAAAGCAAACCCATCTAATTTTAAATCTTCGATTGCAAATCTTATTTGCTGCAATCTCTTATCAATTATTTTTGGATAGGAAGTTGGGGGATCTCTATGTAATTTATCCATACTTTTTTTAACTCTTAAATTGATTATTATACAAAGTAATTAGGTGATTCTTTTGTTATCGTTACATCATGTGGATGAGATTCACGTAAAGCAGCACTGCTGATTTTAACAAACTGTGCATTATTTTTCATCTCTTCTATAGTCTTACATCCACAATAACCCATCGCCGCTTTCAAACCACCTACTAATTGATAAAGCGTTTCTCCAATTCTTCCTTTATAAGGAACTCTTCCCTCAATTCCTTCTGGTACATACTTTGATATTTCAGATTCAACATCTTGGAAATATCTGTCAGCAGAACCTTTTTGCATAGCACCTAATGAACCCATACCTCTATATATTTTATAAGGTCTTCCTTCATAAATAATTTTCTCACCTGGGCTTTCAGCGTGTCCGGCAAGCAATCCACCTACCATTACTGAATCAGCACCAGCCGCTAATGCCTTAGGAATATCGCCTGTTTGTTTTATTCCACCATCTGCGATTACAGGTATATTTTTCTCGTGAGCTACTTTTGCTACTTCCATAATTGCTGATAATTGGGGAACCCCAACTCCTGCAACTACTCGAGTAGTGCAGATTGACCCAGGACCAATTCCAACTTTTAATCCATCAGCACCAGCTTCAATTAAAGCTAAGGCAGCTTCTGGAGTTGCTATATTTCCTGCAATCAAATTAACATTAGGATATTCTTTCTTTACTAATTTAATAGTATTGATAACTCCTAAAGTATGACCGTGTGCAGTATCTACAAATAATGCATCAACTCCCACTTTAACTAATGCTCTTACTCTTTCTAAAGTATCACTTGATATTCCAATAGCAGCACCGACTCTCAATCTACCATGTTCATCTTTACAAGCGTTTGGAAATCTTTTTTTCTTTTGAATATCTTTAAAAGTAATTAAACCTTTTAAAATAAATTTATCATCAACAACAGGTAATTTTTCAATTCTGTGCTGTTGTAAAATATTTTCTGCTTCTTCTAAAGTAGTACCAATAGGAGCAGTAACAATATTATCTTTAGTCATAATATTACTAATTGGGTCATTAGGATTTGGATTAAATCTTAAATCTCTATTAGTAACAATTCCTATTAATTTTCTATCTTCATTAATAATCGGAATACCAGATATATGATAAGTTGACATATATTCTAAAGCATCACCAACTTTTTTATCTAATGTAAGTGTGATTGGATCTAAAATCATCCCATATTCCGAACGCTTAACTCTATCAACTTGTTCAGCTTGTTCGCTAATACTTAAATTTTTGTGAATAACCCCAATACCGCCTTCTCTGGCAACAGCTCTTGCCATATCTGCTTCTGTTACAGTATCCATAGCAGCAGAAAGAATTGGTAAATTCAAGGTAATTTTATTAGTTAGACGAGTAGAAAGTACAGCGTCCTTTGGTATGATTTCGGAATATCTCGGCACAAGAAGAACATCATCAAAAGTAATGCCTTCATAGAGTATTTTGTTCAAATTCATTTGTATTCCGTTGATTTTTTTTTAATAAGGGTTAGAATTTTAAACTCTAACCCTATTTGAACTTTATAATTCTTGGGCAGATTCGACTAATACAGAAACTATATTATTATTAATTTCAGCGAATCCTGTTGAACTTTGAAATATCATTTCTTTTCCACTAATATCTATTTTGATTTTTCCTTCATCAAGACTAGATACTATAGGTGCGTGATCTTTCAACACTTGAAACGGAGCTTTTGTACCAGGCAATGAAATTGAATCTGCACTACCTTTGAAAATAACTTCCGCTGGTGTTATTATTTCTATGTTTAAATCAGCCATTATTAATTCTGCGAATTATTATATTTTTCAAAAACTTCGTCTATAGTCCCAACATAAGTAAACATATTCTCAGGAATATGATCACAGTCTCCATCTAATATTGCTTTAAATCCAGCGATTGTATCTTGAATTTTAACATATTTACCAGCAAAACCAGTAAACTGCTCAGCAACGTGAAATGGTTGAGAGAAAAATCTTTGAATTTTTCTAGCTCTATATACATTTAATTTATCTTCGTCTGATAACTCATCCATACCTAAGATATTAATAATATCTTGTAATTCTTTATATGTTTGAAGAGTTCTTACACATCTTTGAGAAACTCTATAATGTTCTTCACCTACAATATTAGGATCCATAATTCTAGAAGAAGACTCTAATGGGTCAACCGCAGGATATAAACCTAAGTTTGCAATATCTCTTGATAATACAGTTTTTGCATCTAAGTGAGCAAATGTATTAGCAGGAGCAGGGTCAGTTAAGTCATCGGCAGGTACATATACAGCTTGTACAGATGTAATAGAACCTTTATTAGTAGAAGCAATACGCTCTTGTAAAGCACCCATCTCAGTTGCTAATGTTGGTTGGTAACCTACAGCAGATGGCATACGACCTAATAATGCTGATAACTCAGAACCAGCTTGTGTAAATCTAAAAATATTATCGACGAATAATAATACGTCTCTTCCTTCTTCATCTCTAAAATATTCAGCAGCAGTAAGTGCTGTTAAAGCAACTCTTGATCTTGCTCCAGGAGGTTCGTTCATCTGACCGAACACTAATGCAGTTTTTGGTAATACACCTGCTTCTTCCATCTCTCTGTATAAGTCATTACCTTCTCTCGAACGCTCACCTACACCAGCAAAAACAGAATAACCACCGTGTTGCTTTGCAATATTATTAATTAACTCTTGAATAACTACAGTTTTACCAACTCCAGCTCCACCAAATAAACCAACTTTTCCACCTCTAGTAAACGGTTGGATTAAGTCAATTACTTTAATACCTGTTTCAAACATTTCTGCTTCAGTATTTAAGTCTTCAAATTTAGGGGCAGGTTTGTGAATTGATGAATCCATTTTAGATTTGATTTTACCTAAACCATCAATTGGATCACCAGTAACATTAAACATTCTACCTAATACTTCTGGACCAACAGCTATTGTAATTGGCTTTCCAGTATCTAATGCTTTCATTCCTCTTACTAAACCATCAGTTGATTCCATTGCTACTGTTCTTACTCTATCTTCACCTAAGTGCTGTTGCACTTCACAAACCAATATTCTATCTTCTCCAGTTTCAATAAATTTATATGGAATATGAATAGCGTTTAGAACTTCAGGAATTTCTCCTTCCTTGAATTCTACATCGATAACAGGACCGATAATCTGGACTATTGCACCTTCGTTCATTAAATTTTCCTATATTTTTTTGGATTTTGTTTAAAATAATTCCACAAAATTAACTAATTATTATAGAATAACAAAAAAATTATTTTTTTGTTCTAAAATAATTCATAAATTGTAAGTTTTTTTAAAGATTTTTTATTTTAATTGTAAACTTCTTAAAATGATGTGTTTTTCTATATAAATATTACTTAATAGTATTAATTTATACCTTCTTTTTTAGACCATTCTTCCCAGCCAGCTGTATAAATAAATATATCTGTGAATTCAAATGCTTTCATTCTTTCAGCAACCATGTGGCTGAGGTCACAATTTCCGCCGTGGCAATAGATTATATAGATTTTATCTCTTGGGATTTGCTCTAAGATTATTTGCATAAATTCGGCTTCGTCTAAGTATGGAAAACAAGACATTGCATTGCCTATTCTGTTTTCTTCATATTCTTCTACTGGGCGAGCATCTATTAATACTACTTCTGGGTCATTTAATTTTGCTTTTACTTGTTGATAAGATACTGATTTGAACTCATCATCACTAGAACTTATCTCATCTGAAGAAGATTCAGTAGATTTAGTAAGTAAAGAATCATCAGCAAAAGTTTCGGGCTGTGGGAACCAAGTAATTCCTTTAGGGTTAAAATAGTTAAATAACACTGCTAAAAATACAGATATTGATAAAATTACTAAAATATTTTTTGTTGATACTTTAGTTTTCTTATTTTTAGGGTAATGATCAGTATCATATACTATTACATCTTTATTATCTACCATTGTTTTTCTTTTTTAATTTGTTGATATGCTAAATTAATATCTTTAGTTTTTAAAATTGCAAGATCCTGAAGTTCTTTTCCAAGATTTGCTACTTTATCTGGATGATATTGTTTTAATAAATTTTTATATGCACTACTAACTTCTTCTTTAGTAGAATTAATATTAACACCTAAAGTCTCATAAATGCTTTTATTTGTTGCTTTAAATGAAGATTTAGTAGAATTATTTTGATTAGATTTAGATTTTTCTTCTTTTTTCTTATCTAATTCATCAATAATTCTCTTAAGTTCTTCGTCTTCATCATCTATAATACTAAAGTCAGCGAATTTACTATCGTTGACATAAGAAGAAGATATATTTTTTATTCTATCAAATATTTGTCCCATAGAGGATAAATACGGACAATGATAAAAATTGTTTTAAAAATATATTTAAGATTTTTTAAATAGTGTCGATAAGTAGAATTATGAGATTAATTGTAGTCATATTATTTATATTTTCGCTTAATTTAGCACATTCAAGTTCTGTTTATAATATCAGAGTGAATAATGCTAAATTTAGTGTAAAAGCTCTAAATCATTATAACAATGATCTAATTTCTATTAATCAAATATCAAAACATATTCTTCCAAATTCAAAAGTATTTAAAAAAGAAAATACAATAGAAGCACAAGATTACAAAATTACATTCACACCAGGTGCAATATATATTGTTAAAGAAAACTGGCTTGGAAAAAGAGTAGCACAACTTGACTTACCAGTTATGCAAATGAAAAATAACATATACTTTCCATTAAAATCATTTTTATACTCACTTGACACATTAGATATTTATAATGTATTAGAAGGAGATGATAGTAAACATTATCTATTAGCAAATAATGATTTCAGCGGTTTAGGAAATTTTACTAAACTACAATCATTAGATGATTTGCTTGATGAGTCAAAAAAATCAATAAGAAATGAAGACCCAATCCAACTGATATTTACTAATAAAGATGGAAAAAAAATGGGAGTTAGGACTAACAATCCATATAGAAAATCATTTGAATCTATTTCTAATAAACTATATAAATCATTAGATTTACTTAAACCAGAAGAATTTAAAGCAAGTCCAAAAATAGAAGAATTACCTATTATAACACCTCCAAATGATACATCAACTCAATACAATCTACCCGAAGGTCTAATTCGTAGAGAGTTAGAAGAAGTAAAAATTAATCCTAAAAAATAATTTTAATAAATTTCGCCCTTGTCATTCAAATCAAAGCGAATAATCAAGTAAAAAAAAGTAGTGAACGCAAATTTGCGTTCACTATAAATAGTTCACTTCAAATAGTTGTTTCTTTAAAAACACTACATCATTCAGAGCGAAGCGTGGAATCCATAAAAAAACTCTTCGTCATGCTGAGGCGAAGCCGAAAAATCTCCCAGAAATGAAAGCCATAATATTAAAATCAGCTCTTTGAAAAAAAAAAAGCAAGGTGAAAACCTTGCTTTTACTTGAAATATATTGGGGCGAAAGACGGGGCTTGAACCCGCGACGTTCAGATCCACAAACTGATGCTCTACCGACTGAGCTACTTCCGCCATAATTATTTTACAAAATTAACAGTTTTATTTTTAATTACAAAATATTTTTTCGATTTTTGCAATCTATTTTTCACAATTTTATAGAATATTTGTTTTATCTCCATATTTTCCTTAATTTAGTAGATAAAATAAATTCAAATTATGGCACAACAATTTTTAGTATTTGATATTGAAACCACAGCAAACAATTGGGATTCTTTTTCTGATTCTCAACAAGAATATTTGCTCCGTGGACTTAAAAGCGATGAAGAAATAGAAAAAAGAAAATGGGAATTGGCTCTAACTCCATTTACAGGGAGTGTTGTTTGTATTGGTATGATGCTAATTCACAAAAATGACCAGAATGAATGGGAAGTGATTAATAGAGCAGCTTTTTCTACTAAGCAAAATTATGATGGTGATGAAAGATTAGAGTCAACTCTTCCAAATGGTGATAAATTATATATTGGCACTGAAGAAAAGATTATTGAAGACTTTTGGAAGATTTTAAATAAATATCCAACCTCTCAATTAGTTTCTTTTAATGGACGTAATTTTGATTGTCCTTTTTTGATGTTAAGGTCTGCTGTTTACAAGATTCGCCCATCTCGTAATATTATGTCTGGTACTAAGTTTAATTATCATTCACATATAGATTTAGCTGATGAATTAACTTTTTTTGCTGGATTTGGATTTGGTGCTACTAAAAGATTTAATTTTGATTTTTATGCAAGGGCTTTTGGTATTACTTCGCCAAAGTCTGAAGGTGTTGATGGCTCTATGGTTAGTGAATTATATTATGATGATCAAGTAGAAGTAATTGCAGAATATTGCTTGCGTGATGTAACTGCAACATGGGAATTATTTAAAATTTGGAATAACTATTTAAGGTTTTAATTTTATGAGCGTAAAAGCTAAAAGCATTTTAAGAAATAAATTTGGATATAATGAATTCAGAGATTTGCAACAAGATATTATTAATAATGTCTTGAAAAAGAAAGATACTCTTGTTATTATGCCAACTGGTGGTGGTAAATCTTTATGTTATCAAATACCAGCATTAATTTTTGAGGGGTTAACTGTTGTTATTTCTCCTTTGATTTCACTTATGAAAGATCAAGTGGAGCAATTGAAAGAGTTAAATGTAGATGCATTATTTTTAAACTCAACCTTAAAAAAGAAAGATTATAAGAAAAATGTAGATTTGGTAAGGGAAAACAAAGTTAAATTGCTTTATGTAGCACCTGAGACCTTCATGACTGATGCTACTCAAGAAATGTTATCACAGGTAAGGGTTGACTGTATTACTGTTGATGAAGCTCATTGCGTTTCTGAATGGGGACATGACTTCAGACCTGAGTATATGAAAATAGCTACTACTCGTGATAGATATCCTGATGCAGTATTTTTAGCTTTAACAGCTACTGCTACTAATAAAGTACAAGAAGATATTGCTAATTCATTAAAATTGATAGATTATACTAAATTTATTAGCAGTTTTGATAGAGATAATTTATTTTTAAAAGTGATTCCTAAGGTTGACCCAACAAGACAAACTTTAGATTTCTTGAAGAAAAGAAGAAAGCAACCTGGGATTATCTATTGCTTCAAAAGAAAGCAAGTTGAGACTTTGTGTGAAGAACTAAATGCACATGGATATTTAGCAAGACCATATCACGCTGGATTGGCAGATAAAGATAGAGATCAAAGTCAGGAAATGTTCTTAAAAGATGAAGTACAAATTATAGTTGCTACTATTGCTTTTGGTATGGGTATTAATAAACCAAATGTTAGATTTGTAATTCACTATGATTTACCAAAATCAATTGAGTCTTACTATCAAGAAATTGGTAGAGCAGGTAGAGATGGGCTTAAATCTGATTGTTTGTTATTATTTAGTTATACAGATATTTCTAAATTCAAATATTTATTGAAACGAAAAGAAGAAAGCGAAAGACAAATTGCTGAAAAACAAATCGACTCTTTAGTTGAATATTTAGAGTATCAAAATTGCAGAAGAATTCCTCTTCTAAAATACTTTGGAGAAGTTTACGAGAAAACTAAATGTGGTGATTTATGTGATAACTGTCTTGCCCAAATAACAGGTGAAGCAGATATTACTGAGTTTGTTTACAAGTATCTATATTGTGTTAAAGAACTTAACGAAGAGCATGGTTTAGGATATGTAGCCAATGTTTTACGTGCTGTGAAAGATCCTAAAATATTAAAAAATAGACATGATGATTTAAAGTCTTACGGAACTGGTAAGAATTTACAAAGAAATCAATGGGCTTTAGTAGCAAGACAATTAATTGATACAAGTTTTATGATTTGGGATCAGAAAAAAGATAGATTAGAATTAACACCAAAAGGTACTTCTTATCTTAGTAAACAATATCAGATTACAGGTAAATTAGTTGATGAAGAAAAGAAAACAAGCGACAAAAGACCAAATATAACCGAATCAGATGTTTTTAATGTTTTAAACGATGTAAGAAAAGAATATGCTGAAATGCAAGGTATTCCATCTTATGCAGTTATACCAGAAGAAAGTCTTCACGAAATGGCAAGAACACTTCCAACTACTAAAGATGAGTTCTTAGATATAGAAGGTCTGACCGACTTTAAATACAAAAAGTATGGTGAGAAATTCTTAACTATGATTGCCAAACTAAGTAAAGATAGTAAAAATGGTGGCGGGATTTCAGATAATGCTCCAGATAGTACTAAGTTTATGCAAATAGGTGAGAAGTACAATAAAGGTATGCCTATAAGAGAAATTTCCGATGAATTTGATATGAAATACACAGTAGTATTAGATAACTTATATCATTATATTCAATCTGGTGGTAAGTTACATAAAATTGATTGGTTAGCAAAAAGAATTCTTGGTAAAGAGATATTAGATAAAGTAACCGATGCTTATGATGCTTATGGTTGCAGTGATTTAGATAAAATCTATAAAAAATTTAATGGTGAGATAATTTATGACCATTTAAAAATTATTAGACTTTACTATATGAATGAAATTTAAGAATATATATAAGGGCTGTTAATCAGCCCTTTTTTTATGTTAAATTTTAATTTTAATCAATCTTTTACTATAAAATTCGTCTGTATATCTATATAACGATTAATAAAAACAAGTGAAAAATATGAGTAATAACACAAAAAGTGAAGCCGAACTAAAAGAAATAGTTAGACAGAAATATAGCGAAATAGCAAGTCAAGATGCAAGCTTTAATGCCGCTTCTTGCTGTGGTGCAACTGTTGATTCTAAAGAGATTTACAATATTATGTCAGAAGATTATAATGAATTAGCTGGCTACGATAAGAATGCTGATTTAGGATTAGGTTGCGGATTGCCAACTAACTTTGCAAAGATTCAAGAAGGAGATACAGTGATTGACCTTGGCTCTGGTGCAGGAAATGATTGTTTTGTTGCGAGAAATGAATGTGGTGCAAGTGGTAAAGTAATCGGTGTAGATTTCACAACAGAAATGATAAACAAAGCCAGACAAAATGCTGAAAAACTTGGCTATAACAATGTTGAATTTAGATTTGGTGATATAGAAAATATGCCAGTTTCAGATGACTCAGCTGATGTAGTAGTTAGTAATTGTGTATTGAATTTAGTTCCAAATAAAAAAAATGTAATTCAAGATATTTATAGAGTTTTAAAGCCAGGTGGACATTTTAGCATATCCGATATAGTGCTTCAAGGAGATTTACCAGAAAAATTAGTTCACGATGCAGAAATGTATGCTGGTTGTGTTTCAGGTGCAATTCAAAAAGAAGATTATATCAAATTTATAAAAGAAGCTGGATTTGAAAATATCACAATTCAGAAAGAAAAAGCAATTTTAATTCCAAAAGATATTTTAAATAAATATCTAAATGAAGATGAAATTACAGAATTTCTAAATGGTAAAACTGGAATTTACTCAGTTACAGTATTTGCAAGCAAACCAGGTATTAAACAATTTAAAACAAAGATTAATTTAAGTGAATTATCTGTTTGTTCGCCAGAAGGAAACTGTTGTTAATGTAAAAAAAAGGGCTGATAATTCAGCCCATTTTTTAATTTAATAATTTAATAATATCTGTTTCAATAGATTCAGGTGTAGTAACAGAACCATATCTTTCAATCGGTTTTCCATTTTTATCAACCAAAAACTTAGTGAAATTCCATTTAATATCATCAGTAATCAAACCAGATTTTTCGGATTTTAAATATTTGTATAAATCATGAGCATTATCACCATTAACGTCAATTTTCTCAAAAATAGGGAAAGTAACCGAATAATTTAACTCACAAAACTCTTTAATTTCGTCAGACGAACCTGGTTCTTGTTCTCCAAATTGATTGCAAGGAAAGCCCAAAATCTCCAAACCTTGAGAAGAATATTTAGAATATAGCTCTTGCAACCCTTTATATTGTGGAGTAAATCCACATTTAGAAGCAGTATTAACAATCAAAAGCACTTTACCTTTGTAATCGGCAAGTGATTTCTCATCACCGCTAATCGTTTTAACTTTATAGTCATAAATTGATTTCTGCATATCTCCTTTATCTGCATTAGTTTCGGAATAGATGAAAGTAGCTACTCCTAAAATAAATATTACTAAAATTGCCTTAATCATAATGTCAACCTAATTTTTATCTTATAGACGATACAAGTACGCTTTATATTTAAAAAAAAATTAAAATTATATTAAAAATAAAAAACCTGAAAAAAACTATTTATCTATTAAATTAGCATTGTCATTTCGAGCGGAGTCGAGAAACCCGTCATTCAGAGCGAAGCGAAGAATCCACATTAAACGATATTAGAAACCTTCCGAAGGTTCAAAACCTTCGGAAGGTTAAAACTAAATCCCCCAAAAACCCTAACGTCATTCAAAGCGAAGAGAAAAATTATATTATAAATAAGGGTTGACTTACCTCAAAATTGCCCTCGGTCATTGAGCGTAGTCGAAATGTAAAAAAGGGGTGTCGCAGTAGCGACGGGGTGATTGAATTCCGTTTTTCTTAAAAACTAACCCGTCATATTGAGCGAAGCGAAATATCTCGTTTAAATTACCAACATTTTAAATCCGTGTAATCAGCGTAATCCATTAAAATCTGTGATTCTGAAATTCCCCGTCATTCAGAGCGAAGCGAAGAATCCATAATCTCTCAAAATTCCCCTCGGTCATTGAGCGTAGTCGAAATGTAAAAAAGGTGTGTTGGCTTGCCGACGGGGTGTTTCTTGCTTTCTTTCGGCATATCTTCAAAACAAAAACAACCAAAAAGACAAATGAAAAACAAAAAAATAAAATATACGACATAAACTAACAACAAGCAGATAATCACAACTATGAAAAACAAACAAAAAATCACTAATTTTTTTTGACCCTAATTTTTTCTCCCTTGTAATACATTGTAACAAAACCAATTACAAGAAAAGTGTAAAAACCAAAAAATAAAAAATTAGTAATTTAGGGGATATTATCTATGTAGTGAACACAAATTTGCGTTCACTACTATTTTCTTATGGATTCTTCGCTTCGCTCTGAATGACGGAGGGGTTTTTGGGGGATTTAGTTTTAACCTTCCGAAGGTTTTGAACCTTCGGAAGGTTTCTAATATCGTTTAAAATGGATTCTTCGCTTCGCTCTGAATGACGAGATCTAAGATTCTGAAACAAATTCAGAATTATGATATTTCGACTATGCCCAATGCTTATTAATGTAACTGTAGTGAACGCAAATTTGCGTTCACTACTTAGATAGTTTTGTTTTAGACACGATAAATCTCTACATTTTTGTTGGTTTTTTGACACTATGAATGACAGGACTAAGCTCTGGAATGTATAACCAAAAAAAAAGCGACTAAGTCGCTTTTAAATTTACATTCCTAATCTTTCTTTGAAGTTCTTTATTGTTTTGTCGAGACCTTCTTTTCTATTTACTTTGGCTTCCCAATTTAATATTGTGTTAGCACGGGTTGTGTCTGGTTTTCTAATTTTTGGGTCGTCTGATGGTAAGTCTTGGAAGATAATTTCGCAATTAGGATTAATTAAATCACGAATTTCCTCTGCAAGTCCTAACATTGTGATTTCATCAGGATTACCAATATTTACAGGGTCATTTTCTTTTGATAGTAATAATCTGTGGATTCCTTCTACTAAGTCGTCAACATAACATACTGAACGAGTTTGAGAGCCATCTCCGTAAACTGTTAATGGTTCGTTGTTTAATGCTTGATTAATAAAATTAGGAATTGCTCTTCCATCATTTATTCTCATTCTTGGACCATAAGTGTTGAATATACGTAGAATACGAGTATCGACATTATGGTAGCGATGATAAGCCATTGTCATTGCTTCTGCGAAACGCTTTGCTTCGTCATATACTCCACGCATTCCGACAGGGTTTACATTTCCCCAATAGTCTTCTTTTTGCGGATGAATAAGTGGGTCGCCATATACTTCTGATGTAGATGCAATTAGGAAAGTAGCATTTTTAGCTTTTGCAAGTCCAAGTGCTTTATGAGTTCCAAGTGAACCAACTTTAAGAGTTTGTATTGGAAATTTTAAGTAATCAATTGGAGAAGCTGGAGATGCAAAATGTAAGATATAGTCTAAATCTTCTTCTACATAGATGTAATTTGTAACATCATATTCAATAAATTTGAATTTTTTGTTACCCATTAGATGTGCTATATTTTCTGGACTTCCTGTGATAAAATTATCCATACAGAAAACATTATCACCTTCAGCGATAAATCTGTCACATAAATGTGAGCCAAGAAAACCGGCACCACCAGTTATTAATACATTTGCCATAAATTATTATTCCTCAAATTCTCTTTTAAATGGTACAAACCACTGTTCGCCTATACTCATATTGATGTATAGTCTTCCAAAATATTCTTTTACTAAAGGAGAGCTAATTTCACCTCTTGTTCCTAATACTAAAGCAATATCAAACATTGCATTTTTACCAAAAGGAGCTGTTAAACCTACACTTAAATACTGCTCACTAATTGGAATATCATTAACCATCATATAAAGTTCTTTGTAACCTAATCCAAATCTATAAGTAAATTTATCAAGTGTTCTAGCACCTGAAGATTTATTTCCTAATCTTTCTGCACCTATGGTAAAACTATTTAAACTTTTGAATTTAGCATTATTACCTGTATTGTAAGTAAAATTAGTAAAATCTTGAGTATAAAAGTCAGATGAAATTCTAAATTTATTTAATTTATAACTTAATCCAAAACCTAATGAAGCAGGTACTTCAATTTTAGAGTTTTCAGTAAATGTTGTGTCAACTACCCTATTATTTGAACCAATTAAATCATAATATGATAAGTAAATTAATTCTGAGTTCATTCTCAATAATGTAGCATTTTCGTAATAGGCACCGAAAGATAAATCTTTATAAGTTAGATTCAAACCAATTTTTTGATTTGTTCCGTTGAATGAATTTTTTCTTCCAGTATATGAATTGTGTGCATAAGATTCGTTACTAAATGTAAGTGCATCACGTTGGATATTACCTAAATATACATTTTGTGTAAATCCAATTGACATAAAACTTAAGGGTTTTATTGCACCACCAAAATATAGTTTTTTTAGTCCGCCGGCACCACTATTTTCTAATTTACCGCTTACTTGTAAATTATCAACTACTTTGGAAAAACCAGATGCAATTGAATAATTAACTTGACTATATGAATTTAAACCAAATCCGGCACTTAATCCTAAACTTGTATCTATTGAGAACATGATATTTAGTCCGTCGATAGCTCCATAATTTTGATATAATGAATTATCGGCTGACTCTATTAAATTTTGTTGGAATCTATATCCTAATTGAATTCTTGTTAGTTCGTTGTATGACCACATAGCAGGATTAATTAGATTAATACTATGTGTACTCGGAACAGCAATTGCAGTACCACCAGCACCCCAATATGCAGCACCTTGAACGTTTTCTAAGTCTCCAATTCCAAAAGATGAATAGTTAGAACCACCTTCAGAATAAAGAGATGTTGAGTATAAGAATAGTAATATGCTTAATAATTTTATCAAATGTTTGGTCTTTTAGAATAAATAATTAATAATTTAGGTCTTTTGCTAATATCTGGATTGTTAGAACCGAAAAACTTATATTTATCAAAATAAGTAAGTTCTACTAAGGCACTTGTTCCTCTTGCAGGACTTAATACAAATTGTCCTTTGCCTTCTTTTCTATTCCAAGAGTCCATTAATGGAGTAATATTAGAAAAAGTATATTTATCAGGAATTGAATCGTTAGCAACAGCTAAGTATGGCCAGGTTCCAAGATTGTCTGATTCTGGAGTAAAGAATGGGTCTTCACTCGATGCACCAGCAATATAAATGCTTCTACCAAATGAACCAAATTCTGAGTTATTAGTGTCTAATGTTAATTCTAATTGACAGCTTAAAATAGCAGATAGAGGAGGAATTTCTGAAATATCAAAATCAAATTGAGTTCTTGTGCGACCTGTTCCTTGAAGATAAATATCATCATCTTCTTCAATTTCTGGAGCAAAGGGATAATAAGCTGATATTGAATTTTTTAAGTAAATTGTAGTGTCTTTACCTGCTTTATTAACTACTAATTTGATTTGAGTATTATATAAAGTGTCTAAATCTGATCTATTAATAAACCTGTTTATTACTTTTGAGTTTTGTCCTGCTTTAAGACCGATTGAGTAAGAATGGAATAAATATCTATTCTCAGCTTTAGTTAGGTCTAATGTTTTAGTTGAATCAGTCCAAATGCTTCTAATTGAGTCTTCTTTTGCAGCAAAAGTGAACCATTTTAGAATTAATTGTTTGTCAATTTCAATTTTGAAAGGAATAGAGTCTTTCGGCTCTGCTTTTCCAGAAAATTCACCAACTTGATAATTAAATATACTTGTATTGTCGTTAGCATCAAAAATATCAGAGAAAGAGTTAAATCTTGATATACTATCTAATACTTCGTGAACTGTAAATTCTTGTTCAAAGTTAGTAGTATCACCGAATGTATATTTGTCAGGAAATAAGTATAGAGTGGCTTCTTTTATGTCTAATTCACTTATATATGACATATCTTTTGGTAAACCAAAAAATCTATATAAAACGTGCGACTTGTAATTATTAGATCTACCTAATAATTGAAATTGCATATTGAATGGTCCATCTAATTCTTTATAATGTTGCGATTTGCTAGTAATTAAAGCAGCATCATTAGAAGATAAAGAATAAACAGTAAGAGTATCTTGAACCAAAGGTATTTCTACAGGAACTTCATTACAAGAAGTAAGATGAGAAATAGAGTAAATACCAAATAGAAAAAGCGAAAGTTTTAAAAAAGTGTTTTTCATTATTATTTTATTTAACTAAATCTCTATATGCTTTTTCGAATTCCATTGTGTTTTCGTCCCAACCAAATTCTTCGTAAATACAATTTTTAGTAATGCCAAAGAAAGATTCACTATCAGCATATAATTCTAATGCTCTTTTGAAAGATTCGATTAATGATTTAGAACTAGCATCTTTCATAGCTATACAGTTTCCATCTTCTCCATCAACATCTTCTGCTATTTCATTTAAAGCACAGTTAATAGGAGTTATTGGAACTGCACCATATTTACAAGCGTGCATAAACTGCATTCCTAATGCTTCTAATGGAGCTAAAGAAAAATACATATCACTTCCTGCCATTATAGTATGAGCGATATATTCGTCAAATCCTATTGAAACTTGTAGTTTTTCAGGATTGTTATTTGAGATTTCAGTTAATCTATCTCTGTATTCTTTATCTCCGTCACCCATAATAACAATTTGAATATCTTCTTTTAGTAATTCTTCAATAGATTCTAAAAGATAATCAAAACCTCTGGATTTAGAGAAATTACTTACGATACCAAACATAGCTCTTTTCGGATGGTATTCAAATCCAAATTTATTAACTAATTCAACTTTATTGTTGTATTTGAAGTTTTCCCAATCGTCATCAACTAATTTATTAACTAAGTATTCATCTTTTACAGGGTTCCAAAGCCAATGATCAATCCCTGGTTTAATAACAGAAATATTTTTCATTTTAGCTTTGATGATAGTAGAAAGTCCATTAGAATTTTCTGTATCATTTGCAATGTGTTCTAAGTATTTAGCATCAGTTACTACTAATTTATCTGAAAAAGTAATTCCTGCTTTTAATAAATTTACTTTGTTTTTATTTTTAATTTGTTTTAAATACTCATCAGGGAGATTCAAATATTTTGATTCTTTCCAGTCAAATTCACCTTGATCATAAAAATCTTGAATAGTGAATAAGAATTTAGTATTTTTAAATTCATCCGGATAGATTGCTCTTGCCATAACTGGAACTAAAGCAGACATCCAATCATTGATATGAATTACATCTGGGAACCAACTAAGCAAATTACATGTATCAATAACACTTCTACAAAAGAAAGCAAATCTTTCTAAATTATTTGGAAATTCTTCTGCAGACTTATTGTCTTGAATTACACCTTTTAATTTATTGAAATATACATCATTAGTAGTAATATAAGATTGAACTTTACTACGAGTGTTTTGAAAAGATGACGATTTAATAGTAGCAAAATCTTCGATATCACCAATTTGTATTGGCATTTCTCTCAATCTATTAATATCGTGAATTCTATTCTTTCTTTCAGAGATATAACCATACTTAGGTATCATTATTCTCGAATCTAAACCTTTTTCTTTAAGTGATAAGCTTAAACCAGAATTATAATCAGCAGAATCTGTCCATTTACAATAAGGTAAAATCTCACCAGACACATTTAAAATACTAAGTTGTTTTGCCATTTTCTTCTATGTTATATAAGTAATCTACAAAATTACAAAAAAAATATGAGATATTAAAATCCGAGTGTTTTTATTCTATTTATAAGTTCTTTTAAGAGCATTATTTACAAGTGCTTATAATGTAAACAAAGAGTTATACTTATTTTAGTATAACTCTTGTTGTATAATAATTAAATTATGTTATTTCAACTCTTTAAGTTCTTGCACATTGAAATTCTTCACTACTTCATCATAATTTTCGAAATTATAATTATTTTGGATACCACTATCAAAATCAGTGATAATAACAATTTTTAATTCTACATCGAACTCTGGACTTAACCCAAAATCTTTTGAGTGAATATACTCAATTTCTAAATATCCTGGCTCCATCCAATATCCCCATTCTATTGAGTAATCGAAGCTTCCATCACTTTTATCGAAGTATATTTCTGTTCTTGGTATTAATTGCCAAGAATTTCTTGTTGTTCCGTATTCAGCCATATAAACTAAAACTAAACCCCTATCTATTACATTTTGTGTAATATTTGGATTGCTAATAGTAGCAAACATTTTAGGAATATTTGCGTCATATTGCCAGTTTGATGGTTTTAAAACTACAAATTCAGATATCGCATCAACGTCATAAGTTTCATAGTAATTTTCTTCTGAACAAGAAGACATAAATACTGTAAAAACAACAGTAATTAAAGCTGTGTATAATAATTTTTTCATGATTTTCTCCTAATTAATATAGAGTAAATACGAGCTATTTTAAAATATGTTAAAAAATATTTTTTTTATTTTTGAAAAAAATTTAATTTCGCTTATTGTAAATTTTAATTTAGAGGAAATATTATGGCTAAAAAGCAAGAATTTGATGATGACTTTGAAGATGATTTTACTAGTGATAATTGGGATGATTCAAGTCATAGCGACGATGATTGGGATGATGATGTTAGCATAGATATGATAGATGATAGTTATCTAAATGATTTTGGTATAGATGAAGAAGAAGGTGATGATTTATAAAAAAAATTCACATAATGTTTTAATTATTAATTAATCATTAGTAAATTGAATTCTTTTATAAAACAAAACAATTATTTCTTCTATGAATTTGATAGCACAAATACACTGGGGTATATCTCCAGAAATATTTTCTTTTAGTTTTCTTACTCTTCGATGGTATGGACTTCTCTTTGCGGCGGGCTTTGTAGTTGGTTATAGAATTATGGAATGGATTTTCAAAAAAGAGGGTTATGACCATAAATTTTTAGATAATTTAACTATGACAATGGTGCTAAGTACTGTAATCGGAGCGAGATTAGGACATTGTTTGTTTTATTCTCCTGAATATTATTTATCTAACCCGATAGAAATACTCAAAGTATGGGAAGGTGGACTTGCGAGTCATGGTGCAGCTTTTGGAATTATTTTAGGATTGTTTATATTTGTAAAACGATTTTCGCAATTTTCTTTTATTTGGATATTGGATAGGATAGTAATTACAATTGCTCTTGCTGGTATGTTTATTAGGTTAGGCAATCTGATGAATTCAGAAATTTTGGGTATTCCGAGTGATATGCCTTGGGCTTTTGTTTTTGAAAACATTGATAATATTCCGAGACATCCAGCCCAGTTGTATGAGTCAATTGCTTATTTGTTTATTTTTATATTTCTGTTTTTTAAATATAAGGCAAAAAAAGCAGAGATTAAAAGTGGCTTTTTATTTGGATCTTTTTTAATTGGTGTATTCGGAGCTAGATTTATTTTAGAATATTTTAAAGAGAATCAAGTTGCTTTTGAAGAAACTATGCTATTAAATATGGGGCAAATCCTAAGTATCCCTTTTGTTTTAATTGGTCTTTATTTTGTGTTTATATATAAAAAGTAATAAAGGAGTTATTATGAGAACTATCTTTTTAGTTATTATTGCTATGACATTAAATGTATTCAATGCTTTTGCTGATGAGGTGAATTTAGAGAATTGTATTAACCATATTGACATAATAAACAAAAGTGCTGAATCAAGACTTGAATTTGAAAGACTTGAAAAATTAACAGAAGAGTTTATTAAATCAAATAAAATAACTGAAGATAAGGAATATATAATTCCAGTTGTGTTTCATGTATTTGGAACTGATTTTGCAGGTAAGGAAGTAAATTTGGATATTATTAAATCTGCACTAAATCACACGAATAATGACTTTAATGGATTAAACAAAGATTATGAAACTTCTGACCCAAATTTTGATGAAGTAAAAAGTAAATTAAAAATTAAATTTGAATTAGCGAAGATAGATCCCGATGGAAATCCTACCAATGGTGTTACTTTTCATGATCCTGTTGCTGGATTAGCTAATGATAATTCTAATATAAATGCTATAGTTTCTAATGTATCTTGGGATAATTTTTCTTATATGAATGTATTTATCACTTTAGATTTGTTTGGAGATGGAGTAGAAAACCAATCAGGTTTTGCTTATTACCCAAATAATTCTATGAGTAATTCTGGGTTAGCAAGAGTAGTTTATAATGGTAGATACTTATTAGGTAATACTAATGATAAGTTTGCTTCAGTATTGACACATGAATTTGGTCATTGGTTAAATTTGTTTCACACTTTTACCGGTGGTTGTACTTATCCAAATGATTATGTAGATGATACACCTCCTGTGGACAAAGCATATATGGGTTGCCCAGCTATTAATTGTGAGAACAATCCAATTAATGCAGAAAATTTTATGGATTACAATTCACAATGTTACTCAATGTTTACATCTGGACAAATTGATAGAATGAAAGCGGCTTTAGAATTTGATTCAAGAAAAACATTATGGCAAGAAGATAATTTGATTAAAGTAGGTTTAGATGTTAATAATAGTGTTGATTTGTATGAAAATGATGTAGTTGTATTTCCAAACCCAGTAACTAATGGCGAATTTAATATAAACAACTATAATAATAATTTAATTATTGATGAAATTAGTTTGTATGATATGTTAGGTAACAATATTGCAAGCTATAAAAGTGTAAACCTATTAAAAACAATAGATGTCTCTAAATTAGAATCAGGGGTATATGTAGTTAGAATGAATTCAAACTACGGAATAATTACAAAAAAGTTATTAATTCAAAAAAAATAATTTGGAATTTAATAATTAATATGTTAATTTAGAGTTAGTATTTTTTCAATTAATAAATAAAAAGTGCCTATTGACAATATTTTTACTTTATTTTTCTAAGCTTTTTAAGCTGAACTAAAAAAAATTTGCATTTAAGAAAAAAAGTTTTTAAATTGGAAATTCTGAAAAAATAATTTCAGGACTTTTAAAAATTAATTACACTCGAAAAATAAAGGTGATATATGTCTGGTGGTGGTGCTGGTAAGGTATATTTCGTATTATATCTTGCCGTTGTATTAGAGCTTTTAATTATTATCGTTGAGCGTGACGAAGCTGAAGAACATCTGCACGCAAAGCAGAAAGAAACTATGAAGATTGTTCAGAGTATTCTTTCTCAACTTCAAGCAGGTTCGGGTACCGAGGGTATTAACACAAGACCTCAAGATGAAATTACAATTCCACCTTCTGGAATTGACTTCAAAGAAGTAATGGGTACTGATATTAAGACAAGTAGAAAGTATGTAATCGAAGTTGGTGTTACAGATGTTGCTTCTGACCTAAAAAAGAAGGAAGGTGAAACACCTGATGAATTTAACGAAAGACTACATAAGTTAATTCGACTTGCTAATGTTCAGGAACTTGAATATCAAATATTCTTTAATCCGAGCAAAGATCCACTTAACCCACCTACATTTCCAAGTGAAAAATACTTCGATGAGAATAATATTGAAGTAATGAAGATGAATCCTGGTGACAAAATGGAAACTACTAATGGCGAAGTTTGGACTTTTAAAGGTGCCAAAAAACTCGTTATGGATATTGAACCTACATTTAATAAAGTAAATAAAGATAAACTAAAATCTGACCCTTTAGATCCTGTATATAAAGCTCCAATTATTGTTGGTGAAAAATTTGTGCCGTCTGAAATTAAAGAAGATAGTACTTTTTATTTCTCTTCTAATAGAGTGATTGATGCAGATGGTAAAAGTGTAGTTAAAAATGGTAAAGAAGATTCTAAGTTAAAAAGAGCATTCGTTGTATATTTTGAACCTCCTGCTGAAGAAGGTTGGTATAAACTTAGATTCTATTCAAAAACTAATAGAATTTTGGGTATTGCAGCTGATGCTAAAGCCGAGGAATTAACTGATAATATGACAGTTAATATTGGTACTGTACAGTTGAAAGTTAAAGACTTGCAGAAAGTATCTAAAGAGTTAGAAATTGAATTAGATAAATTCAAATTACCAAAACAATCTGACCTATTGGCTAGTGCTGATGGTTCTGATAATTTTGATGATATGATTGAAGCAAGTAAAAAACTTGCTGAAGATGAATTAGATTATATACAAGTTAGTACTAAAATAGAATTATATGGATATATCATTAGATTATTAACACCAGGTAAATCTGTTTATTTCCCTCAAAATAGTAATTCAATTGAATTTGATATTAGGGTATTAACTCCTCAGCCGAAAATTGCTGATGCTGTGATTGCTATGGCAGATGAAATTAACTATTTTGATGCTTTACCTCCTACTTTTAAAATGTCTTTATCCCCTTACCAAGGTGACCAGACAATAAATAAATTGAATATTACTGCTGAAAGTGCTTCGGGAGAAGTTTATACAAAAAGTGACTTCGATATTCAATTAGAAAAATCATATAGAGATAAAACACTAAAAGTTGGTGAACAGGTTGAGTATGTAATAAAGTTTAAAAATAATTTACCTCCTGTTAATGGTGATGTTAAATCTTATGATTTAACAGTAGAGTATAATAGCGGAAATAGTGAACAAAGTAAATCATACAAAAAAGGCAGACTTAATTTATTTAAGACAAAAGATGATGAAAATATTAAAACATTACAAGGAAGAATTTTCTTCTATTCTGGTGAACCATTTCGTTATAATTTTACCCCAACATCAGGAGGAAAAATACCTGCAAGTCAATTTAGATCTTACATACACTTAGATGGCTCCCAAAAAATTGATAGTATTGTAGGGTTAAATACAGAAAAAGCAGAATGGTTATTACATTGTAACAATAAGTCTTATGATTATTGGGTTAATTGGATTGATCCTGTAACTAATAAAAAAATTGAAGTCTTTCCACGTAAAACCTATGAAATACCATTAGAAAAGCCTTACATTGATGTTAGTGGTATGAGTATAAGTAATCCAATCGGAGAAAAATCATTTACAATAAATATTAAAGGGATAACTGCTTTAGCTCCTAGTGTATTTGACTCTAAAAATTGCTCTTTAATTTTAAGTGCTGATGAAGAAGTTGTTATTGTAAATAACTCTCCTACTTTAAAAAATATAAAGGCTTCAATATCTTTAGAAGGAGAAGAAATTCAATTAAAATTAAGAACAACAGGAACTCCGGTCAAAGGAATAATACAAGGAGATATAACTCTAAGAATAAAAATTATTGCAAGGCAGAGTGATGGTTTAATTAGTGTTAGTGAGGAAGAAATATTTGTGCCTATTTACAAAAAAATAGAAAATAAAAATCAATTAGGATTTTAAGGAGAAACAAATGAAAATAATAAGTATTTTGGTAATATGTAGTATGTACGTTTTTTCACAGTCAAATGACCATGATATTAAAAACAGGTTACAACATTTTAAAAATTATAGATTTGGAAATATACTTTTATATGAAATGAGTGATTTGGGGGATGATTTTAAAAAAATCGTGGATGAAAATAATAAGTCAAAGGAAGAATTAAACGAAGAAGATAATTCAAGTTTTGTTAACATATCTGATCAGGTAAAAGAATTTGTAAAGCTAAATGCTAGCAGATATAAAGTTGCAAGGGATATGTTAAGCCAATTGACAAGAAATAGAATTAACGATATACCAGATTTGAAAACTTTACAAGCTTTAATTGATTCTTATTCTAGAAAAAAAGAGGTTGACAAAGAACAAAGATTGTATGTTGTATTAAGAAATTCTGATGACTTAGATATTGAAAATAAAATAATTGCTGTGATTTATAGAAGTGAAAATCCAAATTTCTTTATCGATGAAGATAATCAAAGAATAGAAAATTTACTATCAAACTTAGACAAGAAAAGTAATATATATTTAAAATCTGATTTAGAAAATTTAGAAATAGCAGAAGTTGCTAAGTATAATGCTAAAAATGCTTTAGATTTTATCAAGAATGGGATAATTCAAGAGTATTATGTTAATAAGACATTAGATGCTAAAGCTATTGGTCAGGATTATGTTTATTTTAAACCTATTGTAGGAAATTCTTCACCGTTAATTGATTATAGTCTTTTTGGTGTTAGCGGTAAGGATATTCAAAAATTTAAAAGAATCTCACATGGAGAACCACAAAAATATATTGGAGTTAATCAAGAGTTATTACTTTCTCCAGATATAGTTAGATGGACAATGTATCCGGAACCAAAATTTAAAGAAATAGAAATTTACAAATTAGATGTTGATGGTATCGAGATGATGGATGATGATGGGAATTTAATTATTGAACGTACTGAAAGAGTTGTAGACTCCAATTTTATTACTAATGACTTACTCCCATTAATTGGATTTGAATTAAAGTATGGTGCTGATGACATAAATATGCCATCATTTGTAAGTGATAGAATGAATTTCTCTGTATTATGGAGTAAAGTTAAATTAGGTGTTATCCTTCCTACTTCAGGATGGGCTGTGCTTCAAGAAGACTTATTCAGTATTGATAGAAAATTAACTCATGGTGGATTTGGTATTGCAGGTGAGTTTGATTTTGACTTGCCAATTATACCAAAATCTGATGTATTTAGATTGTCATTTGGTTATACTTTTGGTGATGCAGTTGCAGCTCCTTACGGTTCAGAAAGTATTGGGAACAATTTAAAAAAAGATCCCCTGTTAAATCAAAATTTAGTTAATGACCCTAGAAATGTTGACTATCTTTTAAGATATAATACAACATTACTTTATACTTTTGGATTAGATATAGACAAAGATTACTTGTTAAGATTTGGTATAGGAGGATCTATATACACTATGGAAGAATGGAAACATGATATAATTAGAAATGATGCACAAGAAATAATTGATAGTAAATTTATAAATAATAGCACAGAAGCAGTTGGTGGTATATCAGGAAAAGTTGATTTTATGGTTAAAAATAACTCAACTCCTTATGGTGCGTCGATGAATTATTTTGATGAAACAATTAACCTTAATTTATTTGTACAATTTCCTGTTGTAGAAAATATGCTTTACTTAAAACTTAGAGCAAATGGAAATGTGCTTTTAAGAGAAAATCAAAGACCTTGGGAAATTGGGTCTTTCTTTATGCCTATGGCTAACATTATTTATGTATTTTAAAAGGAAAAAAGATGAAACTAATAATTTTAATTTTGATTTATATATCAATTGGATTAAATGCTCAAAGTATTATTGATGATCTTGATCAGATTGACCCTGAATTAAAAAAATACTTTCCTAGATGGAAAGTAATGGAACCTGATTTACAATATCAAATATATCAATATTTTAATTTAACATTTAATCAAAATGAAAAGTTAGATATCCAAAATATTGAAGTATTGGCTGTTCCTAGAACCAAAAGACAAATATATGGGAAAGCAAAATATGAAATATTATTAGTCAGTTGCGGTGAAGTTTCTATATCAGGAAGTAGATTTGTAAAAGATTTAGAGAGTATTTATAATATATTAGCAGGAGATATATATTCTAAAAATGCATTTAGATACAATAATCCAAATAATCCTACAAGCACAAGCTCTGATGAAATTAGGAATTATGCATTTAAGGATATTCCAGTACAGGCACCAGTTAGACCGGATCAAGGTGCTGCAATTCGTGATTATCTAAACCCAACAAATGTTAACCAAGCTTTAACATTATCTTTGTATGACCAAACTTTAAAAATTGGTGAAACAGGATTTTGGATTCAAAATAAAATAGGTAATGATCAAATTGGTTATCCTTATTATACTGCTGGTGAAAATAAAGTGATTTTGAAGAGACCATTATATATCAATAATGATCCTGCAACAAATAAGAATACTCCTTATTTAATTAATGCTTATTTAGGAGCATCTTATAAAATAACAACTGGTTTAGAAGGTAGTTCTAGTATTTTCTCTTGGTTACCATCAAGAAAATTAAACACTGATCCAGGTGGGAAATTAATATTTGGAATGGATGTACACATGCCATTTCACCCTGAAGCAGGTATTCATATAAATATTGAAGCTCCAATTAATTCAAGTGATGATTTAGCAATTGATCCATTAAAATTTGGTCAGACTTCAATGAGACCAGGAGTTGACTTTAGAAGAACAGATATAAGAAATGGTGATTCTACTTTTATACCAAGTGGAGTAATGCCAATTTTACAAACAACAGGACAAATCACAGCTTTCTATAATCTTTGGTTAAATAGTAAAAAAGCTGAAAATTATTTCAGATTTGACTTGGGTGTTTCTTACAATGAAGTAAGAGAATACATGTATTATACTGAAGAAGTAGATGTAAATGGTGATAATGTACCTGAATATGTTTACAAAAATATGACTACTAATGCAGAAGGATTAACTTTATATCATCCTGATGAATTTGCAGATTGGTTATTTGCAAAAGTAGAATATAGAAATCAAGCAGTTTTTCCTTTTAGTGTTAGTTTGCAATATTCTAATCAAATCATGTTAGCAAGAGCATATATGCCGTTGTTTGGTGATTGGTTATTATTAGAAGCAAAATATGCTACACCAATGAGGGATGCTTATGAATATGAAATAGAAAACTTCTTTATCATATCACCAGTTATTAGAATTACAATATAATTTCTAATTACTAAAATTTAATCCCTCTATCAACTATTATGTTGTTAGAGGGCTTTTTTTTATAATATATACTTTGTTATGTTTAAATTATTTCTTTTAATAGTATTAATTTCAATATCGCTAATTGCACAAACTGAACTTGATAGTTCTAAGTATAATGCCAAGCAACTTTTAGATCAAGCTAAGGTACAAGCTGATAAAAAAGAAATTAAAATGACAATTAGAAATGTAGATATTACTAATTACCCAATTATTAAATTAATAGTAGAAGCGTATAATATTTATGGTGAGCCATTAGATACTCTTTTACCAGAAAAAGTAAATGTAGTAGAAAATGGTATAACTAAAGATGTAATATCAATTGAAAAAATATCAATTGACGAAAGAGTCCCAGTTGATTTTACATTTTTAATAGACCAAACTGGATCTATGCAATCATATATTGATGCTATTAGAAAACAAATGTTTTCATTTACTAACTTGATAAAGGGTAGAGGTATTGATTATACTTTGAGTTTAGTAGTATTTTCTGATTATATAGATGCAATTGAACAACCAACTGAAAATGTAAATGAATTTACTTCTTGGTTATCTGATATTAAAGCTAAAGGTGGTGGAGATGTTAAGGAAAATGCACTTGAAGCTTTCCAAAAAGCAATTGATAAAATAAAATATAGACCATCAGCAAATAAAGTAATTGTATTAGTTACAGATGCCCCTTATCATCAAAGAGGTGAAAAAGGAATTGGAACTACAGACCAAACTACTGAAAGCATAATTAAATTACTAAAAGATAATGAGGTTCGTGTATTTACTATTACACCTCCATATTTAGATGAGTATAAACAAATATCTGAATCTACAAGAGGTAATACTTATGATATGGATTATCCTTTTAAGGCAATTTTAAATAACTTTTCTAATCAGTTGACAAATTTATATGCTATAAAATATAAAACAACTAAAGCAGCAATTCCAGATTCGATTGATATTTCTTTATTTAATGAAAAGAAAAAATTATTAACTCAAAAAACAATTCCAATAGTTGAGTTAGGTAGAAAATTAATTATTCAAGATTTACTTTTTAAATTAGGAAAAGCTGAAATACCTGAAAGTGCTCCTCAACTTGAAGTATTAGTTGAGTTTATGAAAAATAGACAAAACGTTACAATAATGATTGAAGGGCATACAGATGCAATAGGATCTTATGCTGTCAATGATAGGTTGTCCAAAGAAAGAGCAGATGTTGTAAAGGATTATTTAATACAAAACGGTATTGACAAAAACAGAATAAAAACAATGGGTTATGGAGAAAGAAAACCTATTGCTTCAAATAATACAGAGTTTGGAAGAAAATTAAATAGAAGAACAGAGATTGTAATAATATCAAAATAATAAATTGTAGGAAATTTATGTCGAAATCTATTGATGCTAAAATAGAAAAATTAAAAATTATAAAAGAAAAAGCAAGATTAGGTGGTGGAAAAGATAGAATTGAAGCTCAGCATAAGAAAGGTAAATTAACGGCAAGAGAAAGAATTGATTTACTTGCTGATAAAGGAACATTTACTGAGATAGATATGCTAGCACATCACCATTCAACAAGTTTTGGTTTAGATAAAGTAAAACCACTTGGTGATGGAGTAGTTACTGGATATGCTTATATAGATGGAACTAAATCATTTATATTTTCACAAGATTTTACTGTTTTAGGTGGTTCTTTAGCAGAGCAACATGGTCGTAAAATAGTGAAGATTATGGAGCATGCGATGAAACTTGGTACTCCACTGATTGGATTAAATGATTCTGGAGGTGCAAGAGTACAAGAAGGTGTTATTTCTTTGGGTGCTTATGCAGATATATTTTTATTGAATACCTTAGCATCTGGAGTTATTCCTCAAATATCTGTAATTATGGGACCTTGTGCCGGTGGTGCTGTTTACTCGCCTGCAATTACTGATTTTGTTATAATGGTCAAGAATACTTCTTACATGTTTGTAACAGGCCCTAAAGTAGTAAAAACTGTAACTCACGAAGAGTTGACTGCTGAAGATTTAGGTGGTGCATCTGTACATGCTGGTAAATCAGGTGTAGCACACTTTGTAGCTGAAAATGATATGCAAGCACTTGAATTAGTTAAAAAATTATTGACTTTCATCCCTTCAAATAATAAAGAAGAAGCACCTTTTGTACCGAATAATGATCCTACAGATAGGTTGAATGATGACTTAACACACATTATACCTGAAAATTCAAATATGCCTTATGATATTAAAGAAGTAATTAAGTCTGTAGCTGACAATCACGATTTTTTAGAAGTGCATAAAGACTACGCTCAAAATATTGTAGTTGGGTTTATTCATTTAGGTGGTAGATCAGTGGGTGTTGTTGCAAATCAACCAGCTGTTTTGGCTGGGGTTTTAGATATTAATTCTTCTAAAAAAGCTGCAAGATTTATTAGATTTTGCGATGCTTTTAATATTCCTTTACTTACTTTTGAAGATGTACCAGGGTTTATGCCAGGAAAGGATCAGGAGTGGGGTGGAATTATAGCAAATGGAGCTAAATTACTTTATGCATACTGTGAAGCAACAGTTCCAAAAGTAACAGTTATTACTCGTAAAGCGTATGGTGGTGCCTATGATGTGATGAGTTCAAAGCATATTAGAGGTGATTTCAATTTTGCTTGGCCAACTGCTGAAATGGCTGTTATGGGTGCAAAAGGTGCAGTGGAAATTATATTCAAAAAAGAAATTGATGGTGCGGAAGATAAAGAAGCAAAACAACTTGAGTTAGAAGAAATGTATAATGAAAAATTTGCAAATCCATATATTGCTGCATCTTATGGTTATATTGATGATGTTTTTGAACCAAAATTTACAAGACAAAGATTGATTGATACTTTTAAAATATTAGAAAATAAAGTTGATACTAATCCTACAAAAAAACATGGAAATATTCCACTTTAAAATAAAAAAGGAGTCAAAAATGACTCCTTTTCTTTATTGTATTTTCATATTTTAATCACACATACTATGCTTCTTTTCAGTATTTTCTACTACTTTTGAATGCCTAATATCCCAAGCAAGCTGAACTGAAGGTCTTGCATCACTAATACCATAACCATTTCCAGCAAGAATATCTTTATAGACTAATGTATGTAAGTCTGTAAAGCCACCTGAAAATTCAATTTCTTCTCCGTCGATTGTAATTGACCTATAAGTTGGTTGATTGTTTTTAATTGCTTCTTCAGGCAAATCTTCCTTATTAGTCGATAAAAACCATCGTACATTTGCATTTTCAAGTTCAATAAAACCAGATGCTTTTGTATCATCAAGTTTATGTAATTCAGTCTCTTGAACACTACCGAATAACCATATTAACATATCAAAAAAGTGAATTCCAATATTAGTAGCAACTCCACCTGATTTTTCTAAATCTCCCTTCCAAGAGTAATTATACCAAGGACCACGAGAAGTAATATAAGTTAAAACAACATCTTTCTTTGTTTTAGAGTTTTCAGATTTTAATCTATTTCTTAGATTAATTATTTTTTCGTGAACCCGTAATTGTAAAATATTATAAACTTTAGAATTACTTTGTTGTTCAATTTCTTCTAAATAATCTAAGTTATGTGGCTTAGTAACAAGTGGTTTTTCACAAATTGCATTTGCACCAATTCTTAATGCAAATCTAATGTGAGCATCGTGTAAATAGTTTGGAGAACAAATAGATACAAAATCACTACTGCCAACTCTACCAATTAATTTAGATAAATGCCTATCAAAACGCTCAAATTCAGTAAAGAAACTTGCATTTGGAAAATATCTATCTAAAATACCAACAGAATCGTGAGGATCCATCGCTGCAATTAAATCACAATCATTGTCTTTAATTGCTTGTAAATGTCGAGGAGCTATATAACCTGCAACTCCAATTAAGGAAAAGTTTTTCATATTATTTTAATAGTTTGTTTATAATTGATTTCAATTTATTGTTGTTAGTTTCTGAATTTAATTCTTTTGATGCTGAAACTGAATTTAATTTGTATTTATTTATCTCATCAATAGTAAGAGAATTTAATTTATTTGCAATTGAAGTTAATTCATAATCTTGACTTACAAAACCTACATTATGTGTTTCAATAATATTTTTAATATTAGGTAGTGGATAAGAAATAACTGCTAATCCTGATTGAATAAATTCAAACAATTTATTGGGCAGACTATATTCTAAATTAAATGTTGTTGGTTCAAACATAATTAAACCAATATCATAATTAACTAATGTGTCATTTATTTTATCTAATTCGATTTCTTTAAAGATATTAATTCTACCACTTTGTTTAGCTAGATTAATTAAATGTTCATAATATGAACTATGATATTTAATTAAATATAAATCTAATTCAAATCTATCATCTAAATTATTCATTAATTCAATCATTAATTCAATTTTTCTGGATTCTTTTGCACCACCATGATGTACTAATTTAATTTTATCTGTAGTTTGTAATTGTTGTGATTTATTTTCTGAATAATCTGGTAAACTCATAATTAAATCAGTGTCTAAATTAAAAGTTGACTTATAATTATCTTGTAATCCGGGACTAACAGTAATTAATTTATCAAATTTAGAAACATAATTAATAATTAAATAATTCAAATAATTAATTTTAGAATCGTAATAAAACTTTTTAAAAAAATGAGAATGAAAATCATTTGAATATTGATTTATGTAAAACTCACGTAAATCTAGCATTAATTTTGTTTTATTAGATTTTATTAAAAAAGATAAATAAACTATAGTTAAATTTTCACAAATAATTAAATCATAATTATTCTTTCTTAATTCATTTAATATCTGCGGTTTAATAGGGTTTAAACATAGATACTTTTTAAATATTTTATAAAGATTTAAAATATAAATAAATCCTTCCCAATTAGTCATTTTCTTAGATAATTTAAAATGCTTAATTTTATCATCATCAAAAGGTGTATTAGAAAGTAAATGGGTTTCATATTCATTAATTGAACTTAATAAAGTTAGCATTCTAAAAGGTCGAGCAGCTTTATTTGGGTTATTATCAGTTATGACTAAGATCTTTTTCATTTATTAATTTAGCAATCCATCAATAATCGATTTCATTTTAATATTATTATTATCAATATTAAAAATATCAGCAGTTAATCTTGAATTATTTTTAAAATTATTTAATTCTGTATCATTTAATGATTGAATTTTTCTCGCTAAATTTTCAGGATCATAATTATCAGATAAAATACCAAGTTTATATTCATTTACAATTTTGCTAATTTCAGGAGTTGGACCAAATGCTAAACATAAACCTGCTTGAATAAACTCAAACAACTTATTAGGCAAACAATTTAATAAATTAAAAGTTGTTGGGAAAAAGAAAAATATTCCAATATCATATTGAACTAACATCGTATTTATATCTTCAAAAGGTACTGGGTCTAATATTCTAATATTCTTTTTATTTTTAATTAATAAATTTAATTTATCATAATAATATTGCTTAGATTTAACTAAATATAGATCCAAAGAATACTTGTCTGGATCAAGATAATCCATCATTTTAATCATTGATTCAATGTTTCTTTCTGGAGTTGCGTTTCCATGGTGAACTAATTTAATTTTATCATAATTATCTTTTAAATCTGATTTATTTATTCCCTTTTCAGGCAAACTTAAATATGTCTCACAATCTAAATTAAAATGTTTTTTATATTCAGAAGCTATTCCATCACTAACTGTTATTAGTTTATCTGATTGCTTTACAAAGTTATTTAATAAATAAGTATAGTAGGCTTTTTTTCGTATTCTCCAGAAAAATCTATTTTGAAATTGACTAGGAAAATATTCTCTCAAATCAAGCATCACTTTAGTGTTTTTTGATTTTAATTTTAATGTTAAATATATTAATTCAATATTCTCACAAATAATTAAATCATAATTATTGTTTTGTAATTCTTTGAAGGTATCTTGGCTAACATTATTAAATAATAATAAATCATTAAATAATTTATATAATCGAGTGTATAGTATTATATTTACTAAATCAATATTCATTTTCTTTTTAAAATAATATTGTTTTACCTCTCTTTCAGATTTATTATAATTTAGCAAATCAAGTGAATAATTATTATCTAATAAAAAGTTTAATAATCTATTTGGTCTAGGATTATTATTAATATTATTTGAAGTAATAAGTAATATTTTCTTCATTTATTAACGCCAAAAAATAATTCTTCATATTTATTAGCAATAACTTCATCGCCAAAATTATCAATTACATATTGCCTATTTTTTAGAGATTTAGTTAATTTATCTTCATTACTTAGTTTAGACCAATCCAAAATACCTTTAATAAATTCATCTTCAGAATTATATCCAAAATCCTCCCAAAACTCTTTAATTAATGGATTTTCCCACATATTATAAAAGCCCTGCAAGCCAACAAGTAAACCTTCAGCAAAACTATAATGAAAAGATTCGTCATCGCTGTAACTAATAATTATGTCATTATCGTTTAGCAAATTAGCAACTTCACTTCTCTCTTCTTTTAAGTTATTATTTTTATTTCTTTGAATAATATTAACAGAATTATTTAAATCAAGAATCTTAATCTCAGCATCTAATATTTTTCTTTGTTCATCAGAATTAGCACTTTTAATTGCAATTATATTTAGTTTAAATTCATTATCTAATTTAATTAATTTATTAAAAGTTCTAATTAAATTCAAATATCCTTTTCGAATATCAAAATCAACACTCAAAGCACAAATATTTTTATCATAATTCTTTTTTAAAAATGGAAATGAATTAACATCTAAAGCATTAGGTATAGTAATAGTATTTGCTTTATCATCTATTCTATTTTTAAAATCAAGTTCATATTGATGATTGACAAATATCAAATTACTAATATTTTGCCACTTAATCATCTGCATATATTTAGTTTCAATTTCGTATCTATGCAAGCGAACAAAAACCTTTCTATCTTTCCAATTCTTTTTAGAAATATGCCAAGCAAACTTATTAGCCCATTCATTCCAAATCACCTTACCTTTCACCTTATAATGCCAATAATCACGATTTCTTTCTAAAAATAAATATTGAATAGAGTATTTCTTTTCAAGTATTTTTAGAATTGGTTCAGCAAAATGTTCTTTCCCTTTGTAGCACACAAAAGTAATATCATATTTCGGTTGGAATAACAATTAAAGGGATTGGATTAGTTGGTATAGTTTTTCGCAGACGATGGATTCTTCAAATTTCTCTTCAAATAATTTCTTAGCGTTTATTGATTTCTGAATATTGAATCTAAATATTTAGAATATGTTTTAGCACCCATATAATTTAAGTGACCAATATCACCATATTCTATATCACTTAATCTAAAATTAGAATGATTTAAATGAATAAAATTATACTTATTACTATACTCATTAAACTTATCTTTTGTAAAAGTTCTAATTTCGTTATTATCTATGTATGTTGGTGTTTCAAGTAAAATAATTGTAATATGATTATCGTTGCAATATTTTATTATCTTTTCTAAATATTCATTTTGATAAATTGAAAAACTATATTTTGTTAATTTAGTGGTTTTTGATAAATGCAAAGCTTCTTTTAATTTGTTTCGAATTAAATAGTTGTATCCACCTATACTATAATCATTAAGATGAACCAAATTAAAAAGAGATTTAACTGTTGTTTTTAATAATACTAATGAAGATTTAACATAACTTTGTATAACTGCAATACTATTAATATCATATAAATAATATAATTCTTCTATTTCACACATTGGAGCTAAATATGATAATTTTGTTGTCAAAATTCTTTTATCCTTTAACCATCTATCATCATCAACTTTTATTAGGTTCTGTGGTCTGTAGGAAATAAGTACAGTGTCTAAACCAATTATAGCATTTATATATTTAAGTTTAATAAAGCTATAAATATAAGCATCTGCACTATTTGATAGATTTAAGCTAGTAAAAATTGTATCGTTTATCGCACATTCAGTATGAGAATCACCAAGTATTAAAGTCTTATTATGTTTAAATTTATTTATAAAAATATAATCAGGATAATTGATTTTAACAGTTGAATAAATAAGAATACCTATCATTATTATATTGATAAGAAAAAAAAATATAATATATTTTATAAATTTAAACATTAAAATTGAAAATAAATAAATTCACTCTGACTTCCTCCCATAGAAATCACTAAATAAAAAACAAAGGAATATATTAGAATTTGTAAATATTTTGATTTTTCTTTTATATCTAAGCCAAATTGCTTGTTTCGACAAAACCACTCAACTAATACTAATACAATAAGTGCAAATAGTAAATCATATAGATTAGTTTGTAATTTTCCTGAAAAAATAGCACTAAACTTTATATCAAAAAGAGAAGTATTAAATATACCTCCAATATAAGTAAAAGCTGAGCTAAGATTATCGGATCTAAAAAATATCCATAATAAGCATGTAAGTGAAAAAGTAAATAAAATCTTTGGTATTTCAAAGTATTTATTTGGTAATATAAATATTCTTAATGAAAATACAGAAGGTAGATATAGTAAACCATTAAAAAAACCCCAAGCTATAAAAGTCCAGTTCGAACCATGCCAAAGCCCACTAATTGTAAAAGTAATAATCAAATTCGTTAAATGTTTGATTTTAGATACCCTACTTCCACCTAATGGTATATAAACATAATCTCTAAACCATGAGGATAAAGAAATATGCCATCTCTTCCAGAATTCATTTATGCTTCTTGAAAAATATGGGAATGCAAAGTTTTGCATTAGTTGAAAACCAAATAATTTTGAAACACCAATAGCTATATCTGAGTATCCCGAAAAATCACCATAAATTTGAAATGCAAATAAAACAGAGCCTATTACCAATGTACTTCCTGGGAGAACTTCGGAATTATCAAATATATACGCTACACCTGTAGCACAATTATCCGCAATAACAACCTTTTTAAAAAATCCCCATAGAATTTGTCGCAGTCCATCTACAGCCAAGTTATAATCAAACTGTTTTAAAGTACTAAACTGAGGTAAAAGATTTTGTGCTCTTTCAATAGGTCCTGCTACTAATTGAGGAAAAAAACTTACAAAAGTAAAAAATTGAATCGGATCATTAGTGGGCTTTAAATGATTTCTATATATATCGATTGTATAACTCAAAGTTTGGAAAGTATAAAAACTTATCCCAACTGGTAGAATTATATTTAATGTGGCAATGTCTTGTTGGTAACCTATTTCTGATAATAGTATTACAAAATTATCAATAAAAAAATTAAAATATTTGAAAAATCCAAGAACTCCAAGATTAATTGCTAAACTGGCTATTAAATAATATCTTTTTTTTGTTATATTGCTTGTCGAATATAGTTTTTGACCTATTATATAATCAGCAAGACTACTTAAAAATATTAATCCTAAAAATTTCCAATCCCACCAGCCATAGAAGACATAACTAACTACAAGCAAAAATAAATTTCTATAATTAATATTTTTTGAAAAGAAAAACCAATAGAATATAAATACTATTGGAAGAAACATAATAAATTCAATAGAATTAAATAACATTCTTTATAATCTCATTATATTTACTTGCATGTTCATTCCAATCAAATTGTTTCATTTCCAAATCTACATTTATCTCTATTTCATCATTATCAAAATAATTCAATATTTCTTCTTTTAATTTTATTAAATCCTTTGCCTCGTAAATATGATAATAATTACTCAAACTCCATTTATCTTTAAGTATTTCAAAGGTTCCACCTACATTTGTTGCAATAATTGGACATCCAGCAAATAATGCATCTAATACACTTGTTGGCAATCCCTCTGTATAACTTGGATTGATAAATAAGGGTTTATTCTTTAATATAGAGATTACTTCACTATGTTTTAATTTACCTAAAAAATGAACTCTATCCTGTAATTTATATTCTATGACTAATTCACTTAATTTTGATTTATACTCACCATCACCAATTACATGCAGAATAATATTTGTCTGTAAATCTTTTAACACTTCAACAATATCCTGAACACCTTTACCGTCTATTAATCTTCCAACAAAGGCAATATTCTTTTTATCCTTAAACTTTTCAAAATAAGCTGATGTTTGTAAATCTTTAAAATAATTTACATCAACTCCTCTATATACTACTTCAATTTGTTTTGTAATATTAAATTTATCTTGTAAAAATAATTTACCAGCTTCTGAAACACAAACTATTTTATCTGACAAATATAAAGTTAATTTGCCTAATGTTTGCATATAAGTCTTATTAACAAATGAAATAAGTTTACTATCTAATTTAGAATAATCACTTCCATGTTCAACATGGATTAATTTGATTTTTCTGAATCTAAATTTTGCAAAAAATGAACCTAAACTGGTGTTAAAAAAAAACATCGTCCTTGTCATGACGATGTTATAATCTACTTTATATAAGTTTATAAACATTTTCCAAAATTGTAATTTCCAAAATTTAGCAAGAGGAAAATTATTTACTACAAAAAAGGCGGGGTATCTTATGACTTTTACATTATTATGTATAATCTCTAATTCAGTAGCATTTTCTGTATTTGGAGTAAATATGGTAATTTCATAATTTTCATAATTCTTAGATAGATACTTTACAAAATTATCAACATGACTTTCCAAACCACCTGTATGAGGTAAAAAATTACCTGGGAAAATTATGAGTTTAATTTTCTCCATAATATTCTAAATACCAATTTATGAATTGGTTAATTCCATATTCAATGGTTGTTTCAGGTTTATATCCTACGTCTTCTATTAAATTTTGAACATCTGCATTTGAAGCAGGTACATCACCTGGCTGCATTGGTAAATAAATCTTTTTAGCAACTTTACCTAATTTACGTTCTATTTCTTCTATAAAATACATTAATTCAACTGGGTCATTATTCCCTATATTATAAAGAGAATACGGAGCAAAACTTTTTGCAATTCCATCTTCATCAGTCCAATTTTCTACTGCTTTAGGAATTCTATTCATTACTTTAAAAATACCCTCAGTTATATCATCTATATAAGTAAAGTCACGAATCATTTTACCTTCATTATATATTTCAATTGATTCATTTGCTAATATCTTTTTAGTGAATATAAACATAGCCATGTCTGGTCTTCCCCAAGTTCCATACACACTAAAAAACCTCAATCCAGTAGTGGGTATATTATATAATGAAGAATAAGAATGAGCCATTAATTCATTAGCTTTTTTACTGGCTGCATAAATAGATAATGGGTGATCAACATTGTGTTCTACAGAAAAAGGAGAACGTTTATTTCCACCATAAACAGAACTCGATGAAGCATAAACTAAATGTTTAACTTCATTATGTCTGCAACCTTCCAAGATATTTAAAAAGCCAGTAATATTAAAATCAACATAATCATGAGGGTGAGTTAATGAATGTCTCACTCCAGCTTGAGCTGCAAGATTAACTACATAGTCGAATTGTTCATTTGCAAATAAATTTGCCATTCCTTCTCTATCGGTCAAATCTAATTTAATAAATCTATAATTTGAATACTTTTCACTTTGTAAAAATTGATTATATTTAATATCATCTTTCTTAATACCATGATTTAATAATCTATCATATTTTAAATTCAAATCATAATAATCATTAATAATATCAAGACCTACTATCTCAACATCTTCTTTAAATAACCTACCAACTAAATGATAACCAATAAAACCTGCCGTCCCTGTAACTAAAATTTTCATGTTAAATACTCTTCATACCATTGTTGAAAAATGAATAAATTCCAAATCAATACATTCCTATTTACTTTATCGATATAAAATTCATTTTTAATTTTTTTAATCTCTTCTAATTTAAAAATACCTTGTTTTAAAATTCTTTCATCACTCAATAATTCTAAGACATTGCTTTTTAATTCATTTCTAAGCCAATTTTCAATAGGTATTGAAAACCCTTGCTTCTTTCTTTCTATAAGATTACTCGGAACATATCGATATAAAACATCTCTTAATACTGATTTAGTTTTATTATTTCGATATTTATAATTATAAGGTAATCTTAAAGAAAATTCAACCACTTCTTTATCTAAAAATGGCACTCTTGTCTCTAACGAATTATACATTGCTGCTCTATCAACTTTAACTAAAATATCATTTACTAAAATTGTTTTTATATCATAATAACCGAACACATCGCTTTTCAAAATATAATTCGGTTTATTTTTGTCTTGAATAATATTATTATTAATTAAAATAGAATTCGTTAACAAATTAAAATATATCTTATATTTTTCAATTAAATCCTTTTCTTTTATAAAATTTAATATTTTATTATAATTATTAATATTTAACTCTTTGCTTAGAAAGTATAATTTATTTCCAAACAAAGATTTAATAAATTTAATAAATAACTTTAAAGGTATTTCTTTAATACCACTTGTAAAACTTAGAATCTTATAAAACAAGAAATAGTGATTATAACCATAAAATAATTCGTCTCCACCATCTCCAGAAAGTGAAACCGTTACCTTTTCTTTAGCTAATTTAGAAACCAAATAAGTTGGTATTTGCGAAGAATCAGCAAATGGTTCATCATACATTTTTGGAATCAAAGATACAACTTTTGACAAATCATCATTAGTTAAAATAAGATCTGTATGATTAGTACCTATATGATCTGCCACACTCTTCGCAAATACGGATTCATCATATCTTTTATCTTCAAATCCAATAGAGAAAGTATTGATCTTTGTTGTAGAATTTTTCTGCATTAAAGCTACTACTAAAGAAGAATCAACTCCACCAGATAAAAAAGCCCCAAATGGAACATCTGTTCTCATCTGCATTTTAACGCTATTTTCTATCAGATTATCTAATTTATTTACCGACTCTTCATAGCTTAAATCTAATTCAATTCCATCACCAAATTTACTTAATTTATCAGAATCCCAATAACAATGTTTAGTAAAAGTAAAATTATTAACCTCCAAATCTAAATAATACCCTGGTTCTAATTTATAAGTATTCTCAAATATAGAATTTGGATGATTGATATAAGATAAATTCAAAAATTCATTTAAAGCTGTAGAATTAATTTCTTTGTTAAACGAAGGAAACTTCATTATTGGCTTTAATTCAGATGCAAACACAAAAGAATGAGTATCAGTAAAATAATAAAGTGGCTTTTCACCAATTCTATCTCTTGCAATAAATAACTTTAATTCATTTTTATCATAAAGAGCAAATGCAAACATCCCAATACATTTCTCTAAAGCCACCTTTAAACCATATAATTCAATTAATTCTAATAATACTTCAGTATCAGAACTACCTTTCCAATTAATATTATTTTCAGATTCAATTTCAGATTTTAATTCTAAATAATTATAAATCTCACCGTTCAAAGTAATAACATATCTACCAGAATGCGAAATCATAGGCTGATGACCAGACTCACTCAAGTCTAAAATCGCAAGACGCTTATGCCCTAATACTACATTAGTCTGAGTATCTTGCCAAGTTCCGTCGCTATCAGGTCCTCTATGCTTGATACTCTCCAACATGCTGTAAATAACTTCTTCAGCTACTCTACTCTTGCTTATATATCCTGCTATTCCGCACATAACTAAACAAGTTCCTTAACTAAAGTAGTAAATTTCTGACCCATCATATTTATATTAAATATTTTTTAATTAAATAAATTGGATTTTGTTTTCTTAATATTTTAAAGTAAATTATTAACGAAAATAACAACATTAAAATAGTGTATATTCCAATCTGAAAATATAAACCCAATTCCCTAACAAAATAATAAAAAAGACTTAAAAAAGTAAAAGTTATTAAAATAATAATAGCATTTGTAAAATTGAATCTCAGTGAATATGATTTATAAGATAAGTATAATTCAAATAGAAATAGAATAATATTACCTATTAAATAACTTATTGCTACTGCGAATAAATTAAACTCAGTTATAAAAAATATCAATATTAATAGCTCAGTAATGTTTTTAGCAAAATAAGAATATACCCTTAAATATGATTTTTTTGAAATAGTTATACCCAAAGATGTAATCCACGAAATACTTTGAATCATAGAACCTAAGACTAATATAAAAACATAATTACCTGCTTGGAAATATAATTCTGAAGATAGTATTTTAATTATCATATCTGTAGTATAAACTAAAAATAGCCCTGCTATTGCAATTAATATCATATATAAATTTAATACTATATTATAGGTTTCCTCTGAATCTTTTTCTTTAAATATGGATAATGAAAAAGGCCCCCAAGCTGTTGTAAATGCCTGAATTGGCAACTGAATTATAAATGCTACTCTAAATGCTATTGCATATATTCCTAATTTATCTTCTGTTAGATAATTAGAAATAAATCCTCTTTCAAATACGGGGCTTATTGCACTTATAAAACTTACTAATCCTAATGGTAATGCGTAATAAAATAGTTCCTTCAATATCTTTGTATCTTTTTTAAATTCTAACCATTCAAAGACAAATATTAATCCTATTAGGGCAAAGATACTTCTTGTAGATAAAATAATTATAAATATATCAACTAAATCTACATGGAAATATTTTATACCTATTATTATTCCACTAAATGAAAATACTACAGAACCTATATTTAATAATAAAAATTTATATTTTGAGAATGTCCATTTTAAAATATTACTTGTATAATTTATCAGCATTCCTACTGGTATTTGTAATAATATGTAGGGCATTAACTCATTATATTTATCTGTATTTAAATAATAAAACGATAAATCATTCGAAAAATAGTAAAATATTGGGAATAATGCAATTATAAAAATAAGTTGAATTAGTAAGGAACTGCTTACTATTAGTTTTTTTTCATTTTTTTCATTATATTCATAAAAATATCTGGCTAATGCTGAATCTTGACCCCATACTACAGCAATAACTAATACATTAATTAAAATGTTTATAGAATCGAAGACACCAAATTCTTCTACACTTAAATAACGTGTTAAAAATGGAAAAGCAAACATCATAAATACTGCATTTAATGCGTTTGCTCCACCATATACTATACTATCTTTTAGTAGAAACTTTATTCTATTTTGTTGCGTCGATTTTTCTTTTTTCAAAATCTATTAAATATTGTACTAATTTTTCCATGGTTTTTTGTACCACTTCACTTTTATACCATTCTAGACCATCAAGACCCATTTTTTTATAATTATTAGGGGTTTTAATAAAATTATTAAAATGGTTCTCTATATCTTCAATTGTATTTGCATTCATAATATCATAAAGTGACTCTTCTGTTTTTTCACTAATATTTCTGTATGATAATATTGGTTTACCTCCAACTAATGCTTCAAATAAAACACCACTTGAATTCCAACTATTTGTAAACTGTCCGCAAACAATGTCACACAGTAATAAACAAACCATAATATCTTTTCTATACATTTTAGGTAGCCAAGTTACTTTATCTTCTATATCTAAATCTTTTATCAATTTTTTGCTAAATTCAACATCAATACCATATTCTAAAAATATTAACTGTGATTTAATGTTCTTCTTACTTTTGACAAAATTTGCATAACCCTTTATTAGTTTATCTGTACCTTTATTGTCTGGATCGTCACTTTTCTTATTATACCAAAAATGTCTGTTGTGTGATAATATTAGTACATCATTTTCATTTCTTATACTTTTTAATTCCTTTCCATATTTGGAAAGTTCCAATAATGTATCTAAATTGTTAATATCATATTCTGGATGATAAATCATTGGCAAATAACCATTCCATCTTATATGTTTTTTATTTAATTTATTTAATCTATTTTCATATAAATCATTTGTATTTGGCATTTGTATTATGTCGGCATATGGAACTCCCTTTTTTTGAATCCATCTAATACCTGCGTTTATTATCATCCGTTTAGGGCTTAAGGATTCGAATATTGGACGCCCCCATATATCACCACCATACGGTTTAAATAAATTAATTGGTATATTTGACTTTTTTAAAAATGCGGGTGCAAATCCACAAGAAATATTAAAATCAAATCCTTTTAAATCGGTTTTGATTTTTTTACTTGATACAAAGAAGTATGATATTGGATGACCCCAATTTAATTGGTGGATATATTCACTGTATTTATTATCATGGGTATCACATTCTGGTAAGAAATGACTTTGTTCGGCATCTGTTAAAAAGAGGTGCGCATCTATATCGTAATCCCTTAGATATCTCATCCAAGAGAAAAAATTATTATTCATATTTCCTATCATGGCAACTTTCATTATTTTTTCTTTTTATTGGAAATGTTTCTATTAAGGTGTTTTAATACGAAATTAAAAATATTTTGCTATCTCAAATATAGACTAGTCACAATCAAAAGTAAAATTCAAAGTATTTGTAAAATCGATTTTACTATATTTATTAATCAATTTTAATTTCTCCAATTTTTTTTGCTGGTACACCTGCTACTATATGAAAAGATTCAACATCTTTTGTAACAGCAGCAGCTAAGCCTACTACAGAATATTTTCCAATTTTCAAACGAGCTAACATTGATGATTTATGACCTAAATGTACGCCATCTTCAATAATGCATCTTCCACCCGTACTTGCAAATGCAGAAATAAAACAAAATTCTCCAACTGTATCATCATGACCAACATAACTATAAGACATTAATGTTGTATGATCTCCAATAACAGCATTTGCACCTAATTGCGAATAAGGCATTAAAACATTGCCAAAGCCAAGTTCTGCTGTTTTAGAAACTGTTGAAGTAGGATGTATAATTGATGCAAATCTTTTATTTGGTATTTTTAATGATTTAAGTAAATTATGTCTTTGAAAAGCAACTTTTACGGTACTTAAGGTATATATAAAATATACATCTTCATCAAATTTTTTCCAATCTTCATTTTGAATACCCCCAATAATTGGATAATTATTTATATCTTCTTTTTCATTATCGTTTAAAAAGCCTAATATTTTATATTTTTGTCCAGCATCTATACAATCCTCAATAATAGAAGCAACAACTGTCCCGTTTCCTCTGCCTCCAATAATTACAATTTTTTTCATATTAATTTTGCCCTTTCTAATATTTTCTTTGCTTTAATAACTAATGGTGGTCCTATAAATACACCATCAATAATAGCTACACCTTGGTTATTAGCACCAGCTTGTTCGTATAAATTTAAAATCTTCTTAGCATTAGCAATTTCTTCATCTGTAGGTGAGTAAAATTTATTTACATAATCAACTTGTTTCGGATTTAATACCCACATTGCTTCATATCCTAAAGTTTTTCCTTTTGATAAATGCTTTTCTAATCCTTCATTATCATGTACATTGATATATGCAGCATCAATTGGAATTAAATTGTTTGCTCTTGCAACAATAGCAACTTTGGCTCTAGGGTAAAAAATACTATTATCTTCTCCAAAATCTCTTATTCCAGATATATCACTTACAAAGTCTTCTGAACCAAACCCAAGTGCAATTATTCTTGTAGAGGATTTTGCAATTTCATCAGCATTTACAATTGATTGAGCAGTTTCTAAGATAGGAATAATTTTCAATTTACCTATTTCTAAATTTTTATCTCTTTCAATAATACTCAATAATTTATCAAAAAATATTACATCACCTGCTGTTTGAGTTTTTGGAAGTAAAAAACCATCAATCATATCGATACTTAACTGAGACACATCTTGAAAGAAATAATCACTTGTTTGGTCATTGATTCTAATGAAGACTTTATGATTTTTAAACAAATTCTCATTTAAACTTTCTAAAATAATTTTTCTAGCTAATAACTTATTATTTTCAGGGTAAACAGAGTCTTCTAAATCTAATAAAATACAATCAGCATTTGATTTTGAAGATTTAATATGGAAATCTTTATTATGTCCTGGAACAAAGAGCAAAGATTTAAAATTATACTTCATCATAACTTTTCCTTTTTATTAATATTTTCCTTTTAAAAGATATAATATCGATTTTATCTTGATTACTACCAATTGTTTCAACGTATAAAACACCTCTATCTGATTTTGATTTTGAAGGAATTATATCAAGAATCTTTGTACGTGAGTAAATCGTATCATTAATAAATGTAGGGTTTAAGTGTTTAATTTCTTCATATCCTAAGTTGGCTATTGCCTTCCCACTAATATCCATAACAGATAAATGAACAGAAAGACAGAAAACTAAAGTACCAGGTACTAAAATTTTTCCATGCTTATTATTTTGAGCATAGTCAATATTAATATGTACTGGATGATGATTCATAGTTAATAAACTAAAAATATTATTATCACTTTCAAAAATAGTTTTTGATTGTGAGTGAATTATTTCATCACCAATATTAAAATCTTCTAAGTAAAATCCCATTGAATTAGAAAGCATTAGATTTACTCCAATTATATATTTTAATTAAATTTTTAATATGTGGTTTTTCATATATTTTATCTTTGTATTTAATAACTCCTATCTCATAATTTTCTAATAGATTATATTCTTTAACAAGATAATTAGCAGTTTCTATTTCTTCTTTTGAAAAGAATTCAATTTCATCAAAATAATGAATTTGATTAGGGTGTATTAAAAATTTACCATCAAACCCTAGATAAAAGCCATCTTTAACTTCTTTAACAAACTCTTCTTTTTCAAATAAATTAATATTAACAACATCAATAACTTTAATATCAAATGCTTTTGCAATATTTAATAGTTTAAATCTTGTATAATAAAGATTTTTAAAATTATATTTCATCCCCAAATGATTACAATAATCATGACTACCAAATCCAATTCCACTAATATTTAGTATTTTTGACTCAATTATTTTTTCTGCATTTAATATACCTAAAGGACTTTCAAATAAAACAATACAGCTATCATTATTTATTATTTCTGAGATATAAGTTAATTGATCTAAATTTTCAATTTTTGGTAAAATAAAATTATTGATTTTATTTTTTCTTAAATCATTGATATAATCATCTTTTGAGTTATAAAATATTTTTAATCTTACAAAATAATTATTCTTAAATTTAATATTTAAAATATTATTAACTGACTTTTCAAAATCATCACATTTTACAGAATCTTCTAAATCAAATACAAAATAATCAGAATTTAAACTATCTTTATTTGCTAAATATTTTTCATTATATGCAGGTATAAAAAAATATTTTCTCAAAACAAAAATCTCCTGCACCAATGTTCAAAATTCATAAATGACCAAATAAGAAGACGGTGATTAATTTTTTTATCAAGATGCTCGTGTACTATTTTATTTATATAATCGCGACTTATGTAGTCAGTAGAGATAGTATGCTCTTCGAGCAGTAATTTTTTAATATAATTAGCGTTTTCACCTCGGTACCAGCTCTCGTCCGGTGCTGAAAAGCCCTGCTTTTGTCTATTAATAATTTGCTCGGGAATATATCCGCTCATTGCTTTACGCAATACATTTTTACCGTCGCTATATTGGCTATATGCTTTCTTCTTATTAATTATATTTTCATCAAGTTTTTTAATCTCGGCAGTTAGGTTTCCGAGTTTGTGCTTCACAGGGATTTTCTGAGCGAAATTAACAAGGTCATTATCCAAGAAAGGAAAACGCTCTTCAAGTCCATTTGCCATAGCGAGTTTATCACCTACTAATAGCAAACCATGTAAAAAAGTCTTGCTTTCAAAGTAAAGTGAATTTTGAATATGATCTTGAGGTGTATCGTATTTCAGCTTTTTATTGAAAGTAAACACACGTTCAAATATTTGACGTGGCTCTTCGATATCAATATGTTGATACATATCTTTTACAAATAGTTGCCCCTTATCCGCATCAGGAACAAGACGTTGCCAGAAACTATAATATTGGTCAAAAAACTGCTGCTGAGAAAGTGAATCAAATACTTTGTAGTATCGCCAAGGGTAGCCACCGAAAAGTTCATCGCCCCCAGTTCCTTGCAAACAAACTTTCACAAATTTAGACGCAAGCCGGGAAATATAGTAGTTAGGGTAAGACATACCAACACGCAAATCTTCAAGGTGATTAACTACTTTGGGTAGCGACCAACTAAGATCCCCTGCATTGATAACTTGCTCAAAATGTTCAGTTTTAAAGTGATTAGCGATTAGCTCTGCGTCTCGTCTTTCATCGTAATTAGCTTCTACTCCAGTAACTTCCGACATATCGAAACCGCAAGTAAAAGTAGAAAGTCTATCTACGTGCTGAGAAGCAACTGCCACGATAGAACCGGAATCCATACCACCAGAGAGGTAAGAACCCACCGGAACATCAGCAATCATTTGTCGAGTAACTGCTTGATGGAAAAGACGTTGAGTTTCATCAACTGCATCTTGGAAAGTCATGCTTTCGTCAGGTTGCGAGAAATCGTAATCCCACCACGAATGGTGATACACACCATCTGACTTTGCCGAAATAGTTACGGTATTTGCTTGAGGAAGTAAAGTAACTCCTTCAAAGAAAGTACGATAACTAAATAAATTTTGAAAAGTAAAGTATTCGTTAAGTGATTTTTTATTCAATCTAACTTGGAAACTTGGATGAGCTATAATTGCCTTAATCTCAGAAGAAAACACTATAGTTTTTCCATTGAACCAATAATAGAGTGGTTTAACACCAAATCTATCACGGCTAAGGTAAAGAGTTTTTGTCTCAGTATTCCACGCACCTATAGCAAACATTCCGTTAAGTCTTTCAAAGAATGAAACACCATATTCGGCAAGACCTTCGGTGATTACTTCTGTATCTGTTGTGCTATGGAAAGTGTGACCTAAAGATCTAAGTTCTTGTTTTAATTCTAAATAATTGTAAATACAACCATTAAAGACGATAACCCATTCTTTATTATGAGAAATCATCGGTTGACTACCTTTGTCGGAAGTATCAAGAATAGCAAGACGTTTATGAGCAAGCGCAATATTATCTCGTACATAATAGCCCTCGCCATCTGGTCCACGGTGAGCAATAGTTTCAGCCATTTTCTTTAGATTATTTAAAGAAAATGATTCACCAGTTAGATTAAAAACGCCTACAATTCCACACATTTATTTAGTTATTCTCATATTTTATTTTCGAAAATATTTAATATTTTGACCTTAAAACTATCAAAATCCTTAACGTTTCTAGTCACCAGCTTTAGATTGTAATTCTGAGCTGTTGAAAGTATTAAGTTGTCAGGAATTTTAATTTTCTTAATTTTAAAATTTTCAATTGTTCTTTCTGCAATATCACAGTTAATTTCTATTATTTCAAAAACATTTAGCAATTCCTTAACTTTTTTCTCTTGTTGTTTAGTAAATGGATAACTCAAAACCTCAATGAAAGTAATTAAAGAAATAGCAGAGTCATTTATATTTTTTGTAATAAATTCACTTGCAACTTTATTGTTTTGCAAATGATAAATTATTATATTTGAATCAATTAGAAATTTTAATTTCTTTCCCATTCATCTCTAATATTTTCTTGCCATTTCACTGGATCTAATTTATCTTTTAGTAATCCAGCAGTTTCACTTACAATATTTGTTTTACTAATATGATTATTTTCATCAATTGGATAAATAAGAAGTTCTAATTTTTTATTAATTAAATGCTTCGGTATTTTTACGATAATACTTTCCCCAGATAAATCAATTATCTCTTTATAAATTTTATTTGATTTCATAAACGACCTATCTTTTAAATATCTAATTATTTACAGTTATGAGTTAAGAATTTTACTTGCATTAGCTGTAGTATCTCTATATAAGTTAGGATAAATACCCTTAGTAATTTCATCACTCAATAGCTTCTTTGCTTCATCTAATCCAAGTACATCAATTAGTTTGTACTTAGAATTACCATTTAATAATATTGTTTTTAATTCAATTGAAGATAATGAATTAGACTGTATCTTTACAAAGAAAAAATCGTCCAACTGACTTTCTTGAATGTTATAGTCCCAAACCACTTTTTTTAGCATTTGGGGAAGTTCTTCAATTTTATTTAAGTTACTTTTCATTGTTTTTTAGTGAATTACTACTATTCTCCAACTACTCAATCCCTTTTAAAACTTCTACTACATATTTATAATCTTCATCAGTCATTCGATTATGAAGTGGAATTGCCATTGATTGATTATTTGCAATCATTGCTCCTGGGAAATCATTTGGGTTAATTCCAATTTTATCAGTATAGTAACTTAGCATAGTAACTGCATGAGTTCCTGGTCGAGTAGAAATTCCTTTATTCTGTAATATTTCCATAATTTCATTTCTTGAATAAGGAGATTTACTCTCATCAATCAAAGTTACATAAGATTGCCAACCGTGTTTGTAATTCTCATCTCTCCAAGGAGTTGTTAGCCAATCAATTGAGGCAAGTTCTTTATCATAAAACTCAGCCCATTTTGCTCTTTCGTCTATGAAGAAGTCAAGCTTTTTAATCTGCACAACACCAACTGCACCTTGTAAATCAGTCATTCTATAATTATAACCAAGCATATTAAAGTCAGGAAGAATATATGGCTTAGGTCCGTGATGACGTTGTTCTTCTGAAATAGAAGCCCCATGATTTCTCAATTGAGATAAATATTCAGCAATATCATCATCATTAGTAGTTAACATTCCACCTTCACCTGTAGTAACAGATTTTCTTGGGTGAAAAGAAAAGCAACCTATATTTCCTAATCCACCAGCAGGTGTATTTTTATAAGCCGCACCAGCAGCACATGCACCATCTTCAACCAACGGAATATTGCCAGCAATTTCTTTAATTCTATCCATATCAGCACACAAGCCAAATAAATGAACTGGTATAATTGCTTTAGTTTTAGAAGTAATTTTTGATTTTAATTGTTCTGGATCAATATTAAAAGTTTTAACATCAATATCACAAAATACTGGCTTAGCACCACAATATAAAATCACATTTGCAGTAGAAACCCAAGTAAATGCAGGTACTATAACTTCATCTCCTTCACCTACACCAAGTGCAACTAATGCCAAATGAAGTGCAGTAGTTGCACTCGTAACAGCAATAGCGTGCTTTACATTATGACGTTCTGCAAATAACTGCTCAAACTCTCTAACCTTTGGACCAGCTGTAAGCCAACCAGTCATAAGTGGTTCTTTAGTTGCTTGCCATTCTTCTTCACCCGTTACAGGTTGTGATATTTGTATTTGTCTCATTTTAAAAATGTTTTAATTATTTGCTAAATTTTCATTTGAGTAAATGATCGATTTATTTATTATTTCTTTTAATTTCGGAAATATAGTAATTACATCTCTAAATAAATCTTTTAATTCTTCTAATATGTATTCGTGACTAATTGAATTTCTTAATTCTCTGATTTCTAATAAGTCTTTTGAATTAGATATTATTCCAATTTTTTCTAAGTAATTTGCTTTATCAATTAAAGTAAAATTTGTTTCACCAAGTAAATAAAAGAAAGATTTTAAATATTTTTGTGTGAAAATATCACTCAGTCTTGAAAATCTTGCTGTCATTGCTTCCATCGTTTCAAGTTCTTCGTAATTGAAATCTTTAGTTGTATTTATTTTTTCAACTTTTGTAATTGAATATTCTAATATTTCAAGCCCTTTTTGCAGTTGAATAGTAAGAACTTCTATTTCACTTATTACTTTCTTCCTATTCACAGTATTATTGACTCTTCCATTGCTATTTCTTTAAAATTAGATTCTTCATCAAAAGTAAAATTCACTAAATCTATTTTTTGTTCACCAATTAAATTTTTGATTTCTCTCAAAATTCTTCTTTTTCTTTCAGATTCAATTTTTTCTTTAGTTAGTAGCAATAAATCAATATCACCACCTTTTTTATTATCATCTACTCTTGAGCCAAAAAGTCTTAACTCATAATTAGAAATATTATTATTAACTGAGTTTCTAATTGATTCTAATTGAAATTCACTTAAACGCAATTACCTATCCAAAGGGTTTTCTTCACGCCATCTAATTAGCTCAAGTAAGCCATCATTTAAGTTATACTTTGGTACAAATCCTAAATGTTCATGAGCTTTTTTATTAGAGCCAATTCTATTTTTTACTAATCTACGGGCATCATCTTCACTATATGGCTTGTACGTTACTTTTAAGTCAGATTCTTTCAACTCTAATATTAAGTCACATAATTGCTTAATACTTGTTTGAACTTCTGTCCCCACATTATAAAATTCATCAGTTCTTTCAGATTGTGCTGCTAAAACGTTAAATCTTCCAACATCTTCTACATAAACAAAATCATAAGCTTGTGAACCGTCTCCATTTATAACTGGTGGAACACCTTCGTCAATTTTATTCAACATAATTGGAATAACTCCAGTATAAACAGCAGTTTGATCTTGATGAGGACCATATACATTCATATATCTAAGACCAACATAGTTTAAGCCATATCTATCTGCAAATGCTCTACACATAGCTTCACCTGAAATCTTTGTTGCACCATAGAAATTTTGATTATTGAAAGGATGTTCTTCAGTCATAGGTACTTGAACGGCATCACCATAAACAGATGCAGATGAAGAGTAAACAAGTTTCTTGACATTATTTTTAACACATGCTTCTAATACATAAAAAGTACCTGCAACATTTACTTCAAATGCAGTTCTTGGGAAATCTTTACAATGAAGCAGCCACATTGCTGCTAAATGAAATACATAATCAACACCTTTCATCGCATCGTCAAGCAAATCAATATCCCTAATATCTCCACCATTTGGATATATCTTACATCTCGGATCTTTTAATTGATGAGTTAAGTTAGACTCTTTTCCTCGAGTAAAATTATCATATACAATCACTTCACCAACATCTTGTTTTAGAAGTTCACTTACTACAAAACTTCCGATAAATCCACCACCGCCTATTACTAAGCACTTACTATTCTTTAATTCATTCATGATTTTAATTAATTTAATTATAATTTAATTCTTTTTTATGGCAATGCCCTTTCACTTACATTTTACTATATAATATAAGTTAATAAAATTATTGTATTTAGGTGAGTTTCTAAGCCAATATTATGTTTTCTAACTCAATATTTACTATCAAAGATTTCCCTAAACTTTCGATTTCAACTACTAATTGATTCTTGCGGTTTACTTTAAGTATTTTTCCTTTATAATCTTTGAAGATCCCCGAGGTGAACTTTACTAATTTACCCTTTTTTGGTTCCCCATCCAAAAACTCTACTTCTGTCCCACTTTCTAAAAATAACTTCAGCACATCAATTTCTTGCTGCCTAACTTCCACTGGTCTGCCCGAGAAAGAAATATATCTTGTTATTCCTTCAACCGCAATTAAATCATAAAGTTGTTCTTTCTTTACCTTTACAAAAATATAAGAATTAATAATAGGAACAAAAACATACTTCTTCCTATCGCTCCATTGCTTCAAAGTTTTTTTCAAGGGTAGATAATACTCCACACCTATTTTATCTAACCTCTCGGCAACTTTCTTTTCAGTTCTACTTTTAGTATATAAAGCGTACCATTTTGGTATATTCTCGCTTATTTCCATTTATGAACTTTCTTACATTTTACGCAAAATAAAAAGCAAATATACGATTGTATGACTTTTAAAACAAACAATTAGCAAATATAAATATTAACAAATTGATTTTTATTAAATAATTCTTTAATTTTAAAAATTATTATTTTCAAAAGATATAAATGTTAGACTTCAAAAATTGGAACTCACTATTAAAAAACATCTTGTATGTGTTAGGGATTGTTATGATATATTTTATCATAAACTACCTAAGTGTATATCTACTACCATTTTTCTTAGCTACAGTTGCAGCATATATTATCAATCCTTTTGTAAAATTCATTCAATATAAGTTAAAGTTCAAAAATAGAGTAATATCAGTATTAACTGTTTTCATCTTAATTGCTATAATTCTATCAACATTAGTATATTTAATTGGACCTTATATTATTAATGAAATTCGATTCTCTGCAGATTTAATTACACATTACTTTCAAGAAAGTTCCAAATCACCTGATTCTTTTACTACACTTCTGATAAAACAATTTAACAAAATAGTTAATCCTGAGTTTCTACAATCACTTGTAACAGAAACGAATATTAATAAATATGCCGAAGATTTAGTGATTACTATTTGGAATTCATTCATGAAGATTTTTGGAATCTTTGAATCTATCTTTATAGTGATCACCTTTATTCTCTACTTACTTTTTATATTAGTGTATTATGATGAATTTTCAAATAATTGGCAACGATATATACCACCTATTTACCGTAAAAATGCTATTATGGTATTCGAAGATCTTGAAAAATCAATGAAAATATATTTTAGAGGGCAAAGTAAAATTGTAGTACTTCTATGTATATTATTTGCAATAGGTTTTAAAATCATTGGCTTACCACTTGCAATTTTACTTGGAGTAATTACAGGAATAGCCAACTTTATACCATACTTACAACTCGCAATGATACCACCTGCATTATTACTTACATCAATACAAGCATTAGAAAATGGAACACCATTTTGGCAAGAAGCACTTTTAGTATTAGCAGTTTTTGCGGTAGTCCAATTAATCCAAGATACAATTCTTGTACCCAAAATATTAGGTGGAGAAACAGGGTTAAACCCAGCTATAATATTACTTGCACTTTCAATCTTTGGTGGACTCTTCGGACTTGTTGGGATGTTAGTAGCACTGCCAGTAAGTACTGTATTAATTAAGTATTATCAAAGATATATCTTAAAAGAAACATGAAAGTAAGAATTGCAAAAAGTTCGGATTTAACTCAAATAGTAGAAATCTTTAATCAAGCTATAATAAATGGTGGTGCTAATGCCTTCACTAATACAGTAACTCCAGAAGAAAGAAAAAATTGGTTTGACAGCCATCAAGACCCAAACTTTATATTAGTATGTGAAATAGAAGAAATAATAGTAGCGTGGTGTTCCATAACTCCATACAGACAAGGGCGATTAGCACTATCTAAAACAGCAGAAATAAGTTATTATGTTCATCAAGATTATATTGGAAAAGGAATAGGCAAATATATAGTCAAAGAAACTATATTGTTAGCAAAAAGCAAAGGTTTTAAAAACTTGATAGCTATAATGTTAGATACAAACGATGCAAGCAAAAATTTACTTTTAAAATTAGAATTTCAGATATGGGGACATCTACCCAAGATTGCAGAATTTCCAAATTATACTTGCGGACAATATTATATTGGTAAAAATCTAACTATATGACAATATTATCATATAATATTCGTTTTAGACCTTATGAGTAATATACAAAATTTAGATCCAGAAAAGCTACTTAGAACAGCAGAAATTCTAAAAACAATCGCACATCCAATTAGGTTGAAAGTGATAGAAATATTATTTGGGCATCAAGAACTATCAGTGTCTGAATTAAAAGATTACATAGATGAAGAACTCGAACAATCATTATTATCACACCATTTAATCAAACTAAAGCAAAAAGGAATCCTAAAATCAACAAAAAAAGGGCTAAACGTACATTACTCATTAGTTGATAAAAATATATCCTCAATATTCGAGTGCCTTTTATCTTGCAAACTAATTTACAAATAATAATTTATTGCTTTCCAAATGATTTGAAAAATATTTGCTTTTAGACTTAGCCAAATGAAATTTTTTCCACTACTTAATACTTTCGTTTACATATTTCATAGCTTCGTTAGCATATTTTAACCAATTATCTTTGTAGTCATTAGATACTTGTACCCACTCTTTCATTGGTCTGTTCTTTCCTGATGGGTCAAATAATTGTGAACCATCTAAACTTAATGCTTCTTTATGGATTTCACCATTTAATTTGAATACCATTTCATTTTGAAAGAAACATACAAATGCTTTGCTTTTAATTTTGAAACATGATTTACCAAACATTTGACTTTGTACTGTGTCTTCTAATTGCTGACCAATTTCTATAAATAATTTTTCTTCTTTTGTCATAATATTTATTCTTATTTAATTCTTATTGCTTTGAAATTTGGGTTATGAGAAAATTTTAACTCAGTTGCTTTTTGGTTTTCTATTTTATCAAAAATAACATTAAACTCTAATAATTGAAAAACAAATTCATTTTTGGATATTGGGAATAATTCATTTTTCATTTGCCCTGTTTCTTGTAAATAATATTTATCATTTTCAGTAAATACATTTAAAGTGTCGCCTTCTTTTATTAGATATCTACCTTCAAATTTACCAAAATCATATTTTGATAAATCAACTAATTTAACTTCTTTTGGCATTTCTATTTCTTTGTCGTATAATATTTTTACAATATCAGATGTGATTTTTGCTTTTGGTGTATTATCATCATTTGTTAGAAATATGATATAATAATTACTTCCTGGAATGTAAGTAACAGCACCAATATATCCATTCATTCCTCCCCAATGTCCATAAGCTTTAATTCCATCGAAATCTCTAATTCCCCAACCATACCCATACTGACCTTTATTATTATTTAATAATTCATCAGTTTTTTCTTTATTAAATAATTTATTTGCAAATATTGCTTGTGAGAAATTCCATAAATCTTGAACAGTTGAATACATATTACCTGATGAAAATGGTTGATAATAATTTATATAATCTGCTTTATGACTTTCCTTGTAAGTCGTATTATATCCATTTGCGAGATTATTTATTATACTATAATTATCAATTACACCAGAGTTATTCAAATTTAGTTTATCTAATATAGAAGATTTAATATATTTTGAAAATGTTTGATTTGTAATTTTTTCAATGATTAATCCAAGTAAAATATATCCTGTGTTTGTGTATGAAAACTTCTCACCTGGATTAAAAATATAAGGCATTTCTTTCACTCTATCCATTGTATAATAAGGCGTTAAATCTCGTTTGCTGTCTGCTTTCCAATCTGAAAAATAATGGTAGTCTGTAATGCCAGAAGTGTGAGTTAATAATTGATATATTGTAACTGAATCAGATTTAGGAAAGTCTGGGAAATACTTAGATAGTTTATCATTCAAATCAATTTTACCATCTTTTTCTAAATTTAATATTGCTGCAGCAGTAAATGGTTTTGTTATTGATCCAATTAAATATTTTGTTGAATCTGAATTTAAAATTCGGTATTCTTTATTTGCATAAGCATAAGATTTATTAAATAATATTGTATCTGCTTTTGCAATTAATATAGAGCCATTAAACTTATTATTTTTAATATGGGCTTGTAAATAAGAGTCTATTTTTGATTGTAAATTTGTGCTTTCTAATCTGCTGTTTTCTTCATTACATGATAATAATAAAAGAGATAAAACAAGTAGTATAATTAATTTCATATTTTTATAAATTAGTAAAGATAAAACTTACGCTTATAAATAATATTAGTTGCGAAATTACAATTCTGTTAATGTTTTCAAAAAATCTATTAAAGCTACTTTCTCAACTTGCGATAACTTAAAACCTTTGATTAATTGGCTTTTATTTTGGTGATTATATCCACCTTTTTCATAATGAGAGATTACTTCTTCTAAACTTGCTACTGAGCCGTCGTGCATATATGGGTAGGTAATTTCAACATTTCTAAGTGATGGAACTTTGAATTTTCCGATGTCAGTGGGGTCAAGAGTAAATCTATTTCTTCCTACATCTTTATAGCTTTCGTAAAGTCCATTATTATAAAAATTGTAATCTGAAAATAATACTCCTGAATGACATTTTGAGCAATTCAAACTATCACTTTTGAATAGTTTTTCGCCAAGTAACTCTGATGAAGTCAAGTTTATCTTGTTTTGGATATGTTTATCGTATTTAGAATTTACACTTAAAAGGGTGCGTTGATATGCCGCTAATGGACGAATTACTGCATATACATTAAATTCTGTGATTAATTTATTATCTGAAGGGAATATGTATTTGGATTTATCTAATAAGTCACGAAATTCTGTATCACTATTTAATCGTTCAAGAATAGTTTCCCAATCATTATCAAACTCATTATGCTCTTGGACTGGAACAAGTGCTTGCTGTTCGAGAGTTGGAACTGAGCCCTCACGAAGAAATCTCTCTTGAAATATTACATTAAATATTGAAGGTACATTACGAGTTCCTGGTCTATCAAAAACACCAGCCCTCGTTTTTAAGTTATTCGCAAATGCTACATCAGATAAATGACAAGAAGCACAGGATATTGAATTATTTTTAGATAATAAATTGGAATTAAATATTTTTTCACCGAGTTTAATTCTATCAGGTGTGAATTTATTGTCATCAGGAATGGTATATTGAGGGAAATAATCAGGAATATTTAATACTACTACTTCATCAATATCACTATCATTGTCTTCTCCACATGAGATTAACAAAGTAAGTAGTATTAAATATATTAATTTCATGATTTAATTTTTAATGAATTTTATTGTTTTTATAATTGTTTTATCATTAGTAATTTGTAAATAATAAACACCTGTGGCGAATGAGCTAATATTCAAATTACTTGATTTATTAGGAAAATAATCACTAATAAATTCACCATTTGAATTAAATATTTTAAATTCAAATGTAGAAATATTAGTCGAACCAGTAATTAAATTAATAAAATCATTTGCAGGGTTTGGAGTAATCTTTAATTCAGGATATAAATCCTTAACATCAGCAGTTGTAGATTCAGATTTAAATACTCTTCCATTTTTAATATTACTTGCAATTACATCATTAGATCCACCAGAGCCATGGATAAAATTATCTTTAATTATATCTACATTATATAAAATATCCAGTAAATTTACATTAAATTCAATATAAATTTTACCATCCTTTTCTGTAGGGCTAATATCTTGTTGTAATTGTGAGTAATATTGATTTCCAACTAAATGAAATTGAAATACATTATTCCATCTATTAAAAATATCTTTAGTAACACCTTCAATAGCAATAAATCTGTAACCTGCAGACCAACCCCAGTGCATTTGTGCTTCAAAACTATTCTGTAGTGAAAGAGGATGTCCTTCTGGCCAAACAGATGGATCGCCATTGTTGACCTCTTTTTCTATTCCAAAGTAATATTTAATTTTACTAATATTATCTACTGAAATATTTCCAAGACTATATTCACTTGTATTAATATCTATTATCACATATTTCTCCAAATCATTGATTTCATTGTTATTGCCATCAATCAATTGAAAATTAGTAAGATAATATTGTAATCTTTGAATTTTAGTATCAAATGAATTAATATTATAAATTGAGTCGTTTAATACAACTTCTTTGCCATCAATATGATGCTTAATTTTTAATATTACTTCTTTTGCAGAAAGGTTAAATCCTACTATTAGTAATAAAATCAGTAATTTCTTCATTTTATTAATCCGTATTTTTTTTGTATTCTAAATTTGTTAAATACTCTTCATCAGTTAGAGTTTTTAAAAAGTTAATTATATCAGTTTTCTCTTGTTCATTTAATTTCAACCCTAATAAAGCACCATGCATATTTGCATCTAATGTTGGCGAATCAACTACCCCACTATTGTAATGATCCAAAACTTCTTCTAATGTTTTAAATCTCCCATCATGCATATATGGGCCTGAAACTTGAACATTTCTTAAAGATGGAACTTTAAATTTACCATTATCAGATGCTTTTTTAGTAACTGCTCCTAAACCTAAATCAACAAAAAATTCATCTAATCCGTTATTCATATATTCATTATTTGTGAAATTCGGTCCTGAATGGCAATGGAAACAATCACCACCTTTTATAAAAGGTATTGGATCTCTTTCTGCAAAAAATAAATCAAAGCCCCTTTTTTCACTTTCTGTAAACTGATCTGTACCAGCTTGATATCTATCATATTTAGAATTACCACTTACTAAAGTGAACATATATTGCTCAAGGGCAAGTGATATTCTAAGTGGATTAATTTCTGTAGTTCCAAATGCATTAAAAAATAATTGTGGATATTCTTTTGTTGCTTTTAATTTTTTCACTACATTTTCAAGAGTTTCATCCATCTCAAGAGGATCTTGAATTGGCATTAATGATTGTTCTCTCAAAGATGCAGCTCTTCCATCCCAAAAAAATCCATTATTGTGGTAAAACATATTAAAAATTGGCATTGAGTTTCTTTTGCCTTCTTCTTTATGAATACCAAGCGAAAGTGCTAATTCATTATCTGTGAATGCGTGTTTTTGATTATGACATCCAGAACAAGACATTGTATTGTCCCCTGAAAGCAAATCATCAAAAAATAACTTATTACCTAATTTAATACCTTCCACAGTCAAAGGGTTATCCTCTGGTAATTTTGGCTTAGGTAATGATGCTGGTAAAACTAACTCGTAAGGAGTTGGATTATATTCTTGCGACTTTGTTTCTTCGCTACAAGAAACAATAATACAATAAGATAATACCATTAATACTAAAAATATTATTCTAATTTTCATTTTGAATTATTCCTTTTAAAGTGAATGCACCTTCTAAATTTTGGACTAATCTATCTGAATATCCATTATCATTTACAGAATGAGTAATAAACGCTTCATTAGATTGGTCTATTAGATTTGGTGATTTAAATAATTTTGCAAGATCAAATTGTAAACTCAATATATTATTTTCTGAAATTGAGTAGTTTTGATCTATCGAGATTGTCTTTAGGTTTCTATCAAATCCTAAGTGGTAAGTAAATAATTGTTTGTTTCCCATATAATGTAAGTTTCCTTCTAAAGAGAAGAAAATATATCCATCTATCCAACCCCAATGTAAATTATGGACAATTAGACTTAGTGGATGGTCTGCATCAAAGAGAGTTGGATCACTATGATTAGTAGTTGAATCTACGCCAATATTGTAAGTAATATTCGTGTAATCGCCGACATCAACACCATACAAAGTGAATGTATCACGATTTCTACTTGGGTCAATATAAACATATTGGTTTTCAAACTCTTTGATACTTCCGTCTTTTTTAGTTAGTGTAATATCACTAATTAAATACCTAAGTTTTGATACACTTAATTCGTTTCCAAATTCATTTAAATATGTCTCAGTATCAAACTCAATCATTTTATCGTTAAAATAATGTTTTATTTCAACATTTAAGTTTACTTTTTGTGTAATTATATCAATATCATCATCTTCGCTACACGCAAAGATAAAAATACTTAAAAATAATGCGAGATAATATTTTTTCATTTCCTTCCTAAATTGTTATTTAAAAAATAATTAATTTAGTACTGCTAAATAGTTAGACTCTGGAGTAAAACCCTGAGATTAGGTGGTATTAATGTGATATTCGATATGCTTTTAATATTTATATTATTAGAAATAAATCTGTCAATATGCTTAATTTTATAATCAATTTTAGCTAAAATTAGATAAATTACTTTGTTAATTTTAATATCATTTTTAACTAAAAATTCTTTTTCTTCACAACAGTCGTCTTTTTCTTCATTATTCTGTTTTTCATCTATTATCTCTTCTTTAATTTGGCAACAAGAAGCTTCTTTCTTTTTGACTATTTCTTTAACTACTTCAACATTTTCATCATCATGACAAAGTTCACAATTATTCTCAGTAGTCCATGGCAAAACAATTTTCATAAACATATTCTCACCTTGCGAACATTGGTGAATATTTATATTTAATCCCACACTACCCAATAGAATTGAATTGATAAGGATTGAAATTGTTATATATTTTATAAAATCTTTTACCATCATTTGCTAATTTAAGGAAAATATTTCTAATATAAAAATTTTTAAGTCTAATAACTATTATAGCGACCTTTTATTGCAATTTCCTTCTTGAAACTAATTCCACAGAAACTATTACTTATGAAATTATATTCAAACATTGCTGCATAAGAGAGTGCATCAACTTGGTCATCATATCGTCCACGAGGAAAATCCTCAAGTTCTATTAATAAATCATCTAACCAATATGAATTACTTTTTAAATATATTTTTCCTTCTGAGAAAAGACTTCCTAACTTCTGAGCTCTGTTTTCTTTATTCTCACGTGCTATAAATTTTTCAACTTTGTATTTATTTGCTTCTAAGTTAGTAGAAATAGAATCTTGACCGCCATTAATCTCGATCCCAACAAACATAGTATTATATTTTTTTGCAATATTAATAATCTCTTTTTCATGCTCGCCAGCTAAAATTCTTTTCCTAATTACCTCATATACAAACAAATCGTTTTTAGCATTTAAGCCACAAGCGGCAATAACAGAATAATCGGAATGTTTATTATTAGTAAAAGCAGGGTCAACACTCAAAAAAATAAAATTATCAGAAATTTTGCAATCATTTATCACCTCATCACTTTCATTATTAAAATATTTAATATTTTCGAGATTAAATCTACTATTATCAAAAGAAGAGGGGTCTTGTTGATACATAGCAGAAAATATTTTACCACCGAGCATAAGTTTTATATCATTAAGAGCTTTTAAATTATACCTTTCCTTCCAAAGAGCAGAACCAATTTTTCTATGCAGTGGATCATTCTCTTCGGCAATAGCTTTAATTTTTAATAAATTCCAAATCATTTTATTCACTATATTATTTAATAAACAAGCAATTTATTAATATAAAAACACTTATAAAGTTAATAAAAATAAAAACATTTTAAAATATCCTTAAAAATAAATTACAAATATTGTAAAAAAGAAACTTTGATAAAACTAATATTGCTTTATTTTGTTTTTGTCATTCAGAGAGAAGCGAAATATCCAGAAAAAAAAGTAGTGAATGTAAATTTGCGTTCACTATTAATATTAAGCATCTCATATTATGTTTGAATGGTTAAATTATTTGATGAATAGATTTTGTTTTCAATTTATGAGATATTCCTATCTTCATATTTAGATTTATAGATGAATTAGTTGCTCAAATTTTAAGGAGTGAGCTTAATTTCTTAATTTTGTATTTTATAAATTAAAGCAATGGAATATTATGGAAAAAGAGTTTTATTTAAAGAAATCATTTGCTACAAGAGCATTGCACGTTGGTAATGAACCAGATCCAATTACTGGAGCTATTTCTCCTCCGATTTTTCAAACTTCTACTTATGTGCAGTCTTCTCCTGGTGTACATAAAGGATATGAATACTCAAGAACTCATAATCCAACTCGTTCGAGATTGGAAGAGTGTCTTGCAAGTTTAGAAAATGCAAAGCATTGTATTGTTACTGCTACTGGTATGAGTGCTACTCATTTGATCACTCAAATTATTAAGCGTGGTAGTAAAGTTATCTGTGGTGATGATATTTATGGTGGTACTTATAGATTGTTTACCACTGTTGTAAAAGATGATTTTGATTTTACATTTACTGATACTACTAAAACTGATGAAACTATTGCTAAAATTAAAGAGTTAAAACCTGCTTTATTATGGATTGAATCTCCAACTAATCCATTACTTAAAATTAGTGATATTAAAAGGTTAACTGCAGCGGCTAAAGAAGTTGGCGCTATGTCTGTAGTGGATAATACTTTTATGAGCCCATATTTCCAAAATCCTATTGATTTGGGTGCTGATATTTCTTATCACTCAATGAGTAAGTATATTAATGGTCATAGCGATATTGTTGCAGGTGCTATTATGACTAGCAATGATGAAATAGCAAGTGAATTGAGAAGATTACAAAATTCTATCGGACCAAGCCAATCTCCTTTTGATAGTTGGTTAGTGCTTCGTGGAGTTAAAACTTTGTCGATTAGAATGGACAGACATCAGGAAAATGCTTTCAAAGTTGCAGAATTTTTAGAGAAACATCCACAAGTTGAAAGTGTAACTTACCCTGGATTGAAATCTCACCCACAACATGAAATTGCAAAAGAACAAATGTCAGGTTTTGGAGGGATGATTACTTTCTTTATCAAAGGTGGACTTGAAGCATCAAGAAAATTCTTGGAAAATGTACATTTATTTATGTTAGCAGAAAGTTTAGGTGGTGTAGAAAGTTTAGTAGAAAATCCAGCAATTATGACACACGCTTCAATTCCTAAAGCTGAAAGAGAAAAAATCGGTTTGACTGACAATTTAATTAGATTATCAGTTGGGATTGAAAACATTGAAGACTTGATTGCAGATTTAGAAAATGGCTTTAAACACGCCAAATAATGGACGAGCAAAATAAGTTAATATATTTTTTAAAGCAGCCGACATTTTTAATAATTGTCGGCTATCTTTATATTATATCTACTATTAATTTTTCATTTACCCCTTATGATTCTGGAATAATATTAACTGGTGGAATGCGGATTTTAAATGGTGAATTGCCATATAAAGATTTCTTTACAATGTATGCTCCAGGGCAGTTTTATTTAGATGCAATATTAGAGTTTATATATTCAGAAGTATTATTTATTAGATTTATTCTGTCATTTATCCAACTTGGAATAATTTATTTATTATATAAAATTAGTAATTTATTATTTGATAATAAATATTATATATATTCTATATTGTTGGCTTCTATCTGGTTAGGTGCCTTAGATATGTGGAATAGAGCTATTATCCTTGCATTATTTTTCAATATTTTGCTTGTTTATAATATACTAAACCATCATATTAAAAATAAAGAATTAAATTATATAAAACTTGCTTTAATTATTTCTTTAATTATGTTTTTCAGACATGATGTAGGAGTATTGACTTTTATAGTTTTTAATATTTATCTTGTTTTTAATAAATTTAAAGACAGTAGTCTTAAAATAATAATTAGTTTGTATTCTAAATTATTTATTGGCTTCATTCCTTTAATTATATTTAGTGTTTATTTATTATTTCATGTAGATTTTGCTACTATTTATGAGCAACTTATCACAATACCAAAGGAAGTGTTTCCTAAATATCGATCTATACCATTTCCTAATCCATTTCAAAGTGGAGATTTATTTAGAATTATAAAAAATATTTTGCTTTCATCAGCATTTTTTATTTCAGTTATTAACTTAGTTTTATTATTAATTATTTATATCAAAAATAAGAAAATTGATAAAAATATTATTATTTATTCATTGTTTTTAATTCCATTATTAAATCAAATGATAGTTAGGTCAGAGTTAGAACATGCTTTGCCAGCAACATTATTTTCTATTCCTATTATATTTTATTCTTTTGATAAATTATTTAATATTAAATATATTTTACTTTTAACATTAGTATTCTTTTCTCCTAATATGTTTGCATATAAATTCTTTACATTAAAAACTGTGTTTCCGACTTTTGTAAGTAGTGATATAAATAATTTTAATAATATATTTGTTAGCGAAGAATATAATAATGATTTAAAATTAGCAATAAATTATATTAGAGAAAATACCGAAGTAAATGAAAAGATTTACGTAGGTTTAGAAAATCATGATATTGTTTTTACTAATGAAGCATCTTTTTACTTTATGGCAGAAAGAATCCCTGGTACAAGATACCACGAATTGCACCCAGGGATCACAACAACTAAGTTAGGGAATGAACAGATTATTTTTGATTTAGAAAAGAATTCTGTAAACTTCTTAGTTTTATATGAAAATGTTATTTCTGATGAAAATAATCTAAGCACTCAGAGTAGTGGTGAGCATCGATTAGATATTTATATAGCCCAAAAATTTAATATTATTGAGCAGTTTGGTAAAATAAAAATCTTAAAACGCAATTAGAATCTCTTAAATTATATAGACATAAAGATAAGATATTAAAACAATGTTTTATACTACAACATCTCTCCACAATATTTTGTTCAGTAATTCATCTTTATATGTATTGCAAAATTCCTTAATTTAGCATTTTAGAAAAGAAACAATTAATATATTTTATGGCGAACGCAGCAAACGAAGATTATAGCAATATTAAGAAATTTACCCCAAATAAATCAGAGAATTACTTTGATATAGGGTCAAGAATTCAACCTCATTCTACTGAGGCAGAGATTGCTGTATTGGGTGCGATGATAATGAGTCCTGCTGCAATACCTAAAGCTACTAATATCTTAATTGGGGATAATAAGTTTTACCATCAAAAACATCAAATAATTTTTGATGCTATTGTTCATTTGAATAAGAATAATGTAACAGTCGATTTGCTTACACTTAAAGAAGAATTAAAAAGAATAGGTAAGCATGAAATTATTGGTGGTGATTTATATTTACTTGAAATTAATAGAAAAACACCGAGTTCTGCAAATGTAGAACATCATAGTTTGATAGTACTTGATAAATATTTTAAACGTGCCTTAATTCAAATTTCTGGAGAAACTTTAGAGCGTTCTTATGATGATACAATAAATATTGTAGATGAATTAGATAGAACTGAAAGAGAATTGATGGTTTTATCTCAAAAAAGATTTACAAAAAGTTATATTACCATGAGAGAACTAGCGAGTAGCACAAGTCAATATATTTCACAGTTAGCTGAAAGAAAAGGACTTTCTGGAGTTTTATCAGGTTTCCATAAATTAGATGAAATGTTAGGTGGATTTCAAAATTCAGATTTAATAATAATAGCAGCAAGACCTTCTATGGGTAAAACTGCATTAGGATTATCAATATTATTAAATGCAGCAGTAATAAATCAAATTCCAACAGCATTTTTCTCAGTAGAGATGGCAGCTCAACAAATCGCAATAAGATTAGTTTCGGCGGATTCGAGAGTTGACCAACAAAACATTAGAAATGGTAGAATTAGTATTGCTGAAAATACAAAATTAGTTCAGAGTTTCGGGCGATTAGCAGACTCTCCAATAATAATTGATGATACAGCAATGCTTGATGTAAATGAATTTAGGTCAAAATGTAGATCATTAAAACAACAACATAATATTAAATTAATTTTAGTTGATTACCTTCAGATAATGCACGCAAGTGGTGCAGAATCAAGAGAAAGAGAAATTGCAATAATTTCATCTACATTAAAGCAAGTAGCTAAAGAACTTGAAGTTCCAGTAATTGCCTTAGCTCAGTTAAATAGAAGTGTAGAAGGTAGAAAAGACTTTAGACCAATGCTCCAGGATTTAAGGGAATCAGGTTCAATTGAACAAGATGCCGATGTGGTTATGTTTGTGAATAGACCTGAAAGATATGGGGTCCAAGAATTTGAAGACGGGACAGCAACCAAGGGAATGGGCGAACTAATCGTCGGTAAGCAAAGAAACGGACCAATTGGAACAGTAAGAGTAGTCTTTAATGAGCATATTGCCAGATTTGAGAATTACACCTTGGCAGTAGCCGACCAACCGCAAAGTATGCGAGACAATTACAAACAAGAAATGGAAAGCATAAGTCCAATTCCAGATGATGATGACGCACCTTTCTAAATAATTTTCATTATTGGCTATAGAATTAATAATTTTAAAAATATAATAACCTAAAATAAAATGAAGAATATTTATAAGATATTTTCTAAGATATTTACTATTTATAATAATTATGGTTTTATAAAAGGTAATTATATTTTATATAAATTAGCTTTAGTGAAAAATAAAACTTTTAATTTGCCTAAAATAAAATATCCCTTTTCTATAAGGAATATGGTAACTGATATAGGTATTTTTCATCAAATATTTATCAATAACGAATATGATTATGACTATAGTTTACAAGATAGTGGAGTAATAATTGATGCAGGTGCAAATATTGGTTTATTTACAGTACTAATGAAGAATTTATACCCAAATTTTGAGTTTATTTGTATCGAACCTGACAAAGAAAATTTTGAGCTTTTAAAATCTAATACATCTAAATATACTAATATAAATTATGAATTTGCAGGACTTTGGAATAAGAAAATTAAACTAAAAGTATATGATAAATATAATACTGGAAAAAGTGGTTTAGTGGTTGAGGAAGATGAAATTAATGGTAATGTAGATGCTGTAGATATAAATTATTTAATTGAAAAATATAATCTTAAATATATTGATTTATTAAAAATTGATATTGAAATGAGTGAAATATATGTATTTAATGAAAATTATGAAAATTGGTTACCAAAAGTGAAAGTCATTGTTATTGAATTGCACGACAGAATTGAAATTGGTTGTTCTATGTCATTTTTTAATGCAATTAGTAAATGTTTTAAAGAGTATAGTATGGAAGTCCAAGGAGAAAATATTATTATTAAAAATCTTGATTTATTAAATGAAAATTAGTATATTTTAGTACTTAAATAATAGTAGTTTTTAAAAAGAAAAACAATTCCGTAAATTAGAATTTTAAAAATTTACCAAAAATTAAATTATGAAAATTGCAGTATTAATGGGTGGAATGTCGGGTGAAAGAAATGTATCTTTTACAGGTGGTAAGGCTATTTATAATGCCTTACTTAGAAAAGGAAATGAGGTAATTGCAGTTGATCCCGCTTTAGGTGTTGATTGTATTATTGATATTAATTCTCTTGATATTAAAAATGAAATCCCAAGTGAAGAGGAACTATCTAAATTCCATACAAAAAATTATATTGATTGTATAAATTCTAATATATTTGATGATATAGATTGTGTTTTTAATTTAGTCCATGGCAAGTGGGGTGAAGATGGGCATCTTCAAGCACTATTAGAGCTTAGAGGAATACCATATACTGGCTCGAATATCAGATCTTCTGCATTATCTATGGATAAAATTCAATCAAAAATGATTTTTAGTGCAGGTGGAATTACTACTCCTCTTTGGACTTCTATTAAAATTTCTCAAGCAGATGACTATGAACTATTAGCAGAAATAAGAAAAGAACTTGGAAGCAAATTAGTTATCAAACCTTATGATCAAGGGTCTGCTCTTGGCTTGACTATTGTTTATGATGGCAATTTAGATGATATTTCTAACGGTATTAAAAAAGTTGAATCAACAAGCAATATGGCATTGATTGAGGAGTATATACCTGGACGTGAGATTACTGTTGCTGTTATTGATAACAAAGCATATCCAATTATTGAAATCAAACCTCATGAAGGTTATTATGATTACAAAAATAAATATACTAAGGGGCAAACTGAATATATCTGTCCTGCTGAAATTTCAAATGATATTGAAGACTTTATTCTAAATTTGGCTGCAGGTGCTTCTCAACTTTTAGGATGTAAAGATTTTTGTAGAGTTGATTTTAGATTAGACCCTGACGGAATTCCACAATGCTTAGAAGTAAATACAATACCTGGGTTTACAGAATTATCGCTTTTGCCAATGGCTGCTAAAGCTGGTGGAGTTGAATTTGATGAACTTTGTCAGTTATTAATTGACTTGGCATTGAAAAAATGAAAATACTCTTAGCGACTAATAATAAACATAAAATTGAAGAATTAAAATCTAAATTAGTTGATACAAAAATTGAAATTTTCTCTCCTTTAGAACTAGGAATTACTGACCTTGAAGTAATTGAAGATGCCGATACATTGAAAGGAAATGCATTTTTAAAAGCAAAAGCATTTTACAAAAAGTCTGGTATGCCGTCGATTTCTGACGATACTGGGCTTTTTGTAGAAGCGTTAAATGGCGAACCAGGTGTATATTCTGCGAGATATACTGGCGATAATGCTACCTTTGAAGATAATTGTAATAAATTATTAAATAATTTAAAGGATATTGAAAATAGAAACGCTTATTTTGAAACAGTAATTTGTTATTATGATGGAAATAATACAAATTATTTATCTGGTAAATGTAAGGGTAAAATAACTAAAGAATATAAAGGTAATAATGGTTTCGGATATGACCCAATATTCCTTCCTGATGGCTATAATCTTACTTTTGCTGAACTTAGCAAAGATATAAAAAATAAAATTAGTCATCGTGGTTTAGCAGTTGACAATTTTATTGAATTTATTAAAACTAAAATATAATAATACTATTATAAATACTTTGTAAATAATATTTAATTACTAATTTCGCCATTGTCATATTGAGCGTAGCAATGAATCCATTGTATTAGTAGGGAATGGTTAGAAAACAACTAAACTTTAATTCGTATCTATTATAAGACTAAATGAGATAATATAAACTGCCTTATTACACAAAACCGTTCCTAACATCTCTAATATAAACCCAGTTCTTTGAAAAACGAAAAAACACTGATTACACTGCAAATACTTCAATATTTCATTTGCTGAGCGAAGTCATAATGCCGATAAAAAAAGAAAATATAAACTAAAAAAAATGAAGATATAAAAAATGACATTTTTAAGTATTGTAAATAATCAATTAATTCCATAAATTGCAACAATAAATTAAATTATTTGGAAAAAATTATGAGTAAATTGTATATAATTATAGTAGCTATTAGTTTATTAACTTCTTGTATGAGTCCTTCGCAATTTGATACATCAGAATCACAAAGGGCTAACAATAGAAGTAGAAATGGAGTTTTAGAAATTCACAAACCTACTTATAAACACAAAAGAATCACCAAAGATAATTTAAAATTATGGATTGACGGAATTAATGATGATAAAATGAAAAAAGAATATTTTTTTATACCAGATTATGAGAATAAATCTGATACAATTAATAAAATATATTTAATCCCTAAAAAACCAATGAACCCATATAAACTTGAAATACCTTATGACTTTTTTATACTTAACTTATATGATTTGAGTAACGAACAAAAAATTTCAATTATTAAAAAGGGGATTTGGAAAGTAGAATTAAATAATTTATATACTTGTATATATGCATTAAATGAAAAAGAAATAAGAGATTATTTAGCTGATTTAGTAATTAATTCATTAAACATGAAGCAGTTATTAGAAATATTTAATTCAATGAGTGAATACAGAAAAAAGGTTGATAATCGTTTTTATTCTTTAATTAAAACAAATTCAGACTTATATAAATATAAAGATTTATTTCAATTTGGTGAACATATTAATGAAGTTGAAAAAAGAATAAAAGAAGTTCAGGATATTTATAAAAACAAAAAGGATTTAGAAGATAATGAATACAAACAAAAAATTGAATTAGAAAGAAAAAGTTTAAATAATTCAAAAAGAAAAGAGTTGTTAAAAGAATTAGAAGATGGAAAAGTTAATTTAAAAAAAATTATTTATAATTTTGATATTTCAACAATTGAGAAAGAAACAAAAACAGACCTATTAAAAGATGCTTCAGGATATGAATTAAAAAATAAGCTTAAAAAGGATATTGAAAAGTTAAATGAAGAGTTAGGAAAATTAGGTTTATCTAAAGAAATTTTAGAAAACAGAATAAGTTATTTAGAAGATTTATTACAAAAGTAATTATTTTATTTAATTTAGATAATTAAAATGGAGAAAATAATGAATGAAGAATATATATTTTCAGAATTATATGGAAAAGAACATTTAGTTGAAATGAATAATAATTCAGGTGTTTATATTTATGGGTTTATGGATGAAAAAGGTGATAAACCATTTATCCTTTATTACATTGGGAAAGGAGAAATTAAAAAAAGATTAACAAGTCATATTCAAAATCTATTATGCGGTAATTCTACGATATATAAAGAAGAATATCTAAGTGAATTTTATAAATATTACAAAGATTTAAAAAAAATGAATATATCAAATGATTTAACAGGTGAGCAAATTTACTTTCCTATAGGTACAATAGATTCTGTAAATTGGTTTGTAAATAATTATGATAAATTAAGAACTCATATCGAATATATGTATAAAAATTTCAAATTTGCGTATGTAGAAATAAGTGATGATTATGATAGAGCAAATTTAGAATATCATTTAATAAACAAAATTGGAAAAGGTAAATTAGCAAATTTATCAATGCCAAATCATACGAAAGAATATTTAAATGTAAAAATAACAACAGAAGATGAAGGATTATTAACTGCTTTAAAGAAATATGAGAATTTAAATATTGATTAATTCAAGTCTTCGATTTGTGAGTTGGGGTAGTTTTGATTTTTCTATTAATATAAAACTTCTCCGAAGTTTTTCTTGATTCATCGCTTTGCTCTGAATGACGTAAGAAAACTACCCATTCCCAACATACTTAATTGGGTCTTCGATATTGGCTTGGGAGAAACCACGAAGACGTAAAGCACAAGAATCGCACTCACCACAAGCTTCTTCTTCATTTTGATAGCAACTCCATGATAAATGGAAAGGTACTCCTATCTTGCTACCCTTGATGATTATATCTTTTTTGGATATGTCTATGATTGGAGTTTCGATATTTATTTGTGTTTCGGGTTTTGTGCCAGTGTTAATTGTTTCTTGGAATGCTTGAAAAAATACTTTTCTGCAATCCGGATAACCCGATGAATCTTCTTCCATTGCACCGATGAAGATTGCTTTTGCTGAGATAACTTCTGCCCACGATGTAGCGATTGCGAGTATATTTGCATTTCGGAAAGGCACGTAAGAACTTGGAATTTCTTTACTTTCTAAATTTGCTTTGCTGACTAACATATTTTTATCTGTCAAACTTGAGCCACCAATTGCTACAAGGTGTGAAATATCAACAACTAATCTGTCTTTTGCATTATAATAATCACAAATATCATTGAAAGCTTTTAATTCTCTTTTTTCTGTTCTTTGTCCGTAGTTGATGTGTAAACCAAATATTTCATATCCCTGCTCTTTTGCAAGCCCAGCACATACTGCCGAATCCATTCCGCCACTAATTAAAACTATTGCTTTTTTCATTTTAATCCCAAACTATTAACCATTTTATGCTTTTGTACAAGCCATAGAATATCCAACCAACTGGACCAGGTGTGCTACTTTTTTCTAAATTAACTGTTATTGTAGTAAAATCAACTTGACTTTGCATCACTTCGATTTGCCCTTTTAAAGATTCTATATCGTACAATAATCTTTCGAGTTCACGTTCTACTTTTAAAGTTGTTTCTACATTTTCAGCTTTGGCAAGTAATTCTAAATATCGTTCTCTTGTTTTAAGCATATTTTCCAAGCGAAGTTTTGCATCGTAATAAGAACTTGTAATATCACTTGCTTGTTGATATTTATTTACTATTTCACCTAATTGAGAAATTTCAGAAATCACAAAATCCACTTTCGGTGTTGGAATTTTAAGAGTTAATCTTCCATTTGTTTTATTTTGAACATAACCATTATTAGTGTTAGCAATTTCTTCAACTCGCTTTACTTTGTTTTCTACATCATCAACTTCTAATGTATAACTATAATAATAAGTTATCTTACGTTCATACTTAGTATTATTTTCATATTGGTCAACATCATCGTATGGTTTTTTATCATCTTGGTAGTTTGAATTTGCTTTAAAAAAACTTAAATCAAAACCGCTTTTTTCTTGAGAAGGGGCCAAAGGATTATCAACACCACCATGTTGTCTGTTGCCAGATGAATTGTGGCTCCCACAAGCAGATAATAATATTAATATTGTTAATGCAAAATAGAATTTCATAATTACTCCATTTCTGTTTTGTATGCCTTTTGAACAAATAATTCTGCGATACCACAAAGTAAGGCAAGAATTAAAAATAATTGCCAAAGCTCAGTTCCTAAATTAGCACGTAATTCTTTTAAATTAAATTCATTATAATCTTCTATAATATTGATTTTAGAATTAGGGAATTTAGCTTTTAAGATTTCCTCTAATTCGTTTGATGAATAATATTCGAGAACTGATTCTTTAGGGTCGTGATTAATCGCAAATACAGCGACATAATTATTATTAGAATTTTTAACAAAATAAGTGCCTTCTTCTGCAAGTTCTTCGATTATCAATACCGAGCCAGAAGGAAGGTCAGATGCTTTTAAAGTGCTTTCTATTCCAGACGGACTAACTAAGACAAAATTATTATCTAATGCTAAGTTTTTCGGAATATTTAAAACAACTTTATCATTATTATCTGATTGATAAAAATTACCCTTTCCACCACTTAGGTAAATTACACTGCGATTTAAAATTGCTGGGAATAAGCCAGTAAGTGCAAAGTTACTCCATCTAAGGTCTTGAGAAACTGCAAAGTAAATCACTTTTCCGTTTCCGTATTCTATTTCATTCATAAATGATTTACCATTTGCAGAAATCATAGAAAAACCACCAGAAAGCGTTACTGATTTAGAAATTTCTGGACTTTCTACTATTGATTTAGGGTCAGAATTACCTTGAAATAATCCACTGAAAATTGGGTGTAATTTCTCTACTCTATCAAATTTAACTTTATTTGAGTAAGAATTTGCTTGAATATTATTAAATCCTAAAGTCGTGTAAAATGGTTTAAAAGTACTAAATTTAGAAGAATCTGCTGCTAATAAAATACTTGTTCCACCTTGGCTTATATATTTCTCTAAACGAGATAAATCATTTGCTGATAGTTCATCACTTGAATTCAAGATAACATTATATTCACTCAAGTTAATTGTTGCAAATTCTTTAGCACTTATAGTTTTTATATTTTCTTCAAGGTTTCTTGTTTTAAGTGCGATTTCTGCGAAACTTCTATTTACTTCGCTAACTAATAATACTTTTGGTTTCGATGGTATAATAAATCCAAAATAGAACTTATTATCTTGAAGTATGTCGTCATTTTCGATTTCAACCACAGCTTCTACTGCACCATTAGTACTTACCATTCCGGAGATTGGCAGCACAAGTGATTTTTTACCTTCGATATTAAATGATTTTTGAGCAACTCTATTTTTGTTGAACTTCAAACTAAGTAAGTTATTGCTTGATAAAGATTCTGAATTATTACTGATATAAACATCAATTTCAACTGCTCTATTTTCTTGGAAAATTGAACTAATAATTTTAACAGAATCTATTGATATATTCTTTGTTTTGAAATCTTTACCAATTTTTACAAAAGATAATTGGCTTATAGTAGAATTAGAGTTTGTATCAATTTGGTCAATAAAATTCTTCTGAAAATCATTTATAATTATCAAATCACTATTTAATTCTTTATTTTCTTCAAATAGAATATTAGATTTTGCAATTAAGTCGTTGAATTTTGATTTACCAGATTCTATTTTTATATTTTTAAAAATTTTATCAATTTCATTTTTATTAGAACTTAATTCAAGATTTTTACTCAGCACATAATTACTTCCACTTACAAATAATTTATCTCCACTTTCCATATTATTGAGAATATTTGTAAAAACATTTCGAGTTTGTCTGAATCTATTTCCAGTTAAATCGGATAAATCCATACTGTAACTATTGTCAATTATCACTCCACTATTGTTGTTTGCATAAGAAACAAATCCAGGGATAGCATTTTGGATAGTAGGTCTGGCAAATGCAAGAACAATGAAGGTAATTAGTAAAGTTCTTAGTATCAAAAGTAGTATTTGACGTAGTTTAATATTACGGATTTTAGTGTTTTGTAGTTCTTTCAAAAACTTTAATGAAGAGAACTCAACCTTCTTTTGTTTTCGGAGGTTGATAAGGTGAATGATAATAGGAATTGAGGACGCAATAAGTCCAAATAAAACAAAGGGGTTTAGAAACTGCATATTTTATAACATTTTGAATAATTTATCGTAATTATATTACGATTTAACTTAAAGATTGTTTTTATTTTAATAAACATTGTTAAATTGCAAACTAAAATTTTACAAATTAAGGAATAATTATGAAATCAATTAATATACTATTTTTATTAGCGATAATCTTTTCGACAACTAATATTTATTCACAAGATCTAAGTACAAGAATTGTTAAAGGAGTAGTTACAGATAAAACTAGTGGAAAACCAATTGCTTTAGATATTCAAATTGAAGACAGCAAAGGAAAGAAATTTAAAATCAAATCAAATGCTACTGGAAATTACGAACAATTATTACAAGCTAATGAATCTTATAAATTTACATTTTTAGACCCAGAAGTTCTTAGAGAAGAAATTGATTTTAAACCAACAGCACCTGACGCAAGTTATGCACCACAAATCCAAAATTTTGAAGTATTTGTAATGAAAGAAGGTGTTGAATTGTATGATTTTGATGTTTTTGATAAGGGAAGCGTTGAAATTTCTGCCGCTGGAAATGCAAAATTAGAAAATTTAAAATCTGTAATGAGATTTAATCGTGCCTTGAGTATTGATATCGAAATACACCCAGATGATTCGAATAATAATGCTTTATCCCAAAAAAGATTAGCAAAATTGAAAGAATTAACTGAAGGATGGGGTAAATTTAATAGAAAAGCAGAATACAAAACGAGTGAAAAAGCTGGAAAAGATGCTAAAGCTGACACAAGAATTATTATCAGCAAAGTAGAAAGCACTTTAAAATAAATATTAATTTTAAGAAATATCAAATAAAAGACGAGAAATCCTTGTCTTTTTTTTTATGTCTAACTTGTTGTGATACTATTTAGATAAGTATTTATAGTTGATAAAAGTCAATTAAATTTAAAAAATAATTTGGTAGAAATATGAAACTTCCATAGTTTTGCTTTCGTAAACTTTCAAAGTTTATAAAGTTTTCAAAATTTACTAAGTACGAATTAAATGATAAAAGTCGAAGATAGAATTTTAAAAGAATCAATTGAAAAATTTACCGAAATAGGATATACAGCCTTAAATTTAGATGATTTGTGCAGAGATTTGGGAATTAGTAAAAAAACTCTATATGATCATTACCCCTCGAAAAAAGAATTATTTCAAAAATGTGCCCAAAGTCTATTTGATGAAATGAGAGCTGAAAGTAATGCTGTTTTAGAAAAAATGGTTGAAAATAATGAATTTCATTTTTTTGAACAACTCGGTAATATGTATTCTGTTATTAATAAACATCATAAAAAATTAAAGCCGAAATTTATTGAAGATTTGAAAAAACACGCACATTCTGTCTGGGATTGTAGAATTGAATTTGAAAATGAAAAAAGAGAATATTTTGAAAAAATATGGAAACTTGGACTTAAAGAAGGTATGATTAAACCAAGTATTAATAAAAACATATATTATATGATGTATTTTGGTATTTTACATACTATAATGAGACCAGATATCTTAGCAGATTTATCAATTTCATCGACACAAGCATTAGAACAAATTTATGAAATACTGATGTCAGGAATACTAACTGATGATGGTATTAAAGATTTCAAAGAGAAAACAAAATAATTTATTAAATAAAAAGGTTTTAGATTAGTATATGAAAAATATATTTATACTATTGTTGGTATTTTCAATAGTTGCAAAATCCAAAGAAAATTATGATCTGAATACTGCTATTGCGAAAGCATTAGAGAATAATCATAATGTAAAGATAGCAGAATACAATCTTGAAACAGCTCAAAAAGATGTAAAAGAGGCGTATGGATATGCTTATCCAAGAGTTGATTTGAACGCAAATTATAACCGTTCAATTATCAAACAAAAAATAGTTTTTGCTGGTGGAGGAACAAGTAGTTTTTTTCCTCAACCTTTAGTAGCTGCTATTGCTCAAGCAGTTGGTGCTAACCCTGAAGATTTACTTGGAAGTAGTAATGCTTCTGAATATTCGGCTATTACTGCTGGGTCAAACAATAACTTCAGAGCTCAAGTTGAATTAGTTCAGCCACTATTCGATTATACTGTATTTACTGGAATTGGGAGTTCTGCTATTTATAAAAAAGTAGTTGAAGAAAGTTTAAATTCTGAGCAATCAAGAACTGTTAAAAATACTAAAGTTGCTTTTTTCTCAGCTATTTTGGCAAAGGAATCAATTGAATTAGTTCAATCAAGTTTAGATAATGCTCAAAAAAGATATGATGAAATATCTATTATGTTCAATGAAGGATTGATATCTGAGTATGAGCAATTAAGAGCAAGTGTTCAAGTTTCTAATTTGAAAACAGAATTGGCAAATGTTGAAACTAACTATATAAATGCTAAGAATAACTTAAAATTAGTAATTGGTATTGAAAACAATGAAGATATTGAAATACAAGATTCTTTTGAAAAATATTTAAAGAATGATAAACTCCCTAATTTAGATGAATCTTATGCAGAATTATTAACTACTAATAATGATTTAAAGTCATTAGAATATCAAGTAGAAGTTCAAGACGCATTTATTGATTTAGGTAAAGCAGACTATATGCCAAGATTAAGTTTGTTTGCTAACTATGTATATCAAGGTCAATCAGATGATTTTGATTTCTTTACTGTTGACCAATCTGATGTTGGGATTAGATTATCAATGAATTTATTTAATGGTTTTCAAACTAATACAAAAGTAGAAAAAGCACAAATAAATAAGCAAATAGCAATTACTCAAAAATTACTATTAACTCAATCTTTGAGAAATAATATTGAAAATGTGATTTTGAGAATGGAAACTGCGAACAAACAAATTGAGTCAACTCAAGCTAATATGAAACAAGCACAACGTGCTTATGAAATTTCAAAAATAAGATTTAATGAAGGTGTAGGTTCTCAACTTGAAATGAATGATGCAGATTTAGCATTGAGACAAGCATCGATTAATTACTTAAACGCATCTTATAATTTTCTTTCTGCTCAGTCGGAGTATGAAAACTTAATTGGTAAAATAAATTAATATTAAAGGTTTTAAATTTTTATGAAAAAAATGATTATTATTCTTTCTCTTGTTGCTATTATTATACAGGCATGTTCTGGCGAAGCAAGTGAAGATCCAAAAACAAAATTAGCTGATTTAAAAAAACAAAAAGAAGCTATTGAAAAAGAAATCGCAACTTTAGAAAGCAAGCTTGATATAGTTGAAGTTGATAAAAAAGTACCTGTTCAAGTTATGAAATTGAATAGACAAGAATTTACTAAGTTTGTGAATATGCAGTCTGTTGTATATTCTGACAAAAACTCAAATTTGAGTACTAAATTATCTGGTGTTATTACTAATATTAATGTTGAACCAGGTGATTTTGTTCAAGCCGGTCAAGTGTTATTAGAGTTAGATAATTCAATCCAAAAAAGAAGATTAGCAGAAGCCAAAAATAAATTTGAGTTTATTGAAACTGTATTTAAAAGACAAGAGTCAATTTGGAATAAAAAAGTTGGTTCTGAAATAGACTACTTAAAAGCTAAAAATGATTATGAAACTATGCAAAAAAGTATTGCTTTGATTGAAGAAGAAATTGACCTCCTAAAATTGAAAGCTCCTTTTGCTGGTACTGTTGATATGGTATTACCTAAAATTGGTGAAGCATTAAGTCCTGGTATGGGAGCTGTTGTGATGTCTTCGACTGCTAATTTAGAAGTGAGAGCTGAATTTCCAGAAAACTACTATAGCAAAATTAAAAAAGGAAATAATGTAAAAGTTTATTTTCCTGATTTAGATAATGATACTTTAGATCTTAAAATTTCAAGTATTTCAGAAACTATTGATACTAAAAATAGAACTATGACTGCGATTATTAAAATACCTAACAAGGTAAAAGATGTAAAACCAAATATGACTTGTGTTACTAAATTTGCAACTTATAAAACTGATAGCGCTATCGTTATTCCTATTAATTTAGTTCAAAAAGAGAATGACAAAACATTTGTTTATGTTGCTGTAAAAGGTAGTGATGGCAAAACTAAAAGCGAAAAAAGATTTGTTACTGTAGGAAATGACTATAATGATAAAGTAGAAGTGGTATCTGGCTTAAAAGCAGATGAACTTTTAATTACTTATGGTGCAAATGATGTGGCTGAGAATACTATTATTGAAGTATCTCAAGTAGTAGAAAATTCTAATTATTAATAAAGGCATTGAAAATATATAATGAGCGATTTTAATTTTAAACCGACCACTTGGGCTTTAAATAATAAAGTAACTATATTTGTTACCACAATTTTAATTTCCTTAGCTGGTATGATTGCCTATAACGGATTACCTAAAGAACAATTCCCTGAAATAGTAATACCAACTGTTTATATTGGAACTGTTTATGCTGGTACTTCTCCCGAAGATATTGAAAATCTGATTACTCGTCAGATTGAGAAAAAACTAAAATCTGTTACTGGTGTTAAGAAAATCTCAAGTAAATCTATTCAAGATTTTTCTGCTATCACTGTTGAATTTAGCACAGGCGTTGAGCCATCTGTTGCAAAATCAAGAACAGCTGATGCAGTTGATAATGCTATGAGTGATTTACCAACGGATATGGAACAAGACCCGATGGTGCAGGAAATTGACTTTTCTGAATTTCCGATTCAATCAGTAAACGTATCAGGACCTTACGATTTAGATGAGATCAAGAAATATGCTGAGCAAATTCAAGATGAAGCAGAACAATTAAAGCAAGTTACTAGAGTTGATTTGATAGGTGACTTAGTAAAAGAAGTCCAAATCAATGTTAATATTTACAAAATGCAATTGTCTGGTATTGACTTTGGTGACATATCAAATGCAATTAAAAATGAGAATATTAATCTTGCTGGTGGTAATATTGACGTAGGAAATCTTGAAAGAACAATTAGAGTGGTTGGTCAATTCAAAGATGTGAAAGAACTTGAAGACGTTATTATTAGAGCGAGTCAAGGAAACACTCTATACTTAAGAGATATTGCTGAAGTAAAATTTACTGATGCAAAAAGAGAGAGTTTTGCAAGATTAAACCACAACCCAGTTATTGCATTAAATGTAATTAAAAGAAGTGGTGAAAACCTAATTGAAGCTGCAGAAGGTATTGAACAGATAATTACTAAACTAAAAGAAACATCTTTTCCAAAAGATTTAGAAATAGTAATTACAAATGATTTATCAGTAAATACTAAAACATCTATAAACGAATTAATAAACTCAGTTATTATTGGATTTTTACTTGTAACAATAGTATTATTATTCTTTATGGGGATTAGAAATGCTGTATTCGTAGGTTTAGCAGTTCCTTTATCTTCGTTCTTATCCTTTATGATATTACCAGGTTTAGATTTTACATTTAATATCATGGTAACATTCTCCTTACTATTAGGATTAGGAATAGTAGTAGATAATGCGATTGTAGTAATCGAAAATACTTATCGTCTTCATACTAAAGAAGGATATGATGTAAAAGAAGCTGCAAGAATTGCTGCTGGTGAAGTATTTATGCCAGTATTAGCCGGTACAATTACAACAATAGCACCTTTCTTCCCTCTTCTATTCTGGCCAGGTATTATTGGTGAATTTATGTACTTCCTACCTGCAGTTTTAATTATTGTTTTAACAGCATCATTATTTGTTGCCTTTATTATCAATCCAGTTTTTGCATTGCAATTTATGGATGACGGAAAAGCAAAAGCAAAAGGAAACAAAAACTTATTTGTAATGTCTGCAGTAACAGGAACATTTGCTTTGTTATTTCATTTTATTGCTATGAGCAATGGAAGTGAAGGACTTAAATTAGTAGCAAACTTAATTATTTGGGGAATTGGAATTGCATTCTTTAATAAGTTTATATTAGTTCCACTAATTATAACACCATTCCAAGAAAAATTAATACCTGCTGCTATAAGTACTTATAGAAAAATACTATCATCTATTATTGTTAAAAGAAGACCATTTTTAGTATTAACAGGTGCTTTTGTAGTTCTTATAATTTCTATAATGATAATGGGATCAAGATCACCAAAAGTAGATTTCTTCCCAGACCCAGACCCTAACTCTGCAATAGTTTATATCGAATTACCACTTGGCACAAGAGCCGCAGTAACTGATTCTATTACTCAAATTATTGAAGATAAGGTGTTTAATATCGTTGGTGAAGATAACCCAATGGTGAAATCAATTCAATCAAATATTGCTATAGGTGCTGGTGATCCAATGGATCCTGATAGAAATCCTAAATCAAATAAAGGTAAAGTTACAGTTTCTTTCGTGGAGTTTGGAAAAAGAAATGGAAATGGTACTTGGGCAATACTGAATAGTATTAGAGATGAAATTAAAGGTATGCCAGGAGTTTCAATTAAAGTAGAAAAAGAACAAGCTGGTCCTCCAACAGGTAAACCAATTAATATTGAAATACATGGTGCTGAATTGGGAGTACTTACACAAGTTTCTGAAAAATTTAGATCAGTTATTGTTGATTCATCTTCTATAGAAGGTATTGAAAACTTACAATCTGATTTGGAATTAAATAAACCAGAGATAATTGTAAATGTAAATAGAGAGAAAGCTAACAAAGAAGGTATTTCTTCAATGCAAGTTGCTTCTGCAATTAGAACTGCACTATATGGTAGAGAAATCGATAAATTCACTATCGGAGAAGATGACTATGATATAATGCTAAGAATAGATGAAGATTATAGATATGATATACCTACATTATTAAATATGAGATTATCTTTCCGTGAACCGACAGGAAAATTTAGACAAGTTCCTATTGCTTCAATGGTTACTATGGAGTATGCTAACTCTTATGGTGGTATAAATCGTAAAAATAATAATCGTGTAGTTACTTTATCTTCTAATGTTTTAGAAGGGTATAATGCTAACGAAATAGTAGCGGATATTCAAAAATTATCTGAAAAATTTAATTTGCCAGAAGGATACGAAATAAAATTCACTGGTGAGCAAGAAGACCAAGCCGAAACTTCAAACTTCTTGGGATTAGCTTTTGGAATATCAATAATGTTAGTTTTCTTAACACTTGTAGTTATGTTTAACTCAGTTATCAAACCATTAATAATATTTACAACAATACTATTCTCACTGATTGGTGTATTTTTAGGACTTGCATTATCTGGTATGGATATCGTAATAGTAATGACAGGTGTTGGTATTATATCATTAGCAGGAATTGTAGTAAATAATGGTATATTATTGATTGACTTTACAGATGAACTTTTAAGAAGAAAAGCAAAAACTAGAACTGCAATTATTGAGGGGGGATCGATAAGATTTACACCTGTAATCCTAACAGCATCATCTACAATGCTTGGTTTAGTGCCACTTGCATCTGGTATGAATATCGATTTTTATACATTACTAACAGAATGGAATCCACAAATTAACTTCTATGGAAATGATAATACAGCATTCTTTGCACCATTATCGTGGGCAATTATATTTGGATTATCATTCTCAACGGTACTTACTTTATTTGTAGTTCCGTCGATGTATATGATACAATATAATATGAAGTTGAAATTTAGATTCTTCAGACAGAAAAAGAAAAGTGTTCCAGTGGCTGCTTTAAAAGTATTATTTGGAAAACTACCAAGATTAGCATAATAATCTAAAATATATAGACATAAAAAAAGGAGTGCAAAATTTGTACTCCTTTTTTATTAATAATATTGATTCAGTATTCAAAAATTAATCTTGTAATTTAATATACTCATTTTCATCAATAGTTTTGAAATCAATTAGATTTTCATTCTCATCATATTCACCATAGAAATAACCGTTTCCATTATCAGAAACTTTAGCAGTAACATCTACTACAGCATCTCCTTTTACTTCAACAAATTCTTGACCGTAAATTAATGGAATATACCAACGACCATAAGTGATTACTACATTTGTAAGAGCAACTGCTCCTGGAGTAGCTTCTATTGCATTATCAATAGCTTCTTTTAAAGATTCATCAGTTCTTACATTACCTGTCGGAAAAACTACAATTATATTAACTCTAAATTCTCCTGTATTTCTTGCTTTCGTTACTTTATAATTTTTATCGTAATTAAAATTTTTTGTGCTTAATAGTGTAAAGTCCATTGTTCTACGAGAGCAAGAACTTAGTGCCAAAGATCCTATTATTAATGCTAAAGTTAAAAATGTAATTCTTTTCATATTCTTATTCTCCTGATTTTAATATATTGAAATCCAAACTAGAAACTTCTTTTACAGTTTCAACATTATTTTCGTCAATGTTAACTACAAAATACTTGTCACTTTTTTCGTAGTTAGAAGCAATTTTTGGGTCAATAATTGGATCACCTTCTACTTGCACGGACATTGTTCCAAAAATTAATGGAATGTAAAATCCTTTTGCTGTTACAACTCCGTTTGCTAATCCAACACAACCTGGTACAGATTCTATCGTATTATCAATTGCTTGTTTAATCATTTGCCCACCAAAATAACTTTTAGTAGGTATAACAATAATTATGTGGAATTTTTCTTCCGACATTGCTCTTGTTTTTTGAACATTATATTCTTTCATTCTTGTTACATCATAATTCTTAGTAGAAATTAATGTAAAGTCAATTATTCTTTGTGAGCAACTACTAAGAATAAAAGCCAAAGAGAAGGCAAGTATTATTAATTTTATACTTTTTCCCATAAATAAAACCCCTTTTATAATTGATAAAAAAGCAAACTACTAAAAATTTTTGAATTATCTATCTAATAAATAATTATTTTAAAAATATTTTTTGAAATAGAAAGTATTTATTCTTAATTTTGATTAATTATTTGAAGATATATTAAAAATATATCACGCTAAACAATTTATATAACTATATGAAAAATATAATACTATTCGTATTGCTGTTTGGGTTAATTTTAAGTTCCTGCGAAGATATACCTTGTGATAAATGCAATGGTAGTGGAAAAGTAGAAGTGAAAGCAGAAATTGAGTCAGCTTATGAGTTAGTTGATGCAAAATACGACAAAAAATTCAAGTTATTTTCTGGTGGCTATGAATGTGAAGTAGTGTATGAAATTAAAAATCTGAGTGAGAAAGCTGGCAATTTTGAAATAAAAACATTTTTTATTTATGATGAAATTGGTGAAAAAGAAGTTATAAAAACTATCCATGTTGCTGCTGGTGAAACAAAAATTCTAAAGTTTGACTATAAAAACAAAGTAGAACCTGACGATATAAAACATAAAATAAAAGCACCAAGAATTACCACAAAGGAAAAAGTAAATTGCGATAAATGTGGTGGCTCTGGGAAGATGAAAGAAGACTAATCATATTTTCAAATTAATAATTATTCATAGAAAAATAAAAAACATTTATAAAATATTAAATCTTAATTTCGCATAGTGATTCAGAGCGAATACGATGAATCCATTTCTTTATGAATAGCCACCTGTTTTAACTGGTGGACTTGTAAACATATTAAAAAATAGCTTTAGCCAAATATTCAGATTCTCTCGTCATTCAGAGCGAAGCGTGGAATCCATCTCTTAAAAACTCTACGTCATTCTGAGGCGTAGCCGAAGAATCTCCCAGAAATTACAAACCTAACTTTAAACATTTTTCTTTGAAAAAAACGAAAAACGCTATTTTTACTGCAAATTTTTTCATCAGAAGGATAACACAAAAAATCAGCGGAGCTAAATACTACAAAAATCTCCTAACTTGCTAATATTACGAACCTTCCGAAGGTTCAAAACCTTCGGAAGGTTAAGACTTCTAAAATAATTCATCTTTTTGCGAGATAAAACTGCATTTAATGTGTCTTTGTATATATACGATTTGCAAATTTTAAAAAAGTTGTGTAATTTTATAAAAAATTAAAGAATTATTATGAAAATCTTATTACTATTTATATTACTCAGCTCTACTTTGTTTTCTCAAAACAAATGGGAGAAAGTTGAATTAACTGGACTTAAAAATTTCACAGATATTTTTTGCCCTGATTCAAATAATTGTTTTCTAGTTTCGAATTTTACAGGTGCAATTCACAAGACAACAGACAAAGGTGAAACATGGGAATTCTTATTCGATGATCATTTAAATTATAAAGATTTTGATATTGAATTAAGCTTTCCGGATTCTCTAAACTATTTCATTCCCTACTATGGAGGTTGTGGT